>JAIUNK010000022.1 GCA_020161845.1 Actinomycetota bacterium
CCTCACCCGGCGGGCGGTCGCTCGCCGGCAACTACGGGTGCCTTCACCTCATCACGTTCTCAGCGTCGATACAACGTGTTCTCACCCTCGGCGAGCCGGTGGGACGTGGCGGCGGTGGCCCTGGCCGCCACCGGCATGCTCAACCCCGGCGCAGCGGTCGCCGCCCCCGTCGCCCCTAGCGACCCCGAGACCACCGGCGCGCGCCAGGACGATTTCTCGCACCCGGCCGGCGAGCGGCAGCGGGCGATCACCCAGGCGGCGATGGACCAGCTCGCCGCGGGCAAGGCCAAGGTGACCACCAATGCCAAGGGCAAGCGGGTCATCGAGGTCGCCAAGGGCAAGTACGTCAACTACGACGTCAACCGCAAGGAAGCGGTCCTGACGCTGCTGGTGGAGTTCGGCACCCAGACGTGCAGCCCGCAGGGCGGTACGCCGGGGCCGCTACACAACCAGATCCCGCAGCCCGACCGGGCCAACGACAACTCCACGATCTGGCAGGCCGACTACAACCGCGAGCACTACCTGAACTTGATGTTCGGCGCGACCAACTCGTTCAAGGACTTCTACCTCAAGCAGTCGCTGGGCCGGTTCGAGGCGTCCGGTGACGTCAGCAACTGGGTGAAGCTGCCCTACAACGAGGCCTGCTATGGCCACAACCCGACCGACGGCGACGGCACCTCCGAGGGCTCGCAGTACTGGCAGTACGTCAAGGACTCCGTGACGGCCTGGTACGACGCGCAGCGCGCGGCCGGCGAGAGCGAGGCCGACATCAAGGCCTACCTGAGCCAGTTCGACAAGGTCGACCGCTACGACTACAACGACAACGGCGACTTCAACGAGCCGGACGGCTACGTCGACCACATCCAGATCATCCACGCCGGCGAGGGTGAGGAGGCCGGCGGCGGCGCGCAGGGCGAGGACGCCATCTGGAGTCACCGCTGGTATGCCTATCCCACCGACCAGGGCAACACCGGGCCGGCGATCAACAAGCTCGGGGGCACCCCGATCGGCGGCTCCGGTATCTGGGTCGGCGACTACACCACCGAGCCGGAGAACGGCGGGCTGGGGGTCTTCACCCACGAGTTCGGCCACGACCTGGGCCTGCCGGACATGTACGACACCGCCGGCGGCGACAACGGCACCGGCTTCTGGACGCTGATGAGCGCGGGCTCCTGGCTCAACAACGGCACCGTCGACATCGGCAGCGAGCCGGGCTACATGGGGCCGTGGGAGAAGATCTTCCTCGGCTGGACCGACGTGCGCACGATCCAATACGGCCAGGACACCAAGCTCAAGCTGGGCCCCGCGGATCGGGACGCCAAGCAGAACCCGCAGACACTGCTGGTCAATCTGCCCCGCAAGACGGTCTCGATCAGCTACCCCACGCCGCACAGCGGGACGATGGAGTGGTGGAGCGGCACTGGGGACAACGTCAACAACACCCTGACCCGCAGCATCAACCTCACCGGGAAGTCCTCGGCCACGGTGTCGGCCTGGGTGGCCAACCAGACCGAGGCCGAATACGACTACCTCTACGCGGAGGTCTCCACCGACGGGGCCACCTGGACCAAGGTGAGCCCGGATCTGGACGGCGTCTCCGACTGGCGCGAGGTGACCTGGGACCTGTCGGCCTACGCGGGTCGCCAGATCAGCTTCCGGTTCCGCTACGCCACCGACGGCGGGGTCTCGCTGCCAGGCGGTTTCTACGACGACATCGTGGTCACGGCCGACGGCGCGACGCTGTTCAACGACAACGTCGAGAGCGGGGACAACGGCTGGGTCGCCAAGGGCTTCACACGGATCAACGGCACGGTGACCAAGGACTACGCGCAGTACTACTTGGCCGAGAACCGCGTCTACTCCGGCTACGACGCCTACCTCAAGACCGGCCCGTACAACTTCGGCTGGGCGGACACCCGACCCGACTGGGTGGAGCGGTTCCCCTATCAGAACGGTCTGCTGGTCTGGTTCTGCGACTCCTCGCAGAAGGACAACAACACCCGGGTGCACCCGGGCTACGGGCGCGCCCTGCCGGTGGACGCGCGGCCCACGCCGATCGTCTTCCCCGACGGCAGGCTGCTGGGCAACCGGCGCCAGCCGTTCGACGCGACCTTCGGGCTGGAGCGGACCGACCCGGTGACGTTCCACCGCAACGGCACGGCCGTGGCGGTGCCCGCGCAGGAGCCGATCCCGCGCTTCGATGACACCGACCCAAATCGCTATTGGAGCGCGGCGAACCCGATGGGCTCGACGAAGGTCGCCGGTTCCGGCACGACGATCACCGTGCAGAGCGACTCCAAGCAGGGCAACGAGATGCAGATCCAGGTGGGCTTCACCAAGTGAGGCACCGCTGAGCGCACCAACCCCGGGCGGGGTCGGCGGAGGAATCCGTCGGCCCCGCTCTGGCGTCGCGGCTTCGTCGTACGCCGTGGGCCGTGAAACACCAGCGTCACAAAGGTGCGGCAGGATCGGGGCATGGATCGTCAGGAGGAGTTTGTCCTGCGCACCCTCGAGGAGCGCGACATCCGGTTCGTGCGGCTCTGGTTCACGGACGTGTTGGGCACCCTGAAGTCGGTGGCGGTGGCGCCCGCCGAGCTGGAGGGCGCCTTCGAGGAGGGGCTGGGCTTCGACGGCAGCGCCATCCAGGGGTTCGCCCGGGTGACCGAGTCGGACATGCTCGTCAAGCCGGACCCCAGCACGTTCCAGATCCTGCCCTGGCGGGACAGCCCGCCCGGGACCGCGCGGATGTTCTGCGACGTGCTGCTGCCGGACGGCTCGCCGAGCCTGGCCGACCCGCGCTATGTGCTGCGCCGGACCCTGTCCAAGGCCGCCGACATGGGGTTCAGCTTCTACACCCATCCCGAGATCGAGTTCTTCCTGTTCCGCCAAGGCTGGTCTGAGGGGACGGAGCCCACCCCGATCGACTCGGCCGGCTATTTCGACCACTCGGCCCACGCCGCCGGGCAGGACTTCCGGCGCCGCGCCATCACGATGCTGGAGTCGATGGGCATCTCGGTCGAGTTCAGCCACCACGAGGGGGGCCCCGGCCAGCAGGAGATCGACCTGCGCTATGCCGATGCGCTCTCCACCGCCGACAACATCATGACGTTCCGCACGGTCATCAAGGAGGTCGCCCTGGAGCAGGGCGTCTTCGCCTCGTTCATGCCCAAGCCGCTGCAGGGCCACCCCGGATCCGGGATGCACACCCATCTGTCGTTGTTCGAGGGCGACAAGAACGTCTTCTACGAGGCGGGGTCCCGCTACCAGCTGTCCAAGGTGGCGCGGCAGTTCATCGCGGGGATCCTGCGGCACGGCGCCGAGCTCACGGCGGTCACCAACCAGTGGGTCAACAGCTACAAGCGGTTGTGGGCCGGCGACGAGGCCCCGGCGTACGTCTGCTGGGGCCACAACAACGGCTCCGCGATGGTGCGGGTGCCGATGTACAAGCCCCTCAAGGGCAACAGCACCCGCGTCGAGGTGCGCTCGCTGGATCCCGCGTGCAATCCCTATCTGGCCTACGCCGTGCTGTTGGCGGCGGGACTGCGCGGGATCGAGCAGGAATACGAGCTCGTCGACGAGACCGAGGACGACGTGTGGAGCCTGACCCCGGCGGAGCGGGCCGCGCTGGGGATCGAACCGCTGCCGAGTTCCCTGCACTCGGCGATCACCGTGATGGCTCGCAGCGAACTGGTCGCCGAAACCCTGGGGGAGCAGATCTTCGACGTCTTCCTGCGCAACAAGCAGGCCGAGTGGGACGAATACCGGGCGCAGGTCACTCCGCTGGAGCTGCGGCGCCTGCTGCCGAACCTGTGACCCGGGGGGCCCGCTGATGGTCGAACGCCAGGAGTCCGCGACCGCCCTGCTGGCCCGGATCGGCTTCCACGACTCGCGCCGGGTCGCCCGGCTGCTGGAGTCGCCGGTGCTGGCCGGACTCATCGCGCTGCCCTCGGACGACACCGGCCTGCTGCGGGCGTTGGGCCACACCGCCGACCCCGATGCCGCCGTGCTGGCGCTGGTCAAGCTGTTGGAGGGCGCGTCGGGGGCGGGCCACCACGGGCCCGGCGTGCACCGCGAGGACGAGCTGCGGGCGGTGCTCGCCGCCCACAGCGAGCGCCGCGACCGGCTGCTCGGCGTGCTCGGAGCCTCCACCGCGCTGGCCGATCACCTGGCCGCGCACCCGGGCCACTGGGTGGCCGCCGCGGACGCCGAGCCCGCCTCGGCGGCCGATCGCGCGGCCCGGCTGGTCGCCGCCGTGGGGGCGCCGCGGCGCGGCGACCGGCACCCGTACGACGCCCTGCGGGTCGCCTACCGCGAGCAGATGCTCGGCATCACGGCCCTGGACATCGTCGCCGTCGACCCCAGCGCGTCGTTCGCGGGCACCGCCGGGGCGCTCGCCGATCTGGCCGCCGCGGCCCTGGAGGCGGCGCTGGCCATCGCCCGGGAGGAGCACCCGGAGGCCGCGATCGCCCGGCTGGCCGTGATCGGGATGGGCAAGTGCGGGGGCAGCGAGCTCAACTACGTCTCCGACGTCGATGTGATCTTCGTGGCCGAGCCCGTCGAGGGCGGCGCGGAGGACGCGGCGATCACGGCGGCGACCCAACTGGCCTCGACGCTGATGAAGGCGTGCTCGGCGGCGACCGCGGAGGGCACCCTCTGGCAGGTCGATCCCGCGCTGCGGCCGGAGGGCAAGCAGGGGCCGCTGGTGCGGACCGTGGCCAGCCACCGGCAGTACTACCAGCGCTGGGCCAAGACGTGGGAGTTCCAGGCGTTGCTCAAGGCCCGTCCCGTCGCGGGGGACGCCGATCTCGGGGCGGCCTATCTGGACGTGGTGCAACCGATGGTCTGGCAGGCCGCCTCCCGGGATCACTTCGTCGAGGACGTGCAGGCCATGCGCCGGCGGGTCGAGGCGCACGTGCCCGCCGGTGAGGCGAAGCGGCAGCTCAAGCTCGGGCCCGGCGGGCTGCGCGACATCGAGTTCTCCGTGCAGCTGCTGCAGCTGGTGCACGGGCGCACCGACGACGCGCTACGGTCGGGCACCACGCTGGAGGCGCTGCGGGCGCTCTCGCGCGGTGGCTACGTCGGCCGGGACGACGCGGCCCGCCTCGATGCGGCGTACCGCTTCCTGCGCAGCCTCGAGCACCGCATCCAGCTGCACAAGATGCGTCGCACCCACCTCATGCCGACCAGCGACGCGGACCTGCGCCGCCTGGGGCGGGCGATGAACCTGCGCACCGACCCGGCGCGGGAGGTGATCGCGGCCTGGCAGGACGAGGCCCGCGAGGTCCGCCGGATCCACGAGAAGCTGTTCTACCGGCCGCTGCTGGCCGCCGCCGCGAAGCTGTCGAACGACGACGTCCGGCTCACCGCGCAGGCGGCGCGAGAACGCCTCAAGGCGCTCGGGTTCCGCGACCCCGCCGGAGCGATGCGTCACCTGGAGGCGCTCACCAGCGGCGTGAGCCGGACCGCGGCCATTCACCGGCAGCTGCTGCCGGTGATGCTGGGCTGGTTCGCCGACGAGGCGGATCCCGACGCGGGGCTGCTGGCCTACCGCAAGGTGAGCGAAACGCTCGGCGGCACGCCCTGGTACGCCAAGATGCTGCGCGACTCCGGGGAGGCGGCGGAGCGGCTGGCGCACGTGCTGGCGCGGTCCCGGTTCGCCGGCGACCTGCTGATGCGGATGCCGGACGCGGTGCAGCTGTTCGGTGAACCGGACGGGCTGGAGCCGCGCGGTCGGGAGCGGCTCATCGCCACGATGCGCTCGGCCATCGCCCGCAAGGACGCGGCGGACGAGGCGGTCGAGGCGGCTCGGGCGATCCGGCGGCTGGAGCTGTTCCGGATCGCGGTCGCCGACCTGGTCGGCGTCGTCGATGCCGACGCGGTCGGTCAGGCGTTGACCGACCTGGCCGAGGCGTTGATCGAGTCCTGCCTCTATATCGCGACCAAGCGGGTCGGTCTCGAGCGCGGCGCGCCGATCCCGGCGAACATCGCCATCATCGGGATGGGCCGCTTCGGCGGCCGGGAGCTCGGCTACGCCTCCGACGCCGACGTTCTGATCGTCCACCAGCCCCACGACGGCGCCGCCGAGGCCGAGGCCGTCGAGGCGGTCACCGCGGTGGTCATCGAACTGCGTCGGCAACTCAAGCTCGCCGGACCCGACCCCCATCTCGACCTCGATGCCGACCTGCGGCCGGAGGGCAAGGCGGGGCCGCTGACGCGCACCCTGGAGGGTTACCTCGGCTACTACCAGCGGTGGGCGCAGACCTGGGAGTTCCACGCCCTGCTGCGGGCCCGCCCGATCGCGGGGGACGTCGCGCTGGGGGAGCGGTTCATCGCGGCGATCGACCCGCTGCGCTATCGCCCGGACGGCCTGACGGCCGCCCAGGAGAAGGACATTCGCCGGCTGAAGGCGCGGATGGAGTCCGAGCGGCTGCCGCGGGGCGCCGACCCCAAGACCCACGTGAAGCTGGGGCCGGGTGGACTGACCGATGTCGAGTGGACGGTTCAGCTGATCCAGTTGCGGCACGCGCACGCCGTACCGGCTCTGCGCACGACGCGCACCCTCGCCGCACTCGAGGCCGCGCAGGAGGCCGGTCTCGTCGAGGCATCCGACGCGCAGGTGCTCGCCCGGGCCTGGCTGTTCGCCTCGCGGCTGCGGGACGCGGGCATGCTGTGGCGGGGCCGGCTCGCCGACGTGATCCCCGGCGACGCCCGCGACCGGGAGGGCGTGGCCCGGATCCTCGGGCTGCACGCCCAACACGGCTACGAACTCGGCGAGGACTACCAACGCGCCGCTCGGCGGGCCCGGGTCGTCACGGAGCGGCTGTTCTACGGTCGCACGGAGAGCCGCTGACGGCGCGGGGTCGAATCGGTACGCTGAGGCGCCAACGTAGGCTGAGCAGTGGTCGCTGCGCCATGCGGCCGGGACCTGGAGGCATCCGATGACCGTGCGCGTCTACCTGCTTGACGACCACGAAATCGTGCGTCGCGGACTGCGGGAGCTCCTGGAGCTGGAAGACGACATCGAGATCGTCGGTGAGTCCGGGTCGGCCGAGGAGGCCGAGCGGCGCATCCCGGCGCTGCGTCCCGACGTCGCGATCCTGGACGCCCGGCTGCCCGACGGGTCGGGCATCGAGGTGTGCCGACACGTCCGGGCCGTCGACCCCTCGATCGCCGGGCTGATCCTGACCTCGTTCGACGACGACCGCGCCCTGGCGGCGGCGGTGCTGGCGGGGGCGGCCGGCTACCTGCTCAAGGACATTCACGGCTCCGACCTGGTCGCGGCGATCCGCTCGGTGGCGCGTGGCGAGCGCCTGCTCAATGAGGCCGACGTGACCGGCTTCCAGGAATCGGTCGCGCTGGGCACGACGACCGACCCGCGCCTGCGCAGCCTCACCCCGCAGGAGCGGCGGATCCTGCTGCACGTCGCCCAGGGTCTGACGAACCGGCAGATCGGCCAGGAGCTCTTCCTCGCCGAGAAGACCGTGAAGAACTACATCACCGCGGTGCTGGCCAAGCTGGGCATGGAACGCCGGACGCAGGCCGCCGTCTTCGCGGCGACGCATGCCGAGGAGTTGCAGGACCGGCCCTGAGCCCTCGGTGCCACACTGCGGCGCCGACCTGCCGCGGGCCGCACCGGCCGGGTCCGACAGGGGACCTACGGCCCTGCCCGACCTCCAGGGCGAACCCAATCATGGTCCCATGACGACGACCAGGTGGCCGAGTCAGCCGGCTCGGCGCGTCCCGGTGGGGGACGTCGTCGCTGGTCTCGCCGGTGACGGCGCCGCCGGCTCGGTGGCGCGAGCCGCGGTCCGCGAAGCGGTCGCGCGCGGTGCCCGGGTCCGATTCCTGCAGGTCCTGCGTGGGGGACTGAGTGCCGACGAACGCGCCGCCTGCGACGAGGCCACCTTCACGGCGGCGTTGCGGGCTCTGCGGGAGGCGCCCCGCCTGGCGGTGACCTTCGAGGTCGTCGATGGCGATCCGGGCCCGACGTTCGTGCGCCGCAGCGAGGGGGCCAGCGTGCTCGTCGTCGCCCAGGACCAGCGCACCGAGACCGGCGTGGCCGGTTATTGCCTGTCCCACGCCAACTGCGACGTGTTGACCGTGCACCCCGACTCGGCGACGCCGCTGGCTAAAGCCTGACCGCCGCGGGGGCGGCTACCATTCAAGCCGTGGACCCGAAGGCGACGAGGCCGGCCCGGGCGTTGGCGCATGGCGCCACGCTCGACATCGACGACCTCATCGCGGAGATCCGCGCCCGCGCCGAGGGTGCCCAGCAGTCCCGGGAGCGGCTCGCCGGCCTGTTGGACGCCGTCGTCGCCGTCAGCTCGAACCTCGACCTGCCGACCGTGCTCACCCAGATCGTGGAGTCCGCCTGTGTGCTGGTGGATGCGACGTACGGCGCGCTGGGGGTGGTCGACGACTCGGGTCGGCACCTGCTGGAGTTCCTGACGTACGGCGTCGCGCCCGGCACCGTCGAGGGCGACCTGCCCACCGGCCACGGCATCCTCGGGCTCTTGCTGTCCGAACCCGGCCCGCGGCGGATCGCCGACGTGGCCTCCCACCCGGCCTCGGTGGGCGTGCTGCCGCCCGGCCACCCACCGATCGGATCGTTCGTCGGCGCTCCCATCCGGGTGCGCGAGGAGATCTTCGGCAATCTCTACCTCACCCAGAAGCGGGGCGCGCCGGAGTTCTCCGCCGAGGACGAGCAGCTCATCGTGGCGCTGGCGGCGGCGGCGGGGATCGCCATCGACAATGCCCAGCTCTACCGGCGGGCGGCCCGCAATCGCGACTGGGCTGCCGCGGTGGGGGAGCTGACCCAGACGCTGCTGGAGGGTCGGAATGAGCGGGCCGCGGTGGCGCGCATGGTCAAGCGCGCCCGCGATCTCGGCGACGCGCAGCTGGCGGTGTTCGCCGCAGTGGATCCGCAGACCGACACGCTGGTGCTGCAGGCCGTGGACACCGCCGGCGAGGGGTCGCCGGATCTGCTCGGCGCGACCCTGTCGAGCCAGCGGTGGCGGATGGTGCTGGCCAACCGGGCGCCGCTGCTGCTGATGATCGACCCGGGCGACGCGCACGTCGGCGAGATGTCCCAGGACCTGCGCTCCACCGCCGGCTTGTCCACCGACGGCGCGACCGCGGTCGTGCCGGTCACGGTCGGCGAGGTGGAACTGGGCCTGATCGCGCTGTGCTGGTCGGGGGAGGACCTGCGCGGCGCCCTCGACACGATGGAGTCGCTGACCTCCTTCGGGGAGCAGATGGGCCTGGCGCTGGAGGCCGCGCGGGCGCAGCGGGCCCGCTCGCGCAGCACGTTGTTGGAGGATCGCGACCGGATCGCCCGGGACATGCACGACCACGTCATCCAACGTCTCTATGCCACCGGGCTGTCGTTGCAGACCGCGAGCCGGCTGGCGGAGGGCCTGCTGCGCGAGAAACTGACGGCCGCGTTGGACTCCCTCGATGCGGCCGTGAAGGACATCCGGCACGCGATCTTCGAGCTGCACCACCCCCTGCCCGAGGGTGGCCTGGGGCCGGAGCTGGAGAGCATCGTCGAGGGCGCCTCGGAGGTCTTCGGGTTTGTCCCGGACGTCTCCTTCGAGGCGCTGGGGGAGATCCCGTTCGAGTACGAGGCCGACGTGCTCGCGGTCGTGCGGGAGGCGCTGGCCAATGTCTCGCGGCACGCCCGGGCCACCGACGCGCACGTGCTGGTCAGCGCCGCGACGGACGACGTTCTCGTCGTCGTCCGGGACAACGGCGTCGGCATCGAGACCGGCGCCGCCCGCTCGGGTCTGGTGAACCTGCGTGAGCGGGCCGTGGCGCGCGGCGGCTCCTGCTTCGCCATGGCGTTGGAGCCGTGCGGCACGCAGGTGCAGTGGCGGGTGCCGCTGCCCCGGCACCCGGGCATGCCGAAGACCTGAGCGGCTACCAGGCCAAGACGGCCAGGCCGGCCGCCATTCCGCCGCCGAAGCCCGCCAGGAAGACCTTCTCGCCGCGCTGCAGCGAGCCCTCCCGGGAGGCCTGATCCAGGGTGATGCCGACCGAGGCCGCGCCGGTGTTGCCATAGCTCTCCAGGGTGCGGTGCACCCTGGCGTTCACCAGCCCCAGCGCCGGGACGAGGTCGTCGAGCATCATCCCGTTGGCCTGATGCGGAATGAAGTGGTCGATCTCGGCCGGGTCGACGCCGGCCTGGGCGAAGAAGTCCGCCACGAGCGGCGGCAGCTCCGTCAGCACGAAGTCCTTGACCGCGCGGCCCTCCATCGTGAAATAGGCCAGGCCGGTCTCGTGGTGGATGTCCTCCAGGGGCAGCCGACTGCCGCCGGCCGGCACCATGATCTTGTCGTTGAGGGCGCCGAAGGTGTGCAGCTTGGTCGAGATGATGCCGTGGTGATCGCCGTCGCTCGGACCCAGCACGACCGCGCCGGCACCGTCGCCGAACAGGATGACGGTGCGCCGGTCGGTGGGATTGAGGATCCGGCTGTAGACGTCCGCGCCGATCACCAGGCCGTAGCCGTCGACCGCCCACAGCATCCGGGCCACCGCCGAGGTCGCGAAGACGAAACCGCTGCACACGGCGTTCATGTCGAACGCGGCGGCATTGCGCGCCTGCAGGTTGTGCTGCACGTAGGCCGCGGTCGGCGGTTGCGGGTGGTCCGGTGTCGACGTCGCCACCACGACATAGCGCAGGTCGTCGGGGGTCAGTCCGGCCGCCTCGAGGGCGCGTACGGCGGCGCGCGTGGCGAGATCTGAGGTGGCCTCGTCGGGAGCCACCCAGCGGCGCTCGCGGATCGCGGTCTTGCGTTGGATCCACTCGTCATCGACGCCTGCGGGCCCACCGACCTCGGCGTTGCTGACGACCCGCTCGGGAACGTATGCCCCCGTGCCCCACACCGCGACACCCATGCCAGCCTCCCTGTGGACTCTCGTCCCCACTGTCGCACCGCCGCAGCAGGTCAGGGTCGGGCTCGCGGTGCGGCGGTGGTCACACGCTCGGGCCGCATCGGCCGGGACCAGGCCGCGCGCGCGAGGCCCCGAGCAGGCGAGAATGACCTCAGGCCGGGCACGCGCGACCCGCGACGCCTCGCCCCGACGGAACGGAACTGATGCATGAGCTCACCACAACGCCCGCGGCGCCCCGGTGCGCGGCGGATCCCCACCGAGGGCCTCCTGCGCAGGAGGCTCCCCCTCGTCGACCCGCTGCTGCACTCGGCCAAACCGGTCGTGGCCGCGATGCTGGGCGAGGGTCGCCGTCGGGACCTGGTGGAGGGCGCGCTGTCCCGGCTGCCGGTGGGCCCCTGGCGGCCCGTGCCGGTGGAGCTCGCCGGCTGGTCGGCGGCGGAGTTCCTCGCCTACCGGGCCCAGCTCGATCCCAGCGTCCTTCCCGATCGGCGGGCCGGTCACGAGACCGTGGCCCTGATCAACCGGCTCTCGGCCAGCCTGCCGCCGCAGGCCGTGCCGGTGGCCCGCTCGATCACCGACGCCGCGCCGCCGGCCGGGCAGCCGATCAGCCCCGGGCTGCGCGACGTCCTGGAGCGATACCTGCCGGAGACGTTGCGGGCCTTCAACGCGGAGGCCCCCCGGGAGCTTCGGGGACGGGCGGAGCGGCTGCTGACCTCCCAACTGGATCTGCTGCGGGACGCCACCACCAGCCTGTTGCGGGCCCAGGCGGAGAACAACGACCGGGACCTGCGCATCCAGGAGGCGTTCCTGCGGGACCGGTTCGCCGAGTTGACGCCGAGCGCGCTCGACCTGACCGAAGGGGCCGAGCGAGCCGACCGGCCGCCGAGCCGGTTCCCCGTCGCGCGGCCCCCCGTGCCGCGGCCCCCGGAGCCGGTGCGGCATCCGTCGTTGTCGCTGCGGCCGGCCCGCGGCCGGGTTCACGTGCGGCCCGACCAGGACCCGGTGGTGCTCTTCGGGTTCTCCCACGCCGCCGACAGCCGCCTGGCGCTGCGGCTGGCGCTGCCGAAGGGTCGGGTCGCGACGTTAGGCGTCGCGTACGAAACCACCCGCGGCGTGGTCGGCTTCGAGCACGCCACCAATCGCAAGTTCCTCGCGGTGCGCCGCCCGACGGGATTCCGGTCCGCCCAGGTAGATGTCAACCTGCGCCTGGACCTGGGCGGCCTGCGGCGGTTCCTGGTCTATGCCACCTCGACCGCCGGGGAGGAACCGACCTCGACGGTCCTGTTCGCCCGGTCCGGGCAGCGGGCCCAGGCCGACCTGCCGACGCTGCTGACCCACGACGTACGGGTTCCGATCACCCTCGTGGCCAGCGGCTCCGCGACCCGGGACGGGATGTTGCTGCGCAACGAATCGCTGGTCTATCCGGACCTGCGCAGCGCTTGTACGGCGTTCGGGTTCGAGCGGGTCGAGTGGCTGGACGAGAACACGCCCATCGTCTGACACCGTCACCGGAGTCTGTCGCTCGGGGGTGTGACTTCGGCGAGAGCCCCCGGCTCAGACGCGATCGGGCGGCGCTCAAACGGCCCCTACACATCAGTAGACCCCGGCTCGAATGGTTGTCCGGGGTCCACCTCTGAGTAGATTGTGCCCTCCATCACAAGGGTTGCGCTAGGGCCTTGAGCCTTTCCTTAGGCCTAAGAAATGTTCTGCTTCAGGTAAGTTTTGGTTCGCATCGCCCCTGGTGGATGAGATCCCTTGCGGCAGTGTCGAAGTCCACGCCCTGCTCAGAGCCGGTGCCCGGCCCGGCTTCGGCACTCATCGGACCGGACGTCCGACACGCCGTGCGAAGGTCCCCGGCCCGCAACGGAGTTCGGCGTAATGTGACGGCTCTCACGGCGACACTGGTGTCGACGACGACGGCCGAGCTGCCGCGGACACCCGGGTCGTCTCGACCCCTGGGAGGTTCGTTCATGACATCGACTCGTCCTGCCCGCAGTCGCCGTCGCCTGGCGTTGGCCACGCTCGTCTCGCTCGCCGCGAGCGTCGGGTCCGCCACCTCGTACGCCGTACCCAGCCGCGGACCCGAGGCCCCGGCGAAGGTGACGATCACGCGCAACGCCTACGGGATCCCGCACGTCTACGCCCAGACGACCTACGACCTGTTCCGCGGCTATGGGTACGCCGTGGCGCAGGACCGTCTGTTCCAGATGGAGATGAGCCGGCGCTCCACGCAGGGCACGGTGGCCGAGGTGCTCGGCCCTCAGTATCTGGCGTTCGACAAGGACACCCGCGCCGGCGCCGACCCGGCCTCGATCAAGGCCCAGCTGGCGGCGCTGTCCAAGGAGGACCGCGACGTCTTCGACGGCTATGCCGCCGGGATGAACGAATGGCTCGCCACCATCGCCACGGACACCACGCACCTGATGCCCAAGCAGTTCCTCGACTACGGCTTCGCGCCCTCGACGTGGACCGGGTACGACGTGGCGATGGTGTGGATCGGCACCATGGCGAACCGGTACAGCGACTCCACGGCCGAGGTCGCCAACCTCAAGGTGCTGCAGCAGTTGACGGCGGCGTACGGCCCCGACCGTGGACGCACCCTCTTCGACCAGCTGGTCTGGCCGGAGGACCCGCTCGCCCCCACCACCGTGCCGGCCACCGGGGCCGTCGGCACCCCGATCGGGACGGGGCGCGGGCAGCTGCGCCCGATCACCCCGGGCCTGGACGACGCCGCGGACCGGGCGATGGCCCGCTCCGGCGGTGGGGCGTGGCCGCAAAGCGCGCCCACCGCCTCGAACATCTGGATCACCGGCAAGGACAAGTCCGCCGACGCCAAGTCCGTGCTCATCAACGGCCCGCAGTTCCAGTGGTTCAACCCCTCCTACGTCTACGGCATCGGCCTGCACGGCGCCGGCTATGACTTCGCCGGCAACACCCCGTTCGCCTACCCGGCCGTCATCTTCGGCACCAACGCGCAGATCTCCTGGGGCGCGACCGCAGGCCCGATGAACGTCGTGGACATGTACCAGGAGCGGCTCGACCCCGCCAACCCGCGGCGCTACGTCCACAACGGCGCCTACCGGGACATGACGGTGCGCACCGAGACCATCCACGTGCGCGGCGCCGCCGACGTCAGCTACGACGTGCTCGGCACCGTGCACGGGCCCGTGACGTCGGTCGACACGGCGCAGGGTGTGGCCTACAGCAAGAAGCGGTCCTGGGCGGGCGCCGAGGTGTCCTCACTGCTGGCCTGGGTCAAGCTGAGCAAGGCCCGGGACTTCAACGAATTCCGTGACCTGGCCGGCAAATTCGCGATCAGCATCAACTGGTACTACGCGGACAAGCAGGGCAACATCGGCTACATCAGCCCCGGACGCCTGCCGATCCGACCCGCCAACCAGGACGTGCGACTGCCCGCGCTCGGGGACGGGACCATGGAGTGGACCGGCCTCAACTCGCCCACGGCGAATCCGCTCAGCTACAACCCCGCGCAGGGCTACCTCGCGAACTGGAACAACCAGGCCGCGCCCGGCTTCAACAACGACTACGGGAACTGGTCGGTCGTGGACCGCGTCGACCAGATCACGACCGCACTGGCCAGCCGGCGCCAGTTCACCGCCCAGCAGTTGTGGGACCTCAACCAGCAGTTCTCCTACGCCGACCTCAACCTGCGCTACCTCGCCCCGACCCTGGCCACCTCGGTGGCCGGCCTGCCGGCGACCGATCCGGCGCGCCGCGACGTCGAGCTGGTCACCTCCTGGTCCGGGCAGACCCGCGACACCGACGGGGACGGCTTCTACGAGGGGCCGCAACCGGCCATCATGCGCGCCTGGCTGCCGCTGCTGTTCCAGGCGGTGCTGGCTGACGATCTGCCGCCGGAGGTGTTCGCGGCGTACGCCGGCGCCGGCTACGCCCGACCCGTCGAGCAGACCTCGGTGCGCCCCGCGCCGGGCACCAAGCTGGTCTACAACGCGCTGCTCGGCGCCCGCGCCGGAGTGCCGCAGAAGGTCGACTTCTTCAACGGGGCAGCGCCCGCATCGGTGCTGCTCTCGACGTACCAGCAGGCGCTCGCGCAGCTACGCGAGCAGCGCGGAGCGGACATGTCCGGCTGGACCGTGCCCATCGCCCGGATCAACTACAGCGCCAAGAACTTCCTCGGCATCCCGCAGGCCGGGGCCGACGAGACGATCGTCGGGCCGCAATATGCCAACCGCGGCACCGAGAACAACATGGCCGTGCTCGGCCAGGGGCAGGCTCGGCTGTGCCTGGCCGCGCCGCCCGGGCAGTCCGGCTTCATCGCCCCGGACGGGACCCGCTCCCCGCACTACGCCGACCAGCTGGAGCTCTACGCCAGCTTCTCGTGCCGCTCCGAGGAGCTCACGATGGCCCAGGTTCGGGCCGCCGCCGTGAGCACCACCTCACTGTTCTGAGCCGACCGGAAGACTGACAGCGGAGGGTGGGTGCCGCGCTGCGCGCGACCCCCACCCTCCGCTGCGTCCTTCGTCAGATGTCGTAGTACATCTCGAACTCGTGCGGGTGCGGCCGGAACCGAATCGGGTCGACCTCGTTGAGCGTCTTCCACTCGATCCAGGTCGCGATCAGGTCCTCCGTGAACACATCGCCCTCGAGCAGGTACTCGTGGTCATCCCGCAGCGCCTGCAGCACCTCCGGCAGCGAGCCCGGGACCTGCGCGATCTGCTCGTGCTCCTCCGGCGGCAGCTCATAGAGGTCCTTGTCGATCGGGTCCGGCGGCTCGATCCGGTTGCGGATCCCATCCAGGCCCGCCATCAGCTGCGCCGCGAACGCCAGGTACGGGTTCGCCGACGGGTCCGGGATCCGGAACTCGATCCGCTTGGCCTTCGGTGAGGTGCCCGCGATCGGGATCCGAATGCACGCCGACCGGTTGCGGGCCGAATAGACCAGGTTCACCGGCGCCTCATAGCCCGGCACCAGGCGGTGGTAGCTGTTCACCGTCGGGTTGGTGAACGCCAGTAGCGACGGGGCGTGCTCCAGCAGCCCGCCGATATACCAGCGGGCCAGATCGGACAGCCCGCCATAGCCCTGCTCGTCATAGAAGAGCGGCTTGCCGTCCTTCCACAGCGACTGGTGGGTGTGCATTCCCGAGCCGTTGTCGCCGAAAATCGGCTTCGGCATGAAGGTGGCCGACTTCCCGGCGGACCAGGCGACGTTCTTGATGACGTACTTGAACTTCATCATGTCGTCACCGCTGTGCAGCAGCGTGTTGAACCGGTAGTTGATCTCCTGCTGACCGGCGCTGCCCACCTCGTGGTGGGCCCGCTCGACCTCGAGCCCGACCTCGTCGAGCACGCTGCACATCGCGTCGCGAATATCGGCGAAGTGGTCCACCGGCGGGACCGGGAAGTAGCCGCCCTTCTTGCGGGTCTTGTAGCCCTTGTTCCCCTCGGGGTACTCGCGGCCCGAGTTCCAGTCCGCCTCGACCGCGTCAATGTAGTAGAAGCTCGCATTGGCGCTGGTTTGGAAACGAATGTCATCGAAGACGAAGAACTCGGCCTCGGCCCCGAAGTACGCAGTGTCCGCGATGCCGGTGCTCTTGAGGTAGGCCTCCGCCTTGGCCGCGATATTGCGCGGGTCGCGACTGTACGGCTCGTCCGTGAACGGGTCCACGATCGAGAAGTTCATGATCAGGGTCTTCTGGGCCCGGAACGGGTCCAGATAGCCGGTCCGCAGATCCGGCAGGAGCTTCATGTCCGACTCGTGGATGGCCTGGAAGCCCCGGATCGAGCTGCCGTCGAACGCCTGCCCGACGGTGAAGAAGTCCTCGTCGAGCGTCTGCGCCGGGACGTTGAAGTGCTGCATGACGCCCGGCAGATCACAGAACCGGATGTCGACGAACTTGACGTCCTCGCTCTTGATGTAGTCCAGGACTTCCTGGGGGGTGTTGAACACACCGTCCTCCTCACTCGGATCGAGACCGGCGCTCGCTGCGGGTCCCGTGTTGCTCGGCCGTCACGCTAATCACGCCGCGTTTCTCGGCCATGACTCCCATGTTTCCCGCGTGTTACGGGTACGCCGGGTGGGCGGACTAGGCTAGCCGCGTGGTGGATCGCAGGGATATCGGCTCTTGGCTGGGTGGCCCGCAGCTCGCGTCGCCGGACGACGACTACGCCGGTCAGCGGCTGGGCCTGCCCAGCGAGGGCCGCGGCTCCCTGGCGCGGATGGGGCGACGGATCGCGGCCCTGTTCATCGACTGGGGACTGAGCATGCTCATTGCCGCGGCCTTCCTCGATTACCAACTCGCCGGCGGCCACCAATCGAACTCCTTCGGACCGCTGCTGGTGTTCTTCGTCGAGAACCTGCTCCTGGTGGGCACCTTGGGTTACACGGTCGGGCACCGGATCATGGGGCTGCGGGTCGTGGCGGCCGACGGCGGCTATGCCGGCCCGGTGCGGGCGCTGATCCGGACCCTGCTGCTGTGCGTGGTCATCCCCGCCGCCGTCTGGGATCGCGACAACCGGGGCCTGCACGACCGCTTGGCGGGGACCGTGCTGGTCCGCAGCTGATCGGCGAGCCGATCGGGGACCGCCGGCCAGTTCCAGCCCGGACCCATTTGCCTCAGGTGAATGCAGTTCACTGCCGACCTATCGGGTGCCGGCCACGCTGCCGGCGGGCGGCCGAATCGTTGCACCGTCCACCCAGACTGGGCGAAGACCCGGCCCAGAGAAGTTGCCCGAAAGGACCGCATGTTCATCGCTGCGCTCGCCGACCGAACCGGCATCCCCGCCGACCTGATCCGCAGCTGGCACGACGAGACAGCGTTTCTCGGCGACGTGAAGTCCGGCTGGACCCTGCGCCGCCCCGACGATTGGGACGACCGGGCGGCGGTGACCATGGCCGCCCTGGTGGGCGCCGGGATGCCGATCGCCCAAGCCGTCCGCGACCTGGCCGAGCGCCGACGGACGGGCCATCTGCTGGGTGCCACGAACCGGTCCGCGCCCATGGTCGCGCCGGTGGCGCCCACGGGAGACCAGCTGGCCGAGCGGGTCTTCGCTGCGGCCCGACGCCAGGACCGGGCCCGGGTCCGGGAGGCCGTCGAACTGGCCTGGCACACCTATGGACGAGGTGACGTCGCCGACGTCTGGCTGATGCCCCTGCTGCAGCAGTTGGGTCAGCTGTGGTTCGCCGCGGAGATTTCCATGGATGCCGAGCACCTCATCTCCGACGTGGTCCGCCATCGGTTGGCCCGAGACCTCGCCATTGCCTTGGCCGGTCACGGATCCGCCGCGGAGCCTCTCCTGGTCGGCGTGCCCCGCGGCGTCACCCATGACCTGGGCGCCCGGGCGTTCGCCGCGCTCGCCGCCGCCCACGGCCGGCACGTCGAGATCGTCGACGGATCGTTCGCGCACCCGGTGTGGAGCGAGGCGGTGACGCGAACCGGCGCCACCGATGTCGTCATCGCCGTGCCCCTGCGCAGCGACGCCCCGCGCGCCGAACTGCTCCTGGCCGCGCTGCGGGAGGCTCACCCCACGCTGCGCTGCTTCGTCGGCGGGGGCGCCCAAGAGCTGGTCGGTGTGCCAGCCCGCCGACTCGGCCATTCGCTGCGCTCCGCCGCGGAGCTGATCGCGGGGGAGCCGCCGGCCCGCACGAGATGGTCCTGGGCCCGGTATGACGGGAGCGGGCTCAGCGCGGCCGGGTCTTGCCCCTGAACCGCGTGGGGTCGATGCCCTGCGGAATCGGCGGACGGACGCCGCCGATGGACCGCAACCGCTTGTCGATCCGCGGCACCTCGTGCTTGGTCAGCACCTTGTCGAAGCCGTTCATCCGCTTGACGAGCTGATGCGTGGCGACGACGTCGGGGCCCTGCCCGGTCCCGACGCGCAGCGCGTGCACGGGCACATTCGGGATGAGCCGCGCGGTGCGCTTGCGCTCCAACGCCAGGAGTTTCGTCGCCCGCCCTGCGGGACCCTCGGCGATCAGGACAACGCCCGGGCGGCCCACCGCGCGGTAGATCATCGCCATCTGCCGCGGGTCGCGCGAGCCGCCCGCGTCCATCGCCACCGGCTCCTGCTGGAAACTCCACCCGCGCCGGATGCTGCCCAGCGCCGCACCCACCTCGCCCGGCTGCCCCTCGATCTGGCGGTAGGCGCCCCGCTCGGCCTTGCGCGCCACGAGCAGCAGCACGGGGAAGGACGAGAGCAGCAGCGCCAGGAACGCCACATAGATCGGGTGGCCCAGTGCGGCACCGATGAGGGCGCCGATGATGACGAAACCGAGCACGATGGCCCCGACGTACAGCGGCAGTCGCGGCTCGGCGGCCCTGGCCAGGCCGAAGACCTGACCGAACTGAGCGAATCGCTGTTTCGAGCGCTGGATGATGCCGGGCCGGTTCGGGTCCTTCGGTGCGCGGGCCATGTCTGCGCTCGTTCCCCTTCGTCGCTACCTGATGGGTGGTGGTGCTGCCGGATCGCCGTCGCCGCGGCGGCTCAGGCGGATGCCGCGGTGGCGGCCTGCACCAGGCTCGCGGCCTCCTGGCGGGCGGGGCTGTGCTCGCGGGCAGCAAGGTGCGCGAGGTGCTCCGGTACGGCGCGGCCGGCGCGGCGCATCGCCTGCGCCCAGAGCCGGCCGGCCCGGTACGACGAGCGCACCAGCGGCCCGGCCATCACACCGGCGAACCCGAGCGCGGTCGCGTGCTCCGACCAGTGCACGAACTCCTCCGGCTTGACCCATCGCGCCACCGGGTGATGGGTCGGCGAGGGCCGAAGGTATTGCGTGATCGTCAGGATGTCGCAGCCGGCGTCGGAGAGGTCCGCGATCGCCGCTTCAATCTCCTCGGCCTCCTCACCCATGCCGAGAATGAGGTTGCTCTTGGTGACCAGGCCCGCCTCGCGTGCCATCGAGATGACGCGCAGCGAGGTCTCGTAGCCGAACGCCGGCCGGATCCGCTTGAAGATCCGCGGCACCGTCTCCAGGTTGTGCGCGAACACCTCCGGGGCGGCGTCGAAGACCTGACCCACCAACTCGGGTCGAGCCCCGAAATCGGGCGGCAGGATCTCGACACCGGTGGTCGGGTTCGCCGCATGGATGGCCCGGATCGTCTCGGCGTACAGCCCGGCGGCACCGTCCGGCAGGTCGTCCCGGGCGACCCCGGTGACCGTCGCGTACCGCAGGCCCAGCTGCCGCACCGACTCGGCGACCCGCCGCGGCTCGTCGGTGTCGAGCGCGGCCGGGCGGCCGGTCGCGATGTCGCAGAAGTCGCAGCGCCGGGTGCAGATGTCGCCCCCGATGAGGAAGGTGGCCTCGCGGTCCTCCCAACACTCGAAGATGTTGGGGCAGCCGGCCTCCTGGCACACGGTGTGCAGGCCGCCGTCCTTGACCAGCGAACTCATCGCGGAGTATTCCGGGCCCATCTTCGCCGTCGTCCGGATCCACGAGGGCTTGCGCTCGATCGGAGTCTCGCTGTTGCGCGCCTCGACGCGCAGCAGCCGGCGGCCCTCGGGCGTGACGCTCACGCGATCGCATCCTTCCTGGTCAGCGGATTGCGCGCCGAGCATCCGGGTGGCCCCGGCGAATCAGGCACGCCACCCCAGGGTAGCGCGGGCGCACCCGAGCCCGTACGTCGAGTCAGGCGGCCGTCCGGTACGCCGAGCTCGGGCCGGATCAGACCACGTCGCGGCGTCGGAATTGCCACCAGGCCAGGACCAGCCCGACCGCCACCAGCCCGCCGAGCACCGCGGCGGCCTGGGCGAACCAGATGGTCTCCTCGACCGATTCGCAGCCGTAGCGGGCGGCGGCGTCCTGCGCGCACCGCGCATAGTGGAACTGCCAGCGCCCGTCGACGAACCCCAGCACGTTGTTGAACAGGGTCCAGCGGGCCTTGTCCTGCAGCTGGGCGGCGGCCCACTGGTCGACCACGATGGCGCCGATCGCGATGCCGATCACGGCCGCGGTGTGCCGCACGAGGAACGCCAGGGCCGCCCCGCCGAGGGCGGTCAACACCGGGAAGGCGACCATCCGCCCCGCGCCGAGCCAGACGTCGACGACCGCGTTGTGGTCCAGCTCGACGGCGACGCCATGGACGGCGAACGCTCCTCGGGTCACGGCCAGCAACAGCCCGGTCAACGCGACGGCGCCGCCGGCGACGGCGATCCCGGTGGCCAGGATCTTGGCCAGGAACACCCGCGTCCGGCGGGGTTCGTAGGTCAGCCAGGTCGCCATCGACCCGGTCGTGAACTCGGCGGCGACCCAACTGCCCCCGACCAGCAACGCGAGGAAGCCCAGGAAGACCGTCGCCGGAGACTGTGCCGACGACCAGAGCCTGGAGAACTCCGGCGTCGGTTTGCCGAAGTGCTCCCGCATCGGTGGTTCGATCCGGTCGCAGCCGAAGTCAGCGCCGGGATCGGTGGTTCGTTGTTGAGTCTGGGCGTCCAGGCAGTCTTGCCGCATGCGGTCGCCGTGCTGCTCGAAGTCCGCTTTCGACTGTTGGTAGGCCTGCTCGGCGCGCTGTTGCTCGGCGGCCGAGGGGGGCGCCGCAGCCGTGGCGATGCCGTAGCCGATCAGGGCGAGCAGTCCCACCGCGATGGCGGCGATGATCCAGGTCATCCGCCGGGACCGGATCCGGCCGAGCTCGGCCCGCAGCAGCGCTGTCATGACCGCTCCTCCCGCGCGTCGGTGCCATCGGCTGCCGGCTCCATCGGTGCGCCGGAGCCGGACAGGCCCTCGTCGGCGGTCATCTGCAGGAAGACCGACTCCAGGTCTGGCCGGAGCGGGGTCAGCTCGGAGAGGTACAGGCCGCGCGCCGCGAGCAGCCGGGTGATCTCGGCGGGATCGGCCGCGCCGTCCACGAGCAGGGCCGCGTCGTCCCGTCCGCCGTCCCCGGGATCTTCGGCCGCGACGGTGAGCCCGGCCTGGGCCAGCACGTCCCGCGCGGTGGCGGGGTCCGCGACGACGACGCGCGCGCGGGGGACGGCGCCGGAGCCGATCAGGTCGGCCACGGGGCCCTGTCCGAGGAGGCGACCGTGGCCGATGATCGAGACCGTGTCGGCGACCTGCTCGACCTCGCTGAGGATGTGGCTGCTCACCAGGACGGTCTTGCCACGGCTGCCCAGGTCGCGCATGGTCTGGCGGATCTCCCGGATGCCGGCCGGGTCGAGCCCGTTGGTGGGCTCGTCGAAGATCAGCAGGTCCGGATCCTTGAGCAGGGTGGCCGCGATGGCCAGCCGCTGTTTCATGCCGAGGGAGTAGCCGCGGTAGGTGTCGCCGCCGCGGTCGGCGAGGCCGACCTCCTCCAGCACCGCGCCGACCCGGGCCCGGGGCGTGCCGATGGCATCCGCGAGGAGTTCGAGGTTGCGGCGCCCGGAGAAGGTGGGAAAGAGCCGCGGCGACTCGACGATCGCTCCGACCCGCCCGACGACCTGCGGCAGCTGCGCCGGGACGTCGTGGCCGAACACCGTCATCGTGCCCGCATCCGGCCGACACAGGCCCAGCAGCATCCGCAGCGTGGTCGTCTTGCCGGAGCCGTTGGGTCCGAGGAAACCGTGCACGCCGGCGGTGGGGACGTCCAGATCGAGCCCGGCCACCGCGACCTGGCTGCCCCGTCGGCGTCGATAGGTCTTGCGCAGCCCGCGGATGCGCACCGCGGCCTCCGCTGCGGAGGGCGGCGGCGCATGGTGAATCGTCGTGCTCATGTGACCCCCGAGATCACCCCCGGTCGGGCCGGGATGGCCCCAGCCTAAACAGCTCGCAGACGTCGGGACCGCCGCACACGCCCGCCGAATCCGTCACAGGCCGTGGCGAGTCGGTGCCGGGTCACCGGTTTGCGGCCACCGGATCGAGGATCTCGGCGAGGTGCCGCTGCGCCAGGGGGAGAATCTCCGCCACGGTCACCTCGCGGCCGAGTTCCTGGGACAGGCTCGTCACCCCGGCGTCGACGATGCCGCACGGCACGATGATCTGTCCCCAGGACAGGTCGCAGTTCGCGTTGAGCGCGAGGCCGTGCATGGTGACGTTCTGGCTGACCCGCACCCCGATCGCGCCGATCTTGCGCTCCGGCAGGTGGGCCGTGGCGGTGAGCCACACCCCGCTGCGGCCCGCGACCCGCATGGTCGCCACCCCGAGGTCGGCACAGACCGCCATCATCGCCTCCTCCAGTCGACGGACGTGGGCCACCACGTCGACCGGATTGCCGAGTCGCACGATCGGATAGGCCACCAGCTGCCCCGGGCCGTGCCAGGTGATCTTGCCGCCCCGGTCCACGTCGATCACCGGCGTGCCGTCCAACGGCCGCTCGTGGGGCTCGGTGCGCTTGCCCGCGGTGTAGACCGCGGCGTGCTCCAGCAGCAGCACGGTGTCGGGGAGGTCGCCCGCGACCACTTTCGCGTGCACCTGTCGCTGGTGGCTCCAGGTGGCGGCGTAGTCGGCGTAATCCGGGGCGAGACCCACGTGCTCGAAGCGCATGAGGGTCAGGGTACGCGGCGCCCGCTCGACGTGACCTGCGACCGGGTCGATCCGCCGGCGGGGGCTGTGGATGACGTCTGCGGCGGATCCGTTCCACGCGCCATAGTGGCGCTGCACGACGAGGAGGTCACCGATGCACCCCACCGGCGCCCAGCCGCCCGCCACGCCGCACTCGCGCCCCGCCATCCCCGGAATGACGCTCGGCGACCTGCGCGGCCGCGGCGTCGGCAGCGAGGTCTACGCGGCCCGCCGAACCGTCGACGGCTGGCCGTGCGCGATCAAGGTCGTCGGGGCGGAGCCGGCGGCGCGGGCAGCCGCCCGCCGCGAGATCGACGTGCTGACTGCGGTCCGGTTGCCGGGGCTGATGCGGCTGTACGACGTCCTGGCCACCGACGACGGCCGCCTCGCCCTGGTGCTGGACCTGGTGGACGGACCGACTCTGCGCCAGGTCGTCGTGGACCGTGGAGTGCTGTGGCCACGGGAGGCGGTCGGGGTGCTCCGGGCCCTGCTCAAGGTGCTGGCCGGGCTGCACCGGCAGGGCATCGCGCACGGTGACCTGGCGCCGGGGAATGTGCTGGTCGCCGCGGACGGCCGGGCGGTGCTCGGGGACCTGGGCAGCGCCCGGCTGGTGGGGGAGCGGCACGGCCCCACCTGGGGCACCCGGGGCTTCGTCGCGCCCGAGGTGCTCGCGGGGGCGCCGCCGTCGGCGGCCTCCGATGTGTACGGCGTGGGCGCCCTCGCCTGGTTGATGGTGACCGGCACGGTGCCGGGGACGGCGTATGACCGACCTCGCGCCGCCGAGGCCATGCCGGATGCTTCGCCCGAGCTCGTCGAGCTGATCGCCGCCACGCTGGCGCCGGACCCGACCCAGCGACCCAGCGCCGCGCAGGCGCTGACGCGGTGCGCCGGGCTGGGCCCGGACGAGCCGCTGGCGCTGCCCGACGGGCCCGATGTCGGGGACCGACTCACCTCTCGGGTGCGCCGGCCCGGGGCAGTGGACCGGGACGCTGGCGCCGCGGCACCGGCCTGGCCGGATGATCCGCTGCGGCTGCTCGAGGATGGCTCGGAACCGGACCGAACGGCCGACCCGGGCCGCCACCGCGGCGCCGAACCACGGCCGTCCGACCGGGCGGCCGCCGCCTGTGCGCGAGCCGTGACCGGGCCGCGGAGCCGCTTGCTGGCGGCAGCACTCGTCGGCGTGTTGCTCGGGTTGCTGGGCTGTGTCGGGCTCGCGGTCTGGCGGCAGGTGCCGCTGCCGATCGTGGGGCAATTGGGGGCCGCCGATCGCGTTCCGGCCACGGCGACGGCTGCCGCCACGGCGACGGCCACGGATGCAGTCACGGCGACATCAGCGGCCACGGCGACGGCTGCGGCGCCCAGCGAGGCACCCCCGAGCGAGACGGCTGCGGCGCCCAGCGAGGCACCCCCGAGCGAGACGGCTGGCGTGGCGGCTGGCGCGGCGGCGAGGGCACCCGCTCGGGCGCTGCCCGCGCTGCTGGCCGCGCGCGCCACGGCGTACGCCACCGCCGACCCGGCCCCCCTCCAGCGCTGCTACACCGCGGATGCCGCCGCGTTGCTGGCGGCGCGGCGCGAGGTGGCGCAGCTGCGGGCGACCCGAACTCGGTACGCCGGGCTGAGCTACACCGTCACCCAGGCTCGAGAACTCGCACCGGGACCGGCCGAGCCGACGGGCGCGAGCGACCCGAGCGACCTGAGCGGCCCGACGACGGCCGGAACGGTCGGTGCCGGCCAGGTGCGGGTGGAGGCCGTGGTGGCGACGAGCGCATTCCAGGCGGTGCGCCCGGACGGTACGCCGTCGCCCGGTGAGAGTGCCGCCGCACCGGGGGAGCGACATGTGTTCGTGCTGCGGTGGACCGAGTCGGGTTGGCGGGTCGCCGCGGTGGAGTCCTGACCGGTGGCCCGCCGCCCGAGCACGCCCCGGGGCCACCCGAGCGTGCCGCGGGCCCGCCGCAGGTAGCGACGGGCCCGGAGCGGGGCGGTACGGCGGTCGGGCCGCACCGGATCGATGGGATCAGGCCTCGAACGCGGCCTCTTCCAGGCGGGCCTTCAGCGCGGTGAGGAACCGGCCGGCATCCGCACCGTCGACGACGCGGTGGTCGTAGGTCAGGCAGAGATACATCATCGAGCGGATCGCGATGGACTCGCTGCCGAACTCGTCCTTGACCACCACGGGACGCTTGGTGATAGCGCCCGTGCCCAAGATGGCGACCTGGGGCTGATTGATGATCGGGGTGTCCAGGAGCGAGCCGTTGCTGCCGATGTTGCTGATCGTGAACGTGCCGCCGGACAGCTCGTCCGGTCCGATCTTGTTGGTGCGGGTCCGCTCGGCGATGTCGGCGATCTTGCGGGCCATCCCGGCGATGTTGAGGTCACCGGCCTCCTTGATGACGGGGACCACCAGGCCGCGATCGGTGTCGACGGCCACGGCCAGGTTCTCGCTGCCGTGGTAGACGATCTCCTCGCCCTCGATGCTGGCGTTGAGCGACGGGTATTGCTTCAGCGTGTCCACCGTCGCCACCGAGATGAACGGCAGGAACGACAGGCCCACCCCCTCGCGCTTGGCGAACTCGGCCTTGGCCTTGGCACGGATCGCGGCGACCCGCGTCATGTCGACCTCGACGACCGCCGTGAGCTGAGCCGACGTCTGCAGCGATTCGACCATCCGCTGCGCGATGATCTTGCGCAGCCGCGACATCTTCTCGCGGGTGCCGCGCTTGGCAGAGACATCGGCGCCCGCGGGGGAGGCGGCGGGTGCCGCCTTGGCGCTGCTCGGTGCCCCCGCCGGAGCGGCCGCGGCCGGCGGCTCGGCCGCTTGGGTGGCCGCCTGCTTGGCTGCCTCGGCGGCGTCGAGGACGTCCTGCTTGCGGATGCGCCCACCCACCCCGGTGCCCTTCAACGACCCCAGGTCGACGCCGTGGTCTGCGGCCAACTTGCGGACCAAAGGGGTGACATAGGCCGAGGCGTCGTCGCCCCCGGTGCTTGGCTCCGGCGCGGCCGGCTGCTGCGCCGGTTCCTGCGGCTGCGGCGCAGCGTCGCGGCCCTGGTCCTTGTCCTGATCGGCGTCGCTCTGCGCCGGGGCCGACGCCTGGGCCTGCTCCTGCGGCGCGGCCTGCGGGGCAGGAGCAACCTGCTCCTGGGCCGGCGCCTGCTGCGCCGGAGCATCCTGGGCCGGGGCCTGCTGCGCCGGGGCGCTTTCGCCCCCGACGATCGCCAGGTCCGCGCCGACCGGCACCGTCTCGTCTTCCTGCACGAGGATCTTGGTCAGGGTGCCCGCCACCGGTGAGGGGATCTCGGTGTCGACCTTGTCGGTGGAGACCTCCAGCAGCGGCTCGTCGACGGCGACCTCGTCGCCCTCCTGCTTGAGCCAGCGGGTCACCGTGCCCTCGGTGACCGACTCACCGAGCGCGGGCATGGTCACCTTTTCGCCGCCACTCACCTGACCGCCGCCCTGACCACCCGCAGCCTGACCGCCGCCGGACGAGTCCTGTTGGGGTGCGGCTTCCGGCTCGGAGGTCGCAGCCTGCACCGGCGCCTCCGTCGAGGGCGCCTCCGCGGCCATCGACGCCTCCTGGCCGCCCTGCTGGTCCTGCTGCTCGGTCGGGGCATCGCCCTGCGCCGCACCGCCGGCGCCGGAGTCACCCTGGGGTGCCGGACCGTCGCCGATCACGGCCAGATCGGCACCCACGGGCACCGTTTCGTCCTCCTGGACGAGGATCTCCTGCAGGGTCCCCGCCACCGGCGAGGGGATCTCGGTGTCAACCTTGTCGGTGGAAACCTCCAGCAGGGGCTCGTCCACGGCGACGGCGTCGCCGACGCTCTTCAGCCATCGGGTCACGGTCCCCTCGGTGACGGATTCGCCCAGGGCCGGCATGGTCACGCGCTCGGACATCGACAAGCCTCTCCTCATTCTGCGGTGGTGTCGCTCAGTCTAGGGGGGAACCTCAACCGTTCAGCCGTGGGTATGGAGCGGCTTCCCGGCCAGCGCGAGGTGTGCCTCGCCGAGGGCCTCGTTCTGCGTGGGGTGGGCATGGACGAACGCGGCGACCTCCTCCGGAAGAGCCTCCCATCCCACGATCAACATCGCCTCTCCAACCTGCTCACCCATGCGAGCACCCACCATGTGGACCCCCACGACCGGACCGTCCACGACCCGCACCAGCTTCACGAATCCACTGGTGCCCAGGATCTGACTCTTGCCGTTGCCGCCGAGGTTGTATTCAAAGGTCGCGATCGCGTCCGCGCCGTAGCGCTCCCGCGCCGCCGACTCCGTCAGTCCCACCGACGCGATCTCGGGATCGCAATAGGTCACCCGGGGGATGGTGCTCTCGACGAGGGGGGCGGGGGCCAATCCGGCCAGGTGCTCGGCCACGAGAATGCCCTGCGCGAAACCGCGGTGGGCCAGCTGCAACCCCGGCACGATGTCGCCCACGGCGTACACATTCGGCACGCTGGTGCGGCAGAACTCGTCGGCCAGCACGAAACCCCGCTCCATCGCAATGCCGGCCTCCGGGTAGCCCAATCCGTCCGTCACCGGGCCCCGCCCGACCGCGACCAGCAGCAGTTCGGCCTCGAGGATCTCGCCACCGGACAGCGTCACCCGGACGCCGTGCTCGTCCTGCGTCACCGTCTCGACCGGGGCGCCGGTGCGCACGCCGATCTTGCGTCGCTTGAAGGACCGCTCCAGCTGCGCCGAGACGGCCTCGTCCTCGGCGGCGACCAGGCGGGGCAGCGCCTCGACGACGGTCACCTCGGCGCCGAAACTGCGAAAGACCGAGGCGAACTCGACCCCGATGACGCCGCCGCCGAGCACGATGACCCGCTCTGGCACCTCGTCGAGGCGCAGGGCCTGGTCGCTGGTCATCACCCGGCCGCCGATCTCCATCCCGGGCAACGTCCGCGGGTAGGAACCGGTCGCCAGGACGACGGCCGCGCCGATGAGTCGCCGGTCTCCCACGACCACCGTGTCCGGCGCCGCCAGCCGTCCCTCGCCCGCGATCAGCTCCACGCCGGCGGACTTGACCAGCCCCTGCAGCCCCTTGTACAGCCGGCCGACGACTCCTTGCTGATAGCTGCGGACGGCCGGCATGTCGATGCCGTCCAGGCCCGCTCGCACGCCGTACCGGTCCGCGTCCCGCACCGAGTCCGCGACCTCGGCCGCGTGCAGCAGCGCCTTGGTCGGGACACAGCCCCGGTGCAGGCAGGTGCCGCCCAACTCGGCTTTTTCGACCAGGGCGACCCGCTTGCCCAGTTGCGCGGCCCGCAGCGCGCAGGCATAGCCACCGCTGCCGCCACCCAGGACGACGACATCGAAGCGGTCCGGATCGGTCCCACCCGAGGTGGCGGTCGGGCCGGCGGTTCCGGTGGGGGACGACGCTGGGGTCATGGGCTTCTCCTGCGCGGGTCGCGGTGACGGCCCGGGGATGGCCGACCCGGGCGCTCCGGGGCATCCTTGCAGACCCGCCCGCGGCCCGCCCGGGCACTCGGCAAGGCCCGCCCGGGGCAGTCAGCCCTTCGCGACGGGGGCTGCTGCGGACGCGATGGCCCGGCGGAGCACCTCGGTGGCGACCTGCGAGCGCACCTGCGGTGCGAAGTGCGAGCCATCGGGGCGGGCCTGATCCTCGGTCGGCGCGGCGAACGTGCCGTTCTCGGCCAGCGGGAGGCGGTCGTCACAGGGGTTGCCGCCGGTTCGGCAGAACAGGTCGTCGACCCGCACCACCCGCAGCCGCTGGTCGGCGGCCGCCTTGGCCTCCAGGATGTCGATCCACTGCTGACGGGCCTGGTCCTCGTATCGCAATCGGAACAGGAACGCCCCACACTCGCCGGTGGGCTCGGTGCGCCGATCCGGGGCGCATCGCGCGGCGGTCTGCTCGCCGGTCGGCTCGGGGCGGATCGCCACCACGGTGGCGCCCCCGGCGCTGAGCCGGTCGACGGCCTCGTCCAAGGCGCGGACCTGAAGCTCCCGATAGCCGGGCTCGCCGGCGCGGACCGGTTTGCCGTCGGGGCCGAGGAAGTCGGCGTATTCGTACCGGGACCACCACAGCACCAGGTCTGGTCGGTCCGCCGCGACGTCGGCTTCTTGTCCGGCGGCCACCCCCGCGCAGATCGGTCCGTCCGGGGCGCCCGGAATGCGTGGGATCAGCGGGTTGAAGGCCGACCCGTCGGGATTGACCGTCACCAGGCCGGAGGCCGAGCAGCCCCCATGTGCGCCGTTGATGACGGTGATCCCGCGCTTCTCGCCGGCCTCGGCGAAGGCGCCGTAGAGCTGCAGCGGCACGCTGTCCCCGACGAGCAGGATGCGTGCGGGCACGTTCTCGCCGGCGGTGGCGAGGGGCAGCCGCACCCCGGCGAACCAGGGCGTGGCTCCGAGCAGGACCGGCAGCACGGTGACCGTGGCGACGCCCGCCACGCCGGTGCTCAAGATCTTCGCCGGCCGTGCCACTCGGAACCGGCCGGTCCGCAGCGGCAGTTCCACCAGGTGGTAGGACACCGCCGCCGTGGCCACGGTCATGGCGCCGACGAGCAGCGCTGTCGCGGCGTCGAACTGGCCGTGCGGTAGCAGCCACAGCGCCCACGGCCAATGCCACAGGTAGATGCCGTAGGAGATGCGGCCCAGATAGGCGATCCCGGGCGCGGCGAACACCTGCCCGAGGCCGTGGTCGACGGAGGCCTTGGCCGCTCCGGCCACGAGCGCGACGGTCGCGACGCAGGTGAGCAGCGCGCCGCCGAAGTAGTACGCCGGGTGCGGGCCGGCGGCCGTGCCCAACACCGCGACGGCCAGAGCGAGCCCGCCGAGCCCGGCCACCATGAGCTCGTGCGCATATCGGGTGACCAGTGCCCCGACGCGGGGTCGCAGGGTGGCTGCGGCGAAGACCGCCCCCACCAGCGGCTCGAAGACCTTGGTGTCGGTGCCCATGTAGGCCCGGTCGGGCCCGGCGGCCACATACGTCTGGGCCAGCAGCACGAAGGAGACCAGCCCGAGCACGCCCCCGGTGATCATCACGGCGGTCGTGCTGCGGTCGCGGGCGCCGCTGCGGTCCCGACGGGCGTGCCGGCCCGCGCTCATCCCTGCCAGGAGCAGCGCCACGCCCTGCAGGAGCACCGGCCAAATGACGTAGAACTGCTCCTCCACGCCGAGCGACCAGAGGTGGACCAGCGGTGAGGTGGTGCCGTCGAAGACGAAGTAGCTGCTGGTGGTGATGAAGTGCCAGTTCCCGACGTACAGCAGCGACCAGAGGGTGTCCGCTCCGAGACCCGGTCGGCGGAAGGCGGGGGCGGCGACCAGCGACCAGAGGCCCACGACGATGAACAGCGTCAGCGCGGCCGGCATCAGCCGCGCCATGCGACGGGCCCAGAACCGGGGCAGGTCGATGCGGCCCTGCGCGATGATGTCGCGCAGCAACAGGGTGGTGATGAGGAAACCGGAGAGCACGAAGAACACGTCCACGCCGAGGTAGCCGCCGGTGAAGCCCGGGGTGCCGAGGTGGAACAGCAGCACCAGGACGACGGCCAAGGTGCGGATCCCGTCGAGCGCATCGACCCGGTCGTGCACCTCGGCCGAGGCGTCGTCCGCGCCGGGCAGGAAGACGTCGCCGTTCGCCGGGGATCGAGCCGGGCCCGGGCGATCGCCAGCAGCCGGCGGGCGCTGGCCGTCGGCGCTCGCGTCGGCCCGCTCCCCGATCTGCCGGTTCAACAGCGACTCCGGCAGGTCGGCCGGATCCGGCCCACCGCAACCCCGGGACTCCACTAGCACGGCCGCGTCGCGGGGCGGTTCGGGCGACGCGGCTAGGACCGGCGCCGCCCGATCGTCGGGGGGCGGCGCCGGTTGCGCTGGGCGCCCGCTCTTCAAGCGGGCGAGCCCACCGGTGCGATCGGAGCTGCCCCGCGGGTGAACGTCACGAGCGGAATTCTGCCAGGCGCACCAGGGTGCGAACCCCGAAGCCTGTCCCACCCTTGCCCGTGTAGCCGTGAGTTCCCTTGTCGTTGTAGGCCGGTCCGGCGATGTCCAGGTGTCCCCAGGGGATCGGGTCGGCGCCCTTGCGCCCGACGTACTCGCGCAGGAAGGCCGCCGCGAACAGCGTGCCGCCCTCCCGTTCCGCGGAGTGCTTGCGGTCCGCGACACCGGACTCCAGGCCCTTGGCCAGCTCCTCCGGGATCGGCATGGGCCAGACGCTCTCGCCCGCCGCCGTGGCCGCCTCGGTGAGCTCACCCTGCAGGTCGTCGTCGTTGGCCAGGACCGCCGCGGTGCGATGGCCCAGGGCCACGACGGCGGCGCCGGTCAGCGTGGCGACGTCGACGATCGCGTCCGGTTCGTCCCGCGAGGCCAGCACGAGGCCGTCGGCGAGCACCAACCGGCCCTCGGCGTCGGTGTTGATGATCTCGCAGGTGCTGCCGTCGGCCATGGTGACGACGTCGCCGGGCCGCTGGGCCTGGCCGTCGGGCAGATTCTCGGCAAGACACAGCCAGCCGTCGACGGCGATGGGCAGGCCCAGGCGCGCGATCGTCAGCACGGCGGCCGCGACGGCGGCGGCGCCGCCCATGTCGCACTTCATCGTGATCATGCCGGTTGGCGTCTTGAGCGAGAGCCCCCCGGAATCGAACGTAATGCCTTTGCCGACGTACGCCAGGTGGGTCGCGGCGCCCTTGGGGGCGTAGCTCATCTTGACGATGACGGGGGGATGCATGCTGCCCTGGCCGACCCCGAGGATGCCGCCGCACCGCTCCTGCTGCAGCGCCGCGACGTCGTACACGCGCACGGTCACCGAGGCCGGCGCGGCCTCCTCGACCCGGGCGGCGAAGCTCTCCGGATAGAGCGCGTTCGGCGCGGTGTTGACCAGGTCGCGGGCCCAGCAGACGCCCGCCACCAACGCTTCTGCTCGGGCCACCGCCTCGCGGGCCGCCCCGGCCCGGCGCGGCTTGCCGGCGCCGAGCAGCCGGACGTGCTCGACCGGGGCCTTCGTCGCGGCCTTCGCCAGACCCTTCTCGCCCAGATGGGCCGTGAAGGTGTAGGCCCCATAGCCCAGCCCCTCGACGATTACCCCCGCGGTCCCGGCCTCGGCATCCGGCAAGACCACCGCGGCGCTGGCGCGTCCGGCGAGGGCCCGTCCGGCGGCGCCGGCGGCGCGGCGCAGCTGCTCCGGCGTGGCCGGGGTGTCCTTCGCGCCGCCGATTCCGACCACCGCGACCGCCGCCGCGGCCACCCCGGGCACCCGCGCCAACCAGGTCACCTCATCGGCACCGGCGCGGGCGCGCAGCACCTCCAAACGGTCGGCGAGCGCGGTCCGGACGCCGTCGCGCAGCTCGCCGAGGAGCGCCGGACCGGAAGTCGCGGGCGCGGCGAAGACCACCAGCGCGTCGCAGTCCTCGTCATGGGCCGCACGGTCGGACAGCGTGAAGGTGCTCACGAGGCAAGGCCTTTCAAGTAGGGGCCGCCGCGGGTCGCCGGGCGGTTCGAGTCGGCGGCAGGAGACGCCAACCGACTGATTATCTGTCGATGAGACCGCTAGCGTGACCGCTATGACCGAACAGCAGCTGCAGACCTCACCCCTCGACGCCCGGCACCGGTCCCTCGGGGCGAAGATGGCGGACTTCGGCGGGTGGACGATGCCCATCGAATATCCGGGCGGCGGGGTGCTGCGGGAACACCAGGCGGTCCGCGAGCGGGTCGGCATCTTCGACGTCTCGCACCTGGGCAAGGCCTCCGTGCGCGGCCCGGGCGCCGCGGAGTTCGTCAACAGCTGTTTCACCAACGACCTGCGCAAGGTGGAGCCGCCGAAGGCGCAATACACGATGTGTTGCGACGAGGCGACCGGCGGGGTCGTGGACGACCTGATCCAATACGTCCGATCCGCGGACGATGTCTTCCTCATCCCCAACTGCGCCAACACCACCGAGGTGGTCGCCCGCCTGCGGGCCAAGCTGCCGCAGGGGCTGGAGCTGACCAACCTGCACCGGGACTACGGCATCATCGCCGTCCAGGGGCCCAAGTCGGCCGAGGTCGTGGCGGCGCTGGGGCTGCCGACGGAGCTGGCCTACATGAGCTATGCCGACGCGACCTGGCAGGGCGCCCCGATGACGGTGTGCCGGACCGGCTACACGGGGGAGAAGGGCTACGAGCTCGTGATGGCCTGGGACGCGACGGAAGCGGTCTGGGATGCGCTGGTGGCGGCGATGGAACCGTACGACGGGCTGCCGTGCGGCCTCGGCGCCCGCGACACCCTGCGCACCGAGATGGGCTATGCCCTGCACGGGCACGAGTTGTCCATGGACATCACCCCGAACATGGCCCGCGCCGGCTGGGCCGTGGGCTGGAGCAAGCCCGCGTTCTGGGGCAAGGAGGTGCTCCAAGCGCAGAAGGAAGCCAAGTCCTGCCGGCTGTCGTGGGGATTGCTCGTGCAGGGCCGGGGCATCCCGCGCGCCGGTTGCACGGTCACGACGGCCGATGGGCGCGAGATCGGTGTGGTCACCTCCGGCACGATGTCGCCGACGCTGCGCCAGGGGATCGCCCTGTGTCTGCTCGACCGGGGCGCCGCGGAGGGCGACGAGGTGCTGATCGACGTCCGGGGCCGCGAGGTCGCCGCGGTGGTGACCAAGCCGCCGTTCGTGCAGACGCAGGTCGCCGGCTGACGCCGGCTGACCGCGACTGACCGCGACTGACCGCGACTGACCGCGATCGCACCGGGGCGGCAGGTGCGGTCAGAGCCCGTGCGTCGTCGCCTGCGCCACGGTGGGCGCGCCGGACAGATCCAGGACCCGGCCCGCGACGACGAGCGCGACGTGCTCGCAGGCATCGGCCACCCCGGCGTTGAGGCGGCCGAGCAGGTCTCGGAACAGTCGTCCCGACGCGTGGGCCGGGACGACCCCGAGCCCGACCTCGTTCGAGACCAGCACGACCGGGCCGGCCGCCAGCCGGAGCGCGGCGACCAACTCGGCTCGGGCGTGGTCGACCGCCTCGGTCGCGCCCTCCCGGTGCTCCCACAGACCCGCGGCGTCGACGATGTCCGTCAGCCAGGTGCCGAGGCAGTCGACGAGCACCGCTCCCGGTGCCGTGGCGATGGCTGTGGCCACGTCGCCGGTCTCGCAGGTCTCCCAGTGCTCGGGACGTCGCTGCTGGTGCAGGCGCACCCGGGCGGCCCAGTCCGGGTCGGCCACCGGGTCGGGTCGAGGCCCGGGCGCGACGTACCGCACCGTGCTTGCCTCGGCAAGCAGGCGCTCGGCGTACCGGCTCTTGCCGCTGCGCACCCCGCCCAGCACGAGAATCGACGTCACGACATGCCTCCCTGGGTCGGCGCGTCGGCACGGTCCGGTGTCCGGGAGGGGATCGCGGGCGCGAACCGGACCGGCGCGTCGAAGGCGGCCCGCCGGGTCGCGCGGCGCAGCGTGCGCAGCAGCGGGCGACCGGCCAGGACCGTCAGCGTGGCGGTGAGGAGGCCCCGGGGCAGATCCCAGCCGAGCGAGGTGAGCAGGTAGAACGCGAGGTAGTGGCGCAGGTTGGTCTCGATCGGGGCGCCGGCGACGAAGCCCGCGCCGTCCGGTGCGCTGGCGCCGAGGAAGGGCCAGAACCACAGGTTCATGACGAGCCCGTAGAGCAGGCCGGCGAGCAGCCCGTACGCCGCGAGCAGCCACACCTCGGCCCGGCCGCGGACCGGCGGCAACAGCGCGGCGCCGAGGGCCACCCAACCGGTCGCGACCATCTGGAACGGCGCCCAGGGGCCCACCGCGCCGGTGAGGAACGCCCCGGTGAGCAGGCTCAACGCGCCGGTGAGGAAGGCCAGCCGGGCCCCGAGCACCCGGCCAGCCAGCACCACCACGAAGAACATCGGCTCCAGGCCCGCGACCCCCGCCGAGAGCACCCGCATGGCGCCGCCCAGGGCGGCGATCACCCCGATCATCGCCACGGACTTCGCGTCGAGCCGCCGGGAGCCCTGCTCGGCGAGAACCACCGCCCCGGACAGCCCCACCAGGGCCGCGAACAGCCAGGGCGCGTCCTGGCCGTGGCTGGCTCCCACCGGTGCCGAGACCAGGAACGGCCAGCCGAAGGCGGCCAGCCCGATCAGGGTCAGCAGCGCCAGGCTCAGGTGTCCGGGCAGGTCCCGGGCCCGCACGCGCCATGAGGTCGACCGTGGCCCGCTCATCCGGCGGCCCTGGCGTCCCCGGGGACACCCTGCGCGGCGTCGCGGCGGGCTCGGACGTCGGCCAACGTCAGGGCCGGGACCGGATGCAGCACGCGCGCGATCTGCGGGGCATACGCCGTGGAGGTGGCCAGCACGTGCGGTCCGTCGTCGTCGGCGACGACTTCGCCGTCGGCCAGCAGCACCACCCGGGTGGCCAGCTCGGCGGCCAGCTCGACGTCGTGGGTGGCCAGCAGCACCGCCGTACCGTCCCGCGCCAGCCCCCGCAACACGCCCACGAGGTGCGCCTTCGCCGCATAGTCCAGCCCCCGGGTCGGTTCGTCGAGCAGCAGCGCGGCGGGGCGGCTGAGCAGCACGACGGCCAGCCCGAGGGCCAGCCGCTGGCCCTCGGACAGGTCCCGGGGGTGGGTCGCGGGATCGAGCGGCCCGGCGAGGCCGGCCAGCAGCGCGGCGCAGGTCCCCGGCGGCACCCCGGCGTCGACATCCGCGTCGCGGCACTCCTCGCCGACGCTGGGCGCGTAGAGCAGGTCCGCCGGGTCCTGCGGGACCAGCCCGACCGCCGTCACGCGCTGCGCCACCGGCAGGTCGGCCACGGCGCGGTCGGACACCGTGATGGTGCCGCCCGCCGCGGTGAGCGCGCCGGCGCAGGCCCACAGCAGGGAGGACTTGCCCGAGCCGTTGCGCCCCATCACCGCGACCAGTTCGCCCGGCCGGACCTGGAGGTCGACCCCGCGAAGGACGGGTCGACCGCCGCGGACCACGGTCAGGTCCCGCACCAGCAGGCCCGGATCGGTGCCGGCTCGCGGGGTGGGTCCGGCGGGGACGGCGGCGCGGCGAGGGCTGCCGGCCGGTACGTCGGGTGCCGGCGTGGCGAGTTCGCCTCGCAGCGACACCGCAGCCCGGCGGGCGGCGCGCACGGACAGCGGCAGCGGAGCCCAACCCGCCTCGCGGCCCAGGGCCACGATCGGCGGGTATACCGGGCTGATCGCCATCGCCTCGGCCGGATCGAGCACGTCGCTCGCGAGGCCGTCGCCGACGAGCACGATCCCGTCGGCGTGGTGGACGACGCGCTCCAGGCGGTGTTCGGCCAGCGCCACCGTGAGGCCGTGGTCGTGGACGAGGCGCTGCAACGCCGAGAGCACCTCTTCGGCGGCGACCGGGTCCAGCGCCGAAGTGGGCTCGTCGAGGACCAGCAACTCGGGCCCACCGGCCAGCACCGCGGCGATGGCGACGCGCTGTTGCTGCCCGCCGGAGAGCCGGCGCAGCGGGCGGGTCCGCAGCTCGGCGAGGTCCATCAGATCCAGGGTCTCCTCGACGCGGCGCCGCATCACCGTCGGGGCCAGCCCCAGGGTCTCCAGGCCGTAGGCGATCTCGTCCTCGACGTGGTCGGTGACGAAGGAGGTCGCCGGGTGTTGGTGCACATAGCCGACGACACCGGCAAGATCCCGAGGGCGATGCTCGCGGGTGTCCCGCCCGGCGACCCGGACGTGGCCGCGCAGGGTGCCCCCGGTGAAGTGCGGGACCAGGCCCACCAGCGCGCCGAGCAGGGTCGACTTGCCGCTGCCCGTCGGGCCACAGACGAGGATCAGCTCGCCCTCGCGAGCCCGCAGCCGGGGGCACCGCAGCGCGGGGGTCGCGGCGTCGGCGTAGTGGATCTGCAGGTCGGCGATGTCGATCATCGGGCGTACCTGGGGCCTCTGGTGCTTGCTGCGGGCAGCACTCCAGCGTGGCCGGGGTGCGGGGCCAGCTCGGATGGCGAGGACTCGGATGGCGAGGACTCGGATGGCGAGGACTCAAACGGCGCAGGCTCGGACAGCGCTGCCCCCGCGAGCGTCCCCTGGTCTGCCGGGGTCGGCTCCGCCGAGGGACGGCGTGCGACGCCACGGGCGAGTGCCGGCGCGAGGGCGTGCGGGGTCAGGTCGCCGTCGTCGGCCAGGATGGCGGGGCTCGGGGTCCCCGGAGCCGGCCGGGCGCCGGCGCCTGCGGCGGACCGAGCGCCGGAGGGCACCGCCTGCACCGGTGGCTCGGGGGTGAGCACCCCGGCGAGCCCGGCGACCACCAGGGCCAGCACCGGGAGTAGGGGCAGGTCGGGTAGGGCCAGGGGGGTGGTGCTGGGCCGCGTTGCGGCCGGATCGATCAGGGACCAGCCGACGAAGACGGCTGCCACGAGCAGACCGCCGGCCGTGGTGATCCGTTCCGGCCCGGCGAAGGGGTCGCGGCGATACCGGGTGCGGGGGTCCCCGCCGGCACCGATCCACAGCGTGCTTGCCGCGACCGCCACCCCGATCAGGACCATGGGGACGCCCACCGCCAGGGGGGTGACGCCGTCCATCACGCCGTACAGGCCGACGACCGTCCCGGCGAGGCCGAGCGTTGCCAGGGCCGAGGCGAGCAGCTGGCGACGCCGGGACGCGCCGGTGCGGCCATAGCCGCGACACTCCATCGACGCGGCCAGTCCGAGGGCGCCGTCGAGGGCGGCGGAGACCACGGGGATCACCAGGCGCCCCGTCTCCCGCACGCCGCGACCCCGGTGGCCGCGCAACCGACGGGCCCGGGACAGCCGTTCGGCCTCGGTGACCAGACGCGGCGCGTAGGTCAGGCCCACGACCAGCGCCGTGCCTACGTCGTACAGGGTCGCCGGCAGATAGCGCAACAACCGCCGCGGACCGGCGAGGGCATTCGCCGCCCCCACCGAGCCCAGCACCACGGCCAGCTGCGCCCCGTCGTAGAAGGCGCGCACCATGGGCTCCAGGTGCACGGCACCGCCGAGGCGCAGCCCCCCCAGCCAGGTAGGCAGCGGCACGATCGGCAGCTCGACGATCAGGTGTGAGCCCAGCCGGGCGCCGCCGAGCGCGGTGGCCGTCAGCCGCAGCAGGATGGCCAGGACGCCCATCGCGAGAAAGCCCGCCAGGATGCGGCCGGTCCCCGGCTCGCGACGCTGCGCGACGGTCCAGCCGAGCAGGGCGACCAGCAGCCCGAGGAGCCAGGGGTTGGTGGTTCGCGACGCCGCGACCCCGACGCACAGCGCCCAGCACCACCAGGCCGCGGGATGCAGCAGGCGGGGCTGGGCGCTGGGTCGGGACACGGGGCGGGCCGCCGGGGCCGATCAGGCCCGCGGGTCGGGATCGGACGGCGAATCCTGGGGCGCGGCTGGGTTCCTCTCGGCGCTGTGGCCGGCCGCGGGGCCGCCCTCGTGGCCGGCGCCGACCGTCGCGGGCGCCGGGCTACCCTCGTCCGCCCCGCGTCGCCGGCGCAGCATCCAGGCGGCGGCCGCCGCCAGGGCCACGACGAGGACCGCGATCACCGTCAGCAGCGTCCGGCTCGGGCCCTGGCTGGCCGCCGGCTGGGCCGCGTCCTGGACCCGCGGCTGCTCACGGGGTGCCGTCACCGAGATGTCGATGCGCTCGTCCGGGGCCTTGGCGGCATCGGACAAGGTGGCGACGGGTTCGCCGCAGCCGGTGCCGACCGGCCAGTTGTCGATGGCGCAGACCATGCCGCCGTCCTCGCGGGGGCCGGCCACCGCATTGAGCACCTCGGCGCTGGAGGCGCCGGTGCTTACCAGGGCGCACCGGGCCATCGCCGCCGGCGGATTGGCGTCATTGGCCGTGTCGGCCGCGCGGCCGTAGTCGACCACGACCCCGACGCGCTTCTTGCCGGCCTCGCCGGCGACCTTGCCACAGATGTCGGCGAACGACGGCGTCGCGCGGGGCGCCCGATTGTCGGACATGCTCGCCGTCGCGAACCGCCAGCCCTGGACGGCCTCGTCCTTCGGGACCACCTGGTAGGGGCCGGTCTGGGCGAACTCCCACTTGCCGGCGTTCTGCTGGTAAAAGCCCCAGAAGCGGTAGCCCGCCGCGGCGGGGGTGGTGGCGGTTCCGGTGCCCGAGCCGGTGGCCGTTCCGCTCGGCGATCCGGTCGCCGAGCTGCTCGGCGATGGCGCCGGCGTCGTCGTCTCGGCGGGCAGGGGCGCCGCGAACGCGGCGGGAGCCGCCAGGGTGACGGCCGTGAGCAGGCCTAAAGCGGCGCCGATCGCGGGTCTGGGGGAACGGAACTGGGGTGACGACAACGGGATGACCTCCTCGAGCGGGCGGGGCGCGGGCCATCGAGGGGCCGGGCTCCGTCCCGCTCTCCACGACGGGTGTTTCAGGGAGCCGAGGAGCCGACCGCGGTGCTCCGGCTGCGGAGGAGGCGTTGCTCATCCGTCACGGTTGCGGGACAGCGCCGGAATCGCACCGGCTTCCCCGATCGGTCGGCCAATCGGTGCCATCGACACTGGCATTGCCCGACCGGCCCTGTCAAAGCGCAGGCCCGGCGGGTCGCCGCCGCGCGAGCGTGAAACCCGGTCGCGCCGAACGGCCGTCGCCGAGCTCCCGAACAGCCGTCACCCAGCTGCCGTTCGGCGGCCGGTCGGCGGCCGGTCAGATCCCGAAGGACGCCTCGGTGAACGCCGCGACAGCCTCCGGCTCGCCCTCGATGCGCACCTGGGCGACGGCGCCGCGCCCGAACGCGTAGAGCAGGATCTCCCCGGGATCGCCGAGCAGCGTGACTTCCCCGTCGCGGGTGGCGGCCTTGACCTGTTTGCGGCCGCCGACCCCGCCGACATCCAGGGTCAGCCCCACCGGCGACTTGCGAAACAGCAGCTGCCCGACCTGCCGCAGCCGGGCCCAGAGGGCCTCGGCGAAGTCTCGGTCCAGCTCCCGTCGGGCCTGCGGGGTCCAGTCGGGCTGGGCCCGCAGCACGTCCTCGTGATGCACATAGAACTCGGCCAGGTTGATCGCGTCGTCCACACTGGCCACCCGGATCGGGGTCCAGTTCTTGGGGCCGCTGCGGACCATGTCGATGAGCTCCGGCCAGGGCTGCACGGCGTATTGCTCCTGCACGCGTTGGGTGTGCTCGGTCAGCACCTGGACCGGCACGATCACCCCCGCCGCGGCGTCCGGTCGACGCTCGCGCAGCACCAGATGGGCGGCCAGATCCCGGGCGGTCCACCCGTCGCACAGGGTGGGGGCCGTCGGCCCGACGACGGTGAGGGTGTCACACAGGGCGCCACGTTCCTGCTGCGCGAGTCCGGTCATGGCGCTCATCCTGACAGCTGGTCCGCTCGCCTGACCACCTGGCGCACCCGACGTACGGGCACAATGGCGGCGTGACCCAGGACCCCCCCGCCGCCGGCCCGCTGCCCCCGGCCGTGGCCACCCGTCTCAAGCGCGACTCCGCCGGCCTGGTCGCCGCGATCGTGCAGCAGCACGACACCGGCGAGGTCCTGATGCTGGGCTGGATGGATGACGAGGCCCTGGCGCGCACGCTGACCACCGGCCGGGTCACGTTCTGGTCGCGCAGCCGCGGCGAGTACTGGCGCAAGGGCGACACCTCCGGGCACCGGCAATACGTGCGCTCGGTGGCCCTGGACTGCGACGGCGACGCGCTGCTGGTGCGGGTCGAGCAGGTCGGCGCGGCCTGCCACACGGGGGAGCGGACGTGCTTCTTCACCGACCTGGGCGCGCAGCCAGGGCAAGAGGAGCAGTGATGGCGGTCGACGGCACTGCACCCGTGCAGGCGCAGGTCCCGTTCGGGGCGACCTGGCCGAGCCTGCCGACCTTCCGCGAGCTGGCCCACGGCCGCCGATTCATCCCGGTGGTACGGCGCCTGCTGGCCGACGCCGAGACGCCGCTGGGGGTCTACCGCAAGCTCGCCGGGTCCCGGCCGGGGACGTTCCTGCTGGAGTCCGCGGAACACGGCGGGGTCTGGTCCCGCTACTCGATCATCGGCGCCGCCTCGCGCGCCGTCCTCACCGAGCGCGACGGCCGCGCCTGCTGGCTGGGCGACGTGCCCGTCGGGATCCCCACCGCCGGCGACCCGGTCACCGTGTTGCGCGACGCCCTGGCCGCGCTGGCGACCGACCCGATCGCCGGACTGCCGCCGCTGACCGGCGGCTTCGTGGGTTATGTCGGCTATGACGCGGTACGTCGGTGGGAGCGGCTGCCCGAGCAGGCCACGGACGACCTGGGTCTGCCGGAGCTGGCGATGCTGCTGGCCACCGATCTGGCCGTGCTGGACCATGCGGACGGATCCGCCTATCTCATCGCCAACGCGGTGAACTTCGACAACACCGACGAGCGCGTCGACCAGGCGCACGCCGGCGCGGTGCGGCGCCTCGACGCGATGACGGCCGCGTTGACCCGGCCCGCCCCGGCGACCGTCGCGGTGATCGGGCCGGCCGACGGCGCCGCGCCGACGAACGGGCCGGGGGTGCAGGCCAACCGCACACGGGAGCAGTACGAGGCCATGGTGGCGGCCGGTCAGGAGGCTATCCGGGCCGGCGAGGTGTTCCAGGTGGTGCTCAGCCAGCGGTTCGCGGCGCCCTGCCCGGCCGACGCGCTCGATGTCTATCGGGTGCTGCGCACCACGAACCCGAGCCCCTACATGTACCTGGTCCGCCTCACCGATCCCGCCGGGCGCCCCATCGACGTCGTCGGCTCGAGCCCGGAGGCCCTGGTCAAGGTGCAGTCCGGCAAGGTCATCACGCACCCCATCGCCGGGTCCCGGCCGCGCGGGGCGACTCCCGAGGAGGACGAGGCCCTGGCCGCCGAGCTGGTCGCCGATCCCAAGGAGCGCGCGGAACACGTGATGCTCGTCGACCTCTCGCGCAACGACCTGCAGAAGGTGTGCGAGCCGGGCTCGGTCGAGGTGGTCGACCTGATGAGCGTCCACCGGTACAGCCACATCATGCACCTGGAGTCGACCGTCGTCGGGGCCCTGCGGCCCGATCGCAGCGGGTACGACGTGCTCGCCGCGACCTTCCCCGCCGGCACCCTGTCCGGGGCGCCCAAGCCGCGGGCCATGGAGTTGATCGACGCCTTGGAGCCGACTCGACGGGGTGTCTACGGAGGGGTCGTCGGCTATCTCGACGTCCACGGCGATCTCGACGCGGCCATCGCGATCCGGACCGCGGTCATCCTCGACGGGGTGGCCTATGTGCAGGCCGGGGCCGGGATCGTCGCTGATTCGGTGCCCGCCACGGAGCACGACGAGTGCGTCGCGAAGGCCTCGGCGGCGCTGCGGGCGGTGGCGCGGGCGGCGACCCTGACGCCGCCCGACGCCGGGTTCGAGCCCATGTCCGACCCGCAACCCGACCCTGGATCCGCGCCTGCATCCGAGCCCGGATGCGAGCCGGAGTCGGTCGGATGAGTGCGGTGGGCGTGCTCGGGCGTCGGCCGACGACGGTGCTGCTCGGGCTCCTCGGGGCCGGGCTCGGCCTGATCGTGGCCTCCCGGCCGATGGCGACGGGCGAGCCCGCGGCGGGATCGCTGAACACGGCGACCCGGCTGGCCGCCAGCGGCTCGGCTCTGGCACCGGCCTATCCGGCCCTGCTGTTGGTGGCGGCCGCCGCGGCGGCGGCCCTGGCCTTCGCGGGGCCGCGGCTGCGGCCGGTGGTCGCGGTGCTGCTCGGCGCCGCCGGTGTCGGCGCGGAGGTGGCGTGGCGGACCGGCCTTGCCGATGCCTCGGCCGGGCTGTCCCGGGCCACCGTGCCAGCGGGCCTGCCCGTGCACGACGTGGTCGTCGCGCCCGCCTCCTGGGGCGGGGACGCGGCGGCGCTGCTCGTCGTCGTCGCCGCGGCGCTGGCGCTGATCCTCGGGTCGCGGTGGCGGCGAGTCTCGGCTCGCTACGACGCCCCCGTCGAGGCGTCCGTCGAGGCCCCGGTCGAGGCCCCGGTCGGGGAGCGGGCCGGCCCCGGCGCGCCGCCCGCCGGTAGGTCGCAGCGGCCCGGTACGCCGGCGCAGCCCTCTCCGCCGCAGTCCGGCACGTCGGGCCCCCTCGGCCGGCGTACCGAGGACGACTGGGATGCGCTCTCCCGCGGCGAGGATCCGACGCTCTGAGCGCCAAATGACCGATCGGCGCATCCCGCGGCCGTCCGGCCCAGCGTGACCGGTTGCCCGGTGCCGTCCGACCGTTCGCGGTTCCGGCCTGGCACAATGTCGCTCACGACGACGTCCGGACCCTTCGGGGCAACCGTCAGTCGGCCGCGAGGTCGGGTGGCACCGGAACCCGCCGGTCGAGTGGGCCGGACGCCGCCCGCGAACGATGAACGACACGGAGGAAAGCGCAGATGTCCGGCAAGGTCTCCCACGGCAACACCCCCGCCGCCTGGATCGGCACCGTCGTCCTGCTCGCCGGGGCCCTGTTGGTCAGCCTCGGGGTGGTCGTCCACTGGTCGTGGTTGTGGATCGCGGGCACCGTGCTGTGTGTTGCGGGTGCCGCGGCCTGGATCGGTCTGCAGCGGGCCGGCGGCAAGTGGGTCGAGGACATGTGGTGACGTCGCCCTCGACGTACCGGCCCTGACCCGGCCACCCACCGGCTGCCACCCCAGCCACCGGCCCGGACCGCCCCGCGGTGCCGGGCCGTCGCCCTGCCAGCCCCGAGCCTGCCTGTCCGCGCTCGGAACCCGATTCGGAGCACCCGGCCGCGCTGGTTACGCTGAGCCCCGTGGCTACCGTTCTGGACGAGATCATCGAGGGCGTGCGTGCAGACCTCGCGCAGCGTCGCAGCCAGCTGAGCCTCGAGGACCTCAAGGAGCGGGCGGCCCGGGCCCTGGACCCGCGTGATGCGGTCGCCGCCCTGCGTCAGGGTGAGGTCGGCGTCAAGGTCATCGCCGAGGTCAAGCGGAGCAGTCCGAGCAAGGGTGCGCTGGCGATGATCGCCGATCCGGCCGGCTTGGCTCGCGATTACGAGGCGGGCGGCGCCAGGGCGATCAGCGTGCTGACCGAGCAGCGCCGCTTCGGCGGCAGCCTGGAGGATCTCGTGGCGGTCCGCGCCGCGGTCGACATCCCGGTGCTGCGCAAGGACTTCATCGTCGACGCCTATCAGCTCTGGGAGGCCCGGGCGCACGGCGCGGACCTCGTGCTGCTCATCGTGGCGGCGCTGGAGCAGGAGGTGCTGGTCGGGCTGCTGGAGCGCACCCAGTCCCTGGGCATGCACGCGCTTGTCGAGGTCCACGATGAGGACGAGGCGGCCCGAGCGGTCGCCGCGGGCGCCAGCATCATCGGCGTGAACAACCGCAACCTGAAGACCCTCGACGTCGATCGGGGCACCTTTGGTCGGATCGCCCCGCACCTGCCCGCCGGCGTCGTGAAGGTCGCCGAGTCCGGCGTGCGCGGCCCGCACGATGTCCTCGAACTCGCCCGCCTCGGCGCCGACGCGGTCCTGGTCGGGGAGGCCCTGGTCACCGGCGGCCGACCGCGCGAGGCCGTGCAGGAGCTGGTCACCGCGGGGTCACATCCGTGTCTGCGGCTGCCGGGGGAGTCGTGAGCGCCCCACAGCTCGACGCCTTCGCGGAGGCGATGGGCGTCGGAGTGGGCCGGTTCGGCGACTTCGGCGGGCGGTTCGTGCCTGAGGCGTTGGTCGCCGCCCTGGAGGAACTGGACGAGGCCCGCCTCAAGGCCGCCGTGGATCCCCAGTTCCAGGCCGAGCTGCGCCGGCTGCAGACCGACTACACCGGCCGGCCGAGTCTGCTCACCGAGGTGCCCCGGTTCGCGGAGCACTGCGGCGGCGCCCGGGTCTTCCTCAAGCGCGAGGATCTCAACCACACCGGCAGCCACAAGATCAACAACGTCCTGGGGCAGGCGCTGCTGACCGTGCAGATGGGCAAGAAGCGGGTCATCGCGGAGACCGGTGCGGGCCAGCACGGCGTGGCGACGGCGACGGCGGCCGCCCTGATGGGCCTGGACTGCGTCGTCTATATGGGCGAACGCGACACCCAGCGGCAGGCCCTCAACGTGGCCCGGATGCGGCTGCTCGGCGCGCAGGTCATCCCGGTCACGCACGGCAGCCGCACGCTGAAGGACGCGGTCAACGAGGCGCTGCGGGACTGGGTCGCGAACGTCGACACCACCCATTACGTGCTGGGCACCGTGACCGGCCCGCACCCGTTCCCCGAGATGGTCCGCGACTTCCACAAGGTCATCGGCGAGGAGGCCCGCGAGCAGATCCTGGCGCGGATCGGTCGGCTGCCGGATGCGGTGATCGCCTGCGTCGGCGGCGGCAGCAACGCGATGGGCCTGTTCCACCGGTTCCGCGAGGACGCCGGGGTGCGGCTGATCGGCGTGGAGGCCGGCGGCGAGGGCATCGGCTCGGGCAAGCATGCGGCGCGGTTCTCCGGCGGCACGCCGGGGGTGCTGCACGGCGCCGCGACGTACGTCCTGCAGGACGACGACGGCCAAACCGTCGAGTCGCACTCGATCTCCGCGGGCCTGGACTACCCCAGCGTCGGCCCGGAGCACGCCTTCCTGCACGAGAGCGGGCGGGCCGAATACCGCTATGCCACCGACGAGGACGCGATGGAGGCGTTCCGGCTGCTGACCCGCACCGAGGGCATCCTGCCGGCCATCGAGTCGGCGCACGCCCTGGCCGGGGCGATGGAGGTCGGCCGCGAACTGGGCGAGGGTGCGGTGCTCATCGTCAATCTCTCCGGCCGCGGCGACAAGGATGTGGACACCGCCGCCCGCTACTTCGGGCTGATCGAATCGGAGCAGGAGCGGTGATGGGTACGACGAGCGCGGCGGGCGTCCTCGCCCTCGACGCGGTGCTGGCCCGGGCCAAGGCGGAGGACCGCGCAGCGCTGATGGGGTATCTTCCGGTCGGCTACCCGACCGTGCCGGAGTCGCTGCAGGCGATGCGCGCCATCGTGGAGGAGGGCGCCGACATCGTGGAGGTCGGTTTTCCCTACAGCGATCCGGTGCTTGACGGCCCGGTGATCCAGGACGCCGCGACGACCGCGCTGGCCAACGGCGTCCGGATCACCGACATCTTCGCCGCGGTCCGCGAGGTCACGGCGGCGGGCGGCGTCGCGGTGGTGATGAGCTACTGGAACCCGATCCTGGCCTACGGGGTGGACCGGTTCGCGGCGGATCTCGCGGCGGCGGGCGGTGCCGGCGTGATCACTCCCGATCTGATTCCGGACGAGGCCGGCGACTGGCTGGAGGCGGCGCAGCGGCACGGCCTGGCCCCGATCTTCCTGGTCGCGCCGAGCTCCACGGGGGCGAGGCTGGCGATGACCACCGCGCACTGCCGCGGATTCGTCTACGTCACCTCGGTGATGGGCGTGACCGGCACCCGCACCTCGGTCGGCTCGGCGGCGGAGGGCTTGGTCGCGCGGACTCGCGCCGTCACCGACCTGCCGCTCTGTGTCGGCCTCGGCGTCAGCGACGGGGCCCAGGCCGCGGAGCTGGCCGCCTTCGCCGACGGCGTGATCGTCGGGTCGGCGCTGGTGCGGCGCCTCGCCGGCGAGGGTGCCTGGGAGCGGCGGCTGGCGTCGCTGCGCGAGCTGACCGCCGAGCTGGCCCGCGGCGTGCGGAGCGGGCGCTGATGGCGCTTCGTGCGGTCGGCCTGGCGGCGCGGTTGATCCTTGCCGGGGTGTGGATCTATGCGGCGGCCACGAAGCTCGGCAAGCCGCTGACCAGCGCGCGGTCGGTGCAGGCCTACGACATCTTCCCCTACGACCTGGCGGCGATCATCGGCCAGGCGTTGCCGATCGTCGAGCTGGCGCTCGGCCTCCTGCTGCTGATCGGCCTGTTCGTGCGGCCGGTTGCGATCGTCTCCGCGGTGCTGCTGGTGGTCTTCATCGCGGGGATCGCCTCGGCCTGGGCTCGGGGCCTGCGGATCGACTGCGGCTGCTTCGGCGGCGACGGCTCGTTGGCCTGGGATCGGGAGCCGGCCTATCTGCAGGAGATCCTGCGCGACCTCGGCTTCCTGGCCCTTGCCGCGTGGCTCGTGGTACGCCCGAGAACGCCTGTGGCGGTGGACAATCGACTCAACGGATCGGGATCGACGCGGGCCGCGACCACGGCGTCGCCGGCCGGTGTCGGCACCGGAACCACCCCCTGAACCCACTCGTTCACGACGCGGGCTGGCCGCCGGAAGCGCCGGGGGAGCCCGAGATCGAAGGAGAGAGCATGCCGTCCGCTCCGCACAACGACCGCCAGGCGAAGATCGCCGCGGCCGCCGATCGCCCGAAGAACACCAAGGCCATCCTGGGCGCGGTCATCGGCGCGCTCGTGGTGCTCGGGATCGTCCTGGCCATCTGGCTGCCCAACCGGGGCGGCGACACTCCGGCCGCGCCGGGGACAACGGGCACCGCGACGGGTGCCAGCGGAACCGGCACCGGCACCGCCGGCAATGCCGCGGTCAAGCTGCCGAAGGGCGTCAAGGACGCCAACTCGCCGGTGATCGCGACGAACGGGGGCGTGTTGAAGGACGGCATCCCGACGCTGCAGATCTTCGAGGACTTCCAGTGCCCCGCCTGCAAGCAGGCCGAGGACCGCTTGGGAGGTCGCATCCACGATCTCGCTGCGGCGGGCAAGATCAATGTCGTCTATTACATCAAGACCTTCCTGGACGACAATCTGCGCAACGACTCATCCAAGAAGGCCGGCAACGCGGCCCTGTGCGCCGCCGACGCCGGCAAGTTCGCAGAGTTCCACGACAAGGTCTATGCCAAGCAGCCCACGAACGAGGGTGACGGCTACACGGACGAGGCGCTGGCCAGTGCTGCGACCGAGGCGGGCATCTCTGGTGCGGCGCTCGATACCTGGAAAAAGTGCGCGGCGGATCGGCCGTACGTTCCTTACCTCAAGGGTCTTGAGGAGTACACCTACCGGGTAATGGACGTTCGCGGTACGCCGTACTTCTTCGTGAACAACAAGGTGATCTCGCTGAGTGGGGTGGCCACCGCGGACGACTTCGAGAAGAAGCTGTTCGAGGTCGCCAAGTAGGCCACCCGTGATCCCGATGCTGCCCGCAGCCATCCCTTCGCCCACCGTCGGGGTCTGGCATCTCGGGCCGATCCCGATGCGGGCGTACGCGCTGGCCCTCCTCACCGGCATCGTGCTCGCGGCCTGGCTGACCGCGCGGCGGTTGCCGGCGCGCGGGGTCGAGGCCGAGAAGGCCATCGATGTGGCGCTGTGGGCGGTGCCGTTCGGCATCGTCGGCGGCCGGATCTACCACGTCATCTCGAGCCCGCAGGCTTACTTCGGTGCCGGCGGTCAGCCCGCCAAGGCCTTCGCCATCTGGGAGGGCGGTCTCGGCATCTGGGGCGCGGTGGCCCTTGGCGCCGTCGGCGCGTGGATCGGCTGCCGCCGGCACGGCGTACCGCTCCTGGTCTTCGCCGACGCCCTCGCCCCGCCGCTGCTCATCGCGCAGGCGATCGGGCGGCTGGGGAACTGGTTCAACAACGAGCTGTACGGCGGTCCCACCGACGTCCCGTGGGCGTTGACGATCCATCAGTGGGACCACCAGGCGGGGCGGGCGGTCGTGGACGCCGCGGGCAACCCGGTGGTGATCGGCACCTTCCACCCGACGTTCCTCTACGAGGCGGTGTGGTGCCTGCTCGCGGCGGCGCTGCTGTTCTGGGTGGATCGCCGGTTCGGCATCGGCGCGTCGTCCGTACTGCGACGCCTCGTGCCCGGCCAACTGTTCGCGCTGGTGCTCATGCTCTACACGGTGGAGCGATTCGTGGTGGAGAACCTGCGCATCGACGACGCCAACCATCTCCTGGGGCTGCGCCTCAACGTCTGGACGTCGATCGTGGTCTTCGCGTTCGGCGCCTGGTGGTTCCGGTGGCTGGGCCGAACGGCCGGGCGGACACCCGCTGACGTGGGGTCTCGGGGCGGGCCGGCGTAGGATGTAGCTACTTGGCTACAAGGGGGTCGGCATGGTCACCATGAGCGCTCGGGAGTTCAATCAGCGTGTCAGTGCCGCAAAACGTGCCGCTCAGGCGGACATCGTGGTCATCACTGAACGCGGCGTACCGTCGCATGTGTTGTTGTCGATCGCTGAGTATGAGCGGTTGCGAGGGGGCCGCTCGCTGTACGACGCGTTGTCTGCGTCTGCGGAGCAGGACCCAGAGGCGTGGGCGGACATCGACTTCGAGCCAGCCACGCTACGCCTCGTCCCGCGGGTACCGGACCTGTGAGGGTGCCGCATCTGTGAGCGAACTTCTGCTGGACACGTGCGTCGTCAGCGAGTTGCGCAAGGCGGCGTCATCGCGGGCGGATCGACGGTTCGTCGCGTGGGCTCGTCGCCACTCGGCAGCGCAGGCGATCAGCGCGATCACGCTCTTTGAGTTGGAGATTGGCGTACGACGCAGCGAGAGGCGCGACGAGGCGCAGGGGCGTGTGCTGCGGGCGTGGCTTTCGACGGTCTCGCGGACGTTCGAAGGATGTATCTTGCCCGTCGATGCGCGCATTGCTGCCCTGGCGGCCGGCTGGCACGTTCCCGACCCGGCCCCCGAGCGCGACGCCTTCATCGCGGCCACGGCTGCTGTCCATCGCCTCACCGTGGCGACCCGCAACACCGCCGACTTCAAGCGCTTTGGCGTGCCGCTGGTCAACCCTTGGGATGCGGATTCGGGTAGGGAAGCCGATTAGGGTAGCCGGCATTCGAGCAGGTTGGTCTCAATAAGTGAGATGGTGGCTGGTCTTCGGCTGTCGGTTCCAGCCGGTAGAGTTCCGTCGTCCGGACAGTGCGGTCCGGTGCATCGCGCCCTCTCGGCGTACCCTCCCTCCGCCGACCTCATCGGTCCTCTCCCGCAAAGGACGGTGAATCACCGTGTCCGCTCGCGACTTCTCCGCTGTCCCGGCAGCCACCGGTCTCTACGACCCCGCCTACGAGCACGACGCCTGCGGCGTCGCGATGGTCGCCACCCTGCGCGGCCATGCGGGCCACGACATCGTCGAGCACGCGCTGATCGCCCTGCGCAACCTCGACCACCGCGGCGCCACCGGCGCGGACCCGCTGGTCGGCGACGGCGCGGGCATCCTCATGCAGGTGCCTGACGCGTTCCTGCGCGCCGTGACGGGTTTCGAGGTGCCGGCGCCGGGCGCGTACGCCGTGGGCACCGCCTTCCTGCCCGTCGACGCCGCCGAGCGCGCCACGACGGTGCGCCGCATCGAAGCCCTGGCCGCCGAGGAGAACTTGGCCGTGCTCGGCTGGCGCGACGTACCGGTGAACGACTCGATCATCGGCAAGGTCGCCCGCGACGTCATGCCGCACTTCGCCCAGCTGTTCGTCGCGGCCACGGGCACGCGCGAGGGCGCCACCGGGATTGAGCTGGACCGGCTCGCGTTTTGCCTGCGCAAGCGGGCTGAGCACGAGACCCGGACCTACTTCCCGTCGCTGTCGGCCCGCACCCTGGTCTACAAGGGGATGCTCACCACCGAACAGCTGGACCACTTCTACCCGGACCTGCACGACGAGCGCGTCGTCACCGAACTCGCGCTGGTGCACAGCCGGTTCTCGACGAACACGTTCCCGAGCTGGCCGCTGGCGCACCCCTACCGGCTCATCGCGCACAACGGCGAGATCAACACGGTCCGTGGCAACCGCAACTGGATGGCCTCGCGGGAGTCGGTGCTGAAGTCCGACCTCATCCCCGGCGACCTGTCGCGGCTGTTCCCGATCTGCGACCCGCAGGGCTCGGACTCGGCCAGCTTCGATGAGGTGCTGGAGTTGCTGCACCTCGGCGGCCGGAGCCTGCCGCACGCCGTCCTGATGATGATCCCGGAGGCCTGGGAGAACCACGGCGAGATGGACGCGGCCCGCAAGGCCTTCTACCAGTTCCACGGCTGCTTCATGGAGCCGTGGGACGGGCCGGCCTGCGTGACGTTCACCGACGGCACCCTCATCGGGGCGGTGCTGGACCGCAACGGGCTGCGCCCCGGCCGATACTGGGTCACCGACGACGGCCTCGTCGTGCTGGGCAGCGAGGCCGGGGTGCTCGACATCCCCGCTGAACGGATCGTCGAGAAGGGCCGGCTCAGCCCCGGCAAGATGTTCCTCGTCCACACCGGCCAGCGCCGGATCGTGCCCGACGACGAGGTCAAGGAGAAGCTGGCCGCCAAGCTGCCCTTCGCGCAGTGGCTCAAGGACGGCATGGTCCAGCTCAAGGACCTGCCCGAGCGCGAGCACATCCTGCACACCGCCTCCTCGGTGGCGCGACGGCAGCAGACCTTCGGCTACACCAGCGAGGAGCTGCGGGTCATCCTCGCGCCGATGGCGGCGACCGGCTCCGAGGCGCTCGGGTCGATGGGCACCGACACCCCGATCGCGGTGCTCTCGGACCGGCCGCGGCTGCTGTTCGACTACTTCAGCCAGCTGTTCGCCCAGGTGACGAACCCGCCGCTGGACGCGATCCGTGAGGAGCTGGTCACCAGCGTCGGCGCCACCGCCGGCCCGGAATTGAACCTGCTGCAGGTCTCCCCGGAGCACTGCCGGCAGATCGTGCTGCCGTTCCCGGTGATCGACAACGACGAGCTGGCCAAGATCGTGCACATCGACGCCGACGACTACGACGAGTCCGGCACCGCGACCGTCGTGGTCTCCGGGCTGTACGACGTGGCCGGCGGAGCGGCCGCGATGCAGGCGCGGCTGAAGATGATCTTCAAGGAGGTCTCCGGCGCCATCCGGCGCGGCGCCCGATTCGTCGTGCTCTCCGACCGGGACTCCACCATCGACAAGGCCCCCATCCCCTCGCTGCTGCTCACCGCGGCCGTGCACCACCACCTGATCCGGGAGAAGACCCGCACCCAGGTGGGCCTCATCGTCGAGGCGGGCGATGTCCGCGAGGTGCACCACGTCGCGCTGCTGGTCGGCTACGGCGCCGCGGCCGTCAACCCCTACCTGGCGATGGAGACCGTCGAGGACATGGTGCGCTCCCGGGCCATCACCGGGGTCACCAGCGAGAAGGCCGTGGCCAACCTCATCAAGGCGCTCGGCAAGGGCGTGCTCAAGGTCATGTCGAAGATGGGCATCTCCACGGTGGCGAGCTACCGCGGCGCGCAGGTGTTCGAGTGCATCGGCCTGGCCAAGGAGGTCATCGACGACTACTTCACGGGCACGACGAGCCGACTCGGCGGCGTCGGCCTGGACGTCATCGCCAAGGAGGTCGAGGCGCGCCATCGCACGGCGTACCCGGTCTCCGGCGTCGGCAACGCGCACCGCAAGCTCGCCACGGGCGGTGAGTACCAATGGCGCCGCGAAGGCGAGCCGCACCTGTTCGACCCGGAGACGGTGTTCCGGCTGCAGCATTCGACGCGGGCCCGGCGGTACGACGAGTTCCGGCAATACACGGCCCGTGTCGACGGCCAGAGCAAGCGGCTGATGACGCTGCGCGGGCTGTTCGAGTTCGACACGTCCGGGCGCACGCCGATCCCGGTCGAAGAGGTCGAGCCGATCAGCGCGATCGTCAAGCGCTTCTCGACCGGCGCGATGAGCTATGGCTCGATCAGCAAGGAAGCCCACGAGACGCTCGCCATCGCGATGAACCGGCTCGGCGCCAAGTCCAACACCGGCGAGGGCGGCGAGGACGTCGACCGGCTGCTCGACGCGACCCGACGCAGCGCGATCAAACAGGTCGCCTCGGGCCGTTTCGGGGTGACCAGCCACTACCTGACCGAGTCCGACGACATCCAGATCAAGATGGCTCAGGGGGCCAAGCCCGGCGAGGGCGGGCAGCTGCCCGGCGCGAAGGTCTACCCCTGGGTGGCTCGCACCCGGCACTCCACCCCGGGCGTGGGCCTGATCAGCCCGCCGCCACACCACGACATCTACTCCATCGAGGACCTGGCGCAGCTCATCCACGACCTCAAGAACGCCAACCCGAGCGCGCGGATTCACGTGAAACTCGTCTCCGAGGTCGGCGTCGGCACGGTCGCGGCGGGCGTGAGCAAGGCCCACGCGGACGTCGTCCTGATCTCCGGCCACGACGGCGGCACCGGCGCCTCCCCGCTGACGTCGCTGAAGCACGCCGGTGCGCCCTGGGAGCTGGGCCTCGCCGAGACCCAGCAGACCCTCGTGCTCAACGACCTCCGCGATCGGATCGTCGTGCAGACCGACGGGCAGCTCAAGACCGGTCGCGACGTCGTCGTCGCCGCGCTGCTGGGCGCGGAGGAGTTCGGCTTCGCCACGGCCCCACTCGTGGTCAGCGGCTGCATCATGATGCGGGTCTGCCACCAGGACACCTGCCCGGTGGGGATCGCGACGCAGAATCCCGAGCTGCGGGCCCGGTTCACCGGCCGGCCGGAGTTCGTGGAGACCTTCTTCGAATGCATCGCGACCGAGGTCCGCGAACTGCTCGCCCAGCTCGGGTTCCGCTCGATCGCGGAAGCGGTCGGGCAGTCCTCGGTCCTCGACGTGCGCAAGGCGGTGGACCACTGGAAGGCCGCCGGGCTGGACCTGTCCCCGATCCTGGCCGAGGCGGTGCCGCAGGGCGATTCGGCCCGGTTCTGCACTCAGGGCCAGGACCACGGCTTGGAGCATGCCCTCGACAACGACCTCATCGCGCAGGCCCGGCCGGCGATCGAGCGGGGTGAGCCGGTGCGTATCGAGGCCACCATCCGCAACGTCAACCGCACCGTCGGCACGATGCTCGGCCACGAGGTCACCAAGGCCTACCACGAGGGGCTGCCGGAGGACACCATCACGATCAACCTCACCGGACAGGCGGGCCAGTCGTTCGGGGCCTTCCTTCCGGCGGGGATCAGCATGCGGCTCTTCGGTGAAGCCAACGACTACGTCGGCAAGGGCCTGTCCGGCGGGCGCATCGCCGTGCGCCCCGAGGACACCGCGCGGTTGGCCGCGGAGCGCAATGTCATCGCGGGCAATGTCGTCGGGTACGGCGCGACCAGCGGCGAGATCTTCCTACGGGGCACCGCCGGGGAACGCTTCTGCGTGCGCAACTCCGGCGCCAGCGCGGTCGTCGAAGGGGTCGGTGACCACGGCTGCGAATACATGACCGGCGGCACCGTGCTGGTGCTCGGGCCGACCGGGCGCAACTTCGCGGCGGGCATGTCGGGCGGCGTCGCCTACGTCCTCGACCTCGAACCCCGCCGGGTCAACCCCGAGCTTGTGGACATCCTGGCGGTGCGCGACGACGACGCCGACCGCATCGAGACCCTGCTGCGCCGCCACCAGGAGGCGACCGGTTCCCCGGTCGCCGCGCAGCTGCTGGCCGACTGGCCGGCCGCTCGCACCCGTTTCTCGCTCGTGCTGCCTCGCGACTACCAGCGCGTCCTGGACGTGCGGGCGGCCGCGGAGGCGGACGGGCTCGACCCCGACGGCTCCCAGGTCTGGGAGCGGATCATGGAGGCCTCCCGTGGCTGACCCCCAGGGTTTCCTGAAGAACCGCGACCGTCAGCTGCCGTCGCGGCGTCCGGTGCCGATCCGGCTACGGGACTGGCACGAGGTCTACGAACCGCAGGACGTCCGCGAGCTGCAGGATCAGGCCGGGCGCTGCATGGACTGCGGGATTCCGTTCTGCCACAGCGGATGTCCGCTGGGCAACATCATCCCGGAGTGGAACAGTTTCGCCTGGAACGGCCGCTGGGGCGATGCCATCGAGCGGCTGCACGCGACGAACAACTTCCCCGAGTTCACTGGGCGGCTCTGCCCCGCGCCGTGCGAGACGGCCTGTGTGCTGGGCATCAACCAGCCGGCCGTGACGATCAAGCAGATCGAGGTCACGATCATCGACCGGGCCTTCGACGACGGCCGGGTCATGCCGATGCCCCCCGAGCGGCTCTCGGGTCGCACCGTCGCCGTGGTGGGCTCCGGCCCGGCCGGTCTGGCCGTCGCCCAGCAGCTCACCCGCGCCGGCCACACCGTCGCGGTCTACGAGCGCGCCGACAAGGCGGGCGGCCTGCTGCGCTACGGCATCCCCGAGTTCAAGATGGAAAAGCACGTGCTGGACCGGCGGCTGGCGCAGATGCGGGCCGAAGGCACCCGGTTCCGCACGGGGGTGAAGGTGGGGGAGGACCTCACCGGCCGGGAGCTGCGCAAGCGGTACGACGCCGTGGTGCTCGCTACCGGGGCCACCGTGCCGCGGGATCTGCCCGTGCCCGGGCGTCAGCTCGACGGGGTCGTTCAGGCCATGACGTATCTGCCGCAGGCCAACCGGGTCGCCCTGGGCCAGCCGGTGGAACGCCAGATCCTGGCCACCGACAAGGACGTGATCGTGATCGGCGGCGGCGACACCGGCGCCGACTGCATCGGCACCGCGCTGCGGCAGCGGGCCCGGTCGGTGACCAGCCTGGAGATCATGCCGCGGCCGCCGGAGCAGCGCGCCGACGCCCACCCGTGGCCCACCTATCCGATGCTGTTCCGGATCGCCAGCGCCCACGAGGAGGGCGGGGAGCGGGTCTACTCGGTCAACACCAAGGAGATCATCGGCGACGAGCTGGGCAATGTGGCCGGGCTGCGACTGACCGAGGTGCGGCTGGAGAACGGGACGTTCGTCGAGGTCGAGGGCACCGAGCAGGTGCTGCCCGCGCAGCTGATCCTGCTCGCGATGGGCTTCACCGGACCGGAGCAGGCCGGCGTCGTCGAGCAGCTCGGCGTCGACCTCGACGCCCGCGGCAACATCGTGCGCGACGACACCTACATGAGCAGCGTGCCCGGCGTCTTCGTCGCCGGCGACTGCGGCCGGGGCCAGTCCCTCATCGTCTGGGCCATCGCCGAGGGTCGGGCCTGCGCGCACGGGGTGGACGCCTGGCTCACCGGTGAGTCGGCCCTGCCGCGGCCGGTCAGCCCCACCGATCGCCCACTCACGGTCTAGGGACCCGGACCACGTACGCCGGGTGCTGCGCAGAAATTTGCCCGCCCGGCACTCGGCGTACACCTGCCCGACCACCGCCATCCGCCGAGCCTGTGCGGCGGGTCAACCGGGCCACCGTAGAATCGAATTCATGCGCCGAGCCAAGATCGTCTGCACCATCGGCCCCGCGGTGGACTCTCCCGAGAAGATCCGGGCGCTGGTCGACGCCGGGATGGACGTGGCCCGGATCAACCGCTCACACGGCTCGTACGAGGACGCCGAGCGGCACATCGCGATGGTGCGTGAGGCCGCCGAGGCGGCCGGCCGCCAGGTGGGTGTGCTGGTCGACCTCCAGGGACCGAAGATCCGCACCGGCCGGTTCGCCGGCGGCCCCGTGCTGCTCAACGACGGCGACCGGTTCACGATCACGACGGAGGACGTCGAGGGCGACAAGGACCGGGTGTCCACCACGTTCAAGGGCCTGCCCGGCGACGTGCACCCCGGCGACACGCTGCTCGTCGATGACGGCAAGATCAACCTTCGGGCTGTCGCGGTGACCCCGACCGAGGTGATCACCGAGGTCACCGAGGGTGGCACCATCTCCAACAACAAGGGCATCAACCTGCCCGGCGTACCGGTCAGCGTTCCCGCCCTCTCCGAGAAGGACGAGGACGACCTGCGCTGGGCGTTGCGGGTCGGCGCGGACTGGATCGCGCTGTCGTTCGTGCGGGACGCCCGCGACGTCATCCGCTGCCACGAGATCATGGAGGACGAGGACGTCCGCCGCCCGGTCCTGGCCAAGATCGAGAAGCCGCAGGCCGTCGCCAACCTGACCGAGATCGTCCGGGCCTTCGACGGCATCATGGTCGCCCGGGGCGACCTGGGCGTGGAGATGCCGCTGGAGGAGGTCCCGCTCGTCCAGAAGCAGGCCATCGAGCTGGCCCGCCGGGAGGCCAAGCCGGTCATCGTGGCCACCCAGGTGCTGGAGTCGATGATCGACAACAGCCGCCCCACTCGCGCCGAGGCCAGCGACTGCGCCAACGCCGTGCTGGACGGCACCGACGCGATCATGCTGTCGGGGGAGACCAGCGTGGGCGCCTGGCCCATCCAGGCCGTCAAGACGATGGCCCGCATCATCGAGAACACCGAGGACCACGGGATGGGGCGGATTCCACCGCTCGGCACCGAACCGTCCACGGTGGGGGGCGCCGTCACCGCCGCCGCGGCCCGGATCGGGCACAACCTGCACGCGAAATATCTGGTGTGCTTCACCTCCTCCGGCGACTCCGCCCGTCGCCTGTCGCGGGTGCGGGCCGATCTGCCGATGCTGGCGTTCTCCAACGACCCGCAGACCGCGCGGCGGCTCACCCTCACCTGGGGCACCCGAACCTTCGTCGTACCGAAGTTCCGGCACATGTCGACGATGGTCGAGGCCGTCGACCAGGCGCTGCTCGCCGAGGGTGTGGTCACCGACGGGGACGTGCTGGTGGTGGTGGCGGGACGACCGTACGGCGTGAGCGGCACGACGAACAGCCTGCGCGTGCACGTCGTGGGCAGCCTGGACAGCTGAGCACGTATACTCAGGCCGCGCAGTCGGATTCTCGCGGGTACCCCGCGGGGTCACCGGCGGCGCACCCGGGCCGACGGCCCGCGCCGGGATGGTGGAATGGCAGACACGGGGCACTCAAAATGCTCTGCCCGCAAGGGCGTGGGGGTTCAAGTCCCCCTCCCGGCACCACCGCTGAACAACCCCGCCAAGCCGTGCCGCCCTTTGCGTCCGGGCGGACCTCCGGGACCGCGGCCGGGAGAGGCTCCGACGCCGCCTCGGGAGGCGAGCGGGACCTGGCATCCCCCTAAGATGGCGACGTGACAGACAAGCCGAGCACCCCCGTCCCCAGCCCGCCGCCGCCGCGTACCCAGCCGGAGACGGCGCAGGACACCGCCGCACGCAGTGGCATCCGCGGCGTCCGGGTGCTGGTGGCGGAGGACGAGGCCCTGATCCGACTGGACCTGGCCGAGATGCTGGCCGACAGCGGGTACGACGTGGTGGCGCAGGCCAGCGACGGCGAGCAGGCCGTCGACCTCGCCCGGGAGCACAAGCCCGACCTGGTGATCCTCGACGTGAAGATGCCGGTCAAGGACGGCATCTCCGCGGCGGAGACGATCGGCAAGGAGCGCATCGCCCCGTGCGTCATGCTGACCGCGTTCAGCGACCGGGACCTGGTCGAACGGGCCCGCGACGCGGGGGTCATGGCCTACGTCGTCAAGCCGTTCACCATCGACGACCTGCGCCCGGCCATCGACATCGCCCGCTCGCGGTGGGTCGAGTTGCACGCCCTCGAGGAGGAGATCGCGGACCTGGGCGAGCGGCTGGAGACCCGCAAGACCGTGGACCGGGCCAAGGGCATCCTGATGGAGCAGATGGGCCTGACCGAGTCCGAAGCGTTCCGGTGGATCCAGAAGACCGCGATGGATCGGCGGTTGGGGATGCGCGACGTGGCCCAGCTGGTCGTCGACGGGCTGCCGTCCGGCAAGAAGAAGTAGAGCGGCCCAGCCGGGGAGCAACGCGCCGGTCAGCCGGGGTCCTCGGGCGGCGGCCTGGTCAGCGGGCGACCAAGGACGTCAGGATCGGGGCGACGATGAGCGCGGGGAGCATGTCCCCGACGGGGACCTGCCTGATCTTCAACAGGCGCAGCCCGATTCCGGCCAGCACCAGGCCGCCGGTCGCGGTCAGCGCGGCGATCTGAGCGGCCGGCATGACCGCGCCGAGCAGCATCCCGACCAGCGTCAGCGCCCCCTGGACCACCAGCACCGACGCCGCTGCCGCGAGCACCCCGATGCCGAACGACGCGGCGAACGCCATCGAGGCGAACCCGTCGAGCACGGACTTCACGGCGAGCTTGTCGATGCCGCGGCCGAGTCCGTCGTCGAGCGATCCGAGGATGGTCAGCGGCCCGACGCAGAACAGCAGTGTCGCGGTCAGCCAGCCCTGGGTGAACCGATCGGCCTCGACCTGCTCGGCGGCACCGTCCAGCGCGCGGCCGCGGCGCCGAGCCGACCATCGCGCGGCGGCGTCGCCGAGCGACTCCAAGCGGCTCTCGATGCGCAGCATCGACCCGGCGATACCCCCGATGAGCAGGCTGCCCAGCACGATGAGCACCGGGGCGCCGGTGCCGACCGCGGTCGTCAGGGCGGGGTCGACGACCGCCGCGGCCGAGAGCGCCGCCATCATCAGGGTGACCAGGCCCAGACAGTCCGTGACCAGGTCACGAGTGCGCTCCGGCAGGCGATTGCCGATCAGCATGCCCAGCAGCGAACCGACGACGACGGCGGCGGCATTGAGCAGCGTGCCGACGCCCGGGAACCCGCCGGTCATGGCCGTCCGCTCATGCGCCGGGGGTCACCTCGTCGCCGGCGCCATCGTCGGAGTCCACCACGCCCTCCGGGTCGACCGAAGCCCCGGGCGCACGATCGATCAACATGCAGGTCAGCCGCGACGTACAGACCCGCTTGTCCCGCTCGTCCACGATGACGATCTCGTAGGTGGCGGCGCTGCTGCCGGCGTGGATCTTGGTCGCGGTGCCGGTCACGTAGCCGCTGCGGACTGCGCGGTGGTGGGTGCAGTTGAGCTCCACCCCGACGGCCAGCCGACCGATCGTGTGCGCGTGATAGGCGGCGGCGATGGAGCCGAGGGTCTCGGCGAGGACCGCGCTGGCGCCGCCGTGCAGCAGGCCGTAGGGCTGCCGGTTCGGCTCGACGGGCATCGTGCCGGTGGTCAGTTCGGCGCCGGCTGCGGTGACGTCGATGCCCATCCGGCCGACCAGCGTCTCGTCTCGGGTGAGGATCACCCCGGCGGGCAGCGCCGTGCTGGGTGCGCCGTCGGATGTGCTGCCCCAGGCCGCGTTGCTCACGGGCGTGCTCCTGCCGTTTTCGATGTCGGGGGTCGGGCCTAGGCTGCCACATGTGAGTCGCCTCCTCCTTCTCGACGGTCACTCCCTCGCCTACCGGGCGTTCTTCGCGCTGCCTGCGGAGAACTTCGCGACCAAGACCGGGCAGGTCACCAACGCGGTGTTCGGGTTCACCTCGATGCTCATCAACGTCCTGCGCGACGAGGAACCGACCCACCTGGGCGTGGCCTTCGACCGGGCGCGGGAGACGTTCCGCACGCAGGAATACGGCGACTACAAGGCGGGCCGGGCGACCACGCCGGAGGACTTCAAGGGGCAGGTCGCGCTCATCAAGGAGGTCCTCGACGCGCTGCGGATCGTGCACGTCGACGCCCCCGGTTTCGAGGCCGACGACATCATCGCGACCCTGGTCGCGCAGGCGCGGGCCGCGGGGATCGCCGAGATCCTGATCGGCTCGGGCGACCGGGACACCTTCCAGCTCGTGGACGACCGGACGACGATCATCTACCCGGTCCGCGGGGTGTCCGACGTGTGGCGGATGGGGCCGGCGCAGATCGAGGAACGCTATGGCGTGCCGCCGACGCGCTACAGCGACCTGGCGGCCCTGGTGGGGGAGACCTCGGACAATCTGCCCGGCGTGCCGGGGGTGGGTCCGAAGACGGCGGCGAAGTGGCTGACGACGTACGGCGACCTGGCCGGCGTCATCGCGCACGTCGACCAGATCAAGGGCAAGGCAGGGGAGTCGCTGCGGGCGCACGTCGACGCGGTGCTGCGCAACCGCCGGCTCAACCGGCTCGTCGACGACGTGGAGCTGCCGGTCGGCATCGAGGACCTGGCGCGGCGCCCCTGGGACCGCGACGAGGTGCACCAGGTCTTCGACGGGCTGGAATTCCGGGTGCTGCGCGAGCGGCTGTTCGCGACGCTGACCACCGCCGAACCGGAGGCGGAGGCGGGCCCGGACGTCCAGGGCGAGGTGCTGGCGCCCGGCGCTGTGGCGGCGTGGCTCGCGGAGCACGCCCCGGCGGGGACGCGGTGCGGGGTGCACGTCGTCGGGTCGTGGGCGCGCGGCACCGGCGACGCCGAGGGGATCGCGGTGGCGGCGGGGGAGAATGCGGCGTACGTCGTGTTGGCGGACGCCGATCCGGCCGACGAGGCCGCCCTGGCGTCCTGGCTGGCGGACCCCGAGCGGCCCAAGGCGCTGCACGACGCGAAGGGCCCGGTCCAGGCGCTGGTGGCGCGCGGGTTCGCGCCGGCGGGCATCGAGCACGACACCGCGTTGGCGGCCTATCTGGCGCGGCCCGACCAGCGGGCCTACGACCTGGCCGATCTGACCGTGCGCTACCTGAAGCGGGAGCTGCGCCCCGACGCGGCCGGGCAGGCCGACGGGCAGGGGATGCTCGACTTCAGTCCGGCCGGGGACTCGGCGGCGCAGGAGGCGATGCTGCGGGCGCGCGCGGTGCTGGACCTGTCGGGGGCGCTGGACGAGGAGCTGGCCCGCACCGGCGGCACGGCGTTGTTGGCCGATGTGGAGCTGCCGATCGTCGACGTCCTGGCCCGGATGGAACGGGTCGGGATCGCGGTCGATTCCAGCGGCCTGGAGGAGCTGGAGGCCCATTTCGCCGCACAGGTGGCGCAGGCGCAGGCCGACGCGTACGCAGCGATCGACGACGACTCGGTGAATCTGGGCTCGCCGAAACAGCTGCAGGTGATCCTCTTCGAGAAGCTCGGGATGCCGAAGACGAAGCGGACGAAGACCGGCTACACCACGGACGCCGATGCGCTGGCCGACCTGTATGCCAAGACCGAGCACCCGTTCCTGGCCGCGCTGCTGCGGCACCGGGACGCGGCGCGGCTGCGGGTCACCGTGGAGGGGCTGCTGAAGTCCATCGCGGACGACGGGCGCATCCACACGACGTACATGCAGATGATCGCGGCGACCGGCCGGCTCTCTTCCACCGATCCGAATCTGCAGAACATCCCGATCCGCACCGAGGAGGGCCGGCGGATCCGGTCGGCGTTCGTGGTGGGTTCGGGTTTCGAGTCGCTGATGTCGGCCGACTACAGCCAGATCGAGATGCGCATCATGGCGCACCTGAGCGGGGACGCGGGGCTGATTGAGGCGTACCGGGACGGGGAGGACCTGCACCGGTTCGTCGGGGCGCGGGTGTGGGAGGTCGACCCGGCCGACGTGACGAGTGCGATGCGCGCCAAGGTCAAGGCGATGAGTTATGGGCTGGCCTACGGGCTGTCGGCGTTCGGGCTGAGCAAGCAGCTGACGATCTCTACGGCGGAGGCGACCGGGCTGATGGAGGCGTACTTCGACCGGTTCGGCGGGGTGCGGGACTATCTGCGGTCGGTGGTCGACGTGGCGCGCAAGCAGGGGTACACGGAGACGATGCTGGGGCGCCGGCGGTACCTGCCGGACCTGACGAGTTCGAACCGGCAGCGCCGCGAGATGGCCGAGCGGATGGCGCTGAACGCGCCGATTCAAGGTTCGGCGGCGGACGTGATGAAGGTGGCGATGCTCGGGGTGGACCGGGCTTTAAGTGCCCAGGGACTGGCGTCGCGGGTGTTGCTGCAGGTGCACGACGAGCTGGTGCTCGAGGTCGCGCCGGGGGAGCGGGCGGTGCTGGAAGAGCTGGTACGTCGGGAGATGGGGGCTGCCGTGCCCCTCGACGTACCGCTGGAGGTCAATGTGGGCGTGGGCCAGAGCTGGTACGACGCGGAGCATTGACGAAGCACGCAGCGGAGGGTAGGGCGAGCGCAGCGAGATCCTGCCCGTAGCGGAGTGCGAGGAAGTGCTCCAGACGATGCGGAGCACTGACCCTTTTGGTGGGCAGCGGGCCGGGAGAGGGGTCTCTCAAGCGGGAAAGGCGTCTTTAGCTTGTTCGACCCCTCTCCCGGCCCGCCGTTGGTCTCCCGGGCTTGCTTCGCGGTGGGCGTGCGGGTGGATGCCGTCCACTGCCGAGCGCCCCATCCGGGTTTGATTGCAAAATCAGCACTGCAAGCATGGACTCGGGACGCTGAAGATGGCGAGCGTGACCGTGCGAGATGTTGATGACGATGTTCACGCTGAGCTGCGCCGCATTGCGGCACAGCATGGCCGGTCGATGCAGGCCGAATTGCTCACCGGCGTTTCGACGATGCCCGAGGGTCGTCGCCGAAACACCGTCGGCCAAGCCGTCGAGGAGTTCCTCGCATCGCTATCGGGGCGCATCTGGTCCTTCGATGAGCCGGCGGCCGTGGAATACGCCGCCATCGTCGCCGAGCGTCGTGCCGACGGTCACCCGATCGGGGTGGTCGACGCCCAGATCGCGGCGATTGCCCGAAGCCGGTCCGCGTCAGTCGCCACCCGGGACGTCGATGGGCTGCGCTGCGCCGGGCTGGATCTCGTCGACCCGTGGCGGTTCGGCTCGGGGTGACTCCCGACATCGTCGCCGCCCCTGCCCGGATCATCACGTCCGTGCCATGCCGTGCCGTGCCGTAGGTGCTGGACACTGGAGCGCTGGCTGACCAAGGGCGAGGCGTATATCCTGAATGTATCTACGCGCCCGTGAGGAGGTCGTCGTGGTCATCACCAAACTCTTTCGATCAAACCGGACCCAGGCGCTACGGCTGCCGGCGGAGGTGGCCTTTGCGGAGGACTGCGAAGTGGCCATCGTCGTGGAGGGCGACGCCCGGGTGATCACTCCTGTCGACCGCACCTGGGACCGGTGGTTCGCCCGGGCGGAAGAACTCAGTGATTGGCCCGACCGAGATCAGCCACCCATACAGGAGCGCGACTGGTGGTGATCGCTCCTCGGTACCTTCTGGACACCAGCATCGTCATCGATGCGATTCGGCGGCGGCCCGGGCCGCTGCTACAGAAACTGTCCGCGGAGAAGTCCCGCCTGGCGACTTCCACTGTGGTCGTCTACGAGCTCTACTACGGTGCTCACCGACACCGCGATCCCCGGCGAGCACGGGCCCAGGTCGACGACTTCATCCAGCTGGTGGGCGTCCTTGACCTGGACATCGCTGCCGCGGAGCATGCGGCGGACATTCGCGCAAGGCTTGCCGGTCGAGGAACCCCGATCGGCCCGTATGACCTTCTGATCGCGGGCCAGGCCAGGGCGCGCGGGTTGGTGGTCGTGACGGCCAATGCCGGCGAGTTCGAACGGGTGGAAGGCCTGCGCGTTGAGGACTGGACCCGCTGAGGCGATTGAGGGTGACGTGGTGCGAGATGCCGAGATCGACGGTGGCTTGATCACCTCAGCTAGCGGCCGCACCCGGCCGATCACACTGTGCCGCTGGCCGCACCCGTCGTCGGGCCGACGGTCAGCGACCGATGAGGCGGGCCAGGTAGCGGGTGCGGGTGGCGTTGGCCGCGCGACCGAGACGGCTCTGGGGCGCCATCTCGGCGAAGCCGTGCCAGCCGCCCGGCCACACGTGGAGCTCCGTCGGAACACCCGCCTGCAGCAGCGCGCTGCCGAACGCGACCACGTCGTCGCGGAACAGGTCTGCCGAGCCCACATCGAGGTACGTGGGCGGCAGCCCCGCCAACAGCTCCGGGTCGTCGGCGGTGCGCCCTGGGGCGGCGTACCGGCTCACGGATCCGCTCGCGACCGCACTGCCGAGGTAGGCGTGCCACGCCGTGGTGCTGCTGTGGCGATCCCACACCCCGGTGCCGATGTGCTCGAAGGAGGACGGTCGGTGCTGCCGGTCGTCGAGCATCGGGTCCTGCAGGATCTGGAACGACGGGCCGGGCAGGCCCTCGTCGCGGGCCCGCATCGTCGCCCCCGCGGCGAGACAGCCGCCCGCGCTGATCCCGAAGAGGCCGAGTCGCCAGGGGTCGATGCCCAGCTCCCCCGCGGAGGCGTGCAGCCACGCGAGCACGGTCATGACATCCTCGAGCGCGGCCGGAAAACGGTGCTCGGGGGAGAGGCGGTAGTCGGCCGAGAACGCCACGATGCCCAGCTCCGCGACCCAGTCGGCCAGGCCGGGCGCCCCACTGTACGCATCGCCGGTGACCATCCCCCCGCCGTGGCAGGCCAGGATCGCGGGCCGCGGGCCGGCGTACGGCGTGGTCGGCCACAGGATCAGCAGCGGGATCGGCGGCGCGCCGTCGCGACCGGGCACGATCCGGGTCTCCGGCCACACCGCGCCGTCGCGGCGCAGCTCATCGAAACTGGGATGCCACGAGGTCGTCGCCGCGCGCAACCGGGGGATGTCGCGGGGCCGCAGCGGGTGACCGTCGACGGCACCGTCGCCGACGAGGCCGGCGAGCTCCGGATCGTACGGCGGGTGAGCGCGGACCGGACCCTCGGGTTCGTGACGCTCCTGGACCATGGCCCCATCGTGCCGTGCCGGACCAGGCGAGGGCCGACTGTCCCGTCCACCGGGCCGGTGACGTCGTCAGGGCGCGCGGTCGGCCACGAAGATCGCCGTGCCGGGGATCAACCGCCCCCGCAGCGGGGACCAGCCGCCCCAAGTGGTGTCGTGCCCGTCGGGCCAGGCCGGCTCCACGAGGTCGCGCAGCACGAAGCCCGCGGCGGTCAGTTCCCGGATCCGGTCGCCGAGGGTGCGGTGGTGCTCCGCATAGCTGATCGCGTCCCCTTCGCTCTCGACGTAGGGGGTGCGGTCGAAGTAGCTGCGCGCCACGGTCAGCCCCTCGGGACCCGGCGCGTCGGGGAAGGCCCACCGGATCGGATGGCTCACCGCGAACACCCATCGCCCGCCGGGGCGCAGCACGCGCGCCACCTCGCGCATCAGCAACGCCGAGTCGGCGACGAAGGGGACCGCGCCGTACGCCGAGAACGCCACGTCGAAGGATTCGTCGGCCAGCGGCAGGGCACAGGCGTCCGCCTGCACGTACGCCGGGTTCCCCGCACCACCCGACGTACCGGCACCACCCGACGTACCCGCCGCACCCGACGTACCAGCGCCACCCGACGTACCGGCGCTCGCCTCGATCAGCCGCGCCTGTGCGAGCATCCCCGCCGACAGGTCGACGGCCACGACGCGGGCCCCGGCGGCGGCGGCCCAGCGCGCGCCCTGCCCGCCGCCACAACCGACCTCCAGCACGGTTTGGCCCCGCAACGCCGCAGGATCCCCGAGCAGGGCCGTGTCGGACTCCCGCAGCCCCTCCGGTCCCCAGACCAGGTCCGCACCCCCCAGGAAGGCGCCGTGCTCCGCGTGATAGCGCTCCGCGTCGGCATCCCACCAGGCCCGATTGCCAGCAATGCTGCCGGCCTGGTCGACCGCGCGATAGCCGGCGAATCGACCGAGCTCGTCGGCCGACGGGGCGCGGGGGACGTCGGCGCTGGTCTCGACCGGGTCCGTCATGGCTCCCAGTGTGCCCCCGGGCCGCCGGGTGCTCCTGTTGCCTCATGTCAAGATGCCCGCGTGGTTCGGGTCGTTGCCTCATCGGGTTTTGCCCGCTTGGTGGGGGTGATTTTGCGGCGGCTGAGGTAGACGGCGTTGGTTTTGGCGCGGGGTTGGATGGCGCCGCGGCGTCGGGCTAGTTCGATGAGGTTGCCTTGGATGTCGGTGATCTGGTGGCGCACGGCGATGATGTCGCTGTGCTGTAGGAGGTCGTCGAGGCGCTGTTGGTCGTGGGGGTCGAGCAGGTCGGGGTGGGTGCGGGTTAGGCGTTGCAGGGGGGTGGTGGCCTTGTCGTATTTCTTGCGGACTACTGCGCCGGTGCGGGTCTTGGACATCAGCTTCTGTTGCGGGAGGAACAGGTTGACCTGCAGTGCTGTCAAGGGCCAGAGCTGGTTGAGCAGGTCCAGTTCGCGGGGGGTGTCGTAGCGGAAGTAGCCGACGCTGCGGCGGACCACGCTCCAGTTTTTCTGCTCGATGTGGGCTTGGTCGTTCTTGTGGGAGGAGCGGCCGCGGGTGAAGTTGATGGTGCGGGCCTGGCACCAGCGGGCCAGGTGGTGTGGACCGTTCCCGGTTTGGTGGACACGGGTGGATAGTTGCCCTAGTCGATCGGGAGATTGGGTATGGGTTCAACGCGGCGGAGCTTCACTGATGAGTACAAGTGTGAGGCGGTAAACTTCGTCATCGAGGGAAATCGTTCGATTGCCGAGGTCGCCAGGAATATTGGCGTCCACGAGATGACATTGGGGAAATGGGTGA
>JAIUNK010000068.1 GCA_020161845.1 Actinomycetota bacterium
CGCCCAGCCCTGCAGGCCCCGCCGCCACGGCAACCGCCGAGGTGGAGCGCTCGGCCATCCGGAAGATCTCGATCCGGCTGGTGCCCTTCGTGGCGCTGATGTTCTTCATCAACTACCTCGACCGCACTGCGATCGGATTCGCCGGCCCGAACGGCATGACGAAGGACCTCGGCCTGACCGCCGCTCAGTTCGGATTCGCCTCGGGCATCTTCTTCGCGGGCTACATCCTCCTTGAGGTGCCCAGCAACATGGCGCTGCACAAGTTCGGCGCCCGCGCCCGGCTGGCCCGGATCATGGTCAGCTGGGGCCTCGTCGCGGTGCTGTTCACCTGGGTGCAGAGCTACACCCAGCTGGCCTGGCTGCGCTTCCTGCTCGGTGTCATGGAGGCCGGCTTCTTCCCTGGCGCGATCCTGTTCCTGTCCCTGTGGGTCCCCGCGCGCTACCGCAGCCGCATCCTCGGCCTGTTCTACCTCGCGCAGCCACTCACCACCGTCATCGGCGCTCCCCTGGCCGGCTGGTTCATCAACCAGCACGGTCTGCTCGGGCTGGAGGGGTGGCGGGTCATGTTCCTCGGTGTCGGCATCCCGGCGGTGATCGTCGGCGTGCTCGCCTGGTTCGTGCTGGTCGACGACCCGCACCGGGCGCCCTGGCTCACCGACGCCGAACGCACCTGGCTGACCGGCGAACTCGCGGCGGAGAACGCCGCCGGCGACGCGGGGCACGGCAAGCACGCGGGCCTGGGTTACGCCTTCCGTTCGGGACGGGTGTGGATCCTGTCCCTGATCTACTTCGGCTTCGTCTACGGCCTCTACGCGCTCGCCTTCTTCCTGCCCACCATCATCAGCGGGTTCGAGGCGCAGTTCGGCACCAAGCTCGACACGATGGGCAAGGCCTGGGTCACGGCGATCCCCTACCTGCCCGCGGCGATCGTGCTGTACGTCGTGACCACGGCCGCCGCCAAGCGCGGGGTCAAGCCGGCCAACATCTACCTGCCCGCGTTCATCGGGGGCGCCTCGATCCCGCTGGCCCTGCAGGCCGGCTCGCCCGTGCTCACCGTCGCCATCATCACGGTGACCGCCTGCGCGATCTTCTCGGCGCTGCCGGTGTTCTGGACGGTGCCGACCCAGTTCCTCACCGGCATGGCGGCCGCGGCGGGCATCGCGCTGATCAACACGTTCGGCAATGTCGCGGGCTTCGCGGCGCCGTACATCACCGGCTGGCTGAAGGACGCCACCGGCGGTTACCAGGCTCCGATGATCCTCGTCGGGGCGCTGATGATCCTCTCGGGCGTGCTCATGCTGCTGCTCGTGCGACTGGGTCGCGTGACCACCGCCGAGGGCGCGGCACACACGGCCGCCCCCGCGGGCCACTGAGCGGGTGTCCTGGCGATGACCATCGGCCTGAGCACCTACAGCTTCTTCTGGCAGTGGCACGAGCCGACCAACCCGGCGCCGTTGGGGCTGACCGCCATGGTGGCCAAGACCGCCGAGCTGGGCTGCGACCTGCTCCAGGTCTGCGACTATCCGCCGCTGGAGCGCTATGACGCGGCGGCGGTGACCGATCTGCGGGCGGCGTGCACCCGGCACGGCGTACGGCTGGAACTCGGCACCCGCGGCCTCGACCCGGACCACCTACACCGCTACCTCGCCCTGGCCGAGACGCTGGAGGCCACCCTGGTCCGCAGCATGATCCGCGCCGAGGAGGCCGACCGCGCCGAGGAACTGCTGCGGGAAGCGCTCCCGGCGTACGAACAGGCGGACGTCAGCATCGCCCTGGAGACCTACGAGCAGGTCCCGGTCAGCCGCATGATGGCCGTGATCGAGGCGATCGACTCCCCCCATCTCGGGGTCGCGCTCGACCCGGCCAACTGCGTGGCCGCCCTGCAAACTCCGGCAAGCACCATCGCGGCCACCGCACCGCGAGTCCTGAACCTGCACGTCAAGGACTTCGCGTTCACCCGGCAGGCCGGCTGGGTGGGGTTCACCTACGCCGGGGCCCGGCTCGGCGAGGGGCTGCTCGATTATCCGGCGATGATCTCGGCCGTGCAGCCCGAGCAACGCGGCATCAACCAGATCGTCGAACACTGGTTGGTCTGGCAGGGCGACAGCGCCACCACCTGCGCCCTGGAAGACGACTGGACCCGACACAACCTGCACTACCTGCGTGCGTTCACCCCCACCGAAAGGACTGATCCTCGATGAGCACCACCGAGACCACCGTGACTACCCAGACCCCCGTGACCGGGCTGACCGTCGCCGTAGTCGGCGCCGGCGGCAAGATGGGCCTGCGCGTCTCCAACAACCTCGCCAAGAGCACCCATACCGTGCGATACAGCGAGACCGGCGAGGCCGGCATCGCCCGGGTCCGCGCGGCGGGCCGCGAGATCACCCCCACCGAGCAGGCGATCCAGGGCGCCGATGTCGTGGTCCTGGCCGTGCCCGACATCGTCCTGGAGGCCGTCACCGCCCAGGTGGTGCCCCAGCTGGAGGCCGGCGCCGTGGTCTTGACGCTCGACCCCGCTGCGGCGTACGCCGGTCTGCTCTTCCCCCGCGAGGACATCTACTACGCGGTGGCCCACCCCTGCCACCCGTCGGTCTTCTTCCGCCGGTACACCGACGAGGAGTGGGACGACACCTTCGGCGGCGAGAAGGCGGGCATGGATGTCGTGGGGGCGTTCGAGTACGACGCGCCGGCGCAGCGGGCCATGGCCGAGCAGGTCATTCGCGACATGTACACCCCGGTCCTGCAGGTCCACTGGGTCACCGTCAAGCAGCTCGCGCAGTGCGAGCCGACGCTGGTGGAGACCGTCGTGTGCATGCTCGGCGACTTCATGAAGGAGGTCATGAAGGAGGGCATCGCGCGGCTGGGCATCCCCGAGCCGGCCGCCAAGGCGATGATGCTGGGCCACATCCAGGTGTCGCTGGCCAACAGCTTCGGCGGCGACAACCCCTACAGCGACGCCTGCTACATCGCGATGCAATACGGCCGCGACAGGATCATCAAGGACGACTGGCGGGTGATCTTCGACGACGCGGAGCTGGACGCCAACCTGCAGCAGATGCTGCATCTGGAGCACCCGATCGCCCGCTGAGGCGCGGCGCCACTCCCCGACCGACGTTGCCGGCGTCCCGCGCGATCAGGACGCCGGCAGCGGTACGCCGTTGCCCTGCACGTGCGCCCGCAACCCCTGCGGCGTCGAGGTGACCCGCTCGACCGTCACCCCGCTAGGCAGATCGGTGATCGGCACCCGGACCCCGGCCGCCTGCCGCGCCACGGCGCTCAGGACGCCGTCCAGGGCCGGCAGGCCCTCGATGCGCAGGGAGGCCGGCTGGACGACGACGTCGGCACCGTCGACGGTCATCTCCCCGTCCGTCTCCACCCGCAGCTGTCGGCCGAGCGCGCTGAACGGGGCGTTCACCCGGATCTTGCCATCCCCGGCGTCGGAGAGCCGGACACCGTCCCCAGCCTGCTGTTCCAGCCGCGCGAACGGCACGGTGACGTCCGCGGTGAGATTGTCGGCAACGAGATCCCCGGATCCCGAGGGTGGCGCGGGGGCCGTGGTCGTGGACTGCGGAGTGGGCGCCGGCTCCCCGATCCCCACCGACGTCGTCCGCAACGCCACCAGCCCCCCGACGACCAGCAGCAACGTCAGCGCACCGAGGACGGCTAGCACGCCCACGACGATGCGGCCCAGTGCCCTCATCGAAACCTCCCTCGTGCTCGTGCTGATCGGTTCTCGTACGCGCGCTGCGTGGTTCGCGCTCTAGTCGGCGTCGTCCCGGTCCGGGCCGGTCGCCGGGTTCTGCCCGGCCGACGTCGCGGCCTGGTCGATCGCCCCGCCGTACCGGCGATCCCGCTGGGCGTAGATCTCGATCGCCTGCCACAGGTGCCGTCGATCGAAGTCGGGCCAGAGCGTGTCCAGGAACACCATCTCCGCATAGGCGCTCTGCCACAACAGGAAGTTGCTGGTCCGCTGCTCGCCACTGGACCGAATGAACAGGTCGACGTCTGGCATGTCGGGGTCGTAGAGGTGCCGGGCGAAGCTCTCCTCATCGATCCCGCGACCTTTGATCCGGCCGCGGCGGGCCTCCTCGACGATCTCGCGCACCGCGTCGACGATCTCGGCCCGGCCGCCGTAATTGACGCAAAAGTGCAGCGTCAACGTGGTGTTGTGGCCGCTGAGGCGTTCGGCGTCGAGCAGCTCGTCGATCACCGATTTCCACAGCCGAGGGCGCCGCCCCACCCACTTGACGCGCACGCCCATCGCGGCCATCTGGTCGCGTCGGCGCCGGATCACCTCGCGGTTGAACCCCATCAGGAAGCGCACTTCGTCGGCGGACCGGTTCCAGTTCTCGGTGGAGAAGGCGTACGCCGAGATGTGTTCGACCCCGATCTCGATGCAGCCGGCCAGCACGTCCATCAGCGCGGCCTCACCAGCCCGGTGGCCCTCCGTGCGGGGCAGGCCCCGCTGGTTGGCCCAGCGACCGTTGCCGTCCATGACGATCGCGACGTGTCGGGGCACCAGCTCCGGGGGGATCGCGGGGGGCCGCACCCCGCTGGGATGGGGGAAGGGGGGCTGGACGGCGACGACGATCACGACCTCTCGACGAGTCGCAACGAGCGGACGCCCCGCTCCAGATGCCATTGCAGGAAGGCCGTGACCAGCCCGCTGCCCTCCCGGCGATGCCGGGGCTCGCTGGCGTCGGCGGTGACCCAGTCGCCCTCCAGCAGGGCCCCGAGCAGTTCGAGGGTGTCCAGGGCCGGCGCGGCGGAGCCCGGCGTCCGACAACTCGGGCACACGCAGCCCCCCGAGGCGAGGTTGAACGCCTTGTGCGGGCCGGGCGCGCCGCATCGCGCGCAGTCCCGGAAGCTGGGCGCCCAGCCCGCGACCGACAGCGCCCGTAGCAGATAGGCGTCCAGCACCAGGCCCGCCTCGTGGTCGTGCCCGGCCAGGCTGGCCAGCCCACCGGCGAGCAGCCGGAAGTGCTGCGGGCTGGGGTCCCGCTCGGAGGTCAACTGTTCGGCCGTCTCCAGCATCGCCGTCGCGGCGGTCCAGGCGATGTAGTCGCGGGCGATCGCCTCGCCGTACGGCGCGATCGTCTCGGCCTGCGTGACCGTGTCGAGATTGCGCCCCTCGTAACACATCACGTCGACGACCATGGCGGGCTCCAGGCGGGCACCGAACCGCGACTTGGTCTTGCGAACCCCCTTGGCCACCGCGCGCACCAGCCCGCGTTCGCGGGTCAGCAGCGTGACGATGCGGTCCGCTTCACCCAGCTTCTGGGTGCGGAGCACGATCGCGGCCTCGCGGTACAGGGGCACGTGTGCCATTGTGCCTGGCCGCGCCGACAACGCCGGGACCCGACCGCGGCGTGCCGGACGAGCGACCTGAATCCGTAGCCGAACGTGCACCCGGACCGTTCGGACGGCAGTCTCCCTCGGGGCGTCGTACAGGTGTACGATCTGGGGCATGACCGGACTCCAGGGTTCCCTCCTCGACCTCGAGGACACGGTCGGGCTGCGGGAGCTGGCCGGCGCCGTACGGCGGACGACCCTGTCCCGGGGCGCCTGGATCGATCTGCGGCCCGGCTGGCTGACTGGCTCTGACGCCGTGTTCACCCAGCTGCGCACCGAGGTGGACTGGCACGGGGAGCGCCGCCGGATGTACGACCGGGTCGTCGACACACCGCGCCTGCTGCGGTTCTATGGCGCCGAGGAGAAGCTGCCGCACCCCGTGCTGACCGCGGCACGCGCGGCCCTGTCGGCGTACTACTCCCCCGAGCTCGGCGAACCCTTCAGCACGGCGGGGATGTGCCTCTACCGCGACGGCCGCGATTCGGTGGCCTGGCACGGCGACACGATCGGCCGCTCGCGCACCCAGGACACGATGGTCGCCATCGTGTCGCTGGGCACGCCGCGGCCGCTGCTGCTGCGGCCGCTGGGGGGCGGCCGTTCGCTGCGGTACGTCGTGGGCCACGGCGACCTGCTGGTGATGGGCGGCTCCTGCCAACGGACCTGGGAGCACGCCATCCCCAAGGTGACGGCCTCGACCGGACCCCGGATCAGCGTCCAGTTCCGCCCGCACGACGTCCGCTGACGCGTACGCCACGACTCGGCTGGCACGCTTGCCGTGCGTGACGCGCTCTAGGGAAGCGCTGATCTATGGGCCAACTCGTGGGTGCGGCGCCGGGGTTGGCGGATCCGGTGCCGATGAGGCTGCTGGTGGCCCCTCTGATCTGCTCTTTCGGGCCGTTGTGGCCGTTTTCGGGCAGGCTACCGCCCTGTCATCACCCGGCCAGGGCGACGGCACGGGCCCGCATCAGCAGGTTCGCGCTGG
>JAIUNK010000069.1 GCA_020161845.1 Actinomycetota bacterium
CCGCCGAGCCCTGCTTGCCAGAGATAGCGCAGCCAGCGGTACCCCTCCAGCTGATACGGCCGCAGCCTGGCGGCCAGCTGCTGCGGCGGCTCGATCGGGCCCAACGAGCCGGGGTCGAGCAGCCCCGAGACGGCACGGCTCCAGGTCTCGCTCTGGGCCGCGACCACGCCGATGTCGGTGAGCTCGTCCCACAGCCCGGCCTGCCAGCGATTGATCCGCATCGGCCCGTCGCGGTCCGACAGAGCCCGGGCCTCGGCGATCAGGGCCCGGAGCCGGTGCAGCTCCGGCCGATCGAGGCTGAACCACAGCCCCGACTCCAGCAACAGCCACTCCTCGTCGAGGGCCAGGGCACTGAACAGCGGCCGGAAAGGCACCACCTCCCCGTCGATCTCGACCCGCACGTCGAGGTCGAACCAGTCCGTGCCCGCCCCGTCGGCGGTGCCCTCGCCGAGGGCGAGCCGCACCACGGGTGGCTCCAGGGCCTGCCGATAATCGGGCACCTCGCCGACGGTCAGCACCTCGATGCCAGCGGCTTCGCGCAGCGCCGCCGCGACCTGCGTCGCGAAGGTCATCGCCTGCATCCCCGACAGCCCCGAGCCCGGGTAGGGCCGCGGCGGCAGCCCGGGCGCGTGACTCCAGACGATGCCGGGCAGATGCGGCTCGATGATGCGCACCGCTGCCGCCAGCAGGTCCTCCTCCTCGGTAACGCGGCGCAGCCGCTCGCTGGCCGCGACATCCGCGATCGCGAACCGGCTCAGATCGCGCGGCGAGGCGGGCCGCAGCGGCAGGCGGATCGCCGCCGCCCCCTCGCCATAGACGAACCACCAGCTCAGCTCCAGATTCGTCGCGCGGGCGAAGGTCATCTCACAGACCAGCCGCGGATGCAGGACCAGCGGCGGCGCCACGCTGCCGTCGGGGGATTCGACGGCGAGGCGGTCGTGCAGGAGCGGGTAGTACGTCGTGAGGAAGCGATCCGCGTCCGCCGCCGGCACCTCGACGGTCCCCGCGCGCAGGAGGGCCGTCACGGCGTCGGCGGCCGGACTGGTCGCGGCGAGCATCAGCCCCGGCGGGTGCTGGGTGGAACGGTCGATGAGCAGCATCGTCGGCGGCGAGCCGACCGTGCGGGTCTCGCCCGTACGCAGCACCTCGCCATCGAGCCGCCAACTCGCGCCGAGCGCGATCCCGCCGTCGTCGGGGCGTTGGATGGTGACGTATGGCGTCGCCGGCTGCGGTGCCAGGCTGATCGGCCGTTCGGGGGTGTCGGTGAGCAGCGCGATGCCCGCCGCGTCAGCGTCCGCCAACAGCGGGAAGGCCAGTCGACCGAGGTCTTCGAGGGTCAGTTGCGCCGACGAGTAATAGGAGTAGTTTCCGCGGGCCGCTTTCAGGATGGCTTCGAACGCTCGCCGCGCGGCCGCCGACACGTTGCGCGCGTAGCCCACGGACTGCCAGCTGATGCCGGTCTTCACCCAGCGCCCCGAGCGCCCACGGCGCACGGGGCGCAGCATGATGGGCGCCTTCTTCGCCGGGAATCGGCCACCCTGCCAGGAGAACTGGAGTGCCACCTCGTCTTCCGTCGCGGCGTGACCCGGCGTGGCCGTGGCGCCTCGGCCGTCCAGCAGGGCGGCGAAGATCGGCTCCCACGGGGCCACGCGGGGGGCCTGGGCGGCCGGGAGGGCTGCGGTGGCCTGTTCCGAGGCGGCCAGGATCGTCGCGACGGCATGCTTGCACCCTGCGCCCACTGGGCAGGAGCAGCGGGTGCTGATCGTGTATCGGCCCCGGGCCCCGGGGCGACGCATGGTGATGACGACCTGGTATGTCGCGCCCCGCCCCCGCACGGTGGCCAGCACCGACGCGCCGTCCTTGCTGGTGGCCAGTGCGAGCACGCGCCCTTGCTGGGCATAGGTCCGACCACGCGCGATCGACCCGCTGTCGAAATGGCTCGAAAGACTGCGCGAGACATCCAAGAGCCAGGGGGGGACCTGCACCACGCTCGCCACCCTAAGGCGCGTTGTGTGGGTTCGGTCTCGATGGCGTGTCGGTGCGTGACATGAGGGTGCCCCTGGCCAGCGTGGTGATTGTCGAGATCGCCGGCTGGCAGGGGCACTTCCATGGTGAACGTCGAGGACCTGTTCGTCCACTGCTATGTCGTCGTTGATGACCTGATCCGAGCCGGGCAGGTGGTTATTCCAGGCCGGCCTGGTCCCGCACCCGGCTGTTCAGACGCTGAGGTGATCACGATCGCCCTGGTCAGGAACCTCCTGGGGCGGCGCAGCGAGTCCGCTTTCCTCACCGAGGTCGCCACCAACCAGCCAGGGCTGTTTCCGGTCCTGCCCCATCACAGCGAGTTCAACCGGCGGGTGCGCTGGCTGTGGGGCGCCTTCGAGCAGATCCGCGCAGCCGTGACGGACCTGGTCCCCGCCGATCAGTGGGGTCAACTCGACACCACCGCACTGCCGGTCAAGCACCCCTCGCGCGTCCGTGGCGCCGACGGCTGGGTCGGCCCGAACGGTCTGGTCGCCCGCTTCGGACGCGACGCAGCCCACGGGGAGTGGTTCTACGGATTCCGATTGGCGGTGCGCACCGATCTGGGATCGCGAGTGATCCGGGCCTGGTCGATCGTGCCCGCCGCAGTCAACGAACGCGACCTGATTCCCGACCTGCTGCACGGCGCCGATCCTGGCCTCATCGGATTGCTCACCGACAAAGGTTTCTCTTCCGCGCAGGTCAGGGCCACCCTCGCCGCACAGGGCATCACGTTGCTGGTGCCGCCGACCAAGAAGCAGCGCGCCAGCATGCCTCCCACCCTGCAGGCCGTGATCGCCGCCTGGCGTAACCGCATCGAACCACGTTCGCGGAGCTGACCGATCAGATGGACCTGGCCCGTCACGGCGCCCACACGCTATGGGGTCTGCTGACCCGCACCGCCAGCACCATCGCCGCCCACACCCTCAGAACCGCACTCCTGGCCAACCACTGAACCCACAGAACGCGCCTAAGGGCTGGATCCGACAGCCCGTCCCGGGCGCAGGCCCGGGTCGAGGCCCGTCGAGGCCCGCACAGAGTCCCGTTGGACGGTGGTCGGGCGCCGCCGCACAGCCATCGACGAGCGCGAGTTTCCCCTCGGTTGGATCGAGTGTCCAACTCGTGTCGTCTTCGCCCTCACACTTCGCGGCGCCGCGTCGATGGGGGAGTGGACCCTTCTGTCCCCACGCCACGGACGGCGCGGTTTTCGTCAAGGAGTGGCGTATGCGCATCGGGGCCGACAGCGACGTGAGCCGCCGCATCGGGCTGGAGCATTGGCACGCTCAGATGCAGGCCATGTCCTCCTCGATCAGCCGGCTGTCCTCGGGACTGCGCATCAACTCCGCGATGGACGACGCCGCCGGTTTGGCCATCGCCGAGAAGATGCGCAGCCACGTGCTCGGCGCGCGGCAGGCGCACCACAACGCCCAGGACGGGATCAGCCTGCTCCGGGTGGCTGACGGCGCGCTCACCGGGACGGCCGGCCTGCTGCAGCGGATGCGCGTCATCGCCGTCCAGGCCGCCAACGGAACCTGGAGCGATGCCCAGCGGGCCGCGCTGCAGCTGCTCATGGACAGCTCGCTCAAGGCCGTCAACGAGGTCGCTCGGACCACGGCGTACAACACCATCCACCTGCTCGACGGCTCCCGCAGTGGGCTGACGCTTCAGGTCGGGTCCACCGCCGGCGCTACCTTCGCGGTCGACCTCGGCGGGGCGGCCACCGCCGACGGACTCGGGCTCGGCACTGCCGGGACGACCACGACGACCTACCGCACCGTAACGACGACCACCCCCGACCAGACGGTCACCACGACCACCCCGGACACCTACGTCATGATGCCCGGTCCCGACCAGCTTGTCCCCGTCACCACGACGACCTACACGTATGCCGCGTCAGTGAAGCCAGCTGCTACAAGCACGTTGATGGGCCAGCCGAGTGCTACGGCCACCACGGTGTACAACATCGATAACGGCAAGGTGCTGCTCTCGGGCGCTCAGGTGGGGACGTGGGACGCCGCGAGCAACGTCGTCACCATGAACGAGGGTTGGTCCGTGGCCTTCGCGACCTCGATCACGAACGGCGGCAGCGGCAAGGGACAGTTTTCCCTTGACGTCACACCGCACACGACCACCACGACGCAGACCGTTCCCGGCCAGCCGGTGAAGACCCTGGTCCCCGGCACCACGACCACCACCGTCATCCCCGGGACCACCACGACCTCGCAGGTGGCTGAGACGGTCACCACGCCGGGGAGGGCCCCGAGTCTGCTGTCGCAGCAGGGCGCCGCCGCGGCGGTGGACACGATCGATGCCGCCATCGCCATGCTCTCTGACCGGCGCGCCAGCATCGGAGCCGCCGAGAACTCGCTCACGCACGCCATCGCCGCGCTCCAGGTCCAGGAGATCAACCTCTCGGCCGCCGAGGGTCGGATCCGCGACGTCGACGTCCCCGGCGAGGTCGCCCGCCTGGCCAAGCTGCAAAGCGCTGCCGAGGCCAGCGCGCAGGCCGTCAGCCAGGCGCTGCTGAGCCAGTTCGCGGCGGTCAACCTGCTGTTGGACGCCCTGGACCGGTCGCCGGCGGTGCAGCGTGACGACAAGTCCGCGGCCGGCCTCGCCCCGATCGACACGTCGGCCAGGTCGGGATCCGCGACCAGTTCGCCTCCGTCACGGGCGAAGTCCGCGTCGGCTCCCGCCGCGCGGCCATCCGGCTCGGCCTGACTCCACCCGGCCGAGGAATCCGGGTTGCAGGATGCTCGGGCCCTGCCTCAGTTGACCGTTCGCGAGGCCGATGGGTGGGGTAGGGCGACGTACGCCGTACCCTCGCGGCGCCCCGTGGCCATTGCTGGACACCGCGTACGGCGAGAGGGGCGACGGCATGAGGATCGGCACCGACGGCGATATGTCCCGGCGCATCGACCTGGAGGCGTGGGCGGCGCAGATCGCTGCCATGCACCTGTCCGTGTCCCGGATGAGCGCCGACGCGCGCTCCACACCGCAGCAGGACGACCGGGGTGTGCCGACGATCGGGCCGGCCGAGTCGCTGCGGGCTCAGGTGCTCTCCTCTCGGCAGAACCAGATGTCCGTGCAGGACGGCCTCGGCTACGTGCAGGTCGCCGGGGCGGACCTGCAGCGCTCCCAGGAGGTGCTGGGCCGCATCCGCGTCGTGGCCGCACAGGCCACCGACGACACCACGGATCCGTCGATGCGCGCGGCGCTGCAGAAGTATGTCGATCGCTCCGTTCAGGAGTTGGAGGGCATCGCCGAGCAGGCGCGCTATCACACGTTGAAGATGCTCGGCGGCACGGCGTCCACGTGGTCGCTGCCGGAGGCGGCCCCACCGCAGGCGGCTGCGGCCGCCCCGCTCGTCGCGGCCACCGCCCCGACGGACCTCGGCCGCCCCGCCCAGGCCAGCCCGGGAGCGACGGCCCCGGAGGCCGGGGTCAGCCCGGTGGTTGCCGCCAGCCCGCTGGCCGTGCCGCCCACGACCCGCCCGGACCAGGCCTTCGGCGCCGGCACGCAGCGTCGGGGGTTGGGTGTCTTCGCCGAGGCGGCGGGTCCACAGGAAGCGGAACCGACGGGCGCCGACCGCTCGGCGCGTCCCGAGCGACCCGTGGGGGCGTTCGCGAGCCGGGCACCCATCGGCACGGCCGCCGATGCGCACTCCCTGATGCACCGGGTCGACCTGGCAGGGGATGTCTTGGCGCAGGTCGGCGCGGCGGTGGACGCCGCAGAGCAGAGCCTGTTGCGCACCATTGGGGAGCTGGGCCTGGACCAGGTGCGACTGCCCGGCGACGGCCCTTCGGCGACTACCCAGGCGGCCAGCGCCCGGACGGTGGAGCGCGACGGCGCCATGCGGCAGTTGACGGTTCAGTCGGCCGCGCAGTCCAGTGCGGCGGTCCTCGTCGAGGCGACGCGCGCGCAGTTCGACGCGGTGACCATGGTCTTGGGTGGCACGGCCGCCGCGGCCGCGGTGGGGGCGCAGACGGCGTTCCTGCCGCGGGACACCAGCATGGCGCCCCGCCCCGTGGTGGAGGCGGTGGGCGCAACCACCAGGTCGGCGCGCGCCGAGAGCGGCCGGGAGCGCAGCGACCGCGGGGGCGGCGGCGTCGCCCACCGCTGATCCCCGACGGGGTCGTCACCCGCTGCCCCGTCACGAGCGCCGGGCCACCCCAGGTCACCCCAGGTCGGACAGCTCCGTCTCGCAGCGAGCCTGCAGTTCGTCGAGTTCGTGCAGCAACAGG
>JAIUNK010000023.1 GCA_020161845.1 Actinomycetota bacterium
GACCTGCGCGCCTGGGCCAACGCCTGGAACGAGGACCCCAAACCCTTCATCTGGACCAAAACCGCCGAAGACATCCTGCAATCCCTCCAACGACTTCTTCAACGAATTAAAGGCGAAGGACACTAGCAGGTCGTGCAATCTCGGCCGAACCCGGTGTCCCCTTGACAAGCTAGTGAGCGAGATACTCGTCCGCCGTGGCAGTTCTCGAGGCGACCCTGACCGACCTGGCTACCTCACGGGGCGGGCCGACGTCGACCGTCGCTACGGGGCCAAACCAATCTGTCACAGCCACACGCGGCTTGCGCGAGCAGCGGAACTCGCGCACACGATCCGCGTATGCCTTCATCGAACTCTGGGCCGTTGTTTCACCCGGGCCGACACCCGGTGGGGTGGATGCGCTGGTTAACAGGCGGCAGGAAGAGGAGGCTGATCGGCCGCGGCCGAGGCTTCATACACCAGCTGCTCGGCGATCGCGCGGCCGAGGTCGATTGGAACGGCATTGCCGATCTGGCGGGCGATGTCGGTTCGGGAACCGACCCACTTGTACGAGTCAGGGAAGCCCTGCAGGACAGCCCCCTCATACAAGGTGAGCGCCCGGTCCTCGCTCGGGTGCAGGTAGCGCCCCTTTTCAGGCTTGGTGAACTCCGTGCGAATGGTCACCGACGGCTTGTCCCAATGGAGTCGGCCCATGACGTCGCTCGCTCCTTTGGTGAACCCGCGCCAACACGGCGCCTGAAGCTCGATCGGGAGGTCGTGCCGGTTGCCGCCTGGGGGGATGCACCGGAAGCGCGCCTTCGAGACAGTCGAGTACAGGCGGTCGACGTGCAGCTGCCGGGACGTGTATGGGCCCGGCAGCCCGTCCGGTCGCTTCGATTGGACGACCAAAGCAAGATCGACGTACTCCACGCGCCTGCGCACCTTTCGGCGGGCGAACGCCTGCCGGACGGTCACTGGCTCCGCGGCGTGCGTCGCGGGCGGCAACGTCACCTGCGGCAGGTCCTTGCGGTAGCCGATGAAGATGGCCCGCCTGCGAGCCTGCGCCGCCCCGTAGTCGGCCGCATTCAACACAGTCGCGATGAAGCGGTAGTGCTGAAGCCTGCCGTCGGGGCCGACCTCGGCGGAGAGCCCCCCATATTCTGGCGCCTTCGTGAAGGCCCCGACATTTTCGAGGACGAAGTACTTGGGCCGCGCACGCAGGACGGTCTCGACGTACTCCGACCAGAGCTTGCTCCGCTCGTCCTCGGGATCCTGCAGGCCCAGCTGTGAAAAGCCCTGACACGGCGGCCCCCCGACCACGACGTCGACTTGCGGGACATCACCGGTTGCCAGCCACTCCTGGATGGGCATGGCGGCGACGATGGGGCCGAAGTTCGCGGCATAGGTCGCCGCCGCCGCCCGGTCGAACTCGACGGCGCCGACGATGTCGAACCCGGCCTGCCGGAACGCCTCGCTGAACCCCCCTGCGCCCGCGAAGAGGTCAAGGACGGTCATCGGCCCCTGGGAGTCCTGGCCGCTGGCAGGGGGCGGCGGCAGGATAGAAGACATGCCCGACAGCCTAGCCGGCCCGACCGACACGTCCGGACAGCCCACGCCAGGCCGGCGCCCGGGTGGCCAGGCCACGACGCTCCTAACTGACGCGTCGACCCGGAGCAGGCTGGCGCGCCAGGCTCGCAGGGACACCGCGGCCGAGGTGGCCCTGCGGCGTGAGTTGCACCGGCGGGGGCTGCGGTATCGGGTAGAATATCCGATACCGGCTATGCCGCGCAGGCGGGCCGACGTGGCCTTTCCCAGCCCCAAAGTAGCCGTCATGGTCGACGGCTGCTTCTGGCACTCGTGTCCCGTTCACGGCACGAGCCCGCGCAACAACGCCGCATGGTGGGCCGCCAAACTGCTGCGTAACGCCGAGCGGGACCTCGAGACAGACCGGCACCTGGAGAGCATGGGATGGACCGTCGTGCGGGTGTGGGAACACGAGGCCCCGAGTTTGGCTGCCGACACGGTCGCGGACGCCGTGACGGCAGCCAAACTCCGAGCCATCAGCCGGCGTGCCGTCCGGCCCTGATCTCAGCAAGCAGCCCGTCGAAGAGCCCCGGCACGTCGCTGCCGCCCAGCACGAGCTGCCGGTCGAGCAAACGATTCGCCGTCTCGCACGACGTCTCGCTCACGAGGGCGCACCCGTGGCAGGCGGAGAGGTTCAGCTGCGACACGCCCTGCCGATCGCTCTCGATGCAGACGGGGTCGTTCGAGCACAGATCCGCGTCTTCGAGCGCCGCGACGATGAGGGGCACCAGCCTGGCTGGCTCTCCGAGTCGGACGAGGCCGCCTAGAGTCCCCTGGGCATCCCCGGCAGCGGTGTAGATGAGCACCCCGCCAGTCTTGTCCACCCGATCCGGATTGGCGTAAATGCGCTCCTGCAGCGATGCAGAGGAGTACCCGCTCTCGAACGCAAGCCGCCGGATGAGCAGGTGGGCGAAGGTGTGCAGGGCGACATAGCGCGGCTCCGGCACATCGAGCCGGGTGACCGCCCAGGGCAGCTCCTCGCGGCGCCGCTTGAGGATCGCCGCGCGCGCCCTCACCTCGGGGATTGCCTCCCAAGCGGACAGCTTCTCCTCGTCGAACCGCAGGAAGATGCCTTCGCCGTAGACGTCGATGGCGGGGTACGTCGGGTAGCGGAAGGAGTTGGGGCCCAAGTCGGCGCGGACGAAAGCGGCGTCCGGCCGGAACCGGCGGAAACCGCGCAGGGCGCGTACCTCCCGCAGCCTGCGCACCTGACCCACCCCGGAGAGGGTGTCGAGGAGCTGGACCGGTCCACCGGCCTCGCTGAGCCGGCGACCGTCGACGACGAAGTCGCCGGCCCCCTGGTCGCGGCGCTTGGCGAGCTTGCCGACGAAAGCAGCCCACTCGCCGTCCTTGAGGTCGAGCAGCATCTCCTCGGACTTGGCGCCGCCGCCCTGGGCGATGGCCAGGACCTCCTCGACCGTCCCACCGATCTCATCCCTGATCCAGCCGGCGACAACCTCCGACTGCGGCCCGCCGTTGTCGGCGACGACCTTCTGAAAATAGACGTGGGATCTGACCTTGTCGGCGAACTCGACACTCGCCGGCCGCGCCTCGGGGATCTCGAGGGCCGAGATGCGATCGGCCATGTAGTTTCCGGTCGCGCCCCGCTGGGTCGCGACGAGGTCGTGGGGGCAGTCCCGATCGCCAGTGATCTCCTGGTCCTCCCAGGGCTGGCGGCCCTCGCAACGGATGCGGTCGCGCGAGAGAGCGCTGCGGCCGACGAGCTCGCTCAAGGGCCGGGACGCCTCGCACCCGTCGCAGACGACGAACAGCGATCCGAGCCCCTCACCGGCGTTGCTGATCTTGCGGAATCGCAGCTGCTTGTAGGCCCGGCAGACACGGATCTTCTCGTCGACGGCGGCCTCGTCGCACGCGTGCGCCCACCGGAACCAGGGGATGTCCTGGATGTGACTTCCTCCGTCGCAGACGGCGACGAAGCGCATCGGGACCAGGAACCCACCGCATTCGCAATGGTTGTCCCATTTGCCCTTTTCCTTCCCCGTCACGCTGCCGAGCCGCTCGCACCTCTCGCAGAAACGCCAGGCGGGGAAGCGCCAGTAGCGCAGGGTCGCCGCGCCCGGGGCTGCCCAACCAGGGTTGGTGGGCGCCTCACGCAGGACCCCTGCACCGAGCCGCTCCATGAGTCGTGTGCAGTGCACCTCCGGAGAGCGCGCCAGGTCCCACCACGAGGTGTCCGGCGCGATGAGGGACTCGCCGCGGATGTCGGTGATGGCGCCGACCCCGAAGGGGCTGATCGTCTCGGGAAGACGCAGCTCGTGATGGATGCTATCCACGGGAAACCTCCTCGAACGGCTCGCGGACCTCGACGGTCACGTTGGGGTCCACTGAACGCATGGAATCGCCGACCAGCCACTCGGACCCAGGCTCGCCGAAACGACGCACCAGCGCCCCTGCCGGGTTGTGGCCCCGCTTCTCGTACGAGAGCCGCTCGCCGGAAGCGCGCGCCTCAGCGGCCCGTACCTGCCACCTCTGCCGCAAGATTCGCAGCTGTTCCTCCGTCTCGTCCCGTTCGACGCCGTCTGCGTTCTCGACGACGGCCAGGAACCGCTGGATCAGCGCCGAGACGGCCCTGTCCGTCGACGGCTCGGCCGGATCCAGCTCGCCGGCCGCATCGTTGGGGGCGAGCGCGGGAATCGCCTGGCGGACCAGCGCGATGAAGGCGCCCGCCAGCGAGCGCTCGCGAGAGGCGAGCGACCAGGGGGTGACACTCGTCGGCTCGACGCTGCGGTAGAGCGCCTCGTGATAGGCCCGGAAGGTCTCGAAGTGCGAGCGGTCCCGAGCCCGGTTGGCGCGGAACAGGGTGACGACGAGGCCGCGCGTGTCGCCGCGACCGACGCGGCTGGTGGATTGGATGTATTCCGACGTCGTCTTCGGCTGACCGACCATCAGCATGACCGCGAGCCGCGGGATGTCGATGCCGACGGAGAGCATGTTCGACGACAGCACGACGTCGATGGCATCGGCGGACTCGTCCACGCGTCGACGCAGGGCGCGGAGATCCCTCGGCAGCTCCTCCGCCTTGCGTCGGCTCGTCAGCTCGAGGACCCGCGACGCCGAGATGGGCCGGTATGCGATGCCGAGCCGCGAAGCGCGGGTATCCAGGCGCGCGTCGACGTCGTCGGCGACCAACGTGTTGCTGCGGCCGAGCTCACGGAGGCTGTTGTGGTACATGACGACAGTCCAGTAGGCGTCCCGGTCGGCACCCGAGTGTGTGACCTCGGCGAGCTCCAGCAGCGGCGTCGTCGCGGAGACGACCGCGGTCGCCTGCGGGATCGATTGCGGCATGAGGCCCGTGTATAGGCGCCCCTCACCGCTGCCCGCCGGGACGGAGAAGAACGTCCGGTCGTCGTCCAGCCCGGCGGGCGGGTAGAGGTCGACGGGCCGACCATACAGGCCGCGGACCTGCTCCGCGGCGGCTCGGATCGTCGCGGTCGACGCGACGATCTTCGGGCGGTTGCCGGCCGACCCGAGAAGCACCTGAAGCACGGCGTCGAAAACGGCGACCGTCGTGCCGAGTGGTCCCGAGAGCAGGTGCAGCTCGTCCTGGATGATCAGTGACGGCTGCACGAAGGGCGTCTGTAGCCCGAGCAGCCGCCCGGCCCGGGGCTCGAACTGCAGACGGGCAAACTTGTCGACCGTCGCCAGCAGGATCGTCGGCGGTTCCTCGTACAGACCCTCGTCGACCACCTGGAGTGGAAGCCCCTCGAAGAAGGGGCAGTTGGGGTCTACGCAGTGGAAAACGACCTGGTTGCCGTCCCGCCGTGCGCCGTACTCGGCGGGCTTCCCCTGCCTCTCGGGGAGGCTCGGAGTCTGGCACCACGGGCAGCTTTCCACTTGGAAGCTGAACGCCTCCTCGGGGCGTTTGGCCTTGAGAAGCCGCTCCCAACTCTGGAGCGCTCCCGTGTGGCTGCCCGGGGTGACGTCGTTGCCGACCCACAGCCCGATCGAGAAGGGCGCCAGCCCTCGCACGCGGGGGTCGTCCCGGCGCATTAGCTCCATGGCGCAGATGAGCGCCGCCGCCCGCTGGAACTGCTGCGACGTCAGTAGGCGCAGTGTGTAGCGCGTGATGACGGCGGTGCCGCCGCCGCTCGCCCCATAGGCGAGGCGGCGTCGGAAGATCTCGACAGCCGCGAGCCCGAGGTATGCCTCGGTCTTGCCGCCACCGGTGGGGAACCAGATGAGGTCGACGAGCTCTCGGTCGTCATGGTCGGGGTCGAGCGTCGACGCGACCGCGATGAGGAGGAACCCGAGCTGGAACGGGCGCCACCTAGAGGGTCCGGATCGGTCGTTCACCTTGTTGCTCTGCTGCATCTGCAGTTCCATCGCTGCCATGCCTAGGGCGAACGCGCGCCGTATGTGGGGGACGCGCTCGTCACGGAGCGCCTGGACGCCGTCGCGCATGCGCTCGACTGCGCGCTCCGACCGCCTGACGATGCGGTCGGCGACCTCGCGCTGCTGCTCCCCGAAGCCAGCCACCCGATCGCGTTGCTTTGCAACCCAGTCGGCGAACGCCTCGACGAACGCGTCCAGTGCCTCCAGAGCCGGGTCGGGGTCGGACTCGAGGGAGGCGAGGGTGAGCAGATCGAGGGCTGCGGCTTCCGGCGCGCCGTCCTTGAAGGCGGTCGTCTCCACGGCGGGGACGACGAACGCGGGGACGGCGGTCAGCCAGACCTTGGTGCACCGACCGTCCTCGATCTCCCAGTCCGAGGCCATGCCGTGGCCGACGGCGAATACCTTGCGCTCGCGATAGCGCAGGCGGATCTCGGCGGCCTCGGGATCGGTGTCGAAGCGGCGCGTCGTGTCGTACTCGAGAAAGCGTGAGCCGCCGACGGCCCGGACCGTCAGCGCGACCTGGAAGAGCATGAGCGGGATGTCCTCGCGCGCGTCACCCGTGCTCTGCGCCGTGACCCGGACGTGGACGGTGACTAGCCAGGCGTCGCCGTACTCCCGCCAGCGCGCACCGATCTGGATCGGGACGCGCCCGACGGTCTCCTGCAACGGCGGGGCGTTGCGGCTGAGCGTCAGGCCGGACAGCTCATGTGGCGTTCGCGTCCATCGCGGTGGGCCGTCGCCGCGCACCTGCTCGTACGTGCCGCAGCCGAGGTCAACGTCCACGATCGGAGAGTCGACGACGAAGCTGACCGCGACCGACGAGGGGCGCCAGTCCTCGGCGAGTGGGACGTCCGTACCGCCTTCTTCGACGTCCCCCTCCTCGACGTCGGCCGACGCAGCGAGGTCGTCCTCGCCCGCGGCATTGGCGGAGGTCGGTTCTCCGCGCCCGAGCTCGATAGGGAAGAGTATGCCCACGACGTACTGCCTGTGGGGCTGGTTCAGGCTGGTCTCGGTGGGCCCGCCCTCCGGGCCGACGTACGCCGAGCGCAGATGTGCGAGTGCTTCTTCCTGCAGCGGCGTGAACGTCATCGCTGCTCCAGCGGCTTGAGCAGCCCCTTGAGCGCCCTCCGGTCCGCCTTCGACGCAAGGATGTGCAGGGCCACGCGGGCCCTGGTCACGCCAACGTAGAAAGCCGCCGTCGCCCGATCGTCGTAAACGCCGGGCAGCCCGCACACGATGACGTGTTCCGCCTCGAGACCCTTCGCGAACCGGGGACTCGTCAGGGTTAGGCCCTTCGGCGAGGCGAACGGGGCCTCCGCGGAGCTCACGTCGAGGATCCAGATCTGCTCCTTGCGAGCACCCTGGGAACACAGGTCCAACGCCTTTGCCTCGGCGGCAGCGACGGGGTCGGTCCCGTCATCCAAGGACAGCCACTCAACCGCCTCACCCGCGACGATGCCTGGGTCTCCGACGTCGGCGCGCAGGTACTCCTGCACGACGTGCACGATGGCCTTCGTGTTGCGCACGTTGGTGCCCAAGGTGAACGACGCCCCCTCGGACCGCACGAGTTCGTGCACCTCCGGGTCGAACTCGCCGTCCACGTGCGCCTGGTTGTTCGGGTCCAGGAACATGCGCCACCTGCCGTGCGCTCGGCCGCCCTCGACCGCCTTGTCGAAGGCATCCATGCCCTGGGCGTTCATGAGATCCTGCGCTTCATCGACGAAGATCGCCTCGTACGAACGGCCCTGCGCCAGGTCCGAGAAGGGCGTGAGGTCGATGCCGAACCCCTCCACCAAAGGCCGGAAGAAGCGGGTCAGCTCAGGCGAGCGGTACGTGATCAGAACGCTGCGACCCCGCTGCGCCTCCTGGCGCGCAGCCTCGGCGAGGATCAGCGACTTGCCGGTGCCGGCCCCTCCGTACACGAGCAGGCGGGGATTGTCGGCCAGCCCGGCGAGCACCCTGGCCTGGCCCTTCGTCGCGACGACCTGCTCCTCGAGGACCGCGCCGCGATGGATGTCCACCACGGGCATCCGGGTGAACTGGCCGTAGAGGCGGTCGCGCAGCTGTCTCGCCCCGGCCACGGGCACACGCGGGGGCGCCGGGCGGCCCTCCGCGGCGACGCGGTCGAGCGCCGCCGTCAGGCCCTCCACGGTTGCGGCATCCTGCGCCCACCAGTGGGAGGCCTGCCACTCCAGGTTCGTCGGGGGTGCCTCGATGTCGGGCGTGAACACGACGGCTTCCGCAGGGAACCAGCCGAGCCCGTCCTGGCGCAGGATGTCCTTCAGCGCGTACATCCCACCGCGTGCCTGCTCCATGGGCGACTCACGGAGCTCATGCCAGTCCCCGCGCCGGTCGACGCTCCACCACTTGCCCTCGTACTTGCGGACGCCGCCGCCCTTCACCTCGACGAGGATGACGACGCCGCGCCAATAGACGACGAAGTCGACCTCCGCCTGCTGCTTGACGTCGTGGCTCCTCAGTTTGACGGAGTGGAACGCCACGGCGTCGTCCGGCGCGTCGGTGCGCTGCAGGAGCTGCGCGAACCGCGTCTCGGCCGAACTCTTGCTAAGCGACTCGATGTCCTTCAGCGCAGGAACGAGGATCATCCTTGCTGCACCTTCCAAAGGTCCTTGTAGTCGTGATATCCGAGGAAGTCGTTGGCCGCCCCGAAGTTGTCTGCGACGTCGACGATGAGGCACTCCTCCTTGCCGCCGTTCTCCGGCCCGCGCAGGCCGCGCCCCGCCATCTGGATGTAGGAGCTCGGACTGAACGTGGGCCGCGCGATGTAGAGCGCCCGGACGCCGGGGGCGTCGAAGCCCTGGACGAGAAGGTCGCAGTTCGCGAGCACCCGGAGCTCGCCCTTCTTGAAGGCGTCGATGGTGTCGCGCCGTTCCTGGCGACCGGTCTGGCCGCTCACGGCGGCCGCCGCTGCGCCCCGGTAGCGCAGCGTCGCGGCCAGCACCTGCGCCGACAGCACGCTGGGAGTGAAAACCAGCACTGGCCAGTCCGGGTCCGAGGAGAGGATGTGGTCGACAAGGATCCGCAGGCGATGCTGGTCTCGGCCCAGCTTCTCGAGCACCTCGCGCTGGACAAGCCGGGTGTCGCGAATCTGTTGCTCCTCTGCGTCCGTCAGTGCACAGGAGACACCTTCGAGCACCACGTGCCGCACCTTGGCGAGGACCCCGATCTTCTGCAACTCGCGGTAGGCGTCGTCCTCGAACGCCGTCATCCGTCGGTGGTCGAACCGCGCGGCGAGTTCCTTGGTGGCGTCGCTGTCCGTGACCCTGCCCTTGAACGGAGTGGCCGACAAACCCACGAGAGGCCGCTCCCAGCTGCGGCCGTCGACGCCCAACCGACGGAAGAGCTCCGTGTAGCGCGTCGATCCACCCGTTCGGTGCGCTTCGTCGACGAACACGGCGCACGGGGACCGGAGCCATTCGTACTCGGGCTCGTCGAGAACGGCCGCGAGCTTCGCGTCCGTGGCCACGACGACGCTGAACTCCGTGTCCGGCTCCCGGACCGTGTTGGTGGACCACAGCCGGCCGACCGCCAGCGGCCGTTCGTCGGCGAGGTGTCTCCAGACAAGCCCGAACGTCTGTACGGCCTGCTCACACAGCTCGACGGATTGGGCTATCCACAGCACGGTGCCGTGCAGCACGTCGTCCTTGAATAGCTTGAGCAGCGTCTCCACCGTGACCCGGGTCTTCCCCGCGCCAGTCGGCAGCTCGACCATGCCCTTCTGGGCGTGGCCATCCGAGGTCCGGGCGGTGAGGACCTGACGCAACTGCTCGCTGATCCCCTTCTGGAAATGGTGCAGATCGCGGAGGCGGACGGCGCCAGGCACGAGGAACTGGTCAGGCTGACGATCGGCGGGGCGTCCAGCGAAGCGGGAGGCGAAGCCCATCTTTCGCAGCCAGTCGACCGTTTTGCCGCCGCCGGCCCACTCGCCGGGAACGTCCTCGAATCCCTCCTGCACAAATTGGTCGCGCAACTCCTTGACGGAGTCGCTGCCATAGACGACGAGGAAGAGCTCCGCGACGCTCGTGTCCTTGTCGAGGAGCCCCTGCGCCTCGAGCGCCGACCACAGGCCATTGGGGAGGCGCTCCCGGAGCGTGTCTTCTCCGAAGAAGATGTCGAGACGGTCCGCGTCCGTCGCCGCCGCCCGCGCGTCCTGCCGCGCGCGCTCCAGCATCTGGTCGACGGCGACCTTCTGGACGTCCTCCAGGGCTTGGTTCGACAGGCGCATGTCCAGGATGACGTTCAAGCGCGAAAGGAGCTGCTTCTCCGACAGCGACTTCGGCACGACCACGCTTGCGCTTGACCTGACCAAGTGCTCCAGAGCCTGGTCTTCGACGCCGTCTTCGGTGGTCACGCGCTTCGTGATGCTGAGCGCGCGGGTCACCGCGACGCCCCGAAGCCTCTCTTGGTCGACGGCCCAGTTGGACTTGAGGCCGGGGAAGAGGTCGAACAGCAGTTCAGGGTCCTGCTCGCCTTCGACAATGGTCGTGAACGAGAAGCTGTCCTCGAACTTTTTGCAACCGCAGAGGCGGGCGGACTCTTCGGCGAGTTCAGGGGCCACCCGCAGGTAGGGACGCTGTCGTCTGGCCAGCTCGCGCTCCTGGTCGTCCGTCGTGGCGAGGTAGACGTTCGCCGCGCGTTGCCGTTCGATCGCGCGCCCAGTCCTCGCCGGGACGTGGACCGGATGGAGCCCCGTGGCCTCCATCGCCCGGGCGGCGGCAAGGACGAACCCGGCCAGCACATCGTCGGGGTAGTTCTTCGTGAACACCTCGCGGTCGAGCGCCTGTCCCAAGAGGGGCGCGGGCACATCGGCGAGTTCTCGAGGCAGGTCGAGCAACTCCTCCAAGGCTCTCGGCGCCCGACAGAGGGGAAGCAGACCTTCGTACCGGACCATCGAGGCCGAAACGACATCCGACGGACGCCTCGGGCCCTCGTTCGACGAGACCTGTCCGAATTCCCGGATCGCCCAGCTCGCTGGGGAGGGCACGGTGCGTGTCCTCTGGGCGGACACATCCTCGGCGGTCCACCAGCGCGCCGGCGAATCTGCTGCCAGCGCGGACGTCCACTCCATGACGACCCTGGCGTCGACTCCCGCCTCCGCGAGCTTGACGAGGATCGAAACCGGTCCGGGCCCCGCGAACTGGTCGAATTCGACACGGGCGGCGGCCAGTTCGCCGGGCGCCAGCGAGGAATTGAACACCTCCAGCGCCGCCGCCTCATAACGCGCAGCCTCGGCCTCACCCTCCAGGGGAAACTTGGGGACGACCTTGTGAACCACCCCAGCAGCGTGCGCGAGCTTGGGTGCACAGCGCTCGTGATCGAGCACCGGCGTCGTCGTGCCCGTCAGCGCCGGAACGTCGATCACCTCGGAGGCCGGTGCCCAACCGCCTCCCACAACGGGCACCGGTATGTCCTGCTCCCGCCGCTTGAACATCATCTCGGCCGCACGTGCCGGATCCACGCCGTCGACTGAGTCCCAGAATCGTTGGGCATCTTCATCTGAGGACTCTGCCCCAAGACCGTCCAGTCTCCTTTCGAAGACGACGTGCGGGTCGAGCTCACGGAAGAGCAGTCGCTTAAGCAGGCGTTCGACGCCGCCGAGCGCCAGGAACATCGGGTCGACGAACGCGGCCTCCGCAAGGCTGATGTCATCGACCGGCCGAAGGAAGACGTGATCACGGTCCCGCGGCGCCTTGAGGCCAGCCGTCGTGGGAATGATATGGGTGTCGCCCAGCTCGGGGTGCTTGTCGATCCGGTCCGCCACCACTGTCAGGGCGCGGGACGCTCCGGCCATGCCGGACTCGGCCCAGGCTCGTAGCCAGGAGCGAACGCCCGTGGTTCGCACCAGCGGCAGGAGACGCGCCTCCTCGCGTGGCGTCATCTCCTCTCCGGGAGCAAGGAACTGGGCCACGAAGAGCGCACGTAGTCGCGTCCTGCGGGTGTCGTTGGCATAGCAGCTCCAGTGCGGCACCGGCTGGTCCGGACAGTCAGCCGACCACGCGCGCAGGAACGGGTGCCCGATCTCGTACGTCGCTGTGTCACCGAAGTCGAGTGGAATCAGGTCGGCAGGCTGTCGGAGTCGACCATGTGCATCTGGGATCACCTGGTGCGACGCTGCGAGCGGCGGCGCATGCGCCGTCATGAGCCGGTCCCCGAAGGAGAGGGTCTCCCGGCCACGAGCAGGCAAGAAGTCGAAGTGAGCGGCAGGATCCTCGGCGGTCGATAGTTCGGGCATCAGGTCCACGAACATCGTCGCCATCCGGAGGGCGATCTCTCGGTTATAGGCGTTTTGCAGAAGGGTGGTCCGGTCGTCGTTGACGCTCCAGGGGGCGTTGAAAAGCGCCGAAGCGCTCGTCTTGTCCTGTAGCGGGAAGTACGACCAGAACTGGCCGATGGGACAGGTTGAGCGCTCCTCGGGGACCGCGACCGTGAGCTTGATCCGTTCGCGAGCCACCGCTTCGCCGACCTCCCGGCGAGCCTCGATGCTGGGCAAGAACATGTCCGTCGCGACGAGCCACGTGCTGCCCGCGCCGTCAGGCGATTCGATGCTCAGGCGGTTTGAAGCGAGGGCGCGCGAGGCGTGCACTCGGTCGTACGACCTCTCGCCCCCCACCACGCGCAGACGAACCTCGCTCACAGTGCCGACGAAGAGGAGGAACTCGGAGCGGAAGGTTTCGATCTCGTCGTGAAGACGCTGTGTCTTCGAAACGTCGGGGAGTCGGACCACTGTGGAAGCCCACGAGCACAAATCTCGGAGAATCGGGTCCTCGGCGACACGAGAAGCGGGATCGTCGATGAGAGTGGCCGCCCGGAGCACGGGGATCTTCCCGCCCCTGGCGAGGGGGCGGAGCTTGGCCAGCGCCTGGGATGAGCTGAACTCGAACGAGACCGAGCGGCTGAAAATCTGTGGGCGCTCTGTGACAGCGAGCACCGACTTGAAACCGAGTCCGAAGCGGCCGATCTCGTCGCCGTGCTTCGCGCTTAGATGCGCGTGCATCAGCGCAGTCAGTCCAGCGGCATCGAACGGTGCACCTTCGTTGGCGCAGTAGAGGACGTTACGCGCACGATCGAGGACGATCTCGACGCGGCCACGCGTACCTCTGGCCCCTCCCGCAATGGCGTCCGCGGCGTTCTGGACCAGTTCCAATAGAGTGCGGTTTGCGTAGCCGCCGACCCGAATCGACTGCTCGAGATTCGCATGCTCGGCGATCAGATTCGGATTGGCCTCGTATGCACCGATCGCTGCCGTGAACAGCTCGGTCAACTTCTCGACTAATTCCTGGTCGTTCCGCCAGTTGACTGTCTTCATGACGCCTCTACCCCCGCTTCTATGCCTGCTCCGCGCCAGCAACCGAACCTATCGGGGTCACGGTGGCGCTCCGCGCGTCCTCTGATGCTAGGCAAACGAGATGGCCTGGAACGAGAGGCACCGCAAGATATTCCGAGATCGGCTGCTACCGGACTCGCCTTCCGACGCAGCAGAAGGCCTCGACTGGGCGCTCGTACGTTCTGGGGTGACCTTCCAGCCGCGCGCAAGAGCAGCTGTGACGAGCGCATGGGCAATCAGCAGGCAGCGGCGCTGCTGTTGCTGCGGGAGCCAGTCAGGATGCTCGCGGAGGTGCGCCACTGCCCGGTGCGGCTTGCGGATGACCTTTGGCAGCAAGGTCTGCGTAGGATTCCTGGCGGCGTTGCCTCATCGTTTTGCGACGCCGGCGCCCCCCGAAGTCGGCTTCGTGAGCGCCGGCTGCGGCGCAGCCGGGGGCGGGGGCGGATAGCCGCCGTTGTGTCAAGGGCCAGTAGGAACTGCCCAGTGGCGGACATGAAACCTGCCCGCTGACGGTCATGAGAACTGCCCGGTGGTGGCCATGGGATCTGCCCAGGGGGCTGCGGCCACCACCGGCCAGAGTGGTTTAGCTCAACGGGCTCACCCCGCGTCCGGTGAGTGCTTGGGTGAGTCGGACGCTGTCGCCGCTGGTCTGGCAGACGTGGGCGTGGTGGAGTAACCGGTCGACGGTGGCGGTGGCCAGCGTTTTGGGCATCAGCTCATCGAACCCCGAAGGGTGCAGGTTCGAGCTGATCGCGACCGAGCGTTTCTCGTAGGCGGCGTCGACGATCCCCGAAACTGGTCACTGCGAGTTGGTCAGCACGGATGAAATGGTCATCGCCGAGCGCGTCCTTGACGGTCGGGCCGTGGCGGCCGAGCTCGACGACGACGACGGGGCCGAACGTGGTCAGAATGCGAGCCCCGACGAAGAGTTCGACGGCCTTGCTCACAGCGACCCCGGCGCGTCGGCTCGGAGATGGAGCGGCGTCGCGCGGGTGATCGGCCGGTCGAGGTCACACTCGAGCTGCCCAGCCCAGATGGCATGCCACATCGTCGAGATGACGTGTCCGCCGCCGGCATCCAATGCGAGAACATCGCCGACGGTGACCTCGGCTGGCATAGCCTCCACGAGGAACTGCCAGGCCGCCGCATGCCAGGGCATCTGGCGACGGAATCCCGAAATCCACATGAGGTTGGTGCGCCGAGTGGGGGCCAGCTCGATGAAGGCCTCGTGTCGCCAGCCGACCTGCCCGCATGCCTCGGCAGCAAGGCGGACCTTGAGCAGGAAGTCGCCGTCCTGGCCATCCGATGCCCGCGCATCCCACAGGCACACGCTGCCGTCACTGTGCTGGCTGAGCAGGTCCGGCACATGCTCCAGGCGGCGTCCTGCCCGCCTCGCGGGTAGCCGCAATCGGCACGGCTGAGGCACCAACCACGTCACGTCGCTCCGCCGGTCGAGCTCTCGGACCAAGTCGTGCTCGAGTCCAGACTCGAGACGCAAGTGCGAGCGGGTCGTCGTCGAGTAGGCGTACACGGGCACGTTGCGGGACCGAGCCTTCACCTTCGGGGTGCGCGTGCGGCACAGCAAGAGCACGTCTGGCGGCTCGCTCCAGGGCCATACCTCCAGCCCATCCCCCAGATCGAACACCCACTCGGTCTCTTGGTCGGGCAGGAGGACCACAGGAACTGGCCGCTTCCGGGCATGCGAAATAGACTCGCTCACGCGGACGGCACCTTCGTTTTCTCGACAGACTTCATCGGGACCGTCGCCGAGGGCGTACCAGTTGCAGCTGGTGCGCCCTCACTGCTGCCCAGGAGGGGCAAGCCATCGATCCCTGCGTCGCAGCGTAGTCTCACCGACCCCGAACCTACAAGATATTGCCCGTAGGTTGCCTGATCAGGCCCAGCAACACCATCCGGAGCCGGATGCATACTTATGCGAAGGTGCCACCCCGTTCTGACCTGCCATGAAGGGCGATCGGGCGACTCATGCCGACGCTCGCGCTGGTCACGACACTACGGGCTTTTTGTGACTGAGCACCGATATGCGACCGAAAAGGGGGGTAGTTTGTTGCCAGCGAACCAAGCACCGGGCGGAGCTGACCACCCCGCCCCAACTGGCGGGCTACCAACCCCCACGACGAGAGAGCCACGGTCGCGCTCCACCGGTGGCCACATGAGACCAAGCTATTCGGTGCTCCGACAGCGGCGCGGCAGCGGCGCGTCGCTAGGCACCGTCATCGACGATCTGCGCGTCTGCCTGCAACCGAAGACGACGACCCGATGCATGAACCCGGAGTGCCCGGAGTTGTGTGAATGGCCGGAGGGCAGAGGCCGCCCCCCGCTCTTCCACCATCGCCTCTGCCAAGAGAAGTACCAGTTGGCGCGCAGGCGCCTCACCGCCGAGATCAGCGACCTCGTGGCGGTGCTGGACCAGACGCCAAAGCCCGCCGGTGAGGACCGCATCTACCTTGAGAACCAGCTCGCAAGGCGACGCTGGCTTCTGGCTCGCTACCCCGAGCTGCCCTGAACTCCGCCGCGCCGTCCATGATGATGAGGGGCCTCAGGGACTCCGCAATGGCCGACCGGACCCCGGATCGGTGTCCACTGGCCGGCCCGCGCTGCGTCACGACCCCCTGACGCGCGGGAGGCCCAGGCGAAAAACCATCACCCACGCATAAAAATCTTATGCGACACGCCCGACCTGCATAACGTCACCAAATTTCTGAAATCAACGCCTCAGATTTCAGACTTCAGTGCATCTCGACATCGACAGCAGAGCGCAACATCAGTACGTGGTGGCCATGTTGGTGAAGCGGCTGTAATGGCCCTGGAAGGCCACCGTGATGGTCTTCGTGGGGCCGTTACGGTGCTTGGCAACGATGATGTCGGCCTCGCCTTCGCGGGGGCTGTCCTGTTCGTACATGGATTCCCGGTGTAGCAGCATCACCATGTCGGCGTCCTGCTCGATCGAGTTGTGCACGGCGATCCCGTTGGCCACGAAGTTGTGCGCCCCGAGCACCGTCGCGTCGTACACCTCCTCGACCCCCGCCGGCTCCATCGCCACCACGGTGTCCCACAGCACGTCGTTCACGGCCGACAAGTCGAGTCCCCCGGCGTCGAGGTGGCCGGCAACTTCTGCAAGCACTCCGTTCGGCGAAGGCTCGTCGGCCAGCGCCGCCGCCACCAGGCCCCACGGGGAATCGGACGCAGCGTCCGCCGCCACCGACGTACCGGACCCACCCCCCGGACCGCCACCGACCGGCGACGGGACCGCGGTCGCCGCCCGCACGATGCTGAGCATCCGGACCGCGTCCGCCTCCGCCTCGCCACGAATGCCGATCTCCTGCAGGAACCGTCGCTGACAATCCAGGTCGACGATGTCCAACATCCAGCCCGTGTCGTCGCCGACGATGCGCCCCGTGATCCCGAACCGCAGCAGCAGCAGCGCGACCCGGTCCAGCAGCCCGCGCGTATCGGCGAAGCAGAAGATCTGCCCACCGGCCTCCTGCGCCGGCAGCATCACCCCACCGGCGGCGGTGAAGAACGCCCGGAGGAACACCGCAATCTGACGCTTGGGCAACGCACACACCGCCGACGGCACGACGGCATCCGGCATCCCCGCACACACCTGGGCCGCCGCTTCGACATCGGCGTCCTCCCAACTCACGTCGACCTCGCTCGGCGCCGACACGTGCCGCGGCACCGCGATCTGCTGCCCGACGGCCAACTCCCCCAGCGGGGTCCAGCCCTGGTACGTCAGGAACGGGTGATTCGCCGTCGCCCGCACCGTGCGCCCGCTCGCCGTCGTCAACCGGAACACCGGCCGGGTCGCGGTCGGGAAGGCATGCGTGAGCAGCCGCGGCACATAGCGCAGCGAGGAGTCCAGCGCCCACACCGGCACATCGCGCGCGCCGGTCGCCACCAGTTCGCCGATGCTGACCTCGGCGCCGGTGTCCGCCCGCAACAGCCGTGTCTCCGCCGTCAAGCATCCCGACTCACGCAAGTCACTGACCTGCGGCTTCTTGTCGGTGCGCTGCTCGGGACCTCGGTTGAGCTGGGACAGCGCCACCACCGGCACCTCAAGCTCCTTGGCCAACAGCTTCAACGCACGGGAAAACTCCGACACCTCCTGCTGGCGACTCTCCACCTTCTTGCCGGACGTCATCAGCTGCAGATAGTCGATGATCACGAGGCGCAGGTTATTGCGCTGCTTGAGTCGCCGGCACTTCGCCCGGATCTCCATCAGCGACATATTCGGGGAATCGTCGATGAAGAGCGGCGCCGCGTCGAACTCGCTCGCCAACCGCGCCAGCTTCTCCCAGTCCCGGTCCTCGAGCTTGCCCCGGCGGATCTTCTGCAGGTTGATGCCCGCCTCCGCGGAGATCAGCCGCATCGTGATCTCCGAGCGGCTCATTTCCAGCGAGAAGACCACGGTCGCCTGGTTGTATTTGATTGCCGCCGCCCGCGCAAAATCCAAAGCCAGGGTCGAGTTGTGCGTGGGCGTCATGCCACGCCCGGCCAGGTAAAGGTGGTCCTCCGAATCCACCTGGATACAGCGCACCGGCACGGACTCCACCGGCCGAACCGCAGTGATGAAGCGGGTGTTGCGGCGCTGGAACTGGCGCGATCGGCGATCCTTGTGCAGCAGCCGCTTGCGTTCCAGTCCGAAAACGTCCTCGTCCGAACTAAACGTGAGCGTGTATGCGGTGCTCGTGTCCTCCGACCGCCCCTGCACGCGCTTGGGGCGGATGGTGCACCGGTAGCCGAGCGACACGATGAGCTCATAGGCGTCGTTGGCCAAAGCCGCACTGGTGTTGGTCAACTGCACGCATCCCGAGTTGGTCACGGTTCCGTCGGTGTCGAGGAGACCCGCGAGCAGCGCCCGTCGCTGGCACTCGCTGGACCGCTTGTACGCCGCGGGGATGTGCTTTCGCCCCAAGACGCCGATCGTCCGAAGCGACGCTTGCAGGGTGCCATGGTGCGCGTGGCACCGGGCACACCGCCTGGTGCCCGACGAGCGCCCACCGCAATCAGGGCACGTCGCCACGGACGGCACACCGAGACCTCGGGAGGCTCCTCCACACCGGCGGCCGCACGTCTTGACGTGGCTGGTCCGGGGCGCGAACACCGCGCCGCACACGACGCAGGTGCGCGGCGCGAGGCCCGCCTCCTCGGGCCACTGCAGCCGATAGCGGAGCTCGCCCGCGACCCGAGTGACGCGAATGCCCTCGTCTTCGATGTTCACCACGATCCCGGGGTCGGCACAGGTCAGCGTCGCAGTCGCCGACGTGCCATCCCCGAGCCAAGCGCCGAGCGTGTACGGCGGGACGAGAAGATCGGCCTCCGGGAGCTGGAGCGCCTTGGCCAGGGCCACGCTGTGGTTGAGCCGCGCCTCAGCGGTTGTGGTCCGCAGCGTTGCGGCGATCTGACCCGTCGTGCGCACCGCGGCAAACGTGCGCTGGTTCCGGTACCGGTTGCGGCCGTCACGAGCCGACTGGAAAGACCGCCGGCTCGAGCGATCCTCGGTTAGCCACTCGTGCTGCTCGTCGGCGACGATCCGCTCGCCGTCGGCAAAGACCACCTCGTAGCAGGGCCGACCGCGCATCACCTCAGTGGCAGCCACCACCCGGATCGGTTGTCCACCCGAGCCCAAAACCTGGTCGCCCACCCTGACGGCACCCATGGTCGTCCATCCCGTGGGAGTGGGTAGGGGCGTGTCGAGTGCCAGCGCCTTTCCGACAGCCGGCCTTGCCGCCACGACGATCATCTGTCCCGGGTGCAGCCCGTTGGTCAGCTCGTCCAGCTCCGCGAAACCGGTCGGCACCCCGATCATCTCGCCGCTGGCGCCCCCCGCGGCCTCGATCTCGTCGTACGTCGGTTCCAGAAGATCCCGCAGCAGGTGATAATCCTCGCCGCCGCGCTTGTCCGCGACCGCGTAGACCTCCGCCTGCGCCGCGTTGACGATGTCCTCGACATCCCCGCCGCCCTGCCCATAACCCATCTGCACGATCCGCGTGCCCGCGTCGACCAGCCGCCGCAGCGTCGCGCGCTCCGCCACAATCTCCGCGTAATAGCCCGCATTGGCCGCCGTCGGCACCGCCTGAATCAGCTGGTGCAGATAGGCCTGCCCGCCGATCCGGGCCAGGTCGCCGCGCTTGGTCAGCTCATCCGCGACCGTGATCGCGTCCGCCGGCTCCCCGCGCCCGTAGAGGTCGAGAATGGCGTCGTAGATCAGCTCGTGCGCCGGCCGGTAGAAGTCGACCGACCGCAGCGTCTCCACACAGTCCGCGATCGCATCCTTGCTCAGCAGCATTCCGCCCAGCACCGACTGTTCGGCGTGCACGTCCTGGGGCGGCATGCGGTCCGTGGGGTCGCCCGCGGAATAGCCCGCGAAGTTCTCCTCCAGTTCGGAGAGCGACATCTGCGACCACCCTCCTTCCCGGACCGTACGGCGGATGCGGGCGCCCCCTGTGCAGGGGCCTGACCCCGAATGCCACCAGTGTGACTTCAGGGTCCGACAACGCCACGAACAGCACAGACACGGGGGACTGCGAGGGACGACAGGCGACGGCGCGCCCCATCCGGCCGGCATCACTGCGATGGCGGTGCGCCAGTGGGGAACAGATGGCGCCGGCCCAGGAGGGGGTAAAGAGAAGGTACGGGCCAGCTGTGCATCGACTCAAGAGACCCTGTGGAAGGTCCTGTGCGTTGCCTGAGGACAACCGGACCCCCGCCGGTGCACAACCCGGGATCCCTGTGGAGATCGCTGGGGACGACGCGCCGCGGCCCAACCCCTGGGTAACCCTGACCGGCCGTGTTGTCGTCCACCACCTGTTGATCGGAGGACTTTTTCTCGCGACGCCGATTCTGAGACGAAGCATTCCATCATTCGGACCTATCGGAGTGGAACGCCCGGGTCGCGCGCACAATGCGCCGCCCGCCCCGCGACCGCCGTCGCCCGGCTGTGGACGAGCCTGTGGACAAGTCCACCCGCTCGCGGCGACGTGACGCGTCACACAGCGCTCCTCGAACATGAACCGCCATGTGGCGCCGCGTTTTCGGCGTTTCGGTCAATCACCGGTCAAATCGGCTGCTCAGCCAGTATCTGGGGATAACGTGCCCGGCGTGGCGCGGGTCCCCGCCGGTCGCATCCGTCCCACCCGCCTCAGGAGAGCGGCTTTGCGGCCCCGGAGCGAACCCGCTAAGCCTGACCTTTCTTCCCGACCGAGAACACCGTTTACGACGTCTCGTTCGACGGCCGAGCCGGCTCGCCGGCGCGGCGAGGTATGGTCGGCCGGTGCCTACGCCGGGAGCGCCCACCCCGCCGCAGGGCAGCCGGGACGACCCGGGGCTACGGCGTACGATCCTGCGCCTCGCCGTCCCCGCCTTCCTGACCCTCATCGCCGAACCGCTGTTCCTGCTGGCCGACTCGGCCATCATCGGCCACCTCGGCACCGTCGAACTCGCCGGGCTCGGCGTCGCCAGCGCCGTGCTGACCACGGCGGCCGGGCTGTTCGTGTTCCTGGCGTACGGCACCACGGCCCTCGTCGCCCGGGCCCTCGGCGCGGCCACCCTGCGCGAGGCCGTCGGCGCCGGCCTCGACGGCGTCTGGCTCGCCGGGGTGCTCGGCCTGGCCAGCGCGCTCATCGTCGGCGTCGGCGCCGAAACCCTCGCCGCGGCCTTCGGCCCGTCGCCGCCCGTGCTGGCCGCGGCCACGACGTACCTGCGGATCAGCGCCCTCGGCCTGCCCGCCATGCTGCTCACGATGGCCACCACCGGGATCCTGCGCGGCCTGCAGGACACCCGCACCCCGCTCATCGCCACCACGGTCGCCGCCACCGCGAACGTGGCGTTGAACGTGGGGCTGGTGTACGGCGTGGGCCTCGGCATCGCGGGATCCGCCTGGGGCACCGTCATCGCGCAGACGGGTCTGGCCGCGGCGCTGCTGACCGTCGTGGCCCGGGCCGGACACCGGCTGCGAGCGCCGTTGCGGCCGCACCCCCGGCGGGTCGCCCGGGCGGCGGCGGACGGGTTCCCGCTGCTGGTGCGCACCCTCGCCCTGCGGGGGGTGCTGCTCGCCTCGACGTGGGCGGCGGCCTCGCTCGGCGACGTGCCGCTGGCCGCGTACCAGGTGTCGGCCACCGTCTGGACCTTCCTGACCTTCGCCCTCGATGCCCTCGCCATCGCCGCTCAGGCGCTGGTCGGTCGCGCGCTGGGCGCCGGGGACGTCGCCGGGGCGCGCGACCTGACCGCCGTGATGACCCGCTGGGGACTGTGGTTCGGCGTGGCCCTCGGCGTCCTGCTCACCGCCGCCCACACCGCGCTACCGCCGATGTTCACTCCCGACCCCGACGTCCGCGCCGCCCTCGCCGCCGCCCTGCTGGTGGTCGCCCTCTGCCAGCCGATCTCCGGCATCGCGTTCGTGCTGGACGGCGTGCTCATCGGCGCCGGCGACGCGCGCTGGCTGGCCGGGGCACAAACGGTGCTGTTGCTCGGCTACGCCCCGCTGGCCGTCGCGATCGTGCGCTCCGCCGACCGGCTGACCGCCGCCGGAGACCCCGTCGCCGTCGTCGTACTCTGGGGCGCGTTCGTCGCGTTCATGGCGCTGCGCGCGGCCATCCTGCGGGTCCGCGCCCGCACCGACGCCTGGATGGTGACCGGCGCCCGGTGACCGGTACGCCGTCACGGGTACGTCGTGACCGGGCACCCGGCAACCCCTAGAGTCGGCCCATGCGCTGCACAGTTCTGGGAGCCGGGTCGTGGGGCACCGCACTCGGCCGCCTCCTCGCCGACAAGGGCGACGAGGTCCGGATGTGGGACATCGACGCCGGGCCGCTGACCACGATCAGCGAGAAGCATGAGAACAGCCGATACCTGCCCGGGGTCGTCCTGCCGCCGACCATGGTCGGCGAGCCCGACCTGGCCCGAGCGCTCGACGAGGCCGAGCTCGTCATCATGGCCGTGCCGTCGTTCGCGATGCGGTCCGCCGCGCAGAACATCGCCGACAAGCTGCCCGACGACGTGCTGCTCTGCTCGGTCACCAAGGGCGTCGAGGTGGACACCCTGATGACCATGCACGAGGTCCTCAAGGACGTGCTGCCGCAGCGGTACCACCACGGCCTCGCCTGCCTGTCCGGGCCGTCCTTCGCCGTGGACGTCGCCCACGAGATGCCCACCGCCGTGACCGTCGCGGCGGAATCCGAGGAGGTCGCCGTCCGGGTCCAGGAGGCGTTCTACTCGACCTTCTTCCGCCCCTACACCAGCACCGACGTGATGGGGGTCGAGCTCGGCGGGTGCACCAAGAACGTCATCGCCATCGCCACCGGCTTCGCCGTCGGCCGCGGCGTCACCACCAATGGCACCGCCGCCCTGATGACTCGCGGGCTCGCCGAGACCAGCGCCCTGGCAGCCCGACGCGGCGGCCTCCCGGAGACCATGCAGGGACTCTCCGGCTTCGGTGACCTGTTCCTGACCTGCTCCTCCACGAAGTCCCGGAACTACCGGGTCGGTTTCGCGCTCGGGTCCGGACGCACCCTGGAGGACATCCAGGCCGAGCTCGGGCAGGTCGCCGAGGGCGTCCACAACGCCAAGAGCGTGCACCTCATGGCCGCGGAGTACGACGTACCGATGCCGGTCTCGCAGGCCGTCTACGGGCTCATCTACGAGGGCACCCCGCCCGAGGCGGTGCTGCCGGAGCTGCTCGGTATCGGGTGAGCACCCCCCGCGCCGTACCCTGGAGGCCGTGACCGTCCAGCTGCCCGTCGCTCTCGACCGCGGCAGCGACGTGCCCCTCTACCTGCAGCTGTCCCAGCAGCTCCTGGCCGGCATCGAACGCGGCAACGTCCAGCCCGGCGATCCCTTCGAGACCGAGATCGACCTCGCCCGCCGGCTGCGGCTGTCCCGCCCCACCGTGCGCCGTGCCATCGCGGTGCTCGTCGACCGGGGCCTGCTCGTCCGTCGCCGCGGGGTCGGGACCGTCGTCGCCACCGGCGGCGTCCAGCAGCACGCCGAACTGAACAGCCTCTATGACGACCTGTCCGCCGAACGCCGTTCCCCCCGAACCGAACTGCTCGAACTCGATACGTCCACGGTATGCCCCCGGGCAGCGACCGAGCTGGGCCTGCCGCCGCGCACCCGGCTGGTGCACGTGGCGCGCCTGCGCTACGTCGGGGCGCTCCCGCTGGCGATCCTGGAGAACTGGCTGCCGCCGGACACCCCGGCCCTGGTGGGGCTGGCCCCGGCCCGGCTTGAGAGAGAGGGCATGTATGCCATCCTGCGCGCCCACGGACTGGCCCCACGCACCGCGCAGCAGACCTTCGGAGCCCGCAATGCCACCGGAGCCGAACGGCGGCTACTGGGTCTGACCAGGGCCGATCCGTTGCTGACGATGTGGCGCAGCGCCTTCGACGCGGCCGGGCGCATCATCGAGTGCGGCGACCATCGCTACCGGGGCGACCAGTACTCGATCTCCGTGCGCGTCGCCCTCGACGACTGAACGCCCCGACGACTCTCGGCACCGGCGCATCCGGCGGCGCCTGACCGCGACACGTGCACAAACCGATACATCAATGGTTCGGCGGATTCACAACAGCGCAGGCCACAGTGTTTCGAGCCACCCGCCGGGGCCCATTGCGATATCGGTTCGGGCACGCCTTGCGGCGTCGGCACGGCTCGAGGGGGTGTCGGGCGGCGCTCAGCCGGCGAAGCCGGTCGGGTTCTGCGACTGCCAATTCCACGCCGAGGCGCAAATGTCGTCGACGGATCGAGTAGCGCGCCAGCCCAATTCGCGTTCGGCGAGGGCGGGATCGGCGTACGAGGCCGCCGTGTCACCCGCGCGCCGCGGCACGATCTCGTACGGCAGCTCCCGGCCGCACGCCCGCTCGAACGCCGCCAGCAGCTGCAGCACGCTGGTGCCTGTTCCGGTGCCCAGATTCCACGTCGAGACCGGCCGGTCCCACCCGGCGATCGTGTCCAGCGCCGCCACATGGCCGGCCGCGAGATCGTCCACGTGGATGTAGTCGCGCACGCCGGTCCCGTCGACCGTCGGGTAGTCGGCCCCAAAGACGCGCAGCTTCGCCAGCCGGCCCACCGCCACCTGCGCGATGAACGGCAGCAGGTTGTTCGGCACCCCCGTCGGGTCCTCCCCGATCCGCCCGGAGGGGTGGGCCCCGACCGGGTTGAAGTAGCGCAGCAACGCGATCCGCCACCGCGGGTCGGCCGCGGCCACATCGCGCAGGATCTGCTCGATCATCACCTTCGTCCAGCCGTAGGGGTTCGTCGCCGACGTCGGCAGGTCCTCGGCGAACGGCGGCTGCGCCTGCGCGCCGTAGACGGTCGCCGACGAGGAGAACACCAGGGTCCGTACGTCGTGCGCCGCCATCGCCTCGACCAGCGACACCGTGGACTCGATGTTGTTGCGGTAGTAGTCCAGCGGCTTCGCGACGCTCTCACCGACCGCCTTGAACCCGGCGAAATGGATGGCGGCGTCGATCCGTTCGGCATCGAAGAGGCCCTGGGTCGCGGCCCGGTCGACCAGGGAAAACCGGTGCACCGGGATCGGCCGGCCGGCCAGCTCCTCCAGCCGCGGCACCACGGCCGGGGAGGCATTGCTGAAGTCGTCGACCACCAGCACGTCATGCCCCGCCGCCACCAGCTGCAGGACCGTATGAGAACCGATGTAGCCGCACCCGCCGGTGACCAGAACACGCATGCCAAAAGTGTAGGCCTGGGTAAGCTGGGTGGAGTTATGTCCAAGCTCCTTCGCCCGTCGTTGCTCGCCGCGGTCGCCGCCCTGGTCACCGCGGCGATCACGGCCTGCGCCGGCCCGCCCGAGCAGCCCCGCAGCGTCACGCTCGCGCCCACCGGCGACGTCCGTTACGGGCAGCTCGTCTTCCGCGACGAGTTCGTCGGCACCAGCCTGGGACCGGCCTGGACTCCGCTGCGCGGTACGGCGGACTACCGGCACGGCGGTCCGTTCAACCCCACCAAGGAGAACCAGGGATTCGCCGCCGGGCAGGTCACCCTCGTCGACGGCCACCTCACCCTGCGGGCCGAGCCGCGCCCGATCACGGTCGACGGCAAGACCTATCCCTACACCTCAGGCATGGTTCAGAGCCGGGACAACTTCGAGTTCCAATACGGCTACCTCGAATTCCGCATGAAGGTGCCGCAGGACCGGGGGCACTGGCCCTCAGCGTGGCTCGTCGGCAGCGTGCACGAGATGGCCGAGATCGACGTCGCCGAGTTCCTCACCGATCACACCGGCCGCTACGGCCCGATGAGCAATGTGCATTGGGGCACGGATTGGGCGACCGCCAAGCAGTGGGGCTTGAAGATCCTCGGCGCCCACGACAAGGACTACGCCCAAGACTGGCACGTCTACGGGCTGCGGTGGGATGCGGGAGCGATTCAGACGTACGTCGACGGCGTGCCGGGACCGCGGTTCGAGGGCGCCAACGTGCCCCAGGAACCGATGTATCTCATCTTCAACCTGTCCGTGCATGAGGGCGCCAATCCCGCACCGGCGACCATGCTCGTCGACTACGTCCGGATCTGGAAGTAGCTGCTCAGTTCCAGGCCGCGCCGGACGAAGAGACCAGCGCAGGCCGCGCGCCCCGCGAGCGGCAGGTCACCAGGACCGCTGTGCCCCCGGAGGCCCCCATGTCCCGTCGCATCGCCCTCGCGCTGTCCGCATGTCTGGCCGCAGCTGGGCTGGGAGGAGCGAGCGCAGCCTCCGCAGTACCCGCCCCCGCCGCTGCGCTGCCCGCCGCCGTCAGCCCGGCCCAGTACATCCCGGACGGACCCGCCCCCGTGGTCACCGTCGCCCGCGCCGCCAACCGCAGCGACGGCACCGCACGCACCCTGCAACGGCGCAGGGGCGGCGCCGCGGCGCCCACCCCCGCACCCGCACCCGCACCCGCTCCCACGCCCGCACCCGCACCCACCACGACGAGTCCGCAGATGAGCACCCCACAACCGGTCGGCCTCGGCAGCACGATGCGGCTCGCCTACCGCGACGAATTCGACGGCTCAACTCTCGACCAGAGCGTCTGGACGCCGCTGCGCGGCTACGGCTCGGGCACCTACGGCACGCCGTTCAACCTCACCACCGAGGCCGCCGGGTTCGACCCGTCCCGCGTCAGCGTCTCGGGCGGCAACCTGCGGCTCTCCGCCACCAACGCCCCGATCACGCTCCCGCTGCGAGGCAGCACCGCGACCTACCCCTACACCTCGGGCGTCGTCACCACCGAAGGCAAGAAGACCTTCGGCTACGGCTTCCTGGAGACCCGCATGTGGGTGCCGGACGACGCCGGCTACTGGCCCGCGTTCTGGATGACCTCGCCCGGCATCGCGCTCCCCGAGGTCGACATCGCCGAGTTCTTCACCGCCTCGGACAGCAAGCTGCACCCGTTCGTCAACCTGCACTGGGGGGCGGACTGGACCCAACACCAGGAGCACGGCATCCGTCCGCTGGGTGTGGAAGGGCAGTCGTACGGCGGGTCCTGGCACACCTACGGCCTGCGCTGGGCGCCGGGCGTCCTGGAGACCTACCTCGACGGCGTGAAGGGCCCGGTCATCGCCCGCCCCGAGGTGCCGGCCGGCCCGATGTTCCTGCTCTTCAACCTGTCCGTGCACCAGGGCGCCACGCCCCGGCCCGCCACGATGCTCATCGACTACGTGCGCGTCTGGCAGTGACGTGATCCGCCCACCCCGCCCCCGACCCCGGGAAGGCGCCCCGTGCCGCGCCTGAGCGTCATCCTGCCCGCGCACAACGCCGCGCGATACGTCGGCGCGGCGGTCCGCAGCACCCTGCGCGCGCTGCCACGGGACGGCGAGATCGTGGTGTACGACGACGCGAGCACCGACGGCACCGGCGACATCGTCCGGGCCATCGGGGACCCCCGCGTGCGGGTCGCAGACGACTGCTCGCACCGCGGTCTGGTCGGCGCCCTCAACTACCTGCTGGAGCACACCGACAGCGCGATCGTCGCCCGGATGGACGCCGACGACATCTGTCTCCCATGGCGATTCACCCGCCAACTCGCCGCCGTGCACCGCGCGCCGGTGGTGTTCAGCGCACTGGTGCCGTTCGGCGGCGGCCGCATCCCGGTCCCCGGGGCGCCGTACCGTCTGGACGGATTCGGCAGCCGCCTCGCCCTGCTCATCGACAACCCGATGAGCCACCCCAGCATGGTCGCCCGCCGCGAGTCGCTGGCCGCGGTCGGCCACTACCGGCCCGGCGCCGCCGAGGACTGGGAGCTCTGGCTGCGCCTCGCCACGGCCGACCACGCGCTGGTTCGCCTCGGCACGCCGTGCCTGGCCATGCGCTTCCATCCGGGATCGGTGAGTGCCGCCCACGGCTACCGGGAGCGGCTCGCGGCCGATGCGCAGCTGACCGGGTCGTACGCCGCGTTCGCCCGCCGCGTCCTCGGCCCCGACGTGCCCGACATCGGCGACCGCGCGCTGTTCGAGCAGCGGCTGACCCTGCTCGGACCGGCGATCAAGGCCCGTGCCGCGACGCTGCCCCCGCCCGCCCGCCTGGTGATCGAGGCCTCCCTGCTCCGATCGGCCCGGCTCGGCTGACCGGGGCCCGCGCAGCGAGCCCGACGTGTACGCCGACCCGACCCGCACCACGACCCGACCCGCACCACGACCCGAAGGACGGCTCATGACAGCGCTCACCGCGGCGGTGATCATCTGCGCGTACACCGAGCAGCGGATGACCGACATCGCGAAGGCCGTCGCGTCGCTGACCCGGCAGAGCCTGCCACCACACGAGATCGTGCTGGCCATCGATCACCACGACGCGCTCGCGGACACCTGCGCGGCCCGATTCGGCGACATCGCGAATCTGCGGGTGATCCGCAGCGACCAACCCAAGGGCCTGTCCGGCGCTCGCAACGCGGGCATCGCCGCCAGCACCGCCGACGTCGTCCTCTTCCTCGACGACGACGCCACCGCCGACGAGCGGTGGGTCCAGGAGATGCTCGCGCCGATGGCCGCGGACGAGAGCGTGTACGTCGTGGGTGGCCGGACCCTGCCCGCCTGGGACACCGCGCGCCCCGTGTGGTTCCCGCCGGAGTTCGACTGGGTGGTCGGGGCGACCTATCGGGGCGTACCGCTGCAGCCGCACGACATCCGGAATCCGTTCGGCGGCAACGCCGCCTGGCGACGAACCGGCCTGGATCTGGTCGGCGGTTTCGCCACCGGCGTGGGCCGGGTCGGCAACGACGCCGCCGGCTGCGAGGAGACCGAACTCGCGATCCGGCTCCGACAGCGGCTGCCGCAGGCCCGCATCGTGTTCGCTCCCGACGCCACGATCAGACACCGGGTGACCACCGACCGGGAACGGTTCGGCTACTTCGTCACCCGCTGCGCCAGCGAGGGCACGTCCAAGGCCAAGATCGCCGCGATGGTCGGGAACACCGCAACCTCGGCCGAACAGGCTTATGTGACAAAGGTTCTCGCGCCGGCGGTAGGTCGTTACGTCGTGGCAGCGGCCCGAACCCGCGACGTCCAACCGCTGGCCAGGGCCGGCGCGATCATGGTCGGGCTGGGCGCCACGGGGCAACGTTACCTGCGCCGACGGGCCAGCGACCTGCTCGCCCAGAGCCGCGGGGGTGCGCGATGACCGACCACGAGCTGCTCGCCGCACCCCGACCGGTCTGGGTCGGTGAGTACGACCCGGACCGGCCCGACGATCTCGACGCCATCCCCGCCAGCTACCCGAGCGCCCGGCTGCTGGTGAAGCGCCACGGGCGTCCGGTGGGGATCGTGGTGGTCCCGGTACGAGCGGGCCGGGCGGACGCCTCTGAGCTGGCAACCCAGGTCGCGGCGCTGCCGTCGGAGGCCGGGGTGCCGCCGGCGCACGACGTACCGGCGGCCGCGCACCCCGCCGCCGCTGCCCCGCAGGCCGGCTCCGCCCCCGTTTCGCTCACGGTGACGATCGCCACGCACAACCGCCCGGACTTTCTGCGCCGCGCCCTGACCAGCGTCTGCGCGGACCCGACGGCGGCCGAAATCCTCATTGTCGACAACGCTCCCGCGGACGACGCCGCGGAGCGGGTGGTGGCCGAGTTCCGGCAGCGGGACGGGCGGGTCCGGTACGTCGTGGAACCGCGGCAAGGCCTGTCCAAGGCACGCAACGCCGCGCTTGCTCAAGCAAGCACCGACGTGCTGCTCTTCACCGACGACGACGTCGAGGTCGACCGGCACTGGGCGCAGTGGCATGCGCGCAGCTACGCGGACCCCTCGATGAGCTGCGTGACCGGGCCAGCGTTTGCGGCACGACTCGACACGCTCGAAGAGGTGCTGTGCGAGGCCAGCATCGGCTGGAGCAAGGGGTTTGAGCCGCGGCGCTACGAACTGCACCGACCGCCCGCCGGGGCGGCGCTGTTCCCCTTCTCGCCGGGCCTGTTCGGCGGCGGGATGAACTTCAGTGTGCGGCTGCCGTTGGCGCGGTCGCTGGGGGGATTCGACGAGGCGTTGGGGGCCGGAGCGCCGACCAAGGGCGCCGAGGACTGCGACTTCTTCGTGCGGCTGGTGCGCGCGGGGTACGTGCTCGGGTACCAGCCTGCGGCGTACGTGCGCCATTACCACCGCAGCGATGCGCGCGCGTACGAGGATCAGCGGGACGGCTACGCCATCGGCCTCGGCGCCTACATGGCCAAGCTGGCCGGCGACCCGCGCAATTGGGCGGCGATCGCCCGGCGGGTCCCCGCGGTGGTGGCCCAGCAGCGCGCGGCGCGGCTGCCGGTCGCGGCGGATCTGTCGGCGGTGCCGCGGGGGCAGAACGAGAAACTCATGGTGGCGGGCGCCTACCGGTACGCCCGGGCCCGCGCGCAATCCCTCCTCACCCGCTGACCGCGCTGACCCAGCCCGCTCGGCTCACCCCTCCATACCGTGGTATCGGGAGGCGCGCGCCCAACGGTCACCGACCGCTCGTCGCAGGACTCCTCATACCGTGGTATCGGCAGGCGCACGGCGAACGGTCTTCCGGTGGCGGCATCACACCGGCTTCCGGAGTTTGACGATCAACTCCGTTGCGCACCAGCCTTTTTCGGCTGCTGATCCGCCCAGAGTCGGGAGGCGTGCTCGGTGAAGTGGTCCCGCCACGCCGGATCGATGGTCGGTGCTTGGCCGGACCGCTCGTTCACAGCCACTGCGATCCGAGCCAGCACCCCGCCGGGATCGTTGAACAACTCCGAGGCCTCGATCACCACGACCTTCCAACCCAGCCGCCGGAGCGCCTTGCGGCGCGCCTTGTCCAGAGCACGTTGGACCTTGTCCCGGTGATGCCTGCCGTTGTACTCAACGGCGATCTTCAGTGCGGGGTAGGCAAGATCGACGCGATAGGAGCGGTCGTTCTTGGAGTCCACAACCTTGTACTGGCAGACCGGAGCAGGGAACCCGCCGACCAGCAGGAGGACCCGGAGCAAACTCTCCGGAGCTGATTCCGAGCGCGCGTCGGCGAACGCCAACGCCTGCTGCAGACGGCGCAACCGGGGGAGTCGACGATTCAGTTCGGCACCGAGCCAGTCCTTGCTCGTCTCCGTTCGGCGAAGCACCGAGTCGAGGAGCGGCGTGAGCACCGTCAATTGGGGCGAATAGCCGAGGTCGGCCGCGACCTGAATGGGATCGGACACCCGCAGACCGGCCAAGGTCCGAACGCGAGCATCGACGCGACCCCGGTGGACGGCGAAATGGGAGTCCATGACCCGACACCTCCCTGGCAGCACGCTCACGTCGATCGCGGCCGTGTTGGGCACCCAAAGACCTTGAAGCCGACCGGCGGTGGCGTGGCTGATGTAGGAACCCGCCGGCGCGATCAGTAGGACGGCCTGACAACGGGTCAGCAGATCGCCGGCGTCCAACGCCGATTCATAGAGTCCCTGGTGATAGACGGCGAGTTCCGGGTCAGTCGCGCGCATGAACAGAACCATGCTGTGAGTAGCGGGCCGCCGATGGCTCTCAGCCATGACCTTGGGGAAAACGCGCGCCGCTGGCGAGGGTGTGGACAGCAAGCCCCGCTCGGGGGCCGCGCGACACATCCATCCCTGCCCGCCAGGCCGCTCGGCGCAGAACTCCTCATACCGTGGTATGAGAGGAGTTCAGGGCGAGCGGGGGAGCCGGGGAGCGGGGGAGCGCGGCGAGCGGGGGGCAGGTCGGCGGGTCGGCGTTAGGCCGCGTAGGCCCCGTTAGGCCGCCGCGGCGATCGCCGGGCGGGTCGTCGGGCGCAGCGGCTCGCGGATGGGCGCGGGGGCCACGTCCAGCTCCGGCGGCTCGATCCCCAGCCACTCCCTCGCCTGGGTCCGCCAGGCGCCGGGTACCGCCCGGTCACGCACCATGTCACCCAGCTTGCGGTAGGCGTGCGGGGCCGCACACACGGCGGCTGCGCGCACGACGTACGGCAGGGTCGGCTGCGCCTGAGCCATCCGCAGCGCCCGTCGCCGCCCGGCCGCCCGGGACACCCGCAGGTCGTACGCCAGCAGATTGGCCTGCAGCTCACCCCGGGCCAGGTCGACGCCGAGGCGGTCGGCGGCCGCCTGGTGCTTGGCGAATACCGCGCTGATCCACTGGAACATCCGGTCGGTGTGCGAGCTGAGCGAGGTGCCGTGCACGATCCGGTAGCCGAGCAGCGGCTCGTCGACGAATGCCACCCGCGGGTCAGCCAGCGCCGCGCGGATCGTGAAATCCCAGTCCTCGATGTAGGGCAGCGACTCATCGAATCCGCCGAGTTCGCGCGCGAACCCGGTCTCCACCACGAGACCCCCGGAGGGGACCGGCATGATGTTGCGCTGCAGCAGCGCCGCCTGCAAAGCCGCACCCTCCAGCGGGGGACAAGCCACGTGACCGGTGACGACGTTGTCGGCGTCGATGTTGACGCTGCCGACGGCTGACCAGCGGAAACCGGTGCGACGCAGCTCGTCCAGCTGCCGGCCGTAGCGGGTGGGCGCGGGCAGGTCGTCGTCGTCGATCCAGGAGACGTACGGCGCCTGCGCGTGCTCGATGATGCGGTTGCGGGCACCACAGACCCCCATGGGGTTGTCGTGCCGGACCACGGTGACGTCGGCGCGGCGGGGCCGCCAGCGGGCCAGCAGGTCGGGGGTGTCGTCGCTGCTCTGCTCGTCGACGATGACGACCTGGTAGCTGCGGCCGTCGTCGATCGCGTCGATGCGGCGCAGCAGGCTGGTCAGGTGCTCGCGGCGGTTCCGGGTGGGGATGCCGATCGTGAGGTCGGGCGTCATCGGGTGCCTCCGAGGTACTTCAGGACGACGGCGTCGCCATCGCGGTGGACCACCCGGTAGTCCGGGGAGTTCTCGAACATCGCCACGAGGCGGTCGTATTCGTCGGCGGTGAAGTGGCCCCACATCGTGCCCGCGCGCTCCTGGCTGGGCCCGAGGATCAGGTAGCCGTTGGCCGGGTCGACGCGCCGGAACATCGTGTCGGCGCCCTCGACCAGGTCCGCCAGCGTGAACGGCCCGGGCGGGAGTTCACCGAGGATCGAGGGGGTGTAGTTCCCGTCGGGGGAGAAATGCTCGCCGTAGTTGCCGGTGCTGCGCGCCGGCACGTTGCCGTTGAGGTAGATGGCGTAGCTGCCGGGCGGGGTGTTCGTCTCGAACCAGCGCGAGGCCGCCACGTCCGCACCACTCATGTAGTTGCTGCGGTCGGCGGCCATCGACGCGAACAGGCACGGCCCGAAGATGAGCACGGCGGTCGCCGCGGCGACGCCGGCCCCGGCGCGGGGCCGCAGCCGGGTCAGGCCGTAGGCGCCGAAGGCCGCCAACCAGGGCAGCGAGTAGACGTACACCCGGAGCATGCCCTCCGCGCCGTACCCGTTCATCGCGAGCACGACGACGGACGCGCCGGCGAGCGCGAACAGGGCCGGGTCGGGGGTACGGCGTCGCAGCTGCGCCACCGCGCCGGCCACGGCCACCAGGGCCACGATGCCGGTGGTGACCCGGGCACTCGAACCGGTCAGCGCCATCCAGGGCAGCGCCGGGTAGCCCTCCGCCGTGGGGGTGCGGACGTTGTCCATCACGTTGAAGTTGAGCAGCGTGACCCGAGCCGACAGATACTCCCAGGCGGTCGCGAGCCAGGCCACCTCCAGGAGCGGCACCAGGACGACGACCCACCAGGCGCGCACCCGGAAGGCCAGCACGAGCACGCCGAGCTGGAGCAGCGTGGCGACGGGCGTCAACTGGTGCGTCGTCGTGAGCGCGGCGAACGCGAGGACGGCGATGATCCCGGGGGCCGCCGTCCCGGCCGACTCGACGCCGCCGCGGCGGGGGCGTAGGCGGAGGCGGCCCAGCATCCGGGCCAGCCAGCGGCGCGGTTCGCGGCTGACGACGCCGCGCAGCACGGCCCCGAAGAAGATCAGTTGCAGGCAGATCGCCAGGGCCTGCGGGGCGTAGTAGCCCTGCCCGATCCAGTTGCCGAGCAGGTAAATGGCGACGGCGCCCCACCGGACGCGCCGGTCGCGGCTGATCCCGCCGACGGCGTAATAGACGCAAAACCCGAACAGCACCGCGAAGAACGGCTCCGCCCACCGGGCCATCGTCATGGGGTCGACGGTGGTCAGGCGGGTGAGCGCGGCGCCGAGGGCGAAGAAGCCCGGCCAGTTCTGGTAGATGTCCAGGCTGCGGTCGATGGGGTGGCCGGCGAGGAAATACTCCGTCACGCCCAGGTGCTTGTAGGCCCAGGCGTACCGGGGGAACTCGTAGAGCACCGCGGTGGTGCCGAACAGCACGGCGGTGACGGCCAGGTGCAGAACGGACAGGGCCCAGGAGGCGGCCCGACCCCGTACGGCGTACGCCAGCAGACCCGCCGCGCTCAGCCCGGCGGCCGCGAACCAGGCGGGCGGCGCCTGTCCGAGCAGGCCCAGCCCGGTCATGGTGTCCGGATCGACCCTGAAGCCGGGGATGGAGTAGGCCCACAAGGCGAGGCCGAGCAGGCCGACGCCGGCGGCCCAGCCGGTCTCTCGGGCCGAGCCTGTCCGTTCGGGCTCGGGCGTCGCGTCGGGCCGGACGGCCGGGGCGACTGCGACCACGTCCGCCTCCTTGCTGGCGCTGCGTGCGGGCGACGCAGGAATGCTTGTCGCAGCTCCTATCGTCCGAAGTCGCCGGGAACTGCGCGTCTCGCCGGGATGGGCAGGACCGGACCGCCGCCGTGGGTCATCGCGAGGCGAGGGCCGCCAGGGCGAGCGCTCAGTCGGATTCGCGACGCCGGGCCGCGGCCAGGAGCGTTCGCCCGGTCGCCTTGGCGGCGGCGACGGCTTGCTCCGCAGCGACCGATGCCGGTCCGGGGCGGCGGTCGTAACCGTCGTCGACGCCGGCCAGGGCGACGACGAGTTGGTCGGCGGTCATGGCGGCGCCCACCTCGAGGCGGGCGAGGGCGAAGGGGTCCCGCCGGGCGGACCAGGCGCTGGTCCCGATGGCGAACGCGGCGGCATAGCCGGCGCGCCGGGCCAGGGTCCGGACGACGGGGTTGTGGTCGCCGAAGGGGTACGCCAGGAGCAACGGCCCGCCCGGCTGGATCGCGTTGATCAGGTCGGCGGAGCGACGGAGCTCGCGGTACGCCGCGGTTGGCGCGATCTGGGTCAGGTGCGGGTGGGTCACGGTGTGCGACCCGAGCAGCCATCCGGCACCGCGCAAGTCGCCCAGACCGGACTCGTCGAGCAGCATCCGGTCGGCGCTGTCCCAGGCGTTGGGCGCGCCGAGCAGGCCGGTGACGACGAAGCAGGCGGCGGCGGCGTCGTGGTCGGTCAGGACCGGTACGGCGTGCTCCGGCAGGCCGGCGAACGCGTCGTCGAACGTGAGGTAGACGGTGCGGGCGCTGTCCGGCCAGGCGAGGGCGAAGGGGTCGGCGAGGTCGCGGGGATCGCCGAAGCGGTAGCCCGCCGCGGCCAGGGCGTCGAGGTGCGCCTCGAGCTGGTCGGCGCTCACGGCGTACCCATCCGGCACGGTCTGGCCGGCGGCGACGACGTCGTGGTAGGCGAGAACGATCGGGCCGGTGACGGTGGCCAGGCCCCCCGCCTCGGCGACGCCCCGCCAGTAGCGCCGGTCCCGGGCCACGACGAGCGCGGCCAGCGCGGCGTCGCCGGCGTTGGGGCGCGAGGCGGCCTCGACGACGAGTCGCTCCACGGGGGCCCAGGCGGCGTCCGGTACCAGCCGGGCGACCCGCTTGACGGCGCGGGCCGCCGGGCGCGGGTCGGTGTGGTCGGCGGCGATAGCGGGTCCGAGCCCGGGGTGGCGGCGCGAGAGCAGGGCCTGCGCCGGGCCGGCCTGGCCCCACTGACGCAGCAGTTGGGCGGGGGTGATCCGGTAGTCCTGAGAGGCGACGGCGTCGGCGGAGAAGACGACGCGGACGCCGGAGGCGGCGAGCCGGACGAGGAAGTCGGTGTCCTCGCCGCCGAAGGTCCCGCCGCGGGTGAAGTCCTCATCGAAGCCGCCGATGGCCTGGTACGCCGTGCGCCGTACCGCCATCTGCCCCGCCAGCAGGTCCCCGAGCTCCAGGTCGGTGTCGCCGGCGGCCAGGCGATCGGCCCGAGCCTGGGCCCACTGGGCGTAGCCGCGGGTCAGCGGCGTCACGGGCGTCTCGGCGGCGAGCGGGATGTGGCCGACGACGGCGGCCACGGCGGGATCCGCAGCGAGGGCCGCGCAGTGGGCGGACAGCAGGTGCGGGCCGGCGCGCATGTCATCGTCGAGGAAGAGCAGCACGTTGCCGGTGGCCGCCGCGGCGCCATGGTTCCGGGCCGCGCTGATGCCCTGGTTCGGCTGCTCCAGGATGCGCAAGCGGTCCTCGCCGGGGAAGGCGTCCCGCAAGGCACCGGCGGTGCCGTCGGTGCAGCCGTCGGCGACGACGACGATTTCGTGGGGTGTCACGTCCCGACAGGCCAGAAGGTCGCGGACCGCAGTGGTCACGGAGTCCTTGCGGTTGTACGTCGGGATGACGACGCTGACCCGCAGGCCGGCTCCGTCGTGCTCGTTCGCCATGTCCATCCCCCAGTTCTCGGTACCGCTCCACTCGGGGGCCACCCCCGAGTTGCTGAATGTTGCGTCCCCCGTGCGCGGCGCGCTACCGGGTCACCTGCCACACGGCGCGCAGACCGAAGGTGGTCGCCAACACCACAGCGGCGCCGCACGCCCAGTTCTGACCATTTCCGGCGGGCAGCGCCGCGAGCCCGACCGCGGCCGCGGCGGCGGCGGCGATGAGCGGCGTTCGGCGGGACAGGCCGGGTCGGTAGCCGACGCGGCGGGCGAGGTACGTCGTGACCAGCATGCCGACGCTGAAACCGGCGACCACGGCCGTCGCGGAGCCGAGCAGCCCCCAGCGGGGGACGGCCACCAGGTTCCACGCGACGTTCGTCACGGCGGCCGCGAGGAGCCCGCGGCTGACGTCCACGGAACGCCCGGCGCTGAGAAGGCCCTGGGTGGCGACGGCCGTCGCGGCCTCCGGCACCGTCGCGAGGGCGACGACCGCCGAGATGAGGACGAGTTCGTCGGTGTGGAAGCTGGCCGGGGCCCAGAGCCGCAGCACGAACGGCGCCAGCCCGGCGACCCCGAGCAGCACCCATGGAAGGAGCTGGTAGAGGGAGTCGCGGGCGCGGACCAGGGTGTGTTCGGTGTCGCCCACGACCCCGAGGGCGAAGAACCGCGGCATCCACGAGCTGGCGAGCATCATCAGCAGCAGGACGGGCGCCGTCCCCAGGAGCGCGGCGATCTGGTAGCGGGCGACCTCGGTGGCGCCGTGCGCGTGGGCCAGGGTGATCCGGTCGAAGCTGGAGATGACCAGCGCGGCGAGCGCCGCCGGGACCAGGGCCAGGGAGAACGTCAGGCAGTCGCGGATCCGCGCCCGGTCCTGCGTGCCGAACGGGGCGGGAGTGATGTAGCCGAGCCCGACGACCGCGCCGAGTGCGGTGGCGGCGAGCTTGCCGGCGACGAAGAGGGTGGCCGAGGCATCCAGGTACAGGCAGATCGCGAGCCCAGCCGCGTCGGCGAGGACGCTCTGCAGGGCCATCAAGATCGCGTAGCCGGCCAGCTTGTCCTCGCTGCGCAGCAGCGAGGTCTGGGCGGTGGCGATCGCCGAGGCGCCGCCCCACCAGACCGCGAACCGAGACGCGCCACCGTAGTCGGACAGCCCGAAGGCGTGCACCCACAGCGGGCCGGTGAGGTCGAGCAGCAGGGTGATCGCCAGGGTAGTGACCACCGCGAAGCCCAGGAGCCGGCGGGCATTCTCGCGGCCCAGGTGGGCGTAGCTGCGCTGCAGGCCGGTCGCCAAGCTGAGGCCCGCGACCTGGAAGACCGCCTGCATGATGATCATGCTGGTAGTGACCATGCCGTAGTCGGCCGGCCCCAGCAGCCGGGTCACAAACGGGGTGAGCATCAGGCCGCCGACGAACTGCAGGGCGGCCGCCATGACGTAGAGGCCGTCGCGGCGGAACAACGAGTCGCTCGGGGTGGCGCGCGCCGGAGCGAGCGGGTCGTCCCCGGCGAGGCCCGGGTGCCGGTCGAGGTCGGCGATCGACCGGCCACCCCCGCCACTCACTTCGACCGCTGGGGCGACGCCGGCCCGTGAGGATCTCTGCGCGCGCGTCATGTCAGCTGCTGGCCCTGTCGATGCCCACCTGGTGACCGCGCGCGGTGCGCTTGCTGCCGCTCCCTGGACGCAGCACGTGGACGATGCCGCCGCGACCGTGCGGATAGCGCGATGGCTTCTCCGCGATCAGGTCGATACCCCCGACCAGCGTGAGCGCCGGAACCGGGCGGGTGTCATTGGCCGCCAGCGGGGCCGGCACCATCGCCTCCGGGCGGGCGCCGCGGCCGTAGCGCTCGGTGACGATCGTGCGCAGCACGCGCAGCCCGTCGGAGACGGCGTTGAGGTTGCTGGCGCCGTGCACACGGAGCCGCTCGACGCTGGGCACCTCGGTGACCAGCAGGTCGGCGGCGGCGACGCGGCAGGTCAGCAGCGTCTCGATCTCGAAGCCGTCGCCCCAGATGCGGTCCGTGCCGGGCGCCGGGACCAGCTGCGGGCTGGGCAGCTCCAGGGCCGGCAGGATGTCCCGCCAGAAGGCGTTGTAGCCGTAGCACAGGTCCGAGTAGCGGCCCTTGATCATCACGTTGGACAGCACGTTGAGGCCCTTGTTCCCGAGGCCGCGGACGACGGTGATGTCCTCGCTGCCGCCGCCGGGGGCGTTGCGGGTGCCCTTGGCGAAGTCGGCGCCGGCCTTCAGAGCCTGCACGAACGCCGGGATCTCGGCCGGGTCGGCGGAGTAGTCGGCGTCGAACATGACGATGATGTCGCCGGTGGCCGCGGCGAAGCCGCAGACCAGGGCGTTGCCCTTGCCCTTGCGGGTCTGGGTGACCACCTTGATGTCCGGCATCAGGCGGCGCGCGGTGGCGACCGTGTCGTCCTTGCTGTTTCCGTCGACGAGGACGACCTCGTATACCGGCGGCAGCTCCGGCAGGATCAGCTCGAGGTTGCGGGCCTCGTTGAGCACCGGCACGACGATGGTGACGGTCGGGTTGATGTAGTTGCGGCTCTCGCGCATGACGTTCGGCTCCCGCGGATACGGGGGGAAACGCACTGTCGCTGACGACAGGTCCGAGATCGCTGTGCTGCAGTGGGCGGCACGATGAACGGTCAGACGAAGGAGTGTGCCCGCACCAGGTTCCGACCGGGTGTTCCCCCACCCCCGGGACCCACAGTGTGCGGTGTGATCGGACCCTCCCCAGGGCCGATCGGTCTGTTCGTTAATCGTGTCGACCACGCGAGTTCGGCGAGGTCTCGAACGCGGCCCCGTCCCCATTTTCAGGACCGCTTGTGACATATTGACGATGACATGGCGGGCCGGAGTTGTACAGCCGACCTACTCCGGGCTGGGCGACACACAAGGGGGTGGGAGGCCATGGCGTCCGGAGATTGCCGGTGCGGTCACGACCGCGACAGCCATCGGCATTACCGCCGCGGTGACGATTGTGCGCTCTGCGACTGCCCACATTTCCGGGGCGAATCGGCCTTCTGGGGAAAGCTATTCGGGAACGGCCGGGGAGCCGGCTCCGGCTCGGAGGGTGATGCCGTACGCCGCCCCGAGGCGCCACCACAGCCCTGAGCGGGTCCTGGTTTCGAGCCCCTCGCCGGCCCCCCGCGCTGAGATACAACGCGGCGCCGTACGCCGCCACCCGCAGCTCCCCACTCGCCACTCGCCGTCGCTCCCCGCCCTCCTCGAACCACGGTATGGAGGTAGCTGCGCCGAGCGGTCGGGCCAACGCCCTCACGCGTCACGCTCGAATCCCTCGGGTGAGCGGCCGTTCACCGCAGGCGGTGGGGCGCTGAGCGCCTCGCGACCAGCTGCTCTGGCCGCCACGGGCCGAGCTGTGTCAGCTTGGCCATCGTGACCAGCGCCGGGATCGTCGATCAGCCCGTCGCCGTCCCTGCCCTGCACCACCACCTCGCCCCCGCCCTCGGGCTGGCCCCGGCCGACGTCGTCGCCCCGGTCCGCGGACCGCGGCTGTGGTGGGCCGGGCCCCTGGACGTCGAGGGTCTGGCCCTGGGCTCCGTGCAGGCCGCCCTGACCGCGGCCAACGCCCTGCTGGGGCACCCCAGCTTCGCCGTGGACGCCCGCCGCGTCGGCGCCTGGTTCGACTCCCTGCGCACGCTGCGCGTCGACGGCCGCGCGCCGGTCGGGTTCGCCGCCCTGTCCGGCTTCTTCGCCTGCGCCGATGGCTTCGTCCGATTGCACGGCAACTACCCGCAGCACGCCGCCGCCATCGCCCGGGCGTTCGGCACCGACGACCCCGCGGCGCTGGGCCACGTCGTGGCAGGTCTGTCGGCGGCCTCGGTGGAGGACCAGGTCCGCCGTGAGGGCGGGGTCGCCGCAGCGGTCCGTACGACGTCCGCATGGCTCGCCTCCCCGATGGGTCGCGCCGTCGACGCCACCCCGTGGATCCGGTTCGCCGGAGCCGCGCCCGCCGGGCCCGACTACGAACCCCTAACCCGCCCGCTGGACGACCTGACCGGCCTGCGCGTCCTCGACATGACCACGGTGATCGCGGGGCCGACAGCCGGACGACTCCTGGCGCTGCTCGGCGCCGACGTGCTGCGCGTCGACCCGCCGCACCGCCCGGAGCTCCTGGATCAGCACCTGGACACCTCGTTCGGCAAGAGGACGGCTCTGGCGGATCTTGCCGATGCGGCCGGCCTGGCCCGGGTGCGCGAGTTGCTGGACACCGCGGACGTGCTGCTCACGGCGTACCGCCCCGGCGCCCTTGCTCGGTTCGGACTGGACGCCGCGACGCTTCGGTCCGACCATCCGGGCCTCGCGGTCGTCGAGATCAACGCCTGGGGCGACCGCGGGCCGTGGGGTCGAGCGCGCGGCTTCGACAGCATCGTCCAGGCGGCGGTCGGCATCGCCGACATCTACGCCAGCCGCGACGCCGACGGGATGCGGCGGCCGGGCGCCCTCCCGGTACAGGCGTTGGACCACGCAACCGGGTACGCCGCAGCGGCGGCCGCCCTGGCGCTGGTGCACCGCCGACTGACTCAGGGTCAGGCCGGCACCGCGCAGATCAGCCTGGCCGGCACCGCCCACGTGCTGCTGAGGCTGCCCGGGGCCGACCCGGGCCGGCTGGATCTGCCGCCGGCCGTCGGAGAACTGGACAGCGTCTACGGCCGGCTGTCCTACGCGAGCCCGGCCGTGGTCTCGGACGGCCGACACCTGGACTACCCGGGTCCGCCCCGCAGGTACGGCCTGGACCCGTTGAGCTGGACTCCCGATGGCACGAACGCGGCTGCTATGGCGCCGTGAGCAGCAGGATCCAATCCTGGTCCCCTGCGGCATTCGGTCCGGGGGTCGTGACCGTTGCGGACAGCGACATCGCGCGACTGCGTCCCGTCGTCGGGTCAATCCACGATCCGCGTGCGCCACTGCGCATCCGGCTCAGGTCCAGCCCCATCGTTCGCGCCGTGGGGACGTAGAGCACCGCGCGCCGGCCATCCGTCGAACGAGCCGCGGTCGCAAAGTCGTTGTCAAGCACGTCGGCCTCGCTGTCGTTCGCCAACGGCGTGCCCCAACCCCAGGTAATCAGCGCCCGATCGGGAACCAACTCCCACCACGGTCCCGTCGAGGCGAGCCGACGAATCATCGATATTTGCGCAACGGCCGCCGAATCGAGCCTTCGCTCCCACCCCGCGTCGAACTTCCAGTCCCGACTGCCGGCAATGTCACCCGCGGCACCAGAGGTCAACGACCACAAGACCTGGCGCCGCAAAGACTGGACGGTCGTCGGCTTGGAGTCCGGATCGAGATTCTCGCCCTCATAATTCGATTCGCCCATGACCACTGGTCGAGCGGGGATCTGGTCGTAGCCGCGCAACACGTCGCGATAGGCTGGGGAGTACGAATACGAGAAATTCCAGCGGATCCGAGGGGCCCAATAGGGATCGTCCGTGGAGAGCTCTTTGGGATAACCGAGCTGAATGGAAAAGAGGCGATTATCCCCCCTCGACCGAATCCCGTCCACCATCGCCGTGATGCACTTGTCGGCATTGCTTCCCGTCGTGGCATCCCGATTCGTCGGATAGTAGTCGCCGCCCGACATCCAGACGATGTTGGGGAGATCCCGGAAATGGTCGGCCACGCTGGCGCCGTACGATCGGCACTGGTCGAACGAGGTGGGGGAGAAGGACTTTCCGATGGTCCACCCGTCGATGGGGTACAGCAGCACGGTGATGCCGCGCTCGGCGGCGAATCGGACATAGTCGTGCGCCCGCTGCCAGTACGTCGAGTTCCAGCGAGTCACGTCCGAGCCGATGAACGGCCGAATCCCGTCGTAGGTCGCACCGTCGTCGGCCGGTCCGCCGTTGGCGGTCGTGCCGATCAGGGACACGACCGCGGTGTTGTAGCCGTACCCCTGACGGTTCGCGAACCACAGCCGCGCCTGGTCCGCTGACAGGCGCGTCATCAGGGCCCATGGAGCATCGCCCTTGACCAGGAACGGGGCACCGTATTGGTCCAGGAAGTACCGGCCGTTCGCGCTGACGCCGGTGAGATACGGCGGCCCCACCGCGCTGGCCGACAGCGATGTCGTGGTGAAGCTTGCGAGGGTGGCCTCCTGAGCCTGGCTGCCGTCGCGCTGGCCGGCCTCGCCCGGCCGCACCGCGTCGCGCAGGGACGGCGACAGCAGAACGAGCGCCGCGAGGATGATCAGAAGGAGGGCCGAGATCAAGGGCCATTTCGCCGCGTTGAGGCGGCTGCCGGTCGTGTTCATGTCGTCGCGCTTCCGGTAGGCAGCAGTGCCGGACTGATGACCAGATCGCCGGGCCCCGAGCATGCGTCTGATCGATGCGGCCACACTCTAGGGGGGCCGACCGCACCGCGCGACCGCACAAGGCGCCCCCTCGCCGCCGCCTTCTAACCCTCGGCCACGAGCCTGCGCAGGTAGTTGCCGTAGCCGGACTTGGCCAACTGCTCAGCCCGATTCACGAGTTCTTCGTCGGAGAGGAAGCCGCGGCGCCACGCCGCCTCCTCCGGACAGCCGACCTGCAGTCCCTGCCGAGCCTCCAGGCTCCGCACGAAGTTGCTGGCGTCGTTCAGCGAGTCGAACGTGCCGGTATCCAGCCAGGCGGTGCCTCGGGGCAGCACCTGGACCGTCAGCTTTCCACGCTCCAAATAGTGCCTGTTGATGTCCGTGATCTCGTATTCCCCGCGGGGCGAGGGCCGCAGCCCACGGGCGATCTCCACTACCTCGTTGTCGTAGAAATACAGACCCGGTACGGCGTACGGGGATCGCGGGCTGTCGGGCTTCTCTTCGATCGAAATCGCCCGGCCGGTCCCATCGAACTCGATGACCCCGTAGGCCCGCGGATCGGATACGCGATACGCGAAGACGAGCCCGCCATCCAGACCCCGGATGGCATCGAGCCTGGTGCCCAGGCCGGGGCCGTAGAAGATGTTGTCGCCGAGCACGAGCGCGGCCTCCTCGGACCCGAGGAAGTCGGCGCCGATGACGAAGGCCTGCGCCAACCCATCCGGGCTGGCTTGTTGCGCATAGGAGATCTCCAGGCCGAACTGCGAGCCGTCGCCGAGCAGGCGGACGAAGCCCTCCGCCTCGTGCGGAGTTGTGATGACGAGAATCTCGCGAATCCCCGCCAGGATCAGCGTGCTCAGCGGGTAGTAGATCATCGGCTTGTCATAGACGGGGACCAGCTGCTTGCTGATGCCGCGGGTTACGGGGTGCAGTCGGGTGCCGGATCCACCGGCCAAGACGATGCCTCGCATACCGCCCATCTTGACGCATCGTCCGGCGCGGCAGGGATGTTCGACGGGGCGCCCCCTGTGTTTATGTAAAGGGGCGCGCTGGCACGCCCGTGACGGTGACTCCATCTGGCACCGAACGGGTGACGACGGCACCCATTCCGACCATCGCGCCCTGACCGACGACCACTCCAGGTCGCAGGCTGCAGTTTTGCCCAAGGTAGGCGGTCCGTTGCACGTGGACACTTCCGCCCAGCGTAGCCCCGGCACCCAGGGTGACATAGTCCTCGATCACGTCGTCATGGGTCAGGACCACCGCTGGCATGCACACCACATGCATGCCTACCGTCACTGACGCCGTGAGAACCACGCCCGGCAACAGAATGCAGCCCAGCCCGATTGAGCAGCTCAGCGGAAGGTGCACCGAAGGGTGCACGACGCGGCCGTACGCTGTCGCTGGCACGCCCAAGACGGCGAGACGGTCCGTGATTCGGCGCCGAGTCTCGCCCTGGCCTGCGCAAACCACCGGCGCGGCGTTGGGATAGTCCCTCACCGCCGCGATATCGCCGAGTACCCGCAATCCCGGCAGCACCTCCCGACCAAGCATGTCTGCGCCGTCGTCGAGGCAGCCAGCGACGTCAACACCGGCGGCGTACGCCGCCTCCGCTGCCTCACGGGCCAGCCCGCTGGCCGCCAGCAGGATAACGGGCCTGTCCACGGCGACTCCCGCCTGAGACGGCACCAAACTCCCGCCCAGCAGGGAGTGGCGGCGTCGATCAGTAGTTGTTCGTTGAACCTTGGATCACCCAGTGTCGGGTCGATGACTAAAGGTAGTGGCTCACGCGGGCCACCTTCCGCAGCGGCGCGCGGGCCCGGCGTGTCGCTGATTACCCAATCCCACACACATTCGGGAAGTCTCATGCCCTACAGCACCCAGGCCGCTACGTCGCCTCTGCCCTGGATCGGGCGACGTGGACCGATTGCACTATCCGTTTTCGGAGCCCTCCTCGCCCTGATCAGCGTCGTCGTCCCCGTCACTGCAGCACGATCGGAGGCCCTCACTCCGGTGACCATATGGGGGACGAACCCACCAGCCAACACGAACGTCGACACCGACACCACTTCCGTTGAGTTGGGCACCGTGTTTACCCCCAAGGTCGACGGGTCGGCAACTGGGGTTAGGTTCTACAAGACGGCAGAAAACACCGGAACCCACGTCGGAAATCTCTGGACCTCCCGTGGCCAGCGTCTTGCCTCCGTGACCTTCCGCGAAGAGACAGCTCAAGGATGGCAGCAGGCGACCTTCTCCAGCCCAGTCCAGCTCAAGGCAGGATCGCAGTACGTGGTGTCCTACTTTGCGCCCCGGGGGAGGTACATCGCCACCACAAATTACTACGGAGCCACGTTGGCGACCACCCCGATCACCATCCCCTCGTCGAACTCCGGTGTGTACGCATACGGTTCCAGCAGCAAGTTCCCCTCCTCTAGCTGGAGGTCCTCGCAATACTGGACTGATCTGATGTTCCAACCCAGCGTAACGACCACGACCAGCGCCCCCGTCACCACCACGACCAGCGCCCCCGTCACCACCACGACCAGCGCCCCCGTCACCACCACGACCGTAGGGGCGGGGGTCACTGGCGTGCCCGCTGGCACGACCTTGCGAGCGTCCGGTTCGATCACGGTCACGACCGCGGGAACCGTTATCGACGGTCTCGACGTGTCGGGCAACATCTACGTCGCTGCGTCGAACGTCACCATTAAGCGCACTCGCGTACGCGGTGCGGCCTACGCTCTGATTCAGATAAAAGCTGGCATGACCGGGGTGCGCATCGAGGACGTCGAACTCGATGGTCTGGGGACGGCTGGCCAGAGCAACTCCTGCGGCGTGCAAGGCACGGCGACAGTGCTTCGCGCAAACATTCACTCGGTGGAGAACGGCTTAGTACCTGAGTCCGGTTCAGTCTTGCAGGGAAACTACATTCACCACTTGTCAGCACCCGGTAGCCCGCACTACGACGGGATTCAACTCGACGGCGGGCAGAACAGCGTGCTGATCGAGAACAACACGGTTGACCTCCTCGAGTGGTCGCAGACGGCAGCCGTAATGATTGACAACTACTTTGGCCCCACCTCCAATATCACCGTCCGCAGAAATATCCTCAAGGGTGGCGGATATACGGTCTACGCCGATGGCCAGTTCCGGGCGGACACCCTGACCAATATCGTCTTCGACGGAAATGCGATGGTTAAGGGCATCTGGGGCTACCAGGTCGTCCGCAATGCCTCGGTGACCTGGACGAACAACATCGACCTCACGACGGGTAAGTCGATCTGACTCACCACCCATCGGGCCTACGGCCGCGGCCTCCCTGCCACACGGGAAGCCGCGGCCGTTTCGTCCCCGGCCTCATTGCCCGGTGTCGCCAGCCACGTCGATCCAGCCCGCCAGAGGGCTCCCGCAAGACCGACGCAAAAGAACGTTAAGCCGGTGAATTGAGGAAACGAGAAACCGTCGAAAAGCGCATAGCCGGCAGCACATGCCGCAACGCTCGCCGTAGTTGCCTGCGCCAGGTGACGCATAGCTGCGTCGTTCGTTCGACCCCGGACGATCTGGGCGCACACTATAGCGGTAAAGAAGAGGCCGACAAAAGCGACGAGGCCAATAATACCGGTCTCAATGAGCAACATAAGGTACTGATTGTCAAGAATGCGATACTTGGGCATGAACGTACCCAGCCCCCGACCCAGGAGCGGCGATCGGCCGATAAACCACTCGGCAAGGTCATAACTGTCGGTGCGCGATCTTATGCTTGTATCGGATCCAGCCCTGGTGAAGAGAGAAAGGAGGGAGCCGATCAGGCCCGGAAAAACGATGAACATAACGACGACAAATAGGCTCATAACGATCAAACCCACCTTTCGTTGTATAGCGTCCCATCCGAGGAAGAGGATCATCATTCCCACGCCCAAACCCACCAGCCCGGAACGGGAGATGGCCAGTGGAGTGGCCATCCCCATGACCACGACTGGCCACCAGCGGCGCAGCGGGGACAACCATCGATGTTCCATTGCCACATGAATGGCGAGAGGCAGCATCGCGGCGAGTGCCACCGAGAATTCGATGCTGTGGGTAGCGGTGGATGCAGGGCGATTGAAGCCCGCCCGCGCGAATACTGAGTTAAGCGCAGAGTTCCAGGACAGCCCGGGGATTTCGATGAGATTGGTGAGCTGCCATCCGGTCACAAATTGGGTGATGCCAACCGCCGCGAAGAACGCACCCAGCAGGCTCAGGCGTTCGAGCAACCGGTACAGTCGGCGCCGATCGTGCACGGTGTCGTGGGCCAACAGAGCAATCCCCACCCAGGAGACGACACTCAACAGGGCGATATCGGCGCCCTGCACCTCGTCTATGGCCCGGGGCTGCCCCACGGCGATCACGTAGCTGGTGAGGAAGAGAAAGGTAACGGCCAGCAGCGCGAGGCGCACCGGCTGGATGTGGCTGAGTCGTCCCCGCGTCGCCTGAGCCCAGCACCACACCACCGCTGCTGCCACTCCGACCAGCGTCGCCGGGGATCCGACAGCGCCTAGTGCGCCAATGGTGAGACGAGCCGGGACGACCAGCAATAAGGTGAGGTAGACGGTGAGAACTCCCACACCGTCCGGCCGACGCAGCCGCCGCGACACTGGGGCGGTCGCCGGATCTGCTCCGTATGCCGGTGGCTCAAGCATCACGTCCCTCGGCCTCCTGAGTCTTGAGCTCGCGCCCGGTGCGACGGCGACGATCGACGAAGGTCGCGATGGCTAATGTCAGCAGCAACCCCACGGCGTCGACCACCAACGCGGCGCGAATACTGGAGCGCAGGCTAGTACTGCTTTCGTTCTCGGCCGAAACCACAGTGCTGGTGATGCGGTACTCTGGCGCGACGTTGATGTCGATCTGCAGATTCTCCAGAGCCTTGGGAGTCAGATCGAGGAGCTCGTCGCGAGCTTTTTGTACTCGGTCTCGATCAGACCCTTCGACGGTAATCAGCAGGATCGGCGCACTGCTGTTCTGATCTCGTTCGGCGGCATAGGTGACCTTCGGGTGCCTGGCTCCCATCTCCTTACTGATTCTTGGGTCGTTCAGGGATCGCGCCAGCACCTCGACCGGAGCCCCCAGTCCTCCCATCTGCAGGTACGGGTTCGGGAGTGGACCGCCGGCGCGCGGCGTGCCTGCCGGCGGAACGAGCAGCACCGTCGCCTTGACGACGAGTTCCGGCGGGAAGAGCCAAACGACCCCGGCCACCCCAGCAGTGGTCAGCAGCAGACCGATCAGCGTGACTGCGGCCTGGCGACGAAGCACCGCGATCATTTCGAGGATGTACACCCTCGCTCAACCCCTTCCGTTCCCCATGACGCACGTCCCCGCGCACGCCTGACCTGACGAATCACGCCGCCCCGCCCAGGGGCCAGCGGGCTGGACCACGCTGGCCTGGAGCCGGTGTGGTGGGCGGGCCCGAGCTTGTCGTGAGCTCTCATTCAGGCTCAGACCGACGTCCGTGCCGTGTCTGCGCCGGCAGCATCGGCCAGAAGCATGATCAGCGCTTCAGCCCGCTTCCTCCAACCATGGCCGCGGGCGAAGTCCTGCCGGGCGGCGCGCGCAGCTGGCTCGTCCTGAGCCTGCGCCAACCACCGGCGACGTACCAGCGACGCAAAGTCGTCGGCGGATGTGGCGACATCAATGTGCGGACAACTGAGCCACCGTACTGCAGGAAGGTCGGAGGCAACGACAGGTAGTCCGTGCGCCAGGTACTCGAGCGTCTTGAGCGGGAAGCTCGCTCGGTTGAAGGTTGAATCGACGTACGGCGTGAGCCCAACGCTCATCCGGGCGATGAGGTTCGGGAGTTCCCCCGGCGGGCGGACGCCCAGCCAGGTCACCTCATCGCGCTGAAGCCAAGCCGCCAGCCTGGCTCCAAACGCCTCATCACGATCAGTTCTGGGTCCGACGACGACCATTGGCACGCCCGCATCCGAGACTGCCTCCAGGCTGGCCAGGTCGAGTCGCTCGTTGAGTTGGCCCACAAGACCTGCCGGGGTGCGCGCCGTGGAGATCGCGTTGCCGGGAGTCCCTTGGGGCGCCTGTGCTGGTGCGATAGTCCGGTAGTCGGGCACCCTGCAACCATTGGGCAGGAGGGTGACCGACTCCGCGCCCAAGGCCCTTAGGCTCTGCTGAAGACCGGGCGACACCGCCGCGACGACGCTTGCCCGTGCCACGTTCGCCGCCACCACGGCTCGCACGAGTCGACCGGAAAGCCCCATGAGCGGCGCCCCAGCCACCCAGTCGTCCGTGACGTACAGCAGCGACGGCGCCACGAGACCGGCGGGAAAGGAGCGGATCGGATTGGCCACCACGATTCCGTGCAACGCACGGCCTACGCAGATCCGCCGGATGTGCCGATCCTGGGCGAACTCGGCCAACCTGCGTAGTCCAGGACGGGTGAGTCCGGGTGGACCCACCGTCTGCAGCCGCACGACTCCGGCAAGCGGGCGGCTGAGTCGCGGCCCCACCGCGGGCGCGCGCTGCCGATAGATCGACCTTGGGGGGTCGACCCACAGAACCGGCACGCTGGGGGCTAGCGCCTCCACGAGGTGTCGGTCCGTACCTTTGGGGGCGTCCCAGTCGACCCCCGCGCAGTAAACGAGCACCGCAGCCGCTGGGTTTTGCGGTAATGCGCCGCGCAATACGTTCATGTCTGCTCGCGACGATCGCGGATGAGTGCTGGCTGCGCATTAAAATCATCGGTACGCCGCGTTCCCCGCCAACCGCTAATGACTCTCCCAGCAGTGAAGCTACTGAAGGATATCGCTGCCTCCAGGCTGCTGCGTAGATCTACAAGCAATTGTGGGGGTGCGGCCAGGGACGCCTCGTATAGCTCGATCTGGCGAACTGCAGCCGCCTGCAGGGAGTACCGGGAGACCACCAGGTCCCGCCCGAAGTTGCCCAGCCTGGCCCTCTCCAGCGGGTTGCTCAGGAGAGGCTGCAGTTGGCTCCGCAGCCGGTCCGGACCGGTGGCGACACCCTCACCCACGCCGTACCAACCCGTCCACAAGAAGTCCGGCAGGCTCGTTGGGCACAGGGTGCGCCAGAAGCCACGCTCGCCTTGGACGATCAGGGGCTTGGCGAATGCGAGCGCCCGCAGTGCCGAACCTCCCATGCCCAGCACGACGTCGGCGCCGGCGTAGGCTGGTCGCGGATCATAGAGCTCGCCGGTCCGCACGACGGCGGTGCGCCCGGCCCGGCGGTTGGCCAGCGCGACGGCCTGGTCGACCTCGTCGGTTGCCGGTCCGTCACCAACAATGACCAATTGCGCACATCCGTCGAGTTCGGCCGTCACCGCGATGGCCGTGAGGATCCCTTCGAGCTTCATCTCGTGTGCCAGCCGAGAGACGACCACCACCACCAACGAGTCATCGGCAAGGCCCCACTCCTGCCGGAACTGCGCCGCCTTCTGAGGATCCGGAGCGTTTCCCTCGGTGTCTACCGGCGGCTCGATGACCGTGACGTTAGTCCGGCCTGCATTTCGCTCGACTTCAGCGATCTGTTCGGTGCCGACCGCCAAGAGCATCTGGCGCGGGAGAAAAGGCGCCACGGACATTGACATCACCGTCCCCACAGCCCGGGCGGCAAGGCCTGCGCACGCCACGTTCGCCTCTAGGATGGGGGGCCATTCATACCCGTGAAGTACGTCCAACCGGCGAATGGCGGTCAGTCGCCGAAGCTCAGCGATGATCGTGGGCGTAGGACGTCGCCGCGGCCTGGGGCTGGCAATAAACTCAAGGCCCAACTCGGCTACCCGCGAGTTTAGTGTTCCGGGGTGCCCGAAGACGACGATTTCGTGCCCGAGATCGCGGACCTTCCCCGCGATCTCGATGGCGTTCAGTTGGCTACCGCCCATGCCGAGATCGTGTGGGTAGACCAGGATTCTCACTCGGAGTCCCTTTCGCTAGCCGGGCCCGGCTCCAAGCCAGGGTCGCGACGATCCTGACGCAGCACCGACTGGAGCTCACGCAGTGCCTCGCGCTGACGCACGAGTAACAGTGCAGCACACACCAGGGCGATAAGCCCTGCGGCGATAGCTCCGTAGCCGGCGCTGTCCCAGCGCTCACTCGCCACATACCCCAACCCAGACGCGGCGATCGAGGCGATGGCCGGGAGAACCAGCGGTCGTAACAGGCTCGAGATCGTCATCCCGAGACCCCGCAGATGGGTGAGGTAGAGCGGGAAGACCACAACAACTGCAACGCCCAGCTGGGCGGCAGCGATACCTGGTCCGCGTCCTATTCTCGACCCCACCACCACAGCAGGCACCGTGATTAGCAGAGTCACCACCTGAATCCTCAAAATGCTCTGAGCGCTGCCGACCACCACCACAAAGTCGTAGAGCAACTCGATGAGTATGCGGCAACCGGCAAGTGCCCCAAGGCTGATCAGGACGAGGGCCGCCGGCTGCCACGCGACGCCGTACACGAACCGCACGATGGCGGCGGAGCCGCCAGCCAACAAGAAACAGACCGGCATCGTTGCGCTCGCGAGAACCCCCACGAGGCGCGCGAGGCTAGCGAAGGTTGCGGGGCGGTCACCACGCAGTCGAGCGAAGACCGCCGGGGCGACTGACCGCAACGGCACCGAGAAGATGGTCAACGGCCAGGCCGCCAAGTTCACGGCAAGTGCGTAGTAGCCGAGTTCAAGAGTCCCCAAGTCACGGCCGGCCACCAGTTGGTCCACATAGCCCAGGGCAAAGACGACGATGCTCGACCCCGCCAGCGGAACTCCAAAGGCCAGCAGGGGGCGCAGAAGCGGCCGGCGCAGACCCAGTCGCCACGGGAGCGGCGAGTACCGGAGGAGCAGGACAGCGCCGGCGAGGCTACCGACGACCCGGCCGATCGCGAGACTCATGGCGCCTTGCTCGGCAAGGACCGCAGCCAACGAGGTCAGCGCGCCCGCCCACACATTGACCTGGTCGGCGATCAGTCGCTCCCGTTGCCTGAACGTCCGTTGCAGCAGGGCCGCGGGCGTCGCGACGACACCGCTGACGATGACGGTGAGCCCCAGCACGCGCACTACGTCGGTAGCCCCCGGATCCCCCATGGCTTGGGAGAAGGCGGGTGCCACCACCCAGATACCACCGGCGACAACGACGCTCATCACGACGGCGATCGTCGTCACCGTGGCTGCCAGCTCGCTGGGGTCGCGGTCCCATCGGACGATCGCGAGGCTCACGCCGAGCTCGTTGAATGACAACGCGGCCATGAGAGCCAGATACGCCACAGCGAAGGTTCCAAACTCGCGAGGGCCCAGCATCCGGGCCATCGCGATACCGATCGCGAACGTGCCAAGCCGCGACGCCAGCGCGTTAGCGAAACTCCACGCGAGCGCCCTCGGGGCGCGGTGCAGCGAGTGGTCGTCCGCCGTCTCAGCCACCGTGAGTACCCGTTGGGACCAGCGGTCCGACCAGCCATCTCATCGCAGGCAGGAGGCGAGCGACGTGACCACCTGTTCCTGCTGCGCCGCGGATAGGTGGGGGAACATCGGCAACGAGAGGATACGGTCGGCGGCCGCCTCTGCGACCGGGAAGGAACCCGGGGCGGCGATTCCCTGATAGGCACGGCTGAGGTGCAGTGGCACGGGATAGTGAATGCCCACGCCGATACCGGCCTTGCCGAGCTCCGCCTGAACCCGGTTACGATCCTCGACCTGGATCACGTACAAGTGCCACACGTGCTCGTTCCCCGGCATGGTCTGCGGAGCGATCACACCGGGCAAAGCCTCCAACATGTGGGCGTAACGATCGGCAGCGATCCGGCGCAGCTGGTTCCACCCGGTGAGCCGAGCCAGTTTTGCCCTCAGCACGACCGCCTGCATGCTATCAAGCCGCGAGTTCATCCCCACGATCTCGTGGTCGTACTTCACGGCGGAACCATGATCGCCGAGCAACCTTACCGTGCGGGCCAGCCCCGCATCGTTCGTCGTCACGGCGCCAGCATCACCAGCGGCACCCAAGTTCTTGCCCGGATAGAAGCTGGTGCCCGACGCGGTCCCGGCGCTGCCCGACGCTCGCCCGAATCGGGTCGCACCCTGGGACTGTGCGGCATCCTCGATCACCACGGCGCCACATTCCCGGGCAATCGGTTCGATCGCTTCCACCGGAGCCATCTGGCCAAAGAGATGGACGGGGACGATGGCCTTCGTCCGATCGGAAACACGAGACCGAACTTGACCGGGGTCGATCAGGAGGTAGTCGGGGTCCACATCCACGAGAACTGGGCGAGCGCCGGTCCGAGTGACGGCCTCGGCGGTCGCGATGAAGGTATTCGCCGGCAGGATGACCTCGTCATCGCGTCCCACGCCCGCAGCTCGGAGCGCCAGCTCTATGGCATCGGTGCCGTTGGCCACTCCGATGCAGTGCGCGACGCCGACGAAGTCGGCATATGCCTGCTCAAAATCAGCAACGTTCGAGCCCCCGATAAAAGCAGTGCGATCGAGGATGTCAGCGAGTCCGGAGTCTACCTCGCTCCGGATCTCATCGAACTGCGAGAGCAGATCAACAAAGGGCACGGTCACCATGACAGATTACCTCCTCCCGGGATCGCCCCGGGATCAGTCAGCAGCGTTCGGGAAAGCTCGTATCTCAAGGTCGACACCTCCATGACGACGACGTCGTTCTCCCTCCATTCCCGGCCTGCGGCGGCCGGAGGTGCCGATGGCACACGCAGCCACGTCGACGGCCGCTTGATTGGTCACGACACATCGGTACGGCTGCTCTCGTCACGTTGCCAGGTCGAGAAGTCGCCCGAGCGAACCCTGCGTCGGGCACGTATCCGACCCACTGCGGTCACCATGACAAACGCCGCCACATGGCCGATAAGTGCAGGCTCCGCACGAATGATGGCAAGCAGGTCGACTGGGGTCGTTGCGTGCGCCTTCACCCGCAATCCCGCTTGGTCGGCCTGCCGGATCCCGGTGCTGACGCGCTCGCGGCGACGCAACAGGTCCCGCACTGTGCGTGGCGGGTAGATCGTGACCCAGGCATCCGGAAGGATCAGCCTTTCATGCTGCATGAACGCCTCGGAGACCACCAGATCGTCAGCCAGCACCGCAGGCAGGCAACGGATGCGTTCGTGTCCCCCCTGGGTCATCGCGATCACTCCGCGTCCGAAGACGCCTGAGCGAACGCTGGGCAAGCGCTCCCATACCCGGTAATAACTCCGCACCAGCGGATGCGCGCCACGCCCGTCGATAAGCCGTGTCGGGCCCGCGACCAGCGCAGTCCCTAGCCCGGCCGCCTCGCAGTCGGGGCCCTCTGCGCTTCCGAGGGCCTCGGCGAGACGGCGCACCGATGCAGCGTCTACGGCCACGTCGGCGTCCACGTACACCCGCGGGTAGGCCGTCGCCACCGCATCACCCGCGGCCAGGGCCGCCGTCTTTGAGGCGCATTCCAGTTCGACCACCCGTACGCCGGGGTAGGCCCGAGCCACGTCGGCGGTGCCGTCCACACAACCATTGGGAACCACGACAACCTGGAGATCGTCCGCGACGACGCGGTCTAGCAACCGCGCCAAGCCGAGGGCGTCGTTGTGCGCCGGAATAACCACTCCAGCCACGAACGGCGGTGGGTCCTTGTCATGGTCGTCCTTCATCCGTGCCGCCTCTCACTCATCCGGGAATGATCGCGCCCTGGGAGCGCAGCGCCGCGGGGCGACGACGTGGACAAACCAGTGCGGCCACGGCCTCCCGTGATTCGCGCCGTCCGCGCACGACCCAGCTGGCTTCGCTGACCAGGTTGGCGATGAGATAGGCGTACGTCAAAGGGCGGGGGTGCCGCCGACCGTAGCAACGGACGCGATTAACGACCTGCATGGTGTGCGTCATCGCGTTGCGGCCCGACCCTCCGCCAGCGTGCACCACAACCGCGGCGGGCTCGTAGCGGGTAGACCAGCCGGCATCGCGGGCGCGCAGGCAGAAGTCGGTTTCCTCCGAGTACAGAAAGAACGACTCGTCCCAACCGCCGAGTGCGGAATAACATTCCTGACGAATCAACATCGCCGCGCCCAGCGCCCAGTCCACGTCTTGCGCCTGCTCGTAATCGACGTCCGAGTTGATGTATTCAGCGAAGACCGGATGCCTGGTGAAGTTGAGGCCTATTCCCCGCCGGATCGTCGGTTCTCTCCGCAGCGAATACTGCAGTCGTCCATGGGCATCATGAATACGCGGTACAACAATTCCGGCCAGCGACCGCTCAGCTGCCGTCACCATGGTCTGGATAGCGTCCGTTGCCATCCGACAATCCGGATTAAGTAGCAATAGGTAGTCGGCCGATCCGCCCACTCGAACGCCAAGATTGAAGCCGGCCGAATAGCCCCGATTAGTGGCCTCCACCACCGTAACGCCCGGGCGAGCGCGAAGGATCGCGACGGTGTCGTCCGTGGATCCGTTGTCGACGACCACGACCTCGCCCAGGGAACCACTCCGCTGGGCCGGCCCGAGGCTATCGAGGAGCCCACCAACATCAGCCGCACTGTTGTGCGTGACAACGACTGCCAGGACCCGCCGTGCAGGCCCGAGTTCACTGGCGCTCATCGCACTGCGACCGGGGCGGACGACGTGCTCGTGACAGTGCGGTCCGTCCCGCGACGCGAGCCCCGGACGACGATCGACGCGGCCGCTGTGAGCCAGGCCCCCAGCATCAGTATCCCCGCCCGCAACCGCATCCGACTTGGGCCTGTGTCGAACATGCGGGTCCCATAAAGGTCCTTCTCGATCGTGATTCGGTACGCCGGGTTGACCGCGTACCCATCCTGCAGTTCGGACAGCGAACGACGCGCAGCCTCGATGGCCTGCTCGGTCCTATTAGCCACATCCGCCTCGGTCGGTCCGCTCACCTGGATCTGGATGATCGGGTCACTGAAGCTGTTCTGCCACTGGCCCCCGCTATCGGGAATACGGACCCACACCCCGCGCGCGATACCGATATCCACGATGTTGACGTTTGGGGAAGCCATCCGGGGCACTGCTGGCTTGGGGTCGATCTGGGCCACCACAGCACCTGCAGTAGCCACCAAACCTCCTGGTGAGCTCACCAGGGAGTTGGTCTCGACTCCAGCTGACGGATCGCGCGGAGCCATCAGACGCAGTTTGGTGTCAGACCACACCACCTGCACCCCCCGCCCAGCCAGGAGGAGAATAGTCAGCGTCAGCATCACGCTGACGATGACAATGAGCCGATGAGTCGATGAGCCGCGCATCACCCTTGTCATGGTGCACCCCACCCCGGCGGGGGAGCTCGGACCGATGGTCCAACCCCAGATGCGCGGACTCAAGACCCTCCCGCCTCTCGGACCGCGTCGATGACCCGATGCACTTCCGCGTCCGTGATGTGATGGAAGAGCGGAAGGATCAACGTCTGGTCAGTCAGCCGTTCGGTGACTGGTAGCGGCACGTGCGGGTGCCCGGCGTAGGCCGGCTGGCGGTGTGCCGCCATGATGCCGCGCCGAGCGGAGATGTCCCGGGTGGCGAGGTGTGCCAGGAGTTCGTCGCGAGACAGCGCGAAATCGGCCCCGACCTGGACCCAGAACGACTGAAAGTTGCTCGTGCCATGAGGCGGGTCGGCCACGCACCGCAACCCCGGCAGGTCCGCGAACGCCTCCCGGTACGCCGCGGCCACCGTGCGTCGACGTCGCACCATCTCCGGTAACCGGTCCAGTTGAACAAGTCCGATGGCCGCCTGCAGGTCGGTCATTCGGTAGTTGAAACCACGTTCGAGATACTGCTCCGCCGGCGGCAGCGTGCTGGCATGTCGCTCGGCCGCGCTGATGCTCATGCCGTGCTCACGTAACCGTCGCGCCCGCAGCGCCAATTGAGGGTCGTTGGTCGTCAGCATGCCGCCCTCGCCGGTCGTGAGCAGCTTTCGCGGGTGGAAGGACCATGCCGCCAAAGGAGCCTCCGCCCCGACCGGTTGGCCCCGGTACTGCGAGCCTGCGGCGCACGCGGCGTCTTCCACCACCAGAATGTCACGGGGCCGACACAGCGCCATGATCTCTGCCAAGTCCACGGGCACTCCGCCCTGGTCGACCGCGATCACAGCCCTGGTCTTTGAGGTGAGAACCGCTTCGACTGTCTCCGCGGTGATGTTGCCGGTGCGCTCGTCCACGTCGCAGAACACCGGTTGAGCAGCCACGTAGGTGGTCGCGTTGGTGGTGGCGATGAACGAGAATGAAGGCACCACCACCTCGCACCCGGCCGGCAGGTCCGCCAGCACGAGCGCCAAGTGCAGCGCCGTGGTGCAACTCGACACCGCGACGCCTTGTGCCGTGCCCACCGACGCGGCAAAGGCCGCCTCAAACTGCGCTACGCGAGGTCCTTGAGCGACCCAGCCGGAGCGGATCACGTCGGCGACAGCCGACGCCTCCTCGTCCCCGAACCAGGGCTTCATCACATCAATACGACTCACGACAGGGTCCTCGCCCGCTCCGCCGCGATCGTCTCGCGCAGGGGTCGCCACCAGGCGACAAGCTGGACGAGCCCGTCGCGAAGGCCGATCGTAGGCCGCCACCCAAGGTCCTGTGCGGCCGCCGAAATGTCGGCCAGACGTCTCGTAACGCCGTTCACTGCACGCTCTGGGCCGAACTCGAGTCCCAATGACGAGTCCATCGCCGACAACAGGGCCTCAGCGAGCTCGAGTAACGACGTCTCTCTTCCGCTGGCGATGTTGTACACCCCTGCACGCACGCCGGAGCCTGCGGCAAGGATGTTGGCGCGCGCGATGTCCGGGGTGCAAACGAAGTCCATTGTCTGGCGGCCGTCCCCGAAAATCAGCGGCGGCTGGCCATCCGCGATGCGCTCCATCCAGCGCACCAGGACCTCGGTGTAGAGGCCATGCACATCCATTCGCGGCCCGTAAACGTTGAAGTAGCGTAGGCCCACGAAATCCAGCCCCGACATGGCCCGGAAGCTTCGCGCCATGCCCTCATTAAACGTCTTGGCAGCCCCGTAGAACGTGTCGTTGGCGTAGGGATGCTGGCTCTCCGGCGTAGGGAACTCCTCCGCCAGGCCATAGACCGATGCCGAAGACGCGAAGACGACCTTGACTACCTTGGCAGCAGCCGCAGCCTCGAAGACGTTAAATGTGCCGTCTGCGAGAACCTCCAGAGCCAGTCTCGGTTCCTCGGCGCACTGAGTGATCCGGATGGCCGCTTGGTGGAAGACGAGATCTTTCCCGCGGCTGAGGTCGTGGACCAGATCACGATCCCGGATGTCGCCCTCGACAAGTCGTGCCCGACCCGTGGCCAGGGCCTCCGTCAGATTCTCCCGTCGACCGCGAACCAGGTTGTCCAGGACGTCGACGGAGTTCACACCCGCTGCGATGAGCTGGTCAGTGATCGTCGAGGCGATCGTCCCGGCGCCGCCGGTCACCAGAACGCGGGCACCCTGCAGGTTGGTCATGGCGACACCTCCGAGAGGTCGGCGACTGGTCCCAGACGAGTCTCTGGGACCGGAACAAGAACGCCCCCGGCAGCCAGGCTATGCGAGGCAGCCTCCAAGACCGTGAGAACGCGTAGCCCGGCCAGACCATCGGTGCGCGGCGGACGCCCTTCCCGAATGGCTGCCGCGAACTCCGCGACCATGGCCCCTAGCGCTTCACGCTCCGGTATTGCGGGGGCCTGCATGTCGCCGAGCCGATAGGAGATGACTGAGTCACGACGCTGCGCCATATCGTCGGTGGACTCTAGGTTCACACCGCGGTCGTACACACTCAATCTCTGCTGGGGATGCAAGTCATCCCATACCAGCATTCGCCGGCTGCCCCCGATCACCATCTGCCGGATCTTTGTCGGGCTCAGCCAATTTACGTGCACGTGCACTATCCCACCGTTGGCAAGTGGCATGGTCAGGTAGCCAACACAGGCGAGGCCCGCCCCGATCGGGTCTGCGCCGTGGGCCGAGACGGACAGTGGCGCGAATCCGCCGGGCAGGATGGCATCCAGGATCGACAGGTCGTGTGGAGCGAGATCCCACAACACGTCGACGTCGCGTTGGATCAGTCCCAGGTTGATCCGAACGGAATCGATGAAGTGTACGTCGCCCACAACCCCGTCCCGAATGAGCTCCGAGATGCGCTGCACGACGGGGGTGTAACAGTAGGTGTGATCGCACATCAGCGTCAGGTCGCGTTCCGCGGCAGCGACTGCGATCTTCATGGCGTCCGCCCTGCTCTCGGCCAAGGGCTTCTCGACAAGAACGTGCCGTCCGCTCTTCAGTGCCTGCAGGGCGATCGCCAGGTGGGTGCGGGCGGGGGTCGCGATCGCCACCGCGTCGATGTCGTTGCGGGCCAGCAGCCGGTCCAACGATGTCTCCACATCCACCGTGCTGCGGGGCCCGCGCGCGGCCACGGCACGGCTCTCGACGTGGTCGCACACCGCGACCAGGTCCCAGTCGGGACTACTGCGGAAGTTCCGTATCAGATTCGGTCCCCAATAGCCGGCCCCCACGACGGCAACTCTCAAGCGCTCCACAAGCCTCCCCTTCTGTGTGCTGCGGTGCCGGGCGCCGGCTAGGTTGGCGAGCGGCCGACATGGTCGAAGGCGTCCCGGATCGGTGCATCAAGCCCCCGCTGACCGGCTTCTGATTCGGTTTCGCCAGAAGCCACGAGTATCAAAAACGACGCGGCCGTCCAACCTGACGCGCTTCACGGCATCGAACTGGTCATGGTCCACGAGCAGGACAACGATGTCTGCCGTGTCGACGGCCTCTCCCGCGGAGACGAGTCGAACGTTGGCCAGGTCACGCAAGGGCGCGGGCAAGTCGTCCACGTGCGGCTCTGCTACCAGCAGAGAAGCCTCCGGCAGGCGTCGGCTGAGTTCCGCCACGATCGTCACTGCGGGACTCTCGCGCAGATCGTCTATGTTGGCCTTGTAACTCAATCCCAAGCAGGCAATGATCGGCTCGCGAAACCTGCTGGCGCTGGTGGCCACCTGCGCCACGATTCGCTCCGGCTTGAAGTCGTTGACCTCCCGCGCCATCCGGATAAGACGAGACTCGTTCGGCGTTGCCGCGACCAAGAACCACGGATCGACCGCAATACAGTGACCGCCGACACCGGGCCCCGGTTCCAAGATATTCACCCGAGGATGCAGGTTTGCTAGTTGAATGACCTCCCAGACATCGAGACGAAGGTGGTCACAGATGGCCGAAAGCTCGTTGGCGAAAGCGATGTTGACATCCCGATAGGAATTCTCTACAAGTTTAGCCATTTCGGCGCTCGCGGCATCGGTAAGAACGATGTCACCTTGACAGAAGATCCGATAGAGGCCAGCGGCCCGCTCCGCACAGGCTGGTCCCACGCCGCCCACTACCCGGTTGTTCGTGAGAATCTCGATCATCGTTCGCCCCGGGATGACGCGCTCGGGGCAGTGGGCCACGAAGACGTCAGTGCCGCCTTTCCCCTCATGGGGGAACCGAAGGTCAGGGCGCAGCTGAGCAAGCCAGCGAGAGACCTGCTCCGTGGTGCCGGGCGGAGACGTGGACTCCAGGATCACGACCTCGCCCCCCCGAAGCTGGGTCGCGATGCTCTGTGTCGCCGCCTCAACATATGACAAGTCGGGTTTGGCCGCTGACGTCAGCGGTGTAGGAACGGCGATGATAAAGGCATCTGCCGGAACTGGCTCCGATCGCGCCGACAAGCGCCCCATAGCCACGGCGCCACTCACGGCTACCGCCAGGTCCGGCTCGACGAAGAGCACCTCGCCGCGGTTCACGGAGGCTACTACATCGGCGTTCACGTCGACCCCGATGACATCCACGCCCCTGGTGGACAACACGACAGCCGTGGGGAGTCCGATATAACCGAGACCGAGTACGCAGACGCGCTCCTGAGTAACTCCACTCATGACCTTACATCGCCTTTCCCGGAGTGTGATTTCCAATACTCGCGGGCAACCAACGCAAGGAACCGTGTATTCGTGGACATATACCTTGGAGCCAGGCGGCGCGGCTCCTGAACCACTCGATAAGCCCACTCTAAGCCGAGGTCTTGACAGATCTTAGGAGCCCGCTTAGTTTTTCCTGCTAATACATCAAAAGACCCGCCGACCCCATGAACGACGGGAACGCGCATCTTCTGGCCGTGCCGACCAATAAAGAGTTCCTTAATCGGGGAGGTGATTCCCAGGAAGAGCAGGTCTGGGTGTGCGGCGATGATGTCATCGACGATCGTGCCTTCATCCTCGGCGCTGAAATAGCCATGATGCGCCCCCGCAATCTCCGCCCGCGGCCATCGTTCGTGAATCTCACGGCAAACTGCCGCGAGCACGGCAGGTGTCGCCCCAAGTAGATACACACGTAGCTGCTTCTGATCCGCGAGTTCCAGCAGGGCCGTGAAGAGGTCGATCCCAGCAACGCGTTCAGGAAGCGGTTTACCGAGGATCCTGCTGGCCCAGACCACCGACTGTCCGTCCGCCAGGATGAGGTCGCACTTGGCGAGCGACTCTGCCAATTCGGGATCGTCGCGGAGCTTGACGACCTTCGCAGCATTCACCACGCCGAGCATCACACTGGAATTCGTCGAGACAGCGCGTTCGCACTCGCTCACCGCCTCTGCGCGCGAGATAGCGGCTACTTTCAGCCCGAAGAGTTCATGCTCGCGGATCTGCACCTTGGCCTCCTTAAGCATTGGTCAACGAAGTCCTCTCTCGACGCCCAAGAATCCCCGCCACGCATAAAGCAGCCAGCCCAGTTCATATGGACGGCACTCGTAGTCGATTAGCCTGGGCGGGAACAGCGCCAATACTCCAGTAGGAAGCTGTCGGCGAGGGTCAACTGAGGTGTAGAGCGCCGCCAGCGCTCGAGTGAGCTTACGCGGCTCGCGCCGACCAACTTTTCGCCAGACAACGCCAAGATCCTTCTCGATCATGGGTACCATCGTCTCCGGATGAGATTCCAGCCATCTCAGGCCCGCCACCGCAGCGTCGGCGTACTGGTGGCCTCCTACTTCTGCGAGATCCCGCAGTGCCATGGGGCCCATCGCATGCTGGTGAACACTATAAACAGGATAGCTCTCAACGACGCGGCGGGCCCGGCTGTCGTAATGCCACCACCATTGCCCAGAGTCCCCCTGCAAAGCACAGATCGCGGACGCGGTAACCCCGGCACGCTCTAACCAGCCGGGTTCCCCTAGGGTGTCCGCTGCCCGAGCCAGGGCCTGTATCGGGTAGACCTGATCCGCGAAAGACCCGACGTGCCGACGAACTCGTAGCCCGCGACTCGGGTCGACGTACGGCGCGAACAGCCCGCCCGCACCTTGCCGTCCTATCAGGCGGCCCACCGCCGACCGCATCACCGACTCCGCATCAGCGCCCACGCGACAGGCCGCAACAGCGGCGGTGACCACCCACGAGAGCTCGACCACTGAGATCGTAGGATCGATCGGTAGGGTCGCCAGCGCGGCGAGCAGCGCCTGATCGATGTCACCGGAAACCTCTGCCGCCGCCCACGCAGCAAGAGCGATAGAGCCGGGGTCGCGACCGGGCTGTAGCGCCTCGGTGGTGGTCTTCGCTACCAGAGAATCGAGGCCACCGGGCCCCAGGATCTCCTCCGCGAGGTCGCTCCCTCCCGCGGCGATCCCCAAGGCGCAGATCGCGGAATAGCGCACGCTCTGACCGGATCTCGTCAGGCGCGGGCCGACCGCAGAACGATGTCCACGAATGGTGTACGCGAACTGCTGGTCGGCAGGAATGTACATCTGGGCGAGACCGATCCTGGACAGGACATGCAGATCGCCGAGCATCGGCCGAACTGTTTCGCCGATAGACGCAATCCACTGGCTCGTCGCAGGCATGAGTGATCCCCCTGTAATACCAGCATGAGGCGTCCATGGCTACCGCCCGACCCCTGTATGCAGCCCGTCCCCGACGTGGGACAGACTAGCAAGCGTCTTGTCCCAGTGGTCGCTGAACTGCGTTATCAACTTCTCCGTCGCGCGCGGAGGGCCCCGCCCCTCCCCGCCCCTGATGAGGTCTGCCGCTGGCGAATCCGACACCATCCTGCATTCTTCATGGTGTAGCCGGTGTCGTGACGTGGAAAGCCGACCTGGCCTGCAAGGATTTGAGTTGTCGAGACATGAATCGCCGTGCCGGAAGGTCACCTCCCGGATGAATCGCCGTCGCTTAGCCTCGATCCACCGATGGGGTTCGTGGTGATCGGGTGATGCCGCTCGCGGTCGAGTGAGCTGTTGAGGGCGCGGCTGCGGCCGGACCTTGCTGTCCGGGGCGTTCCACTGTGGTGTCCTTGGTCGCGCAGCGGTGGCTGCTGGGTGGTCAGGCCGCACGGACTGGTGGCGGGTCGCTGACTCGGTCGAACAGCGCCGTCCATGCGGCCTCCCAGGGCCAGGCGTGAGGCAGGTGCACAGTGATGCGGCGGGCTGAGGTTGCCACTCGTGCTGGCAGATTGATCAGCTTGCGACGGATCGTCGCGGTGGTCGCTTTCGCCAGGTCGGGCGCCGCGATGGTGCCGGTGGCGCGGGTGAGGTTGAACGCAATGACCGCGAGTACCAGCCAGGCCGCGTTGGCGGTGAACACCCCCGAGGGCAGGTGCGCTAGCGCTGAGTTCTTCAGGTCGGCGTGGACCTGCTCGATCACCGCGTGCTGGCGGTGGGTCTTGTCGGCTGCGACGGTGTCGAGGACAGCGGGGTCGGCGGTGGTGAAGAAGGCGTGGAAGCGCCACACGTCGAAGAGGGTGTCCTGTCCTGCTGCCTTGTGTTTCTCGGCGTTGAAGTCCGGGATCCGGCGCACGACCAGCCGGCCGGGCACGTGTTCGGACTTCTTGGCCGAGGCGAACGCGGTGAAGGCGACCTCGGCGACCTCGGCACGAGAGATCCACGTGTCCGAGCCCTCGTCGAAGAGGGCGTCGGTGTACTCGATCGTTGTCCACGCTTGCTCGCTGATCGTGGCGATCGCCCTCTTGACTGCAGGGTTCATCGGCACGGTCACCGACACCGCGGCCCCGCCCTTGAGGGCGGCGTGAACGGCGCCGCGTCCGTAGAACGCCGAGTCCATCCGCACCAGCAGTCTGGTCTCGCCGAGCAGCCGCCGGCTGGTCCTGACCGCGTCGCCGACCAGCCGCTTCGCGCCGCGCGGTGACCCGCAGGCTCCCTTGCGTAGTCGTTGAGCCACGATCACCGGCGCCGTGGATGCGGTCGTGAGCGTAGCCAGCAGTGCGTTGAGCCCACGGACACCGGAGTAGCCGAACCCCGCGCCCTGCTTGGCATGGCCGTGGACCTCCACGATGGTGTCGTCGACGTCGAGCAACGCATAGCCGGCGTCCTCGTCGCTGATGGCGGGACCGGCAGGCGGGCTCAGCAGCCTGGTGAGTCCGGCCAACGCGATCAGGAACCGGGAGGCGATCGCGTCGAGCTGGCGGACGTGACCGAAGGTGAACGCCCGCAGAAACGACCCCAGAGTCGAGGGCGCGTACGCCTTGGCGAAGAGCCGACCCATCCCGCCGTGGCGCAGCAGCGCCATGTCATCGATCGAATCCGCACCGGCGAGCATCCCCGCGATCAGCGACGCCACCTTCAACCCGGCGTTCGCGCCCTTGTCGGTCGGCACGCTCAAGTGCTCGTCAGCCAGATCGCCTAGCCCGGCGGACTCGGCCAACGCCAGCGCCGGGACCAGCCCGGCGGCCGACACAAGATTCGGATCATCGAACGCGACCGAAGTGCGTCCGAGGGTGTGAGAGAGTCGCATCTTGAAGATGCCCTCCTGAGGTGGGGTGGTTTGGACCGTCGCAAGTCCCAAACTCCCAGCCCAGAAGGGCATCTTCGCGTTACGGCACGCTCAACACCTCAAAGTCGATCGGTGGATCGAGGCTTAGGGAAGCGCTGATTTTCTTGCTGCCTCGGGGTGGTGTCTGGCTCGGGCGCGGGGACGGCGAAATGATGGGGTGTGGATCGCGACCAGCCCAGTTTCACTGATGTGGAGTACAGCCAGCGGCGCCGGGTCTCCCGCCGGGAGCAGTTCTTGGCCA
>JAIUNK010000024.1 GCA_020161845.1 Actinomycetota bacterium
GGCGATACGTTCGCGCATCGCGACGTGGATGTCATCGGCGCGCTCCTCCCAGCCGAACACGCAGACGCTGACCGGCCCGTCGTACTTGGTCTCGCGCAGGTAGCCGAAGACCTCGTCCCAGGGGACCTCGCCGTTGCCGATCTCGTTGTGCTGGTGGATCCGGGCGTCGACGCCGGGCGGGTTGACGATGTAGCGGTTCCCGACGTTGGCGAGGTGGTTGTAGACGTCGGCGATGTGGACGTGGCGCAGGCGGTCCCCCGCGTAGTGCGCCTCGATGGTGCACTCGATGCCGTACTTCTCGAAGTCGGGGGCGAGATCCTCGATGCTCCTGAAGAACTGGTGCTCGGACTTCAGCGGTTCGGTCGGGTCGCCGGACAGCTCGGTGGCGATCAGCGGCACCTCCAGCTCGTGCGCTATCTGCAGCAAGCGCCGGAAGTTGCGCACCTGGGCCGCCCGCTCCTGCTCGTCGGGGCTGGCCCAGTTGAACACCGGGTTGAAGGTCCAGATCTTGACGCCGGTCTCGGCCATCGCCGAGTTAACCTTGGCGATCTCGCTGCGGTCGACCTTCGGGTAGTGGTGCCACTCGTGGAAGTCCCACCGCGGGCTGAGTTCCAGATAGGAATAGCCCAGGTCGGCAGCCTTTTGGCACTCCTGCGCGACCGAGAGGTGCGGGTGGTACATGCTCGGGTCGAGCAGGATCTTCACCATCGTCGAGTGTCCTCTCAGGCGTAGAGCGCGGGCTTGGCCATCATCGTCACGTCGACCCAGCCGTCGGTCTCCAGGGCCTGCACCCCGGCGTCGCAGACGACGGCCGCGGCGTACCCGTCCCACGACGAGGACCCGGTGTGCTCGTCCCGCGCCGCCGCGCTGATCCACTCCTGGACCTCGCGGACGAAGGCGCCGCCGAAGCGCTCGTTGTGGTTCAGCGTCAACAGGTTGGAGCGGCCGAGGGTGCCGGTGCGCTCGATGAGCTGCTGGTCGGAGAGGCGGATCGTGCCGGTCTCGGCGACGGCCTCGCACTGGATGTCGTAGGAGTGCTGGTTGTTGACGAAGATCTCGTCGTCGATCCAGATCCCCGACTGGGTCTGCATGATGAGGATCAGCGGGTCCTGCAGGTGCTCGAACCGGTTCGTGGTCTTGCGCGGCTTGTCGACGCGGACGCGGACGATCTCCTCGCCGACCAGCCACCGCATCGTGTCGATCTCGTGGATGCCGGTGTCGTTGATCGCCATGTCCCAGGTGTAGTGCTGGGGGACGGTCGGGTTGCGGTGCCGGTTGTGGACGATGAGGGTCGCGCCGATCTCGCCGGAGTCGAGGATGGCCTTCATCTGGCGGTACGACTCGTCGAAGCGGCGCATGAACCCGACGGTGACGAGCTTGCGGCCCGCCTCCTGCTCGGCCGCCATGATCCGTTCGCCCCCGGCGGCGGTCGGCGTGAGCGGCTTCTCGCAGAAGACCCGCTTGCCGGCCGCGATGCACGCCAGGACGTCGGCCTCGTGGGCCGGGCCGTAGCTGCAGATCATCACGGCGTCGACGTCGGGAGACTCGATCAGTTCGGCCGAGCTCGCGTAGGCCGTCACGCCGTACTTCGCCGCCACCGCGGCCGTGTTGTCCGCCGCGATGTCGGAGACGCCGGCGATCTCGCCGCCGGAGATCACGGTGCGGATCCGGTCGAGGTGGGCCTGGCCCATGCCGCCGGGACCGATCATGCCGATGCGCAGTGTCATGACGTCAAATCTCACTTCAGGCCGAGGCCACAGCTGGCCAGGTATTCGCGGGTCTTGATCGAGTTCGGCTTGGGGAAGGACGGGTCGCAGCCGTACATGTCCTGCTCGCACACGACGTACAGCTCCTTGTCGAGGTCCGCCAACGCCTCGATCAGGGCCGGCATCTTCGGCTCACCCTCCGGCGGAGCCACCGAGACGCCCTTGTGCACGGCCGCGACGAACGGCCAGTCGTCGTCGTGGGCCTGCTTGACCAGCTCGGGGTCCATGGCCTTGATATGGACGTAGGAGATGCGGTCCGGGTAGGTCTTGATGAGGTCGATGCAGTCGCCCTGGCCGTAGACGATGTGGCCGGTGTCGAGGCAGAAGCCGACGTAGTTGGGGTCGGTGGCCTGGAAGATCCTGTCGATGTCACCGCGGGTCTCGATGTGCGAGTCGCCGTGCGGGTGCAGGACCATCTGCAGGCCGTAATCCTCCTTCATGATCCGTCCCAGCCGGTTGGCGTTGGCGATGTAGAGGTCCCAGGCCTTGCCCGTCAGGACCCGCTCGTCGGTGAACTCGCCGGTCTTCTCGTCGCGGAACATCGGGGGCAGGTGCACGACGTACTCCGCCCCGACCGCCGCGTGCGTGGCGCCGATCGCGCGGAAGGTGCGCTCGGTGTCGGCCCAGGCCTCCTCCTTGTGCAGGATGCCCCAGCCGGTGCCGGCCACGACGCGGAAGCCGTGGTCGGCCATGACGACCTTGAGCTCCGCGGGGTCGGTCGGGAAGTAGCCGAACGGTCCCGTCTCCATGATCGAGAAGCCCGCCTCGGCCATCTCCCGCAACGCCTGCCGCCAGGGGATCTGGACCGGGTCCTCAGGGAACCAGACGCCCCACTGGTCGGGGCACACGCCGATGGCGAGCTTGGCGTAGCGCGGGTCGGTGTTGCGGGACTTGTCCTGGTCCTGCGTCATGGCGCGAGTCCTTCTGGTCCGGGCGAGCTGGTGTCCCCCACGCTAGCCGGGACAGGGTTTGTCCTGTCAATAGGTCAATGCGTCTTGGCGACGAGCGGTGCGTCTCACGCCTTCACGCCCCTCACGCCCCTTCCGCGGACGTGACCCCGCCCGTCGTCGCAGGCCGGCTAGTTTGTACGCACGTTCATACACGCCGACGATTGTCTGGATTTGTCCGGGTGTGCGGCCTTACCATGCCGCAATGAGTGCTGAGCTGCCTGTGGTCATCGACCGGACGAGTCCGGTCCCGCTGTATCACCAGCTCGCGCAGCAGTTGACGGCCGCCGTGGAGAACGGCGTCCTCCAACCCGGCGACCCGTTCGAGAACGAGATTGCGCTGGCGGAGCGGCTGCAGTTGTCCCGCCCGACGGTACGTCGCGCGATCGCCGAGATGGTCTCCCGCGGCCTGCTGGTCCGTCGCCGCGGCGTGGGCACCACGGTCGCGAACGAGGTGATCCACCGACGCGACGAGCTGACCAGCCTGTACGACGACCTTCAGCGCCAGGGTCGGGTGCCCCGCACGGAGGTGTTGACGCTGGAGACGGAGTCGTACGACGACCGCGCGGCCGAGGCGCTCAAGTTGCCGGCCGACACGGCGTTGGTGCTGATCGAGCGGCTGCGGTTCGCCGACGACACGCCGATCGGGGTGCTGCGCAACTGGCTGCCGCCGTCGTTCGCCGATCTCACCCGGGAGGAGCTCGGGGAGCGCGGTCTCTATGAGTTGCTGCGCTCGCGCGGCGTCCGGCCCGCGGTGGCGCAGCAGACCATCGGCGCGCGCAGCCCGGCCGGGCGCGAGCAGCGACTGCTCAAGCTCGGCAAGTCGGATCCGTTGTTGACGATGACGAGACGCGCGTACGACGGCAACGGTGCGGCCGTCGAGTTCGGGGACCACTGTTATCGGGCGGACCAGTACGCCTTCGACATCACGGTGTACGAGCGCTGACGAAGGACGCAGCGCAGCGGAGTCCGAGGAAGCGCTCCATGAGATACGAGCGCTGCCCCCCGCGAAGCGGGCGGTGCCCCCAGAAGGACGAGCGCAGCGGAGTCCGAGGAAGCGCTCCATCAGATACGAGCGCTGTCCCCCGCGAAGCGGGCGGTGCCCCCAGAAGGACGAGCGCAGCGGCGTCCGAACCGATATCGCATTGCAGCGGGCACTTCGTCGCCTAACCTGCTGAACTGCGACGATGCCGTTGAGGAAAGCGCGCCGAGCAGCATTGCGATATCGGTTCGTGCATGACCGCACCGGATCATTCCTCGGGCGGGGGACACGTTGGGCCCTCCGCCCACACCGGTCGGAGCGCTGGTGGGGTCTGGACCCCATCAAGACCCCGATCGGAGCGTTGGAGGCTGGGCCGGGCGGCGTGAGCGGGCGGGGCAGGCCGGGCGCGATGGACAGATCGGCGAGCTGACGTGCGGCCCGGGGTGGGCCGGGCAGGCGGGGCGCTGGGCATACTGGGCGCCATGGCGTACGACGAGGAGCTCGCGCACCGCATCCGCGAGGCGCTGCAGGACCGAGCCGACGTCACCGAGAAGCGCATGTTCGGCGGCCTGGCCTTCCTGGTCCAGGGCCACATGGCGGTCGCCGCGAGCGGCCAGGGCGGCTTGATGGCCCGCGTCGACCCCGCGGACAGCGAGCGGCTCGTCGACGACGCCCACATCCACCGCGTGGTCATGCGGGGTCGCCCCATGGACGGCTGGCTCCGCGTCGACCCTGCGGCCCTCGACACCGACGATGAGCTGGCGGCCTGGGTCGCCCGGGGCGTCAACTACGCGCAGAGCCTGCCGCCGAAATGACACCGGGAGCGCCGGCTCGCCGGGCTACTGCTTGCGGGTGATGCGCAGCAGGACGTCCCCGTCGCCGTTGCTGCTGGCGACGTAAAGTGCCTGGTCGGGGCCGACACGGATGGCGCGGAGTCGGCCGTACGTGCCGTCCAGTTCCTTCGGCACCGCGACCGACGCCACGGTCCCGTCCGACCCCAGCCGCATGAACAGCAGCTTGCTGTCCTTCAACGCGGTGACGGCCAACGCCCCGTCGTAGGGTCCCCACTGCGACCCGGCAACGAACGCCGCACCGCTGGTCGCGAGCGTCGGCGCCCCGGAACTCCAGACCGCCGGGACGGCCTGCGGGAACCGGGTCAGGTCGGTCATGGGCACCGACTCGTCGTAGCCGCCTCGGGTGCCGCCCCGGGACGGATCCCAGCCGTAGTTGCCGCCGGCCTTGAGCAGGTTCACCTCGTCATCGCGGTCTGGCCCGTGTTCAACCGTGTAGATGGCCCCTGTGCCGGGCTGCACCGCGACGCCCTGCACGTTGCGGTGGCCATAGGTGTAGACGTACCGCTCGTTGTCGCTGGTCGCAGACTCGAAGGGGTTGCCGGCGGCCGGTCGGCCCGTCGTCAGGTCGAGCCGCAAGGTCTTGCCGCCGAGGCTGGTCCGGTCCTGTGGCAGCGCCCCGGTCGCGGTGTCCCCGGTGCCGACGATCAGGGCGCCGTCGGCCGCGATGGTCGGCCGGCACCCCGAATGCCGGCCGCTGGACGCCGTGGGCAGTCCCGTCAGCAGGTCGCGAACCTTCCCCACCCGCCGGGACGTCGCCGACCCCGTGAGTCGGTAGGTCACCAGCCGGACGTCCACGGCGGCGCCGCCCTCGGCGTGGTTGAGGCAGGCGGTGAGCAGCCCGCTGGTGGCGAAGTCCGGGTGCAGCACGAAGCCCAACAGGCCCCCCTCGCCGCGCGCGTAGACATCGGACAGGTCCCCCTCGACCGGCCGAGCCGCAGTGGCCACGTCGGCAGGTTGTCGAGGGTCGACCACCATGAAACGCCCACCCCGCTCGCTGACCAGCAGATTCCCGTCGGGAAGGAAGCCGATGTCCCAACCGTGGCTCAGGCCACGGGAGAGCACCTGCACCTGCAGCGCAGCACCATCGGGCGCGACGGTCCCGCCGGCCGATGGGCCGGCTGCGGTCGGGGATGCGGCCGTCGGAACTTGGGATCCGCCGCCGGGCGCGGCCGTGCTGCACGCGGTGGTCAGGGTCAGCGTCGCCGCTGTCAGCAGCGCGGCGATCCGGCCGGTACGGCGGGGGGCGGCGGGGAGCTGGCGCATGCCCCATCTTGACCTGTTTTGCGGCGGACGCCGTTCGCGAACCGCGTCGAGATCGGCCCACGGCAGTCCCGAGGAGGCGGCCCGGTTCGACGTCTCCCTCAGGCCGGCGCCCATCGTCTCACCGAGCCGGCGCGGAGGCCGAGGAAGTGGCCCGCCGGTCGTACTCCTGCGCCGTGATGGCCTTGCTGACATCCGGGATGTCGATGCGCAGATCGCCGCCGTAAGTGATGCTCGCCGACGTCAGCCGCAACTCGCCGAGCACGCTCACGATCCGTCGGGGAGCGCCGTCGTCGCCGAGCCAGAAGTCGTCGTAGTCCCCGATCCCGCCAGGTGCTGTGCCGCCGGGCTGCGTCGCCGTACCGGCCCCAGGCTGCGTCGCCGCACCAGCACCCGAGGCCGTCCCGCCCGGCGTCCGGCACGGCGTGGGCGCCCCGGCGGGGGTGCCTGCCGCGGTGGCGGAGGTCGGGCCGGCGTAGGTCGCGGGGTCGAACACCCGATAGTGCCGGGTGGCCACCCCGGCGACCGGCTCGGTGCCGAGGTACGCCACGGCGGAGCCCGCCGCCCCGGGTTTCCACAACACGAACTGCAGCGGCGTGCGCGGTTCGGCGTCGCCGACCCACACGGTCGATTGGCCCCCCGGATCGGCCTGCTGCCGAAAGACCTTCCCGTCGACCGCGACATTGCTGGCCAGGATGCTCAAGGCCAGCGATGCGGCCGGCCGGGCCGGGTCGCGCAGGTCGACGCGGATGGTCGGGTTGAGCAATTGGGCGACGCAGTAGCCGTCGGTGCGCTCGTACGAGAAGTTCACGGCCATCGTCCGCTGCGCCGAGATGGCGGCGGCGGCCCTGTCGAACACGGCGCGCGACTCGGCGTCGCTCAGACGCGCCTGCGCGGTCGGCCATGGCGCGGCAGCGGTGGTCGTCGCCGCCGGGGCGGCTCCTGGGTCGGCACAGCCGCCCAGCAGCGCGGCGATCGCGGCGACCGCGGTCAGGGCCACCGCGGCTCGCGGCGGGGCGGCAGGGCGAGGTGCGGCGGGGGGCGGGGCGAGGACGGTACGTCGGGAGGGCACGCCCCGCATTCTGCCCGGCAACCCCAGACGCTTCGCGACGCGGCCGACCCCGATCACCTCACGTGGCCCCGATCACCGCACGTGCGACCCCGACCACCTCACGCGGCCGCGGCGATGTCCGCCCGGGCGTTGGCCAGATTCTCCGCAGGCACCCCGGCCGCCTCGCCGCAGACCCCGACCGCCTCCCAGAACATGGCCCCATCGGCGACCAGGGCGGCTCCGGGGACGCCGTCGATCTCCATCCGCACGACGCCGCACAGCATCACCCAATAGGTGACCGCGCGCCACCACAACCCCACCGGCGCCTCGATCGGCCTGCCCTGCTCCGAGCACATCTCGGCCAGCCGCTGCAGGCTGGCGACGGCCCGCTCCGGGACCTGTTCGGCGGGCGCGGCCGCGAACGTGCCGGCGCGATGCAAGTCGGCCACGGCGCCGACGAAGTGGCAGACGAACGACACCGCGATCGGCACCTGTCCGGGCATCGGCAACGATGAACCCTGCGGGTCGCGGGGCCGCCCGAACACGAGTCGGAATTCCTCCGGCCGGTCCAACGCCCAATTGCGGAACGCCACCAGGGAGGCCACCAGGCGGTGGCCGTGCCGCTGCGCCGGCCACGCCGACGCGGCCTCCTGGACGCGGACCAGCACGTCGTCGAGGATCGAGGCGCTGAGGGCTTCCTGGAGCGCGGCGTGGGAGTCCACGTATCGATACAGCGCCGGAGCCGTCATCCCCATCTCCGCCGCAATCGCGCGCAGCGACACGGGCCGACCCTCGCGCAGGGCGTCGCGCGCCAGCGACAGCATCTCGTCATAGGTCGCCTGGCGACGCTCCGCCCGGCGTTGTCGCGCTGCCCCACTGGCCGACTTCGCCCCACTCATCCGCTTCCGACACCCCTTCTCCGTTCGGTCCGCCCCACAGATCGGTCGACGCGGGAACCACGTCGGCACGAACCCCGTGATGAGTTCACACCCTGCGAGCACAATGCCGGCACGGGCACACGGTACCCCGTGAAAGTGAACGAACTCGCGACATCTCCCGGATTAGACCGTGGTTTAGGGACAAATTGCCCCTCGCCCCTCGTCCCCGCACTGCGCTCGCGGCGCTAGCCGACGGCCGTCCGCACCATCGTCGCCCACCGCGAGGCGGTCCGGGTCGTGGTCCCTGGCGGCGCCTTACCACGGCGTACCGAAAGCCGCCCGAGCGCATCATCGGGTACGCCTGGGAACGAATGTTCGGTCGTTAATGAGTGCTTCCCGCATCAAATAGCCACCCCGAATCACGACCGAGGAGGCGCGACCGGGGAATTACCCCGGGCCGACACCCGCTCCTGGCCGCCCTTCTGGTCGCCGACGAGCCGGCCGCCGGGGTGGAGCCGGCGTGGAGCCGGGGTGGAGCCGGCAGAGCATGTCGAGGCGCGCGGGATACTGGCGATCGTGACCCTGCCGTCGCCGAGCCCCTCTCGCGTTCTGCCCGCCCAGCGCCCTGCGCTGCAGCGGCGCACCCTGACGACCCTGGTCTGGGCCCAGATCCTCGGCGGGGTCGGCGTCGCCAGCGGCATCGCGGTGACAGCGCTGCTGGCGCGCAAGGTCTCCGGGTCGGAGGCGCTCGCCGGGTTGGGTACGACGGCGCAGGTCTTCGGCGGCGCGCTCCTCGCCGTGCCGCTGGCGCGGCGGATGGCCCGGCGGGGTCGGCGGGCGGGGCTGATGCTGGGGTACGCGATCGCCGGGCTCGGGGCCGCCCTGGTCGTCCTCGCGGCGATCCTGTCGTGGTTTCCGCTGCTGCTGGTGGGCACCACGCTGTTCGGCGGCGCGACGGCCTCGAACAGCCAGAGCCGGTACGCCGCGAGCGACCTCGCCGAGGCCCGCCACGTGGGCCGCGACCTGAGCCTGGTGGTGTGGGCCACCACGGTCGGTTCGGTGTTGGGGCCGAACCTGGTCGGGCCCGCCGAGTCGGTCGGGGGCGCGCTGCACCTGCCGGAGATGGCCGGCTCGTTCGTGTTCTCCCTGGTCGGGTTCGCCCTGGCGATCACCGTGCTGCACCTGTGGTTGCGCCCAGACCCGCTGCTGGTGGCACGAGATTTGGCGGCGGCCGCGGCCGGGCCGGAGCCTGCAAAGGCCCGGATGCATGGCTCGGTGTGGTCCGGGCTGCGCATCATCGCCGGCCACCCCCGAGCGCTGCTGGGACTGGTGGTGCTGGCCGGCGGGCACGCGGTGATGGTCGGCGTGATGGTGATGACCCCGCTGCACATGGACCACGGCGGCGCGGACCTGCGCCTCATCGGGCTGGTCATCAGCATTCACATCCTCGGCATGTATGCCTTTGCCCCCGTCACCGGCCTGCTCACCGACCGCCTCGGTGGACGCGTGGTCGCGGGCGGCGGGGCCGTCGTCTTGTTCCTGTCCTGCCTGCTGGCCTCCCGGGCCCACGAGGGAATGTCGACGCTGTTGGCGGTGGCGCTCTTCCTGCTCGGCCTCGGCTGGTCCGGCACGCTGGTCAGCGGGTCGACGCTGATCACCCGGTCGCTGGCGGTGTCGGACCGGCCCGCCACCCAGGGTGTGTCGGACCTGGTGATGGGGCTGGCCGGGGGCGGTGCGGGCGCGGGCGCCGGAGTGGTCCTGGCCGTCGGCGGCTACCCGGCGCTGGCGCTCATCGGGGCCGCCGTCGCGGTCGGCATCCTGCTCGCCGTCGGGCTGATCCGCGACGAGCGCCGCTGATCCGGCGCCAGCTCCGCTGATCCGCCGAGCGCCCCTGATCCGCGACGAGCGCCGCTGATCCGCGCCGGCGCCGGCGCCGTATCGTCGCCGGCATGGCGTACTACCCCTTCGACCAGATCGACGTCTTCTGCGACGACCCGCCGGGCGGCAACCCGCTGGCGGTGATCCACGACGCGACCGGCCTGGACGACACCGCGATGGCCCAGTTCGCGGCATGGACGAATCTGTCCGAGACGACGTACCTGCTGCCCCCCACCGACGCCGGACGCGCAGCCGGAGCGGACTACCGGGTGCGGATCTTCACCCCCGGCGGCGAACTGCCGTTTGCGGGGCACCCGACGATCGGCAGCTGCCACGCCTGGCTGGCCCGCGGCGGCACCCCGGCCACGCCGGGCCGGGTCGTGCAGGAGTGCGGCATCGGCCTGGTCGAGCTCAGCCTCGAGGAGGCCGAGAACAGCGAGGCGACCGACGGCGGCGCGGCGACCGAGGGCGGCGCGGGGGCCGAGGGCGGCGCGGGGGCCGAGGGCGGGGCGGCGACGGACGGCAACGCGGCGGCCCGGATCGCCTTCGCGGCCCCGCCCCTGCTGCGCTCGGGCCCGGCGGCGGCCGACGACGTGCGACGGGCGGCGATGGCCCTGGGCCTGACCCCCGCCGACATCGTCGCCGCGGCGTGGGTCGACAACGGCCCCGGCTGGCTGGGGCTGCTGCTCCCCGACGCGGCCGTCGTGCTCGGGCTGCGGCCGGACTACGCCGCGATGGGCGACGCCAAGATCGGGGTGATCGGCCCGCATCCGGCCGGCGGCCCGGCCGACGTCGAGGTGCGGGCGTTCTGCCCGGGCTTCGGCGTACCGGAGGATCCCGTCACCGGTTCCCTCAACGCGGGTCTGGCGGTGTGGCTGATCGGAGCGGGGCGGCTGCCGGACCGTTATGTCGCGGCCCAGGGTGCAGCGCTGGGGCGCCGCGGTCGCGTGCACATCCGGCGCGACGCCGACGGCACGATCTGGGTGGGTGGGGCGGCGCGGACGGTGCTGACCGGTACGGCGCAGCTCGGGCGGCGGCTAGCGGGCGGCGCCGAGCGGCCCGCGGCGAGCGGGTGAGGCGGCATGGCACAGCGGCCCGGTGACCCCCTTGTCGAGGAGGTCCCGGCGTTCGGGGACTACGCGCTGGTGGTGCACGGCGGGGCGGGCGCGGCGCCGGCCGAGATCGACGCGGAACTGGCCGCGGCCTACCGGGACGGCCTGCGGGCCGCGCTGGCCGCGGGTGAGCGGGTCCTTGCCGCGGGTGGCCCCGCGCTGGACGCCGTCGTTGCGGCCGTGACCAGCCTGGAGGACTGCGAGCACTTCAACGCGGGCCGCGGCGCCGCGCTGACCACCGACGGCACGGCCGAACTCGACGCCGCCGTGATGACCGGTCGGGGGTTGGCCGGGGCGGTGACCTGCGCCCGCGACATCCGCAATCCCGTGCTGGCGGCCCGGGCCGTAGCCGAGCAAAGCCCGCACGTGCTGATCGCGGCCCCCGAACCTCGGCTGCTGACCGAGTGGGGGGTGGCGCGGGTCGACCCGGCGTACTTCCGCACCGAACGCCGCCACGCCCAGCTCGCCGCCACCGGCAGCTTCGAGCGGCACCGGCACGGCACGGTCGGCGCGGTCGCCCGGGACCGGTCCGCCACGATCGCCGCCGCCACCTCGACCGGCGGGGTCACGGCCCAGCTGCCGGGCCGGATCGGCGACACCCCGCTGATCGGGGCGGGCACCTTTGCCGACGCCGCGACCTGCGCGATCTCCTGCACCGGGGTGGGCGAGTACTTCATCCGGGCCGTCCTGGCCCACGATGTGCACGCGCGGATGCGGTACGCCGGCGCGGGGCTGGCGCAGGCCGCACGCGCGGCGGTGGCGGAGGGCCTGGGGGCGCACGGCGCCGATGGCGCGCTGATCGCGGTCGCCCCTTCCGGTCAGGGGGTGCTGGTCTGGAACTCGCCGACGTTGTTGCGCGGGATGCTCACCGGGGCCGGGGCCCGCACGTGGCCATGATCGGGGCAGGATGGGGGCAGGGCCGCCGCCGGGCGGCCGGGACTCACGGCGCACGGCGTACGGGCCGCGTACGGCGTACCGCGTGGGCCGTCCCCGCACCTTCCCCGAAGGAGATCCGATGAGCAGCGAGCAGTTGCACGAGCAGAACCTCAGCAAGCAGGCCCTCGACCGGCACCGCGCCATCGTGTCGTTGATGGAGGAGCTGGAGGCCGTGGACTGGTACAACCAGCGCGTCGAGGCGACCGGAGACGCGGCGCTCAAGGCGATCCTGAAGCACAACCGCGACGAGGAGGCCGAGCACGCGGCGATGCTCATCGAGTGGCTGCGGCGGACCTACCCGGAGTTCGGTGAGGAGCTGAAGACCTACCTGTTCACGGAGGGCGACATCCTGGAGGCCGAAGAGGAGGCGACGAAGGGGTGAGGGCACGAACCCCGAGGAGCCGACCCATCGAACAAGAGGAGGCGACGAAGGGGTGAGGGCACGAACCCCGAGGAGCCGACCCATGGAGCACGAGGAGGCGACGAAGGGGTGAGGGCCGAGGCGACGCCTCGATCGCAGCGATAGGAGAAATCCATCGGCCCCGACATGCGGGGCGGGCCCGACTGTGGTGGTGTGAGGGAATGACCGCACCCCAGCCCCCTGCGACCGACGGCGCGCAGCCGACCGGTTCGACTCTGCTCAACGGCGCCCCGGCGCCCAGCGACCGGCACAGCCTGACGCTGGGCCCGGACGGGCCGATCCTGTTGCACGACCACCACCTGGTCAACACCTTGGCGGCGTTCAACCGGGAGAACATCCCGGACCGCAAGCCGCACGCCAAGGGGGCCGGGGCGTTCGGTGAGCTGGAGATCACGCACGACATCAGTCGCTACACCAAGGCGGCGCTGTTCCAGCCCGGCACGAAGACGCGCATGCTGGCCCGGTTCTCCACCGTGGCCGGCGAGGCGGGCAGCCCCGACACGTGGCGCGATGTGCGCGGCTTTGCCCTGAAGTTCTACACGAGCGAGGGCAACTGGGACCTCGTCGGCAATAACACCCCGGTCTTCTTCCTGCGCGACCCGATGAAGTTCCCACACTTCATCCGGTCACAGAAGCGGCTGGGCGATTCCGGGCTGCGCGACCAGAACATGCAGTGGGACTTCTGGACGATGAACCCCGAGTCGGCGCACCAGGTCACCTACCTGATGGGCGACCGGGGGCTGCCGCGCAGTTGGCGGTTCATGAACGGCTATGGCAGCCACACCTACATGTTCGTCAACGCCGCCGCCGAGCGGTTCTGGGTGAAATTCCACTTCCACAGCGACCAGGGCGTGGAGAACTGGAAGGGTGCCGACGCCGAGAAGATCGCCGGTGAGGACGCCGACTTCCACCGGCGCGACCTGTTCCAGGCGATCGAGGGCGGCGAGTTCCCGAGCTGGACCCTCAGCGTGCAGATCATGCCGTACGAGGAGGCGAAGTCCTACCGGTACAACCCGTTTGACCTGACGAAGATCTGGTCGCATAAGGACTACCCGCTGATCGAGGTGGGCCGGATGACGCTGAAGGAGAACCCGGAGAACTTCTTCGCCCAGATCGATCAGGCCGGCTTCGCGCCGTCGAACATCGTCCCCGGGATCGGTTTCAGCCCCGACCGGATGTTGCTCGCCCGGGTGTTCGCCTACGCCGACGCGCACCGCGCCCGGCTCGGCGTCAACCACGACCAGCTGCCGGTGAACCAGCCGGTGCCGGAGGTGATGGCGAAGTACAACGCCTACACCTTCGACGGTCCGATGCGCTATCACCACAGCGGCGCCCAGGCCACCTATGCGGCGAACTCGGCCGGGCGGCCCTATGCGGACAACGACGGCCGCGACGAGGTCGGCTGGGAGGCCGACGGCGAGATGATCCGGTGCGCCCAGACGCTGCGGGCGGACGACGACGACTTCGGCCAGGCCGGTGACCTGGTGCGGGACGTCTTCGACGACGCGGCCCGGGACCGGTTCGTCGAGACGATCGCGGGGGCGCTGCTGCAGGACGTCTCGGCGCCGGTGTTGGAGCGGGCGTTCTGGTATTGGTCGTCGGTGGACGCGCAGATCGGCGCCCGGATCAAGGCGGCGGTCGAGAAGGGCCAGGCCGACGGCGGCCCGGGCAACGATCCCGACAAGGCCAAGGCCAAGCAGCCGCAGGCGATCCGCGAGAGCGCCACGCAGGCCGCCAACTGAGGCGCCACCCGCACGAGTCGTGTCGAGTTCCCCACCGAGTTCGGTGGGGAACTCGACACATCGTGGGGATGGTGCGTCCCGGACCGTAATCTGTCCGCCATGACGCAGGACGAGATCGACGCCTTCTGGGAGGACGCTCGCATCCACGTGGGGCTCACCGAACTCGAGTCCTACGTCGGCAACCGGCCTCTGGCGAGCGTCCAGCCGCCGGCCTGGGCGTTCGGCGCCACGCCGCAGCAGGCGGACCAGCTACTCGCCCTGGTCCTGGCCGGCACCAAGACCGGGACCGCCAGCGCGCTGTGGGACTACGAGGCCGACGCGGAGCCCCTGCCGACCGCGGGGATGCTCTCGATCGTCCTCGACGGCGGTGGTCACCCGAAGGCGCTGGTGCGCACCGACGACGTCCAGATCGTGCCGTTCGCGCAGGTGAGCGAGGAGCATGCGTACGCCGAGGGCGAGGCCGACCGCACCCTGGCCAGCTGGCGGGACATCCACCGCCGGTTCTTCACCGAGCACGCCACCCACGACCGCGGCTTCGCCGAGGACATGCCGGTCGTGCTGGAGCGTTTCAGCGTCCTGCACACCTGGCTCTGACACCGCGCAGCATCGCGGCCGTCAGCACCGTGCCGGCTGCCGCGCCCAGCGCGGCCGGGTGGTCAGCGAGGAGCTGCCGGTTGTGCGAGAGCCTCTGACGGTGCCGCGCCGTGGGGCAGGACCGAGCCTACGGACGTCGAGCGAGCCCATACCGCTCCCGTCCGACGTAGCGCCGCCGGGCTGATCAGGCCCCGACCGTCCAGCGAGAACGGGCGCTCCACCAGCATGAACAGACCTGCGGACACGGCGCTCGCCACCGCCAGCGAGACGGGGAGGAAGCCCCAGAACAGCAAGACTGAGCCGCCCTGCGGCAGTTTGGCGGTGAGGATTCTGGCGAGCACGTTCGTGACCAGGCCGTGGATCAGGTAGAAGGAGTAGCTCATGTTCCCGAGCCACCGCAGCGGGGCCCAGCTCAGCGGCCGCCCGATGGCGCTGCCTGGCAGGAACGCCAGCCCCGACAGGACGCCGAACGCCACGACGAGGCAAGCCACCCGGATCACATCGCTGGCCGGGGAGATCTTGACCGTAGGGTCTGGCGAGGCACCGATCCACGACCCGATCACCACCAGGACGGCACAGCCGACCACCACGGGCGCCACCAGGACGGGTCGAGAGGCCGCACCGGTGTCGCTACGGGACCGAGCGAGGCCGAGGACGTCGTACATGATGATTCCACCCACGAACATCGCCAGCCGGGCTGGCAGGACCGGCACTACCAGGCAAGAGGCGAGATAGAGCACGAGGAGCGCGGTGAAGAACGCCATCCGCTGGTACGCCGTACGGGATCGGAGACCGGCGGCGGCCACGATGAGCGGCAAGGTGAGGTAGTAGGCGAACTCAAAGCTCAACGACCAGGCGACGGTGATCAGTGGCTCGATCGGGAACAGGCCCGGGAGCAGCAGCAGGTTGGCCGCCAGATAGGCGATCAGTGAGCCTGGCTCGGTCGGCAAGCGGCTCAGCGACGGCGCGGCCAGCGACAGGGCGAGATAGACGACGAAGACGAGGAGGAAGGTTGGGTAGATGCGTCGGATGCGCCGTCGCATGAACGGCACATAGCCGACCCGGCCGCGGATCGCGGCGCCGTAGATGAGATAGCCCGACAGGACGAAGAACAGGTCCACGCCCGCATGCCCGACCTGTCGCATGGCCGCGGCAGCTGCACTGGTGGTTGGGTCCGGATCAGCCCAGACCTGAAAAAGCGCCGCGTAGTGGACCCCGAAGACGAGGAGGACGGCAACCCCCCGCAGGCCCTCCATCGAGAGCAGCCGACGGTTTTCGACCGGCCCAAGCTCAAACCATCGCTTCGGCCAGGCCAGAGCGTTACCCATCCCCCGCATCGACTTCCCCCCGCACGTCTCTGGCTGGCACGACCCCCGCGACCGCTAGCCCCCTAGAGCCAAAAGACCGGAGCCCACTTTAGCCAATATGTTGGACGATCGTCCATGTCTTCGCTGCGCAGCTGGCGGGACATCCACCGCCGGTTCTTCACCGAGCACGCCACCCACGACCGCGGCTTCGCCGAGGACATGCCGGTCGTGCTGGAGCGTTTCAGCGTCCTGCACACCTGGTCCTGACACCGCGCAGCATCGCCGCCGTCATTGCCGTGCTGATCGAAGCGCCCAGCCGGGTCGAGAGCGCGCCGGCCGGCCCGGCCGCGGCGTACCGCTCGCGCGTCAGCAGCCGCGTCTCCTCACCGTCCGCGCGGACCACGAACGCCCAGGAGAAGTCGAAACCCTGCCCCGCCATCTGCTCCCCCCGCGCGTCGATGGCGCCCTGGCTGCTCAGGACCAGGGAGTGTCCGGGTTGGAGCACGGCGATGCGCAGGCCGATCTCGGGGTGGAGCCGTACGACGTCGCCCAGCGCGGGCGACTGCCATTCGGGGTGGATCCTGTCGGCGTTGACGATGCGGCATCCGGCGAGGTTCTCCACCCAGGCCAGCGAGTAGAACCCGGCCCGCTCCTGGCCGATCTGCGCGATCCACGGCCACACCGTGGCCGGCGGAGCGTCAATGGTGATGGCGTGCGTGGCCACCAGCGTCGGCGCGCTCACGAGCTCGTCGCCCGGCAGGGGCCCGGCCCGCTCGGTCGGCGTCGCCCCGCGCAGTCGAGGCCCGACCCGGGAGGCGACCAGGATCACCAGGCCCACTGCGGTCGCCGCGAGTCCCACGGTGGCCGCGTGGCCGCCTCGCCGTCCCACGTGCTGCACGGCTCACACCCTAACGAGTGCCGCACCTCTCCGATCCTGTGCGGTGAGCCACATCAGCGGGCTCGGTCGCGGAGTGCTGAGCCGCGTCAGCGCTCCAATCGGTGTGCCGGTGGGGTCCTGACCCCCTCGGGACTCCGTTCGGAGCGCTCGCGACGCGACGGTCGCGGCAGGGCGACGCCGGCGACCACGAGCACCGTCGCGACGCCGCACCACACGAAGGTCGCCCGGGGCCCGATGACCGTCCCGAGCCACCCGCCGGCGATCAGCGCCACCGTGCCGAGCGCCCGCGCCAGCCCGTTCAGCGCCGCGTTCGCATCGCCGCGCCGGGCGTCCGGCACGCGGTCCACGACCAGCGCCATGAGCAGCCCGTTGGAGAGCGCGTTGGCGGCGCCGCAGGCGGCCTGCAGGACCAGCAGTACGGCGTAGCTCGGCGCCATCCCGCTCGCCGCGATCAGCACGCCCATCGCCGCGAAGGCCGCCATGACACCTCGCACCCGCAGGGGTGTCCGATCGATGCGTCCGGCCACGGCCGAGCCGGCCACCGCCCCGGCCCCCAGCGCCACGGTCAGCAGGCCCACCTGCTCGGCGGGCACGGCCAGCACGTCCCGGAGCAGGAAGATCTCCACGACGTTGACGGCCTCCGTCGTCACGCAGATCGGAATCAGCAGCACGAACAGCGGACGCAACACCGGATCGCCGAACAGCAGGGCGAGCCCGCCGCGTCGGCCCTGCTCGGACGCCGGGGCCACCCCAGCCGGCGCCACCCCAGCCGGCGCCACCCCAGCCGCCGCGCCAGCCGGATCCACCCGGCCCGGGTCGCGGCGCCCACCGCGCCGGGTCCGCACCGCCACAGCGACCACGGCCACCAGGGCGAACGTCGCCGCATTGGCCAGGAAGGCGACGCGGTCACCGGCCAGGCCGACGAGCAGCCCGCCCGTCGCGGCCCCGACCGGGGTGGCCACGGCGGCCAGCCCCTGCTGCAGGGCGATGAGTCGGCCCGCCAGCGCCTCCCCCGCCACCCGAGGGACGAGCGCCGACCAGGTCGGCTGCAACACCGCATGGGCGCTCTGCACGAGCAACACCAGCACGCACGTCGCGACCAGGTCGTCAGCGACGGCGAGCCCCGCGGCCGCACCCGCCTGCAGCGTGCCACCGAGGACGAGGATGCGCCTGGAGTCGTACCGGTCCGCGATCCGCCCCGCGACCCCCATGAGCAGCACGATCGGCAGACCGAACGACGCGAGCAGGGCCGTCACCCCCAGCGGACCAAGCCCCCACGCGTGGGCTCGCAGCAGCAGCGCGATCATCGCGGCCGCGTCGCCTGCGACGGAGATGGCGCGCGCGCCGACGACCAGCGGTACGTCGTGCCGGGCGCGGCTCGACCACCGTGGCGGCCCCGCCCGCCCATTAGCCGTGAGTGGCCGGTTCGGCGGCGCGACGGGCGAGTCGTGAAGCTCTTCCTTCATAGATGTGAAGATAATGCTTGAGATCTATGAAGCGCAAGCTTCAGGATTTACCGGCCGATTAGGCTGCGCACCATGGCCGAGGACCCGCAGCGAACGCCCGAGGGTGACGCCGCCACCACGCGCGCACCACGACGGCGTACCGACGCCCCCCCTCTGGCCATCGCCGACCCGCGCGCCCTCAAGGCGCTGGCGCACCCCGCCCGCCAGCGCGTCCTCGACCTGCTGCACGACCACGACGCCCCGATCACGGCCACCCAGGCCGCCGCGGAGTGCGGGCTATCCCCGTCGGCCATGAGCTATCACCTGCGAGCCCTGGAGCGCTGGGGGATCGTCGAGCGCGACGAGACCTCCACGGACGGGCGGGAGCGGCCCTGGCGCGCGGTGGGTTCCTCGATCTCGGTGGGGCCACAGGCCCTGGGTGGGGTCGCGGTCGCCGAGGTCAGCGCCTACCTCGCGGCCTTCCTGGCCCCGCTCAACGAGGCCGCGACCCGGATGACGACCAGCCTGTCCCAGCGTCCGCCCGACGCGCCCGATCACCTGCACGGTTTCATGAGCCGTGGCCGGATGTGGCTCACCCCGAGCGAATTCGCCGAGGTCCAACAGACCCTGATGGACCTCGTCGACCGATACGCGGACCGCTCGGTCGAGGAACACCCGCCACAGGCCCGGCCCTACGACAGCTACCGGATCCTATTGCCGCTCGACCTCGACCCCGCGGGCGCACCCGCCGACACGTCCGCAGACCCACCCGCCCGCTGAGCTGTGGCGACGCCGCCGGCGAAAATTCTGTCCGCGGCATGCAACCCAGCAACCGACTCAGGCGTAATCGAATGGGGAGGGGTATGTCCGACCCAGCGCCCGCCCACAGCGCGCGGGCGCCCTCGGACCGGTAGTGGCGCCGGGGTGAGCAGGTTCTCACCCCGGCGCCTTTCGCTGCCCGGGGCCGACCCGACGGCCCCAACGCGACGGCCCCGACGCGACGGCCCTGACGCAACGGCCCCGACACACGTGATCGCCCGGCGCGCACCCCTCATTGGCCGGCGCATCGGCCTGCGCCGAACGGTTCATTCGCCCCAATTGACGAGCCGCGTCCCACCCTCCGGACCAGGACGATTGTCCAGTGCTGCCGTTGGGCGCAACGAAAAGACCGTCGAGCGCGCGCCGAACGGTCGGCTGTGACCGGCCCTCACCGCAACGTCGCAGGCAGCCGGACCGCCACGCGGCGACGTTCATCGCGGGCCCAAACGGACCGCACAGGTTCCTCAGAGGTTGCCTGCCGATGGTGCTGGTGGAGCGTTCCCCTGGCCCCAGCTCCACACCCCTGCACCCCGACCCAGGCCCCGGCCCGGCCCGAAGGACCACCGTGCTCTCCCCCGCAGCATCCCCCGTCGCGAAAGCTCTCGATCCCGCCCCCACAGCCGCCCACGCCGGCGCGGCGGCGGGGACTCGGCCGCGGCACGCCTGGGTGGACGTGGCGCGCGGCCTGGTCGTGACGATGGTCGTGGTGATGCACGTGGGGATCTACCACTACCTGCCGATGACCCAGGGCGAGGGGGCCAACGCCTTCTGGACCGGCGTCAACAGCGTGCTGCAGGTGCTGCGGATGCCCTCGCTGCTCATCCTGTCCGGCTGGCTCGCGGGCTCCCGCATCCGGGCCGGCCTGGGGGATCCCCGAACGCGCCGCAGCATCGCCGCGAACGCCTACCTCTACGTCCTGTGGCTGGCCCTCTACACGGTGATCGCCGTCGCCCTCGGGGCGACCACGATGGCCCAGGCGCCGGCCCCCAGCACCTTCCTCGGGCAACTCCTCACGCCGTACAGCACCCTGTGGTTCCTCGCCGCCCTGGCCTGGTACACCCTTGCCCTCGCCGCCCTCCGGCGCGCCCCCGCCGCCGCCGTGTTGGCCGGCCTGTTCGCCCTCGGTTGGGTCAGCACCGTGGTGTGGCCGGTGGAGTACGGCCTGTGGGCCAACATTCCGCACATGGCGATCTTCTTCGGGATCGGGGTCTACGCCCGGCCGGCCATCGAGGCGATCGGCCGGCGCCCGGTCGTCACCCTGGTCGCGGGGGTCGGGGTCGCCACCCTGGCCGGCGAGATCGCCCGGAGCCTGACCGCGAGCGACCTGCCCGCCTACCCGGCGACGGTCGCGCAATCCCTCGCCGGGGTCGCCGCGGTGTTCGGCGCGGCGTCGCTGCTGACCCGGTACGCCGAGCGCGCGACGCGACCCCTGGCCTGGGTGGGACGGCGGACCCTGGCGATCTACGTCGGGCACTACCCGGTGATCATGCTGCTCTCGACGGTCTCGGCGGGCGCGCTGTACGACGTCGACCGCGCCGTGCTCGCCGACGGCCTGGGGGCTTGGCTCTATCCGATCCTGGCCACCGGCATGATCGTGCTGGTCGGCGTGGTCGCCCGGGAGCTGGCCGGCCGGCTGCGGCTGGGCTGGCTGTTCCAGATGCCCCAGCGCACGCCCCTGGCCCGACCGCTGCGCGCAGCGCTGACCCGACCGCTGCGCGCGGCCCTGGCCCGACCGCTGCGCATGCCGCTGGCCCGACCGCTGCGGACCCTGGTGCCGGCGCGCTAGCGTTCCGGCATGTCCACGCCCGTCCCTGCCCAGCCCGGCGAGCGCCTGGCGATCCGGTACGCGGGTCCGTCCGGTCCCACCGAGGGCGTCGGCGAGATCGTGGCCCTCGACGACGTCACCCTCACGCTGCTGCCCGACGGCGCCGCCCCCCTGACCGTCCCGCGCGCCGCGATCACCGCCGCCCGGGCGGTCCCGGCCCGGGTCGTCCGCCCGGCCTCCCCGATCGAGGACCTGGAGATGCTGGCCGCGCGGGGCTGGCCCGGCGCGGAGCAGGTCCGACTCGGCGGCTGGCTGCTGCGGGCCGGCAGCGGCGCCAGCCGCCGGGCCAACTCCGCGCTGCCAGCCGGGGACCCGGGATTGCCCGTGGCGGCGGCGGTGGATCGGGTGCAGGAGTGGTACGCCGAGCGCGGGCTGCGCCCGTGCGTTCAGCTGCCGGAGACGCTCGGGCCGCGCGCACCCGGCTTCCGACGTCCGCCCGATGCGGTCACCGCGGCGCTGACCGAGCGCGGCTGGGCCTCGGAGGCGCCGACGTTGATGCTGGTGGGCGACATTCGCCGGATGGCGCCGCGGGCCACGACGTACCCGCTGCGCGCCGCCTGGGCCGACGCCCCGGACGAGCCGTGGTGGCAGCTCGATGGGTCCGACGCCGGGCGGCGCGCCGAGGCGTTGGCCGCTCCGGCGCGCTATCTGACCGTGCGAGAGCAGGCGGGCGGGGTCGTCGCGGTCGGCCGGATGACGGTGCCGGCGGACTGGTGCGGCCTGACCAACCTGGTGGTCCAGCCCGGCAAACGGGGCCACGGCCACGGTCGCTGGGCCCTGGAGGCGATGCTGGCCGAGGCGGCCCGGCTGGGCGCGCGGTTCGCCTACCTGCAGGTGCTGGAGGAGAACACGGTGGCCCGGGCGCTGTACGAGACGCACGGCTGCACCGCGCACCACCGCTACCGCTACTGGGCTCCGCAGTGAGATGCCCGGAGTGAGAGTGCGATGCCCGGAGTGAGAGTGCGATGTCCGGAGTGAGACGGAGAAGTGCACGTCCGAGTTTTCGCGATGAATACCCCCAGGGGTATAGTGCGGATGTCGAAGACGACGCGGCACCCGCCGCCCCATCCCGCTGAGGAGAACTCATGTGTCGTGCAGTGACCTGCAAAAAGTGCGGTAAGACCACGTGGGCCGGCTGCGGCCAGCACGTGGACCAGGTGATGGCCGGCGTGCCGTCCGCGAAGCGGTGCACGTGCGTGCGGGAGAGCTCGGGCGGCGGATTCTTCGCCAAGCTCTTCGGCCGCTGAGGCGCGAAGTCGCGAGAAGCTGAGTCGGGCAGCCCAGTCGCGCAACACAGCCGGGGGTCGCTGAGTCTGCAGCACCCACCGGCCGCGGCACCCACCGGCCGCCCGGCCGAGCGCATCGAGGAAGGATCGGACATGAAGGTCGTCATCGTCGGAGGCGTCGCCGCAGGCATGTCGGCGGCCACCCGGCTGCGGCGTCGCGACGAGGACGCTCAGATCGTGGTCTTCGAACGCGGGGAGCACGTCTCGTTCGCCAACTGTGGGCTGCCCTATTACGTGGGCGGCGTCATCACCGAACGGGACGCCCTGCTGCTGCAGACGCCCGCGAGCCTGGCGGCGCGCTTCCGCATCGACGTCCGGACCCGCCACGAGGTCGTCGCCATCGACCGGGCGGCCAAGACGGTGCGGGTGCGGGACCTGGCCGCCGGCACCGAGTCGAACGAGTCCTACGACGCCCTGGTCCTCGCCCCGGGGGCGGCCCCGTTCGTCCCGGACTTCCCCGGCGCCGAGCGCGCCCTGGCGCTGCGCAATATCGCCGACGTCGACCGCATGCACGCGGCGGTGGCCGAGCAGCCCCGCACCGCCGTGGTGCTGGGTGCCGGGTTCATCGGCCTGGAAATGGCGGAGAACCTCGTCAAGCGTGGTGTCAGGGTCACCGTCGTCGAGCTCGCCGACCAGGTGCTGGCCCCGCTCGACCCCGAGATGGCCGCGCTGGTCCAGCAGCGGCTCACCGATCAGGGCGTACGGGTGTGCACCGGGACGCAGGTCAGCGCGTACGACGGCAGCTCGGCCACCCTCGCGGACGGCAGCACGGTGCCGGCGGACCTGCTGATCGCGGCGATCGGCGTGCGGGCCGAGTCCACCCTGGCGGCCGACGCCGGCCTGGCGATCAACGCCCGCGGCGGCATCGTCGTCGACGAGCAGCAGCGCACCAGCGACCCGGCCGTCTACGCCGTCGGGGACGCGGCCCAGAAGCGGGACGCCATCGACGGCGGCCCGGCCATGGTGCCCCTGGCCCAGACCGCGAACCGGCACGGCCGGCTGGTCGCCGACGTCATCACCGGTCGGGTCGGCGCCGCCGCTCCGGTGCTCGGCACCGCGATCGTCGGGCTGTTCGGGCTGGTGGTGGCGGCCACCGGATGGAACGAGAAGCGGTTGCGGGCCGCCGGCCGAGCGATCCGGGTGATCCACACCCATCCCGCCGACCACGCCGGTTACTACCCCGGCGCGCAGCAGATGAGCCTGAAGCTGCTGGTCGACGCGGACACCGACGCGATCCTCGGCGCCCAGGGCGTCGGCGGGGCCGGCGTGGACAAGCGCATCGACATCATCGCCACGGCGATCCGCGGCGGCCTGACCGCGAGCGACCTCGCCGACCTGGAACTGGCCTACGCCCCGCAGTTCGGTTCGGCCAAGGACCCCGTCAACATGCTCGGCTTCATCGCCGACAACATGGCCACCGGCATGGCCGAGACGATCCAGTGGCACGAGCTGCCCGTCGCGGTCGAGGCGGGCGCCGCGGTGCTGGACGTGCGCTCCCCCAGCGAGTTCGCCGACGGGGCGATTCCCGGTGCGGTCAACATCCCCGTGGACGAGCTGCGCGACCGCCTCGCCGAGGTGCCGGACGGCGACCTGGTGGTGCACTGCGCCGTCGGGCTGCGCGGCTATATCGCCGCCCAGATCCTCACCCAGCGGGGCCGCCGCGTGCGCAATCTCGACGGCGGCATCCGGACCTGGGCCGCGATGAATCCGAACGGATCGACACGCCCAGCCTGACCGACCTATGCTCGGTAGCGAGCGAAAGGCCAACTTAGCGCGCAGCGTCAATCATCGACGCCTCGCTGCCGGCCTGGGCGGGAAGGCGGGGTCACGGTGGCAGAGGTGGTCGACGTTGCCGCGGTCGACATCGGGGGCTCGCGCCTCAAGGCCGCCATCGTCCGTTCGGACGGCACCTACGAGTTGGCCCGTACCCTGCCGACCCCGCCTGACCTGGAGTTCCGCCTCGGCGAGGTGGTCGGGGACGTCGTCGCCGGGCTGACCCGCGACCTCGGCCGGCCGCCCGCCGCGGTCGGCCTGGCCGCCCCCGGCCTCGTCGACGACACCCGCGCACTGGGCGTCTTCTCGGCCAACCTGGGCTGGCGCGCCCTCGACCTGCGGCGCCCGGTCGCCATGGCGACCGGACTGCCCGTCGCCGTGGGCCACGACGTCCGGGCCGGGCTGCTGGCCGAGTGTTGGCTGGGCGCGGCCACGGACTGCTCGGACGTCGCGTTCGTCCCGATTGGCACCGGCGTGGCCGCGGCCTTGCTCGTCGACGGCCGCGAGCTGGTCGCCGGCGGCTTCGCCGGGGAGATCGGCCATGTCGTCGTCGTCCCCGACGGCCCCGCCTGTGGCTGCGGTGGTCGCGGCTGCCTGGAGGCGGTGGCGGCGGCACCCGCGATCGCCCGGGCCTACGCGCAGCGGGCCGGACTCGACCCCACGGCGGCCGCCGGCTGCGACGCACAAGCGGTGGCCGCCCTGGTGGCGGCCGGGGACCAGGTGGCCGACGCGGTATGGACCGAGGCCGTGGACCACCTGGCCCGCGTGCTGGCCACCGTCGCGCTCGCCGCCGGGACGCAGCAAATCGTCGTCGGCGGCGGCCTGGCCCAGGCCGGTGAGGTGCTGCTGAGCCCGCTGCAGGCGCGGATCACGACGTACGGCGGCGCGCTGCGTCCCCTTCGCGTCGTGGCGGCCGCGCTCGGTGACTTCGCGGGCTGCCTGGGCGCCGGCCGCCTCGCCCTGCGCCTGCTGGCGGCGCCATGATCGTCACGGTCACGGCCAATCCGGCGCTCGACATCACCTACACCCTGGACCACCTGCGGCTGGGACAGAGCCATCGGCCGCTGTCGCAACGGGCGGTGGCCGGCGGCAAGGGCATCAACGTGGCCTCGGTGCTGCGCTGCTTCGGCTACGACTGTGCTGCGGTCGGGCTGCTCGGCGGACGCACCGGGGACGCGATCCGCGCCGATCTCGCCGCCCGCGGGATGGATCCGGCCCACTTCGTGCCGGCTCCCGGCAGCACCCGACGTACGGTCAATATCGTCTCCGACGGCGTCTCCACCCTCGTGAACGAGGCCGGCCCGACCGTCGACGAACAGTCCTGGGGGCGGCTGGAGCGGCATGTCCGCGAGCTGCTGGCGCGGCCCGGGGCGCACGTGCTGGTCATCGCCGGCAGCCTTCCGCCGGGTCTGGGTGAGGACGTGTACGCCCGGCTGGTCGGGATCGCCGGACCCGACGTGCCGACGGTGGTCGACGCGGTCGGCGCCCCGCTGCTGCGGGCCTGCTCGACGGGCGCCACGCTGGTCAAACCCAACCGGGCCGAACTGGCCGCCAGCACCGGCCGGGACGACCTGCTGGCGGGCGCCCACGACCTGCGCCGGCGGGGCGCGGACAACGTCGTGGTCACCGACGGCGCCGACGGGGTGGTCTTCGTTCCCGAGGACGGGCCGTCCTATCGGGCCCGGCTGGACGCGCCGCTGGCGGGCAATCCGACCGGCGCCGGGGACGCCTTCGCCGCGGCCGCCGCGACCGGCCTGCTCGACGGCTCAGACCCCATCGCGCTGCTGCGCCGCGGGGTGGCCTGGTCGGCGGCGGCGGTGCTGGCCCCGGTGGCCGGGCAGGTCGACCCGGAGCGCGCCGCCGAGCTGCTCGCGCACGTCCGAATCGAGGAGATCGCATGACGCTGGCCAGCCTGACCGACGTCCTGGGCCCGGCTCGCGCGGCGGGCCGCGGCGTGGGCGCCTTCAACGTCATCCAGATCGAACACGCGCAGGCCCTGGCCGGCGCGGCCGGCGACGCCGGGCTGCCGGTGGTGCTGCAGATCAGCCAGAACGCCGTCCGCTACCACGGCGCCCTCGCCCCGATCCTCGCGGCGACCCGCGCCATCGCCGAGGCCGCGCCGACGCCGTGCGTGCTGCACCTCGATCACGTCACCGATGCCGACCTCGTGCGCCAGGGGCTGGCGCTCGGGGTGACCTCGGTGATGTACGACGGGTCGGCGCTGCCCTACGAGCAGAACGTCCGCTGCACCGCCGAGCTGACCCGGGAATGCCACGCCGCGGGCGTCAGCCTGGAGGCCGAGCTGGGCGAGGTCGGCGGCAAGGACGGCACCCACGCTCCCGGCGTCCGGACCGATCCGGAGCAGGCGGCCCGGTTCGTGGCCGCGACCGGCGTCGATGCCCTCGCGGTGGCGGTCGGCTCCGAGCACGCCATGACGCAGCGCACCGCCCGACTCGACCTGGACCTGATCGCGGCCCTGGCGGACGCCGTCTCGGTGCCGCTGGTGCTGCACGGCAGCTCCGGCGTGCCGGACGAGACCCTGGTCGCGGCCGTCGCCGCCGGGATGACCAAGGTCAACATCGCCACCCACCTCAACACGGTGTTCACCGCCGCGCTGCGCGAGCACCTCGCGGCACACCCGGAGCAGGTCGACACCCGGCGGTATCTCGCGCCGGCCCGGGCGGCGGTGCGCGTCGAGACGGCCCGGCTGCTGCGCCTGCTCGCCGGTCACCCCGAGCCGACCCGGTCCGGTCCCAGCGCGGTGCCGCGCCGCTGACGCCCGCCCGCATTCACACCGACCGTTCGTGACCTGCCCTTTTGGCACCATGGTGCCAAAAGGGCAGGTGACGAACGGTCGGCCTGTGGATAACCGCGGGTGACGAACCACCACAAGCATTGGGGAGGCGACGTGGGCCTGGTCGAGCGTCGACCGGTCAGGGTCCCAGGTGTGGCCAGGCCCAGATGTTGCGGCGAAAGGGGGTGCCGGCACCGCGTTTCGCCTCAGTGAGCGGCGGTTCCGACCCGCATGATTTCGCCTCACCGGCCGAAAATCGGTGCTTCTCCTACACGGTGACGACGGTCCAGCCGGCGGCACGCAGCGTCGCCAGCGCCGCCGGGTCGGCGGCGGTGTCCGTGATGAGGCCGTCGATGCCGGCCAGCGGGCAGATGCGGGCGAAGGAGTGCGCGTGCAGCTTGCTGGAGTCGGCCACGACGTACGCCGTGCGCGCCGCGGCCACGAAGGCGTTGTTGACCGCGGCCTCCGAGTCGTCGTGGGTGAACACCCCCGTCACGGTGTCGATGGCAGACACCCCGAGGTACGCGACGTCGATGTTGACCTGCGGCAGCACCAGCTCGGACAGCGGTCCGGTCAGTTCGTAGGACTTGGGCCGCACCACCCCGCCGGTGACCAGCACCCGCGTCTGCGGCCGGACGGCCAGGTCATTGGCGATGTTGACCGCGTTGGTGACGACGGTGACGATGGCCTCGCCGCCCGGGTATTCGGCGGAGAACCGCACCCCGAGCTGGTAGGCGGCCATCGTCGTGGTGGTCCCCCCGTTGAACGCCACCACCTCGCCGGGGCGCACCCGGGCCGCGACCGCGTCGGCGATCCGCGACTTCGCCGCGCCCTCCCGGGCGGACCGGTAGCGCATCGGCACATCCCCGCTGGTGGCGTTGGCGACGGCGCCGCCGCGGGTACGCCGGATGAGCTGCTGGGCCGCCAGCTCGTCGAGGTCCCGGCGCGCTGTCGCCGGCGAGATGCCGAGTTCGCTGACCGCGTCATCCACGTGCAGGCTGCCGCGCTCGCTGACGAGTTCGACGAGGCGTGCGAGTCGGACCTGCTTGTTCATGCCTGCTCCCCGGCCGGAAATGGGCTGCGCCGTCCACCGTAACCGGCCCGGTGGGCCGGGGCAGACTGGGCCGCGGAGGAGGTCGCCATGTTCGATGGATTCGCGCGCCAGTGGACCCCGCTGGCGCCCGTCGACGACGTGCGCGCCGAGCCGCGCCGAATCCGGATCGCGGGCGAGGATCTGGTCGCCTGGCGGTCGCCGGACGGCGAGGTCGGCGTGCTGCTGGACCGCTGCCCGCACCGTGGGGTCAGCCTGGCGCTGGGTTCGCCCTGCCCGAACGGGTCGCTGGCCTGCGGCTTTCACGGCTGGGAGTTCGGCCCGGACGGGGCCTGCCGGCACATCCCGTTCAACCCCGACGCGCGCCTGGAGCGATTCGCCGCGACCCGGCTCCCGGTCGTGGTGGCCGGCGGGTTCGTCTGGGTCTTCACCGACGTCGAGGCCCCGCCGCAGCCCCCGACGTACAGCGCCGTCCTCGACGGACCCACGGCGGCGACCGGCCCCCTCGCGCGCATGGACCACGTCGAGGAGTGGGACTGCCACTGGACGCGGGCCATGGAGAACATGCTCGACTTCCCGCACCTGCCGTATGTGCACCGCAGCACGATCGGGCGGTTCGTCCGGCGGCGGCAGCGCCGGGACAGCAGGCTGAGTTACGACCTGGTCGAGACCGACGACGGCTTCCGGTTCGGCTCCCGGATCGACGACGGGCCGGCGCAGGCGGAACTGTCCTGGTATCGGCCGCACGGCATGAGCCTGGACACGATGCCCGAGCCGAGGTTGATGCGGATCCACGTGTGGTGTGTGCCCGTCGAGGCGCACCGCACCCGGATGATCCTCAGCGTGGTCCGCAACGTGCAGCCGCAGGCGGTGTTCAGCCCGGCCTTCGACGCGGTGAACCGCAAGGTGCTGCACCAGGACCGGGCCATCGTCGAGTCCAGCGACCCGCCCGTGGTGCCCGCGGGCGGCGTGGAGCGCAGTGTCCCGACCGACCGGCCGACGCTGACCTTCCGCACCTGGTATCACCGGCACCTGGCCGATTCCTCGGTTCCCGACCCCCGCTAGCGCTCCGGAACCGGTCAGACGCGGGCGCCGCGGCGGTAGACGGCACGCAGTGCTAACGGCTGCAAGCGCCCGCTGCGCTCGTCGTACTCCTGCTCGGCCACCGCGAGCACGTCCCCGCGCGCGCCGGGGGCCAGCGAGCCGACGCCGTACGTCGCTGCCAGGCCGGACACTCGCGCGGGGGTCGCGGTGGCGGCGGTGACGGCGTCTTCGAGCGGTACGCCGGCGGCGGTGGTCACCCAGCGCAGCACGTCCAGCAGGGTCGCGATGCTGCCGGCCAGGGAGTCCCCGTCGGCGAGCCGGCACACCTGCTCGTCGACGACGATGTCCAGCTCGCCGAGGGTGTAGCGGCCCGGCGGCATCCCGCAGGCCGACAGCGCATCGGTGATCAGCGCGATGGAGTCCGGTCCGAGCAGCTCGAAGAGCATCGCGACCAGGCCGGCGTCCAGGTGCGCGCCGTCCCCGATCACCTCGGCGACCAGTTCCCCGCGGCGCGCGGCGCTCAGGGCGGCGGCCACCGGCCCGGGATCGCGGTGATGCAGCGGCCGCATGCCGTTGAACAGGTGGGTCGCCAGCGCCCGGCCGTCGCGGGCGGCGCCGGCGACGACCTGCTCGATCGCGGTGCGGGCCTGGGCCTCGCCGGCATCGGTGTGCCCGATCGCGCCGATGATGCCGTGCCGGGCCAGCTCGGCCGGCAGCGCGTCGGCGCCGGGCCGCTCCGGCGCGAAGGTCATCTGCACCAGCGCCTCCGGCGCCCCGGCGCGCTGCGCGGCGGCGACCAGGCGCTCCACCAGCGCCGGGTCGACGTCGGTGAGCGCGGCCGGGTTCTGCGCGCCGCGTCGCGCGTGGGACAGGAACGGACCCTCCAGGTGCACCCCCTCCAGCTCACCCGCCGCGACCAGCGCGCTGGTCGCGGCCACCCCCGCCACCAGCTGGTCGGGGAGGTTGGAGACCAGGGAGCCCACCAGCGTGGTCGAGCCGTGTGCGCGGTGATGCGCGGCGGCGCGGCGGCCCGCCGCCGCGTCCGGGCCGTATTCGGCGCCCGCTCCCCCGTGGTGGTGGATGTCCACCAGCCCGGGCAGCAACAGGACGTCGCGGTCCCAGCCCGGGGGCGGCACGGCCGCGGCGGCCAGCTCGGGGGGCAGGTCGGCCGCGCGCCCGGCGTACCCGATCCGATCCCCGACCAGGACGACGCAGCCCGCGGGCGTGCGCCGCCCGGCGGCCACGATCGTGCCGTCGAGCCGGAGGGCGGCTGGTTCGATCGGGCGCGTTCCGGTCACGACAAGATGATGGACCTGCTGAGGCTGCGGGGGTGATCGGGGTCCAGGCCGCGCGCCTGCGCCAACGCCAGGCAGAGCCGATGCACCCGGACCAGCTCGGCCATCGGGTCGACATCGCGGTGTTCGAAATGGGCGCCGGTCGCCCGGACCTCCTGCGTCAGCCCCTCCGGAACCGGTCCGAACGCCCAGGTCACCCGGCCAGGCGCGGCGATGCTGATCGGACCGTGCCGGTATTCCATCGCGGGATAGGCCTCGGTCCACAGCTGGGCGGACTCACGCAGCTTCAGCGCCGCCTCCTCGGCAAGCCCCACGGACCAACCGCGGCCGAGGAAGGTCACCTGCTCGGCGTCGCGCACCCCGCCGAGGAGCTGCGCCTCGTCGGCCGCGAGGACGGCGCGCGCGTCGGCCACGGCGCGGCTCAGGTCGCCGAGTTGCCCGCCCACCGAGGCGCGCAGCAGGGCCAGCGTGGTGGTCGCGAACCGGGTCTGCACGACCGAGCGTTCATCGACGCGGTCCAACAGGATCGTGTCCTGGGCGCGCTCGGCGACCGGCGTGCCCGGGGTGCCGACGATCGCCACATGCGAGATGCCCGCGGCCGCCAGCTCGTCGACGACCGCGACGACCTCGCTCGTAGTGCCGGAGCGACAGATGATGACGACCCGGTCGTAGCCCCGCCGCAGGTGGTGCTCGCTGGCGGCGAAGGCGTCGGTCCAGCCGGCGCCGGCGGCCTGCCGCAGCTCGGCGTACGCGCGGGCCATATAGAGCGAGGTGCCGCAGCCGACCACGGCGACCCGCTCCCCCGCGGCGGGCAGCACGCCCGCTTCCTGCGCGGCTCGGTCGGCGGCCCAGCTCCAGTCGTCGGGCTGGGTGCTCAGCTCGCGGGCGAGATGCGATTCTGGACGACTCATGCGCCCCAGTCTAACGCTCGATATTGCGCGCGAAAGGCCAGATTCGTTCACTTTCAGTCAGCGCGACGCGCGCGGCGGCGTAGGTGTGCGGCGTACGGCGCGGCGTACGGGGCGACCTGCGGCGCGCGTACGGCCGCGACGTACGGCCCGCCTCCGGCGCCCGACCCCCCGGCGCGAGGCACCATGGGACAACAGATCGGTGTCGCGAAGGGGCTGACAGGCGACCGGGCCGGGAAGTATCGTGAACCGATTGAATCAAGCTGTTTTCGATCAACATCACTCAGAACGACATTGACTCCGCAGGAGGCATCGTGAAGAAGCGACTGTCCATCGTCGCCGCCGGCTCCCTCGTTCTCGCCCTGACGGCCTGCGGAGGCGGTTCGGGCGCCGGGAATGCCGGGGGTGGCACCGGCACCGGGTCCGGCGACGCGGCCAAGGCCACCAAGATCAAGCTGGTCGCCGCGGAATACAGCAAGGACAACACGAAGGCCTTCTGGGACGCGTTCGCGAAGACCTACAAGGAGAAGTACGGCTACGACCTCGAGGTCCAGGTCGTCTCCTGGGACAACATCGACCAGCAGTCCTCGACGATGATCCAGAGCGGTCAGGCGCCGGACATCCTCAACCTCAATGCCTACGCCAGCTATGCCAAGGACAACCTGCTCTACAACGACACCGAGGTGCTGCCGGCGGCGGTGAAGTCCGACATCCTCGACGCCTTTGTGAAGTCGGGCACCTACAACGGCAAGATGTATGGCTTCCCCGACCTGTCCAGCGCCCGCGCGTTCTTCTACAACAAGACGCTGTTCTCCCAGGCCGGGATCGCGGCGCCGCCGAAGACCTGGGACGAATTCGTGGCGGACGCCAAGAAGATCCAGGCCCTGGGGAACGGCAACATCGGCTACGCGCTCCCGCTCGGCCCCGAGGAGGCGCAGGGCGAGTTCTCCATCTGGATGTTCAACAACGGTGGGGACTGGAAGAAGGACGGCAAGTGGACGATCAACGACCCTAAGAACGTCGAGACGCTCGCCTTCCTCAAGGACCTCGCGGTGACCCAGAAGGTCACCCAGAACAACCCCGGCAAGACCAACCGGGCCGACGCGTTCGACCTCTTCAAGTCCGGTAAGGCGGGGATGGTCGTGGGCTTCAGCCCGCTGGCGGCGGCCCTCGACAAGGACGCCAAGGTGCAGTACGGCGTGGCGCCGATGCCCACCAAGGGCGGCGGTGCGGCCCAGACCTTCGGCGTGACCGACTACCTCATGGCGTTCAAGAAGCCGGGCAATGCCAACCTCGATGCGGTCAAGAAGTTCTATGAGCTCTATTACCAGAAGGACCAGGTCAACACCTTCATCAAGAAGGAGGGCTTCCTGCCCGTGACCAAGTCCGGTATCGAGGCATTCAAGGGCGACGAGAAGCTCAAGGTCTACCTCGACACGCTGCCGAACATCCACCTGACCCCGACCGACGACCCGACCTGGGACAAGGTCAAGCTCGCGGTGCAGCAGAACCTCGGCGGCGCGGTGGCCGAGAACGGCGACCCGAAGGCGGTGCTCGACAAGCTGCAGCAGCAGGCCGAGGCGGCCAAGTGAGCCGAGCGCTCAGCACGGCGCCTCCCGGAGCCACGGGCGCGGCCCCCCGCAGGGGTCGCGCCCGCGGCTCCGGCAGCAGGGCGACGAACCACCAACCGTGGTACGTCGCCCTGCTGTGGCTGGGTCCCGCCCTCGCGCTGATCCTCGGCGTGGTGCTGTTCCCGGCGATCAAGCTGGTGGAGGCGTCGATGGGGCGCTACTCCATCACCGGCTTGCGCCTCGGCGACGCCGGCGGGGCGAACTACACGAACGTGCTCACCCATCCCGACCTGCCGGTGGTGCTGCGCAATACCGTGGTATGGGTCGTCGGCGTCGTCGCGCTGACCATCGTCATCTCGCTCGCGCTCGCGCAGTTCCTGATCAAGGACTTCCGCGGCCGCTCGCTGGTGCGCTGGGCCCTGATCGTGCCGTGGGCGGCGTCCCTGGTCATCACGGCCCAGTTGTTCGTGCTGCTCTACGACTACAACTACGGGATGCTCAACCACCTGCTGCGCGGCCTGCATCTGATCTCGACACCGATCGACTTCCTCGGCGACGACCAGCTGGTGATGGCCTCGATGATCGCCGTCGGGGTGTTCGTGTCGATCCCCTTCACGACGTACACCTTCATCGCCGGACTCAACGCGATCCCCGGCGACGTCTTCGAAGCGGCCCGCATCGACGGCGCCTCGCCGTGGCAGACCTGGCGCCGGATCACCCTGCCGCTGCTGCGGCCCGCGCTGCTGATCGCCAGCGTGCTGAACATCATCTACGTGTTCAACAGCTTCCCGATCGTCTACACGCTCAACGACCGAAATCCCGGATTCGCGCACGACACGACGATCACGTTCATGTACAAGTTGGCCTTCAAGTCCATGGAAAAGGACGTCGGCATGTCCGCCACGGCCGGCATTTTCAATATGCTCCTCATCCTCGTCGTGGTGATCGTCTACCTGCGGGTCATCGACTGGCGCAAGGCGACGTCGTGAGCACGGATTCGGCCACCGCCGCCGCCACGACGTACCGCCCGCCGGCCCCCCGCCGCCGCACCGGCTACGCCGCCGTCCGCCCGCACCTGCTGTCCCTGGGCGGGCTCGTGGTGGCGCTGGCGTTCCTGGGACCGTACGTCGTGATGTTCCTGAACACCTTGCGGACCAGCACGGACGTCAAACGCACCCCGCCGTCCTTCCTGCCACAGGAGTGGCAGTGGGACACCTACGCGCAGGTGCTCGGCGACGGCCGGTTCGTGAATTGGCTGGCGACGAGCCTGCTCGTGGCGTTCGCCTCGACGGTGATCGTGCTGGCGGTGGCGATTCCGGCGGCGTACTACACCGCACGTTTCCGCTTCGCCGGCCGCGGACTGTTCCTGTTCCTCGTGCTGGTAACGCAGATGTTCAGCCCGACGGCGCTCGTGGTGGGCATTTATCGGCAATTCTTCGAGCTGAACATGATCAACACGTACGGCGCGTTGATCATCACCAATGCCGCCTTCAACCTGGCCTTCGCCGTCTGGATCCTGCACGGTTTCTTCGGGGCGATTCCCGATGAGGTCGAGGAGGCCGCGCGGCTCGACGGGTGCGGCAAGGTCGCGACGCTGCTGCGAATCATGCTGCCGTTGACCCTGCCCGGGCTGGTGACCGCGACGATCTTCACGTTCATCGCGGCGTGGAACGAGTACGTCGTGGCGCTCACGCTCATGGTCGACGATTCGCGCAAGCCCCTGACGGTGGGCATGCGGGCCTATGTGACCGGCTATGTGCAGCACTGGGACCAGTTCTTCGCCGCGGCGGTGATCGCGATCGTGCCGGTGGTGATCCTGTTCGCGATCATCGAGCGGCACCTGGTGAGCGGCATGACCGCCGGCGCGGTGAAATAGCGCCGCTCCTGCGGGGAGCGGTTGGGGAGTGGTTGCCCCCCAAACGTGTCGCTAACCCTCCCCGGGGAGGGGTTGGGAACGGGCCGCCGGGCGCGGAAGACCCGGTGGGGCCGGCGCCCAAGCGGGGCGGAGCACCTCGACCGCCTCGAACACGTAGTCCGCGATGTCGCGCCCGCCGCCGTCGTCGTACCACCGCTCCAGCGCGCAGAACACCCCCGCCATCAGCGCGGCGGCGACCACCTCGTAGTCGGCGAGCGATCGCCCGTGCCGATCCGCCGCGTGCATCATCGGCGCGAGCGCCTTGGCGGTTTCGTCGAGCGTGACGAAGCCGGCCGCGCGCACGGAGGGTGTCGAGGACCAGATCCGCATCCGCCGCATGACCAGCTGGTCCGCGACGAAGTGGGTGCCCTGCATCAGCCGGATCGCGGTGGTCAACGCCGTCCAGGGGTCGGTCCGGGCGAACAGCCGGGGGGCCACGTCGAGCACGAGGTCGTCGTACTCGTCGTGCAGGATCAGGCCCTCCTTGGTGCCGAAGTACCGGTAGATCGAACTCGGCGAGACCTCGGCGTGCTCCGCGATCTGCTCGATGGTCACCGCGTCGAAGCCGTGCTCCTCGAACTGAGCGACCGCCACCTCCTGGATGCGGCGGATGGCCGCGGCCTTCTTGCGTTCCCGCAGCCCGAGCCGCGCTGTCCCGGGCACGGCCTGGGCCAGCACCTCGGCCAGTTGCGCTGCCAGCGGATCCGTCACGGTGCCCGTCGCGCCTCCCTCACCTGCTCCTGAAAGTCACTTCCACTTTAGCCGCCCACGGCGTACAGTGACTTGCATGAGAAAGTCCCTGTCAGTTTCTCGGGACGACATGGTGTCCGGCCGGCACCTGGTGAAGCGCTTCGGCCGCACCAGGGCCCTTGACGGGCTGGACCTGACCATCCGCGCCGGCGAGGTGCACGGCTTCCTCGGCCCCAACGGCGCCGGCAAGTCCACGACGATCCGCGCCATCCTCGGCCAGCTCCGCCTGGACGGCGGCGACCTGCGCGTCTTCGGCGCCGACCCCCGCCGCGACGCGGTGAGGGTCCACGACCGGCTCGCCTACGTGCCCGGCGACACGGCGCTGTGGCCGCACCTGACCGGCGGCGAGTGCATCGACCTGCTGGGCCGGCTCGGCGGGCATCAGAACCGGGCTCGCCGCAACGACCTCGTCGACCGGTTCGACCTCGACCCCACCAAGCGCGCGCGAACCTACTCCAAGGGCAACCGGCAAAAGGTCGCCCTGATCGCCGCGCTGAGCGCCGACGTCGAGCTGCTCGTGCTCGACGAGCCCACCTCGGGGCTCGACCCGCTGATGGAGGCCGAGTTCCAGCGGGCCGTGCGCGAGGCGGCCGCCGCCGGCCGGACCGTCCTGCTCAGCAGCCACATCCTGGACGAGGTCGAGGCCCTCTGCGACCGCGTCACGATCATCCGAGCCGGTCGCACCGTGTCCACCGGCACCCTCGACGACCTGCGCGCGAACACCCGCTCGACGATCGAGGTCATCACCGCGCAGCCGCTGCCCGACATCCTGCCCGGCGTGTCGAGCGGGATCGGCGCACGGACCGACGAACCGCACCCGCACGGCGTACGGACGACGGTGACCGTCGCGCCCGCCGCCCTCGCCGCGGCGGTCGCAGCGATCGCGCGGCAACAGCCGATCGGCCTGGCGGTGCGGCCGCCGTCGCTCGACGAGCTGTTCCACCAGCATTACCGCAAGGAGCCGACCCACCGCGCGCAGCCCACGCCGGAGCCGGTGGCATGAGCGGCACGTTCACGGGGACCGCGCTGCTGGTGCGGACCCATCTGCGCTGCGGGTGGCGCGCCCTGACGGCGTGGATCGCGGGGGCCGCGGCCCTGGTGGTGGCGACCGGGGTCGGCATCGCCGCGCTGTACCCCACGCTGGCCGACCGGGAGACGTACGCCGCGACGGCCGGCGTCTCCCCGGCCGCGGCGGCCTTCAACGGCCGTGGCTACGACCTGACGACGCTCGGCGGGATCACGGCCTATGAGGTGGGCTTCATGGGCCTGCTCGGCCTGCCGATCGTCGCGCTGCATCTCGCGATCCGGTTCAGTCGCCGCGAGGAGGACGCCGGGCGCACCGAACTGGTGACCGCGGGCCGCGTCGGGCGACTCGCCCCGGTGGCGGCCGCGGGCCTCACGCTCGTCCTGACGTGGGCGGCCTTCGTCGTCGCCTGCGCGGTCGGCCTCACGGCCGCGGGTCTGCCGGCCGGGGGGTCCGGGCGGTACGCCGCGGGCCTCGGCCTCTACGCGGCCTGCTGCGGCGCGGTCGGCCTGGTCGTCGCCGAGGTCAGCCGGGAGGCGCGGACGGCGTACGGTCTGGGGCTCGCCCTGACCCTGCTCGCCTTCCTGCTCCGAGCGATCGTCGACGGCCGACACCTCGAGGAGGATCTGGCCGGCCCCACGGGCTGGCTCGCGCAGCTGCGTCCGTTCGGGGACTGGGCGGGCTGGCCGCTGCTGGCGTACGCCGGGTCCGCGCTGGCCGCCTGGGTCCTGGCGGCGCTCGTGGCGCACCGGCGCGACCTGGGCGGCGGGTTGGTGCCGACGCGGCCGGGACCGGCGTACGGCGTCGCTCGCCTCGGCACCTCGACCGGCCTGGCCTGGCGATTTCTGCGGCCGGCGTTCCTTGGTTGGGCGCTGGGCATGGGCGCCTGGAGCCTGGCCCTCGGGGGGCTGAGCGGGGAGATGACCGACATCGTGCGCGCCAACCCCGCGATGCTCGCGGCGTTCGGCGTGGCGCGCCCCGAGGACCTGCTCACCGCCATGACGCTGCTGCTCGGCGCGATCGGCGCGGCGTCGTTCGGGGTCTCGGCCATGATGCGCCTGGCCCGGGAGGAGGCGGCGGGCCGGTTGGCGCTGGTCCTGTCGACGCGGACGTCCCGGACCCGGCTGTGGGCCGGCTGGCTCTTCGTCGCGGCGCTCCTGGCCGCGACCATCCTGGTTGTGGCCGCGGGTGCGCTCGGCCTGGCCATGGCGTGGTCTACCGGGCGGTGGGCTCACCTGTCGACCGGCCTGCGCGCGGGCCTGGCGCTGGTCGTGCCGGTCCTGGTGGTCCTCGCCGCGACGGCCGTCGTCCAGGGCGTGGCCCCGGCGTACACCGGGATCGGCTGGATCCTCGTCGGCTGGGTGACCGTAGTGGGGGTGCTGGCCGAGACGCTGCGGCTGCCGCAGTGGGCCAGGGGGCTGTCGCCGCTCTACCGGGCCGGCAACGTGCCCATCGACGACCCGAACGGCATAGCGCTGGTCGCGATGGGTGCGCTGGCGGTCGTCCTGGTGGTCCTCGGTCTGTCCCGCTTCCGGACCCGCGACCTGGCCGCGGGCTGAGCCGCCCGGCCGACCCGCCGCATGGGCCTGCCCCGCGGCGCCTCCGTCCCTGCGGACAGCCCTGGGGAGGGTGAGCTCCCGATAGCTGCCGGTGCCATCTCCCCCGGGGACTACCGGGGAGGGTGAGCCCCCGATAGCTGCCGGTGCCATCTCCCCCGGGGACTACCGGGGAGTGTTAGCCCCCGAGAGAGGTCGCTAACCCTCCCCGGGGAAGGGTTAGCGACCGGGCTGCCGCGCGGAAGGCCCCGCCCCATCGGACCGTTATCCACAGCCCGACCGCTCGTCACCTGCCCTTTTAGCACCATGGTGCTAAAAGGGCAGGTCGTGAACGGTCACGTCAGGCTGGCCCGGAGCGGCCTCGTCGGCTGGCACGGAGCGGGCTCGTCGGCTGGCACGATGGCCCCGTGAAGGTCGTCAATCACCACGCCGGCTGCTGCGGGTTCCACCCGGTGCGCCCGGACGGCAGCCAATGGGCCCACGTCCTGGGCCTGCCCGGCGGCGCCTCCGTGCACGCGGACAGCACAGGCGAGATCCTCGCCGAGCTGATCCCGGGCTACGCCGACTCACCCGACGAGCCCGCCCAACGCGCCGCCCGGGAGCGTCACGCCCTCGACGTGGGCACCCGCCACCAGGGGTTTCGCATCGACGCCGCCATCGCCGAAGGGCTCATCGACCCCGCCGACCCCGACGACGCCGCCCTGATCGCCCTGTTGCGCGAGATCGCCTGCCGCCCCATCGCCCTGACCCGGGCCGATGACCCCGAGGCCGCCGCGGACAGCGGGGCGCCCCGCTGGGAGGGCGCGGTGCGACTGGTGTGCCTGACCACGGCGTACGCGCCGTACGGCGAGCTGCCCCCGCCCACCGGGAACGTCGACTGGATCGACCCCACCACCGAGGAGGGCTACCTGGTGAGCCTGCGCCGGGCGGGTGCGCTCGACTACTGGTCGGAGGCCGTGTACGCCGTGGGCGGCTAGCACCCGTCACCCATCTCCCGGCGTCGTGCAGCTAGCACCCGCCGTCGACGCGAATCGCGTTGCGCCACGCCCTTTTTCGACGCGGCGACCCGGGGCGGCAGAATAGGGGCTCAGCCCCGCCGCCGACTCGACCACCCCGCGCCGACGGCCCCCGCGGGGCGGGGAGGGGACACCGTGGGCTGGCCCGCCACCGGCTCCGCTCCCGCACCCGATCTGGCGCCCGATCTCGCGCCCGCTCCCGCGCCCGAGCTGGCGCCCGAGCCGGCCGTCCCCACCTTCCGTACCCCGACGAACCGCGGGCTGCTGGCCGGCTTCGGACTCCTGCTGGCCTGGCTCGGCTACCGCCTCGTGGGCGGCGCGGCCGGACCGCTGTCGAACCTGTGGGCGGTGGACGGCGTCTACCTCGTGGCGCTGGCGCTGGCCACGGTCGAGGCGCCCGGCCGACGCCTGCGCGCGGCCGGACTCAACGCCGCCGCCACGACCGGCGGCGTCGTCACCGGAGGCCTGCTGGCCGGAAGCTCCCCCGGCCAGGTGGCCGGGGGGACGCTGGGCAGTCTGGTCGCCGCGGCGGTCGCGGTCTGCGCCTACCATCGCCTCCTCTGGCGTCTCACCGGCCAGGCGCCGTCGTGGGTGCCGCGGCGGGCCACCGAGGCCGTCTGGCTACTCGTCGCGGTGGTCCCGGCGGCGCTGGTGGGCGCGGCACTGGGCGCCGCTCCCGGCGGCGGGCCCGGCGCGCTCGGCGACCCGCAACAACTGCTCTGGTGCGCGGCCCGGCAGCTGACCATCCTCGCGGTCACCGTCAACTGCGTCCTGCCGGTGCTGTTCACCCCCTCGCGGCAGCTGCTGCCCCGGCCGAGGTGGCCGCACCTGCCGGCGTTTGTGCTGGTCGCCGCCCTGGGAATCGGGTTGCCGCGCGTGCTGCCCGACCAGCCGCTGTCCTGGCTGCTGGTCGTCCCCGCCGCCTACGCGGGGCTGGCCTTCCCGATCCGGTGGGCGGGCCTGGCGACGATGGCGGTCAACCTCACCATCACGGCGCTGCCCTATCAGGTCTTCGCCGCCCCGCCCGGCGCCGGGCTGTTCAGTCCGCAGATCCTCACCGACCTCACCCAGGGCTTCATGGCCCACGTGGCGATGATTCTGGCCGTCTTCCGGGAGACGCTGATGGAGCTGCGGGCCGAGGTGGCCCACCGCGCCACGGCCGAGCGGACCCGCCGCGAGGTGCTCGACGGCGTCGTCCAGTCCCTGACCCACGGGCTCGTCCTGACCCGCCCGGACGGCCGGGTCACGCTGGCGAACCAGGCCGCCGAGACCCTGGTGGGCCGCCTGCCCGAGCGGGTCACCCTCGATTGGGTCCGCCAGATCGACCTCCAGGCCACCGACGTGAACCGGGTACTCGACGCCGAAGAGGTCGCGGCGGCGCTGCAGCCGACCGGCCTGCTCAGCACGCACATCGCGATCCCGGGCGGCGCCGGTCGGACCCGCCGGGTCGCCCTGTCCAGCCAGCGGCTCGACCTGGGCGGCGACGAGCGGCTCAGCCTGCTGCAGCTGCGCGACGTGACCGCCGCACATGCCCGCCAGCAGGAGCTGGAGACCTTCGCGGGCACGGTCGCGCACGACCTCAAGAGCCCGCTCGCTGCCCTGACCGGATGGATGGCGGCGGCGGCCCGCGAGCTCGACGAGGGCGATCCCGCGGCCGGGCTGGCCACGCTGCACCGTGCCCAGAACGCCGTCGTACGGATGCGCCTGTTGATCGACGACTACCTCGCGTACGCCGTGAGCCGGGGCGGCGTCATCACCGTCACGGACATCGCGCTCGACTGGTTGGTCCGGGACATCGTCGACGGCTACGCCGGCACCCACGGCAGCATCACCGTGGACTGCCCGCACGTGGTCCGGGCCGACCTGTCCCTGACGCGGCAGCTGCTGGGCCACCTGATCGGCAACGCCGTGCACCATCCCCGCCCCGGCGCGCCGCCCGAGGTGGCGGTGACCAGCGTCGCCGCCGAGCCCGGTTGGGTGCAGATCCGCGTCGCCGACCACGGCCCCGGCCTGCCCCCCGGCGAGGCGGACCGCCTGCGCGCCGCCTTCCGCGGCGACACCCGCGTGGCCGGCGGCTCCGTGGCCGGCTCCATGGCCGGCTCCATGGCCGGCTCCATGGCCGGCTCCATGGCCGGCTCCATGGCCGGCTCCATGGCCGGCCTCGGGCTGGGCCTGGCGCTGTGCCACGCGATCGCCACCCGGCATGGCGGGCGCATTGATGCCGCCGACAACCAGTGGGGCGGGGCGACGTTCGCCGTCACGCTGCCCGCCGAACCGGAGCAGCCATGACGCCCCGGGCGCGGCGCTGGAGCATCGCCCTGTTCGTCACGTTCTACGTGGTGGCCACGGTCGCGGGGGTGCGTTCCTACCAGAGCGAGCGGCACCTGTCGGAATCCTGGGCCACCCCGGCCGCGCTGGCGTGCCTGCTCACGCTGATCTGGCCGGCGGATCGCGCGGCGTACCCGCGGTTCGTCGGCGCCGTCGGCGGCCTGGCCGCCCTGTTCGTGCTGGTGGCCGTGCCGGCGGGCCTGCCGGTGGGCGAGGCGGCCCGGATCGCGGTCGTCACGGCCGTGACGATGGTGGCGCTGCTCGCGGCGTACCGTTCCTTCGTCGGCGACTGGTTCCCGCGGCGCACCGAACACGTGGTGGCCTACGCGGCCCTGAGCGCCGCGGCCGCGGTCGCGGGGGTCCTGCTCGGAGGCGTGCCGGGGGCGGGCCTGGGCGGCACCGGCGAGTTGCGCTGGGACCTCGCCTGGTTGATCCGCAGCCACATCCATCTGGTCTTCACCGGGATGATCAATTTCGCGCTGTTCCACTTCCCGCGACCGACGTATTCCCGCATCGAATACCGCTCCGGCCTCGGCCCGCTGGCCGTCCTGGCCGCCGCCTGCCTGGTGCTGCCGTATCTCTATCCGACCTATCCGCTGGCCTGGCTGGTCTGCGTGCCCTGGGTGTGGCTGGGGTTGGCGCTGACCCCGCGGATCGCCGGGGGCGTCGCGATGGTGATCGTGATCGGCTCGGCCGCCGTCGCACGCAGCACGTTCTCCAAGTTCCCCCCGGACGCCTGGCTCCCCCCGGCGTTGGTCATGGAGGAGCTCAACGCCGCCGCGCTGCTGCTCGCGTTCATCATCCTGGCGCTGCGCGAGAACACGGCGCGACTGTCCGCACGCACCGCGGCGGCGGCCCGGCGCGCCGCGCACGAGACCGAACTACTCGCCGCCGTCGTGGAGGCGGTCGAGGACGGGGTGCTGCTCGCCGACCGGCGCGGCCAGGTGGCCATCAGCAACCCCGCCGCGCGGCGGATGCTCGGCCGGCCGACCACGCCGGTCGGGCTCGCCTGGCCCGCGACGTACGGCCTGCGGGATCTCGACGGCGCGGACCTGGACGCCGACGGGATCGCCGCCCTGCTGGTCCCCACCCGGGAGACGGTACGGGTGCGCACGCGGGCCGGCGGGGGCGAGCGGGTGTACGCCGTAGCGGTGCGCGCGCTGGCGGACGGCGACCCGCCCCGGCACCTCGTCGTACTGACCGACGTCACCGCCGAACACGCCCGGCACAGCGAGCTGGAGGCGTTCGCCGCGACGGTCGCGCACGACCTGAAGAACCCGCTGACCTCGCTGGCCCTATGGATGGACATTGCCGAGACCGAGCTGGCCGACGACCCGGCCCGCGGCCGCGAGGCGCTCGATCGGGCCCAACAGGTCGGCGGCCGGATGGGGCAGCTCATCGACGACTACCTCGCCTACACGGTGACCCGGGAGGGCGCGTTGCGCCCCAGCGCGGTCGACCTGCGGCGCGTCGTCGCCGAGGTCGCCTCGATGTACGACGTGGGCGAGCAGGCGGCCCAGATCGACCTCGACATCGACGCCGTGGTGGTCGCCGACCCGGCGCTGGTGCGGCAGCTGTTGGCGAACCTGCTGGGCAACAGCGTCAAGTACGCCCGGCCGGGCCAGCCACCGCGGATCCAGGTCGTCGCGCAGGCCGACAGCGAGCCCGGCTGGGTGCGGATCAGCGTGGCCGACCACGGCATCGGCATCGACGAGGCGGATCGGGAGCGGGTGTTCAGGCCGTTCTCGCGCACCTCGCAGGGCGCAGCCTCCGGCCGCTCGGGCATCGGGCTCGGGTTGGCCCTGTGCCGCTCGATCGTCACCCGGCACGGCGGCCGGATCGAGGCGAGCGCCAACGCGTGGGGCGGCACCACGATGACCTTCACGCTGCCCGCAGCGCGGGCCACGGCGCGGGCCGCGGTCGCCTCCACCCGGTAATCTGCCCGGGTGGGGACGGATTCGACGCCGGCGGTCGGCAGGCCGCAGCGGGTGCGCATCGAGCCCGACGACGCCCTGCGCGCCTGGATCGCCGGGGTCCGCGGCAGCGCACCGATGGCCGCCCGGATGGGCGCGGCGCGGCTGCGGATGGCCAGCCGGTCGCTGGCCAAGGAGGGCCCCGCCGGTCCGGAGATGGCCACCGTCGAGGACCACGACCTCGGCGACCTGTTCGACGCGCGGCTCTACCGGCCGCGCCTGGCCGAGCTGCCCGTGGTCGTCTACGCGCACGGCGGTGGCTTCGTGATGGGCGACCTCGACACCCACGACCGGCTCGCCCGCCGGATCGCCCACCACGCCCAGGTCACGGTCCTGTCGGTGGCCTACCGGCGGGCGCCCGAATATCGCGCGCCCGCCGCCGTGGAGGACATCGTGCGGGCCTGCCGGTGGGCCGACGCGATGCTCGGTTTGCTCGGCGGCGACAGTCGGGCCGGCATCGGGCTGGCCGGCGACTCGGCAGGCGGGCTGCTCGCCGCCGCGGCGGCGCTGGCGCTGCGCGACGCGGCCCGCGCCGGCCTGGCCGAGCCGCCCGGACACCTGCTGCTGCTCACCCCGAACACGGACCTGACGCTCACCGCCGCCAGCGTGGCCGACAAGGGCCACGGGTGGGGGTTGGAGCGGGCCGACCTGCAGTGGTACGTCGAGCAGTGGGTGCCCGGCCGGCACGACCGGTTCGACCCCACGATCAGCCCGGCGTACGCGGCCCTCGACGGCCTGCCGCCGACCTTCGTGGTGACGGCCGAGCACGACCCGCTGCGCGACGAGGGGTTGTGGTTCGCCGACCGGCTGCGGGCCAGCGGGGTGCCCTGCGAGCACCTGCACTACGAGGACCTGGTGCACGGCTTCTTCCAGCTCGACCGGGTGTCCCCGGCGACCGCGTCGGCCGGGGATGCGGCCCTGCAGCGCTACGGCACGTTCCTGCGGCACGCGCTCGGCCTGGAGGACGAGGCGGGCTGACCGTGCGCCGCGCCGACGCCGGCTGATCGGGCGCCGACGCCGAAAGGCCAGGCCGTCAGTGGGGACCGGCCGGGCTCAGGCCCGTCAGTTCCTCGCAGGCGGCCCACAGCTCGGCGGCCAACACGCGGTCGTGCGATCGCGCGCTCGACCCCACCGGGCGCGGCGCGCCCTGCAGCTCCCCCGGTCCGGACGGTCCGATGTAGCTGCCCCCGGCCAGGTCCGGCACCGTCGCGGCGTACAGCGTGGGCAACGCCCCACCGGCCGCATCCTGGCCGATCAGCGGCAGCCGGCCGAGCAGGCCGACCGCGCCACGCAGCATCTGCGGGCCGACCGTGGCGAACAGGTTGGTCGCCGACCAGCCCGGGTGGGCGGCGATGCTGCGCAGGGGCGGACCGTCCCGCACGAAGCGGCGCTGCTGCTCATAAGCGAGGATCAGGTCCGCCAGCTTGCTGGCGCCGTAGGCCTGCGGACCGAACCGGCGCCGGTGCCAGTCCAGGTCGGTCAGGTCCAGGGCCCGGCCGCCCTGCCGGTGCGCCATCGAGGACAGCCACACCACCCTGTCGGTGAGATTGCCCTGGCGCAGCAGCAGCTGGGTCAGCAGGAACGGGCCGAGCACGTTGGTCCCGAACATCAGCTCGTGCCCCTGCGGGGTGCGGGTCAGCTGGTCGGTCAGGCAGCCGGCGTTGTTGACCAGCACGTCGATGCGCCAGTCGGCGACACCGGCGGCGAACTCACGCACCGAGTCCAGGTCGGCCAGGTCGAGGCGGCGCACCTCGGTGTTCGTCGCCATGGCCGCCCGCGCCGCGGCGCCGCGGTCGAGGTCGCGGCAGGCCAGGACGACGTACGCACCGCGCGCCGCCAGCTCCTGGGCGGTGACCAGGCCGATCCCCGCGGAGGCCCCGGTGACGACGGCAACGGTTCCGGACAGGTCGGGGATATCGGCGAGGGTCCACGGGCTCATGGGAACTATCCTGCCGCCCCGCCTCCGTCGCCGGCCTCGCCGGGGTGGCGCAGCCGGGTGGGTAGGGCCTCCAGCAGCCGCAACCACAGTTCGCTGGCGGTGGGATAGGCCGGTACGGCGTGGCGGAGCAGGTGCACCGGCAGCTGCCCCACGATGGCGACCGTGGCGGCGTGCAGCAGCTCGCCGGCGCCGGGCCCGACGAAGGTCGCACCGAGCAGCCGACCCGTGGTCGCATCGACGACCAGCCGCGCCAGGCCGGGCGCGTCGTCGCGCAGCAGGGCGGCGCCGGCGGCGGCAGTCCACGGCACGGCCGCGACGACCACCTGCGGATAGCCGGCACGAGCCTCCGCCTCGGTCAGCCCGACGGTGCCGACCTGAGGGTCGGTGAAGACCACCTGCGGGACCGGGACGATCGGCGGGACCTGCGACGGGACCTGCGGCGGGACCTGCGGCGCCGGCTGATCCCCGGGCCGAGCCTGCGCCGCGAGGTGCTCCCCGAGCACCCTGGCCCGGTACTTGCCCCAGTGCGTCAACGGCGCCTCCCCGGAGGCGTCACCGACGACCCGCAACCAGTCGGGCAGCCGCCCCGCGAGCACGTCGGATGCGCTCAGGCCGACGCTTTCGAGGCCGACGTCGCCGAGTCGAGGACGGCGCCCGACGGCGAGCAGAACCTCCTCGGCCTCCAGCGTCGCGTCACCGATATCGAGTCGAACCAACCCGCCGTGGATCCGGCCGAGCCCGGTGTCGCGGGCCGCGGCCCGCTCGATGGAGCCGACCCGGGTCCCGAGCCGGACGTCGACGCCGCGCTCGACCAGACCGGCCCGCACCAGCTCGGCCGCGTCCGGTTCGATCTTGGGCAGCAGACGATCAGCCCGCACGAGCATCGTCACGCGCGCCCCCAGGGCCGCCATCCACAGGGCGCTCTCGCAGGCCACCACCCCACCACCGACGATGACGAGTCGCTCGGGGACCTCGCGGACGCCGGTGGCATCCCGCGAGGACCAGGGCAGGCAGGCGGCGTACCCCTCCGGAACGATCGCCGCGCTGCCGGTGGCGATGACGACCGTACGGCGCGCGCGCAGCGTCCGGGACCCTTGCGGGGTGTCGACCTCCACGACCCGCTCGGCCGCGATCCGGCCATGGCCGCGGACGACGTCCAGCCCCGCCGAGCCGGCCCACGCGACCTGGCCGTCGTCCCGGTAGTGCGAGACCCAATCGTCGCGGCGGGCCAGCAGGGCCTGCCGGTCCAGGGCCGGGCGGCTCAGGCCGGGCAGATGGGCCGCCGCGTCGGCGACCTCGATCGGACGCAGCAGCGCCTTGCTCGGCATGCACGCGTAGTACGAGCATTCGCCGCCGACCAGCTCGCCCTCGACCAGGACCGCCGTCAGCCCGGTCCCCTCCGTCGCATACTGGGCGACGTTCTCCCCGACCGGTCCCGCCCCGAGGACGACCAGGTCGTAGGTCGCCGGGTCCGCGGTCCCGGCGTCGCCGTCAGTCACTTGTCGGTCACTGCACTCGGTGTCAGTCGGTAGCGGTGGAGGCTGGGGCGCCGTAGACCAGCGGGATGTAGTCGGGGTGCTTGCCGATCCACGCCTTGATGAACGCGCACAGCGGCATCACCTGGTGGGTGCCCTGGGCACGGACGTCGTCGAGGGCATAGCGGGCCAGCGCCCCACCGACCCCCTGGCCCTCGAAGGCCGGGTCGACCTCGGTGTGCGTGAACACGATCAGCTCGTGGGTGAGCTGGTATTCGGCGAAGCCGGCCAGCTCACCCACGAGCTGGGCCTCGTAGCGGCGCTCGTCGGGGTTGTTGGTGACGGTCACGTCGGTCATGGTGGCTCCTTGTCGGGTACGTCGGGTGGGGTCATCAGCCGAGGGCGGCGTGGATCGCGGCGAAGCCGACCTCGAGCTCGGCGCGGTGCCGTTCGACGAGATCGCACGGGTTGGCCAGATGGCCGGCGGCATCTCGGTCGGCGTCCGTGGCGGTGATCGCGATCCGCGGCTGCAGCAGATCGGCCTTGACCACGCCGAAGACGGTCTCCAGCTGCGCGGCGGCCGAGGTGCCCCCGTGGTAGCCGTAGGTCACCAACAGCACCGGCTTGCGGCGCCACTCGGCGTACAGGCTGTCGATCGCGTTTTTCAGCGGCGCCGGATAACCGCCGTTGTATTGGGGCGACACCACGATGACGGCGTCGAGGCCGGCCACGGTGCGCGCCCACGCCCTGGTGTGTGCGTGCTCGTAGTCGCCGCGGGCGGGCATCTTCGGCTCGTCCAGCCAGGGCAGCGCGACCTCGGCGAGGTCGATGACGACGATTTCGGCCTCCGAGCGGAGCCGGGCCAGCTCGGCGATCTGGTCGGCGAGCTGGCGCCCGACCCGCACCGGGCGGGTCGAGCCGACCAGGACGCCGATCACCGGCATCCGCGTGGCGGCGGCGTTGCTGCCCGTATCGGTCATGTCGCTCATGCCAGCTGTCCGAAGGTGCCGGCGTTGAAGTCCTGGATCGCCTGGACGATCTCGGCCTGGGTGTTCATCGCGAACGGTCCATAGAAGGTGACGTCCTCCTCGATCGGCTGACCACCCAGGACGATAGCCCGGGCGCCGGTCGCGGGCGCGGTGAGCCGAAGCAGATCGCCACTGCGCTCGAAGATCCCGAGTCGCTCGTGGCCGATCGTGCCGCCGTCGGTGGCGACCTCGCCGTCGAGGACGAAGACCATGATCGTGTGCCCGTCCGGCACGGCCAGCTCGGCGACCTCGTCGGCGGCCAGCTGGACATCCCACAGCTCGATCGGGGTGTGTGTGCGCGCCGGCCCGCGCTCGCCGTCGAGCTCGCCGGCGTACAGGGTCACCGTGCCGCCGCCCTCCAGCTTGACCTTGCCCATCGACTCGGCGGTCAGGGCCTGATAGCCCGGCTCGCTCATCTTGTCCTTGCCGGGCAGGTTGACCCACAGCTGCATCATGTGGAACCGGCCGCCGCGCTTGGCCCACTCGACCTCGTGGTACTCCTTGTGCAGGATGCCGCGGGCGGCGGTCATCCACTGCGCGTCGCCCGGGTAGATGACGCCGCCACCACCGGTGGAGTCGTGATGCTGCACGGCCCCCTCGAAGGCGAGCGTCACGGTCTCGAAACCGCGATGCGGATGCGGCCCGACGCCGCGCGGGGTGGTCGTCGGCGGATACTCCTTGACGGGGTTGTAGTCCATCAACAGGAACGGGTCGGCGAGCTGCTGCAGGCCATTGCCGGGCAGCAGTTGGGTCACGTAGAAACCGTCGCCGACCCAGTGGAAGCCGTCGCCGGAGTGGACGCTGTGCAGTGTGCGGGTGGTCATCGGGAAGGTCCTTTCGGGGGGCACGAGGGGTCTCGCGCGGCGGAGTTCCGCTCGAGCAGGGTGGTCGTTGCGGCATGCAGGGCGGTCAGGGAGTCGGCGTCGAGCGGGGCGAAGAAGGCCTCGACGATGCGTCGGTTGGTGCGGGCGCTGTCGGCGCGGAGCCGCCGGCCCGCGGGGGTCAGGCCGATGCGTACGGCGCGCTGGTCGACCGGGTCCGTCTCACGGCGTACCAGCCCGCGCGCCACCAGTCGGTCCACCAGCCGGGTCAGCGCGGTGCGGCTCAGGATCACCCGGTCGCTGAGCTCGCCATGGCGGATCGGCTGCCGTACGTCGAGGTTCACCAGCACGTCGAACTCCGAGACCGACAGATCGTGTTGGCCCTGGAAGGCGTCAGCCAGCTCACCGATCAACGCGGCGTGCACCTCCAGCATCGAGCGCCAGGCCCCGACGGTCATGCCGGTCATGGCACTCCTCTCCAGCGGTGAGCCAGGGTGAATCCGAGCACCGGCCCGGTGGATTCAGGCACCGACTGGGCGCTCCGGTGGCCATGTTAGGTGCAGATGCACATAAAATGCAAACCTGGGATCGACGGACGCCGGGCCCGCGTGGCCGCCCGGATCCGCCCGCCTCACCCGACTGGCGAGTAACATTGGCGGGACCGGGGTTCGCGGGCCAGGCGCCGGCGATACGGTGGCCCAACCGGCGCGCCGGGCGAGCACGACAGCACGCGCGACCGGAGCGCGACCGCGAGCACGACCGGCGGGGCAATTCCGCTGACCCGGACGGATCGTCGAGCACAGGGTGGAGGTGCGGCATGCAACCCACGGGTGTTCCCCGCGCCCGACGCGGCAAGGGGACCGTCGCCACGCGCGCCGCCGCGACACCGAACCGACCCGGCCCCGAACCCTCCGAGCCCCCCGCGGCCGAGCTGCCCACCCCCAGGCCCCCCGCCCCCAAGCAACCCACCAGCAAACCCCCCGCCGGCAAGCCCGCCACCAACAAGCCCGCCGAGCCCCCCCGGGACGCGGCGCCGGCGGCGCCCGACGCCGAGCCACCGCCCGAGCCGGTCGCCCGGCTATCCCGCGAACTCGCGCGCGCCGCAGCGGAACTGGAGGCATCCCTGGCGCGCTGCGCCGAGCTGCACGGACAGTTCATGCGGCAGGCCGAGACCCAACGGGACTGGGGACACATCGAGGAGACCCTCTCCGACGAACTGCGGCACCGCCGGCTCAAGGTGATGCAGATGACGGTCGAGGCGATGCCCGAGCTGCTGCGCACGGAGGCGGCCGAGGCGGCGGCCCGATTCCCCGACGTCGACGTCACGGGGGCCCGGTTGCCGTTGGTGCCGTCCGGCGAGGATCCCGAGATCGTCGCGGACTGGTGGCACGACCTGAGGAACCAGGACCGCGCCATCGTCGTGGAGCGGCTCAGCCAGTGGTGCGGGCGCACCGACGGCATCCCCGCCGAGGTCCGGCATCGCACCAACATGGCGCTGCTGGCCGAGGAGATCCACGCCCGCGCCGCGGGGATCCAGGACGAGATGGCGGCCGCGGCCGCGCCCGACTCGGGGCCCTTGCCCAGCGGGGCCATGACGGAGTCCGTCGAGGATCGCGAGCGCCGCGACCTGCGCGGTTTGCTCAAGCTGCGAGCCCTGTTCACCCCGCCGGATGCGGATCTCGGCGTACCGCGCTCCGTCGTCCCCGCCGAGTCGCTGGCCGCGCTCGATGAGATCACTACGCCGCTGAAGCAGCGCGGCCTCTATCTGCTCGACGCCCGCGACTACCCGCTGCGTACCGCCGTCCTGCTCGGCGACCTCTCACTCGCGCACACGGTGATCCTGCACGTCCCGGGCACGACGACCACGGTGGACCTGCGGCTCTATCGCGAGGCCACCTGGATGTCGGCGCTGCGTGAGGAGGCCGGCCGGATCGCCGGGCCGGCGCTGGGCGGGACCGACGGGGTCGCCGTACTCGATTGGATCGGCTACCAGGCGCCGTACGACGTGGCGGCCCGCCGCGCCCTCGGCGAGAGCGGCATCCGCTGGATCGTGCCGGGCGAGGCGGTCGACGACCGGTACGCCCGGGAGGCCGCCCCATTGCTGGTCCGGGCGGCCCGCGGACTGCGTGCCCTGGTCGGGCCGCACGTGCGGCTGGTGGCCTCCGGGCACAGCTACGGCGCTTCGGTGCTGGGGCTGGCCATGCAGGAGACCGACGTCTTCGACGCCGCGATCATCACCGGCTGCCCGGGGCTGTTCACCGACACCGTGGACAAGCTGCTGCTGCCGCCGGGCAAGCTGTACGCCGCGGTCGCGACCGGCGACATCGTCACGCGGCTGCAGATCTTCGGGCCGGACGTGGCCAAGATGGCGGGTGTCAAGCTGCTCGGAGCGGTGCCGCACCTGGCGTCGTACCCGGACGGCGGCCGGGCCTGGACCCGACTGAACATGGGCCACGAGTCCTACTACGACCGGGGATCGTCCCTGCTCAACGACCTCGCGGCGGCCGCCGTCGGGGAGGACCCCCCGTCCCGCTGGCCGGCCTGGGCCACCTGACCGCCCGAGCCCGACGCCAGGCTTCGCGGGATAACCGTGCGGCGGGCGATCCGAGCGCGGCCGTCAGGACCGAGATCACTGAGCGCAGGGGTGGACGTGCCACACCCCCACCAGCGTGTCGTCACCCCGCCACGCCGACAACACCAGAATGAGCTGGCGCTGGCCCGGGTGGTATGCCGAGGAGTGAGTTGGCTGCTCTGGGAAGATTTCCCACTATAGACCGACGCTCATCCGTCTTTTGTGCAAAGGTCTCCACGGCTTCTGGGCAGCCTTGGGGGAACTCCCTACTCTCCCAATGGAACCGCGTGATCCACGACGCGAGGACAACGACGCGAGTCGACGGAGAAGTCGGTTTCACCCTGCTGAAGGTTGGCGCGTGTGTCGATAAGGGAGCTGATGGGAGGTCATTGATCAGTAGGTCGCCTGCGGCAGGACGCCACCCCTTCCATGTTCGCGAGAGAGGCTCACATGTTTCGACGCGAACCAGCCGCTGTGGCGGCGCTTGCTGCTGGCACCGTGGTACTGCCGGCGCGAGCACAGGCAAACGTCTATGGAGTAAGGGCGTTATTCACAAGCCCATAGATCGCCACCATTCGCCACCCACGCTTAAATAAATCTCCACATTACGGCATGTCACACATCAAAAACATCGGCCGCCCCGAGAGAATTGGGTTACCACACTCAATCTCACAAGAAAGCGGCCGATGCGCTACCAGTCTACAACAGGACTCGACGAAGACAAACTCACAGAAGTCGTGGACCGCGTTACTGACATCTTCAACTCGCGAGGCGTTGATTTCAGCAGGCACGCTTTGAACATGCGAGAACAGATCATCCTCACGCTCAGCCTCCTTCGCAATAACCTGGCACAAATGTTCATTGCCGACCTGTCCGGGATATCGCAACCAACCGCCTCCCGCATCTTCCGCAGGATGCGCCCTGCCATCGACCAGGCCCTGGCCTTCACGGGCATCTCCCTGGAGGAAGCAGCTCGCGACGGCCGGGTCATCCTGGTGGACGGCACCTACGTCCCCACCGGCAACCGCCCAGCTCAAGGCCAAGAAGTGACCAAGGCGAACTACTCCGGCAAGCGCCGCTGCCAATGCCTGAGCATCCCAGTCGCAGCCACCCTCACCGGACAGCTCATCGCCACATCCACCCCTGTCCCCGGAGCCCGGCACGACTCCGCCGCCATCAAACTCACCGGATGGTCAACAATCCTCACCAATACCCCGTGGATAGCAGACACCGCCTACACCACCCACGGCGCACACCCCCATAAAGAAAACACCAGGGCACGAACGAACCGAGGCCGACAAGAAATACAACAAGGACATCGCTAGTGTCGTGAGGCGTTAATTCGTTGGCAGTAGCCGGCGAGGGTTTCGAGGATTTGGTCGGCGGTCTTGGTCCAGACGAAGGGGCGGGGGTTGGCGTTCCAGTCTTGGGTCCAGGCCACGATGTCGCGTTCGAGTTCGATCACGCTGCGGTGGGTGGAGCGCTGGAGCTTGCGGCGGGTCAGTTCGGCGAACCACCGCTCGACCAGGTTCAGCCAGGACGCTGAGGTGGGCGTGAAGTGCAGCACGATCCGGGGGTGCTTGAGCAGCCAGGCTTTGACGGCTGGGGTTTTGTGGGTGGCTGGGGGCACCTCCCGCTCGCGGGGGAAATTGTCCAGGACCAGGTGGAGGTCCAAGTCTTTGGGGGTGACCTTCTCGACCTCCTTGAGGAACCGCAGGAACTCCTCGCTGCGATGCCGGCGGTAGTTCCGCGCGATCACGGAGCCGGTGAGGATGTCCATCGCCGCGAACACCGTGGTGGTGCCGTGCCGCACGTAGTCGTGAGTAGCCCGCACAGGAGTGGTCGGCATCATCGGCAGGATCGGCGCCGTCCGGTCCAGCGCTTGCACCTGGGATTTTTCGTCAACGGCCAGTACCAGGGCGTTCTCGGGTGGGGACAGGTACAGCCCGACGATGTCGCGGACCTTGTCCACAAAATCCGGATCCTTGGACAGCTTCCAGGAGTCCACCACGTGAGGTTTCAGCCCGAACGCCCGCCAGATCCGCGACACCGCGGTCTGGTTCAACCCTTGATCGGCCGCCATCGTCCGAGTCGACCAATGCGTATCACCGTTCGGTGGCACGTCCTGCAACGTGCGGGTGATCAGGGCGTTGATCTGCTCATCGGAAAGCTTGCGCGGCTGCCCCGGCCGGGGCGCGTCATCCAGCCCATCCAGGCGGCCGGCCAAGAACCGGTCGCGCCACTTGGTCACCGTCGGCGCGCTCACCCCCAGCTGCCGAGCCACTGCCGCAACCCCCTCCAGCTCGGCGTAGGTGAGCACGATCTGCGCCCGCTGCACCAACCGCGCCGACGACGTCGGACGGCGCGCCCACCCGGACAACACCGCCCGCTCATGATCACTCAACACCAACGACTTCGCTGCAGGACCCGACATGCACCAAGTCTACCTAACGACAAGCGAATTAACGCCTCACGACACTAGCATCCGCAGCCATGTCGAACACGCCATCGGGCACCTCAAACAATGGAAAACCATCGCCACCGGCTATCGAGGAAGACTCACCGAACTCCCCGAAATCATCGCCACGATCACCAGACTCGAACTATACCGACTCGGCTGGTAGGCCAAGAATCGACAGCAATCGGCTCGTGAATAACGGCCTAAATTCTAGACAGAAGGGAACGCCATGAAAAAGACACCTATCACCACGGCAGCGGTGTGCATCGGCCTTGGGTTGGGGATTGCGGGGGGTCGCTGGCAGCGTGAGCGCTGCGCCGCCACCAGGTCCGACGGCGGTCGCCTCGACACTCGTGTCGCCTCCAGGGGACTAAGTTGGAGCCACGGAGATTCCTGCGCGTGAATTTTCGCTGCCATATTTGAATGCCGACTCTTCGCGGCCTAGTGCCGCCTCAAAGACATACACGCGCAATGTTAAGGGTCGTACCTACGGGACCTTGTCCGAGGTTGCTGCCTCCGGCGAGTGGCCCGACCTGATCAAGGTCATCGCATCCAATGGAAAAGTTGGATACGTGAAGACTGAGGAATTTATGCCGCTGCGCAAGGAGATCTCGGATAGCGACTTGAAGGCGTTCCTCGCAAGCACCGCCACCGTCTGGGATCAGGACGAGAGAGCACCCGTCGGAGAGTACAGGCAAAGGGCTGGGGGGCGCCGCGCTGAGCGTGCGACTCGCGTTGTCCAGCGGCGGTCCGCCGACCCGCGGCGTAGCTGGCGAAATCCCCCACATCAGGTCGAGGACCCGGAGCTCTCGACGGTAGGACCCGCGCGTGCTCAACCCCCAAAGGCGTGGATGTCCACCCCCATCGAGCACGGTCCTCACCGGCCGCCGGCGACCCGCAACGGTGATTGTCAACCGCCGTGAGACCACTGCTCAGGATTTCTGTGTCAAGGGCTGCTGGGGGTCGGTGGTGGTGATGGTGGCTCGGGGCTGGTTGATCCAGGCCTCGGTCGGGGGTCCTGGCGCGATGGGTGGTCTGGTGAATCGGTGCGGATTGGCGTGGTAGGCGGCGTCAAGAGTGGCTTGTCGAAGGGCCTGAATGTGAGGCCAGGTGCCGTTATGCACGCTGATCGGTGTGTAGAATTTCAGCCCGGAGTGGTAGTGATGGTTGTTGTAGTAGTGCCGGAGGTCGTCGAGGAATTCTTGTGAGTCGGCGAGGCTGTCGAACGAGCCAGGATAAGCCGGGCAGTATTTGGTGGTCTTGAACAGCGCCTCGGAGTAAGGGTTATCGTTGGAGACGCGGGGCCGGGACAGGGACCTGGCCACGCCCAGCCGCTCGTACAGATCCGCGACGGTCCCGGCGATCATCGCCGATCCGTTATCCGAGTGAATGACGTCGGGGACGACACCCCCGAAACCCTCGATACACGCCGTGATGAACTCGTCGGTGTATTCCTCGCGAGGGCCGGGATAAGACCGTGCGGCCGGCATCAGTCGGGAGAAGATGTCGACCATCATGAACCCGTAATAGTAGAGGCCACGGCGGGGCCCTAACAGGGCCGTGATGTCCCAGGAGGCGACCTGGCAGGGGCCGGTCGCGTGCAGATGGGGCACGGCCCGCGGGGGATGCCTGGCCTGGTCCCGCCGCTCGCTGAGCAGGCCCGCAGCGGCCAAGACGCGGTACATGGTCCGCGGCGAGGCCAGGTACTCGCCACGTTCGAGCAGCGTGTAATACACCTGGATCGGGGTCTTATCCACGAACTCCGTACACGTCAAGACGTCGATGACCCCGTCCCGTTCCGTCGTCGACAAAGCGTTGTGTGCCACGCGGGGCAGGGCCGGCCCATAGGAGGCCCTACGCATCGGATGCTGGGCGCGGTGTTTACTGGCGCGCGATAGCCCGACCAGGTCACAGGCCGCACGCGTAGAGACATCTCCCGCGAGATCGTCCACGCAGCTGCTCAGCAGCGCCCGGACTTTGTTTCCTTGTCCGAGCTCTTGGAGATCTGATCCAAGAGCTCGAATGCTTTTCCCAGAGTCACCACGGTCCGCTGCGACGCCGCGAGATCGCCTTCCAATGCAGCCACCTTATCTCTTAAGGCTTCGATCTCATCGGCCCGCTTCTGCTGGGCTCGGGCTGCGTCCTTCCCTGGCTGGGCGCGCCACTTCGTGATATGGCTGCTGTACAGACCATGCTCGCGAAGATAGGCGCCCTTCTTACCGTCCGGGCAGGCCTCATAGCCACGAACGAATTCGGCCTTCTGCTCGGCCGTGAACGAGCGCCGCTGGGGCCGAGCAGGCCTGGGGCGGGGCGGTCGGCCTGGGTCATCGTCATCGAGAGTCCTCACGGGTAGAGCCCTCCACTGCGGGACACAACTTTGGAACCACGTGGTCTCACGCAAGGCTGGCACGGAGGGCAACGCCGTCAACCGAGGGTGATGACCTCGAGGGCGGGGTAGCGGGCGCCGAATTGGCGGTCCAGGGTGGCCAGGCGAGCCCCGGCAGCCATCGCGAACGCGGCCAGATAGTCGTCGGTCCACAGCCGGTGGGAGCGCTCATCGCGGTCCGAGACGCTGCGCCACAGCGGCTCCAGACCCACCGGTTCGGGCGACCAGGCGACGCCAGGGTCGGACCGCAGCTGGTCCAGGATCCGCCACGCCTCGGACCGGGTCAGGACATCTTCGCCCATGACGGCGGGGATCGTCAGCAATCGAAGCAGCGCCATCTGAATCACCCGACACAGCGTCAGATCGTCATCCACCTGTCGCTTCCATGACAGGACCGCGCCGTGGCGGGTTTGCGCCTGATACACGAGGGCCAGCCAGGCGCTGACGTCCACCAGGATCACCGCGCGTCACGCTCCGCGTCGTCAGCGGCCAGCAGATGCGCGAGTTCGGCGTTGGTGTAGTCGGTCCCGGAGCGCGCGGACCGCACGAGGGGATAGCCGACCTCGCTCGCCCGCCCGGCGACCGGCAGCGCGACCTCGCGGGCGAGGGCCCGCCCGAACAGCGTCTTGAGTGCCGCGCCGAGCCCCCAGTTCATGGCCCTCACAGGGCCGCGACCAGGGCGGGCAGGGCCCGGCCGGCGGTCTCCCGCCAGATGTGGTCGACCCCCCAGCTGAGCACCGTGTCGTTGGGGTTGATCTCGACGACCGTCACCCCGTGGCCGCGGGCGATGTCGGGCAACGACCCGGCGGGCTGGACGATCCCGGAGGTGCCGACCACCAGGCACAGGTCCGCGGCCAGCATCGCGTCGACCGCCGCGTCGAACGCCCCGGCGGGCAGGTGCTCTCCGAACAGGACGATGTCGTGTCGGATGGAGCCGCCGCACTGCGGACACTCCGGCGGGGCGATCCGAGCGGGCACCTGCTCGTCCTCGCCGAGCGGCTCGACGGTCAGCTCATGGGGTGCGCCGCAGTCGTGACAGGAGAACCCGAACAGGTTGCCGTGCAGGTGCGCCAACACCTCGGAGCCGGCGCGTTCGTGCAGGTCGTCGACGTTTTGGGTGACCACATCGAGACTCACCCGGCGGCCCCAGTCGGCGAGCGCGAGATGTCCCGGGTGCGGGCCGGTCCGACGTACCAGCCGCGCCAGCCACCAGTGCCAGCCCCACACCAGCTCGGGGTCCTCCTCCCAGGCATCCCGGGTGACCAGCGCGTCCGCGTCGAACCGCTCCCAGAGTCCGGTGTGCGCGTCCCGGAAGGTGGGCACTCCGCTCTCGTCCGACATCCCGGCCCCGGACAACACCACGACGCGCCGCGCGGCCCGGGCGACGGCCAAGATCTCCTCCGGCACCGGGACCGGGCCAGGCACCGGGGCTTGCTCGCCGTGCGCGCCGGCGACGTTGCTCGTCATGACGAGCATCCTGGCCTACCCCGCGCGGAACCGGCCAGCCCGTCCCTGCCGGCCACGGCCCGGCTTGCCGCACAGCGGGATTCGCGGATCGGCCGAGCCTGCGGGGCGCGCCGGCAGCTAACCGATCCGCCGCGCCGGCCGATAGGAACCCACGACGACAGTGGTGGCCCCGACCGCTGCCAGGAGGGAAGCATGAGTCCGCGCGCCGACGAGCCATCCCCGGGCGAGACCCGCGCCGAGCGTCGCCGTCGCCGCCAGGCCGCGCAGTGGGGTGGCCTGCCCGAGCCGTCCGCCGCGTTCGACGCGCGGCCGGCCGGCCCCTACGACCCGCACCCCTACGGCGTGCGCGCCTACCCGGACATCGAGGACGCGGTGCTGGAGGAGTACGTCGAGGACACCGTCCCGCCCGCTCAGTACCAGGCCCAGCCGTACGCCGGAGCCACCCGCCCCCCGGAGCCTCCCCGTGCCGACGACGGCCGGTGGCGCGCCGACCCGCCCGCGGCGTACGGCGACGGCGGCTATGGGGACGGCGACTATGGCGACGAGCTCACCCCGGCGGCGCCGGCTGTCGAGGCCCCGACGGCACCCGTCGAGCCGGATCCCGCGCCCGCGGCGTGGGGGGACCCGGCACTCGGGGCCGAGCCGATCCGGCACGTGGCGCATCGTGCCTACGGCGGCGCGGCGCCCCGCCCCGAGATCGCGTCCACCCCGCACACCCCGTCGGCCGATCTGACGCAGCCGGAGGTAGGCACGCCGGAGTACGGCACGACGCAAGCAGGACCGACGGGGTCGAGCACGACGCCGTCAGGCCTCACGCAGTCAGGCACAGCGGATCAGCTAGGCCGGCCGACCGCTGCCGCGCCCGTCGAATCCGCCGCCGCGCCCCTCGATCCGGCTGAAGCGGCGAGCGCAGCCGCACCCTCCCCCGGACCCCTCGCCGCCTCGCCGTTGGTCGGCGACGACGCCGGGCTGGACCCCGCCAAGGAGGCGGCGCGCCTGCAGCTGCTGGCCGCTCAGGCGGCCGCCGAACGCCTGACGGCGGGCCGGCGTAGCGCCATGCCCTCGAACGCCGAGACGCCCGCCGAGCGGGCCGCCCGATCCGATGCCCAGCGCCGCGCCGCCGAGCGGATCGCGGCCGACAAGGTCGCCGCGGCACGTCTGGCGGCGGTCAAGGCAGCTGCGGCGCAACGGGAATCGGGCGCGGTGCGGGATGCGCGCCGGACCACGCGGGCCGCCTTGCCGCCGGCAGCCCCGGGCCGCCCTGCGCCGACCTCCGCGGCGAGCATCGGCACGGCGAGTGCATCGACGGCGGGTGCATCGACGGCGGGCGCATCGACCGCGGGCGGCACTGGCGCGGGTGCCGCGCCGGGTGGCCCGGCTCGGGTCCCCCCGGGCCGGCCTGACTCACCGGGTGGGGCACGACCGGCACGCGCCCGCAAGGTCACGCCGCGCTGGGCCAAGGTGGCCTATTCGACGGCGGCCCTCGGCGTACTGGCCGGCGGCCTCGCTCTCACCCTTCCGCACGTGACGACCCTGCTGCCCCCGGCGACGCCCGCTGCCGCGCCGACCAGCTCCCCGGCTGCGACCTCCGCGGAAGCCACCACGGCGGCGACCGGCACTGCGTCGACGGCCGCAGCGCCCACGGCCGTGTCCAGTGCGATGGCGTGCGATCCCGCCCAATGGGCGAGCGAACTGACCGGGGACGCCCCGGAGACGTTCACGGCGAGCGGGGTGGCGCAGGCCTACTGCCTGACCGCGGGAACGGTGCGCGACATCGGGTTCGCCGGGCTGGCCGTGAAGAAGCCGGCCTACACGGCGGCGGACTTCGCCTTCGTCGGGCCGTACCTGTCCCCGGCGCTGAAGACCCAGTGGGACAAGGACGTCGCGGACTTCGTCAAGAGCCAGGACCTGACCAGCGCGAGCGCCCGGCGACTGTCCGCGCTCTCGACGCTGGCGTGGAACCGCGACGGGCTGGCGTTCGACTCGTCGGCCGCTCCGGCGAGCGACTTCGCCGTCGGCAAGCCGGTCACCTGGATCACCAAGGGACCCGACGGGGTGACCCGGCTCGGCCTCGGGTTCGAGACCGGCATCGTCACCCATATGGTCGACGGCTCCGGCAAGAAGGTGGATCGCATCCTGAAGCGCACGTATCGGATCGAGCTGGTCAAGGGCACCGCCGAGCGGCCGTGGCTGATCGACGGCTACCAGATCACGCAGGCGATGGCGGGCCTGAACACGACGACACTGCCGCCGAGTGCGCCGGGAGCGCCGAGCGCGCCGAGCGCGCCGGCCACCCCCACCGCCCGGGCGTCCACCCGCTGATCCCCGGCGCGGGTGTCCTCCCGCAGATCCCTCCGGAGTGCGCGGACCGCCAACCGCGTCCCTCGCGACGATCAATACCCCGGTTTTCGGCTCGTTTCGGGGCGAATCGGCGGGTATTGGTCGTTCCGGGGGACGGCGGGCCGGCCCACGAGGACCTACGAGGGCCCACGAGCCCGCGCGGGCCGACGACCACAGCGACCGGTCACGGGCGGGCGAGGGTGTCCCGGGCGGGCAGCCATGCGATCAGGGCGGCGCAGGTCAGGATCCCGGTGAGCCCGAAGGCCCACCCGAAGCCCCAGACATCGGCGACCCGGCCGGCCAGCACCGGACCGGCGATCGCCCCCGCGTCCATGGCCATCTGGTAGGCCGCCACCACCTTGCCGCCGCCGCGTTCGGTGCCGACGATGTCGGCGATGCTGGCCTGTTGGGCCGGATTGAGTACCCCGGCGCCCAGGCCCCCGACCACCGAGATCACCAGCAGCACGACGGGGCTGTGCGAGATCCCCACCAGCGCGGTCGCGAGGCCGTTGACCGCCAGCCCGGCGATGATGAACGGCCTGCGGCCGATCTCGTCGACCGCCTTGCCGGCCAGGGACAGGGCGATCCCGTTGCCGACCGCGAACGCCGTCAGCGCCACCCCGGCCCAGGCGATGCCCAGGGTCGGCACGCTGAAGGCGAAGAGCGGCAGAAGTGCCACCCGTACCCCGAAATTCGACCAGCCGTTGGCGAATCCCGACACCAGCAGCGCCCGATAGGCCCCGTCGCGCAGCGCCTCGGCCAGGCCCAACACGGGCAGTGGCGTGCTGCCGGGCGCGGGCCGCAACGACGTACCGGACAGGAACACCGCCACCACCACGGCCGCCGCGATCAGGGTGGCGGCGTAGATCACGAAGGGCATCCGGTAGCCCAGCCCGAGCATGAGGCTGCCCATCACCGGGCCCATGATGCTGCCGACGAGGAAGCCACCGCCGTACAGGCTGGAGACCCGCCCGCGCAGCGTCGGTGGTGAGAGCCGCACCAGCAGCGCCACGCCGCTGACCGTGAACATCGTCGAGCCGATGCCGCCCAGGCCCCGATAGAGCAGCAGGTGCCAATAGTCCTCGGCCAGCGCGCAGGCCCCCGTCGACAGCGCGACGACGAGCAGGCCGGTCAGATAGATCGTGCGCTCCCCGAACCGGCCGATCAGGGCGCCCCCGGCCGGCGCGAACACCAGGCGCATCAGCGCGAAGACGCTGACGATCGCGGCCGCCGCCTGCACGCCCACGTCGAAGCTGCGCGCGTACGCCGGCAGGATCGGGGACACGAACCCGAAGCCCAGCGCGACGCAGAACGCGGCGGCGACCAGCACCCAGATCTCGCGGGGTACGGTCGCGCGGGGCTCGTCCGGCTGGACGACCCCGGTGGGGACCGTCGCGTCATCGGGAGTGGGCACCGGAGTGGCCCGCGCGGGGGTGTCTGGAGTGCTGTCTGGCATGGCCAGGCCAGTATCCCCGACCCCTGCCGTCGCGGCGTGCCCCGGTGGGCCGATCACCGGCCCGGGATGATCCGAGAGGCGAAAAGGCTTCAGTGCCAGCACAGTCCGTCGATGAGGCAGGTGTCATACCGCCATGCCGTCGTCCCCCCCCGGAGGCACGCCCATGAGAATCCCGTCGTCGCCGAACGCGCCCACGACGCCCTCGACCACCGAGCGCCTCCAGCTGGTGCCGCTGACCGGCACCCGCCCGGAGGAGGCGCCCACCCGGCCCCAGGCTCCGGCGCGCGCGGCGAGCGTGGCGAGCCAGGACAGGACCGGCCGCTTCTCGGTGCTCAACGACTTCCGCTATCTGACGGACTCCGACAAGCACATGCTGGGCGAGGTCACCGGCGAGAAGATCGAGCCGGGGTTCACCGACCGGCCCGGTTCCGCGAGTGCCTTCGCGCTTCAGCTCGCCCTGGATCGGCGGACCGGCAACCTGGCGCCCAACCAGGAGGTCACCGGGGTGTTCCTGCGCAACGCCGCGGCGGACCTGGACCGGCAGAACGCCGGGCGCACCGGATTCCGCAACCCCTACTCCGGGGAGATCATGACTAAGGCGCTGTCCTGGCTCGACGCGCACGGCCGATCGCGCGCCGACATCAGGCTGTGACCCAGACGCCGGTCCGCCTGGACCCGGCCGGCCGGCGAGTGGGCCCCTTAGGCTGATCGCGTGCTTCAGCCGTACGCCCCGCACGCCGACCCGCTCAGCACGATGGCGGACGGCACCGTCAAGCAGATTAACCCGTTCACCGGCACCGAGGTCTGGACCGTCCCCGGCCGCGGGCACCGGCCGCTGGGCGTCGGCGGACCGGAACCAAGTCCGCTGAACCCGACGCACCACGGGCGATACTGCGCCTTTTGCGAGGCTCGCTGCCTGGAGACCCCGCCGGAGAAGGCGCGGCTGGTGCGCGACGGCGCCAGCTGGTCGACCCTGCGCCGGATCGACCCCGAGGACATCGGGGCCACGGTGGCCGAGTTCCGACGCATCCCCAACCTGTTCGAGATCGTGTCCTACGGCTATTGGCACCACAACTACGGCTACACAATGCCGCCGGCCGCGCAGGAGCACCGGCGGCGCTATCTCGCCTCGCCGGCCGGCCGGGAACACGTGCTGCGGGTGGTCCACCAGCGCTGGTCGGCCTCGGGCCGCACCGACGCCGCCTGGGACGCCCTCACCCTGGAGGAGAAGCTGGCCGAGGCGGCCGGCTTCTTCGGCGGGGGGCACGACGTGATCGTCGCCCGCCGCCACTACGTCGAGGGCGCGACGCACGACCACCAGTTGGCCAGTTCGGGGACGATGACGCCGCAGGAGCACGCGGCGTACACGTCCTTCACGGTCGAGGCGCTGAAGGACCTGTACGACGCGAACCGGTACGCGCGTTATGTGGCGGTCTTCCAGAACTGGCTCAAGCCGGCCGGCGCCAGCTTCGACCACCTGCACAAGCAGCTGGTGGCCATCGACGAGCGGGGGGTGCAGACCGAGTTGGAGGTGCAACGGTTACGGGCGAACCACAACCTCTACAACGAACTGGCGGTCGACTACGCCGGCTATCACAACCTGGTGGTGGCCGAGAACGACTATGCGATCGCGTTCGCCGGCTTCGGCCACCGCTACCCCACCCTGGAGATCTATTCGACGTCGCCGCGGTGCCGGCCCTGGGAGCACACCCCCGAGGAGATCCAGGGCATGTCGGACCTCATCCACGCCTGTCACGCCGCGACCGGGGCGGCCGTGCCGTGCAACGAGGAGTGGCACCATCAGCCGCCGGACCTGGACCTGCCGATGCCGTGGCACGTCGGGGTGAAGTGGCGGGTGTCCACGCTGGCCGGGTTCGAGGGGGGCACCAAGATCTACCTGAACACCATCGACCCGTGGAATCTGCGCGACCGCGTGGTCCCGGAGCTGCAGCGGCTGCGCGCCCAGGGCGCCATCGCGCCGTCGATCCGGATCGCCACCGAGTGCCGCTGTCGGCCGAACTCGCTGCGCTATAACCCGGTGCTACGCACCGACTGACGGGTCGGGCGCCCGGCACGCCGGGACGGCGCCGCCTCTGGCATGGTGACCAGGGTGAGCCAGTTCGATCCGCGCGATCTGCCCGAACTCGACGCCGTGACCCCGGCGTACTATCTCCCGCTCGGCGCCGAGGTGTTCCAGCCGACGCTGCGGGCCCAGGGCGCGTGGTACCCCTACGAGCAGCACATGGCCCCCGTCGCCGGTCTGCTCGCGCACGTCATCGAGACCCACGAGCCCCGCCCTGACCTGCAGCTGTCCCGGGTGACCTATGAGATCCTCGGGCTCATCCCCGCCGCGCCCTCGACGATTCGGGTGCGCACCCTGCGGCCCGGCCGGACCATCGAGCTCGTCGAGGCCACCATGACGATCCTGGACCGGGAGGTGGTGCGGGCCACCGGCTGGCGGCTGTCCCGCCAGGACACCGCGCAGGTCGCCGGCGGCTTCTGGGACCCGCTGCCGGAGCCGGACTCGATGCAGCCGTGGACCGGCTCGCGGCTGTGGGGCGGCGGCTTCATCGCCTCCCTCGACTTCCGCACCGTTCCGGGCAGCCAGCCGGGCAGCGGCACCGCCTGGATCCGCAGCGACACCGAGCTGGTCGCGGGCGAGGCCGCCGGCGACGTGGCTCGCTTCATCGCCCTGGTGGACACCGCCAACGGGATCGCCACCCGGGCGCATCCGGCGGAGTGGATGTTCCCCAACACCGATCTGACGATCCACCTGTTCCGTACGCCGCGGCCGGGCTGGGTCGGTTTCGACACCGAGGTGATCTTCGGGGAGACGGGCGTGGGGTTGACGTCGTCGAAGCTGTACGACGAGCGGGGCGCGGTCGGGCGCTCCGAGCAGATCCTGACCGTGCGCGAGATGCCCACCCGGCAGCCCTGAGGCGCGATTCTGCCCCGGCGAAGGGCCCTTCGTTAAGTTCCGCGCAACGCTAAGTTGACCGCAATTCCGTTCTCGTGCGACGCGATTGAACTTTCAACATCAATGC
>JAIUNK010000025.1 GCA_020161845.1 Actinomycetota bacterium
CCAGCGCGAACCTGCTGATGCGGGCCCGTGCCGTCGCCCTGGCCGGGTGATGACAGGGCGGTAGCCTGCCCGAAAACGGCCACAACGGCCCGAAAGAGCAGATCAGAGGGGCCACCAGCAGCCTCATTGGCACCGGATCCGCCAACCCCGGCGCCGCACCCACGAATTGGCCGATAGATCAGCGCTTCCCTAGGGAGTCGACCAGCGCCCCCGCGGGGGGACCGGTCTTCGAGTACAAGGTCGTCATCGACTGTTCCGCGAACACCGTTGACGGCCCTGACGAGACCTTCTCCTGCCAATCCGCCATCGCCGCTTGCGAACGCTCGGGAGAAGGCCCAGGGCCACGCGCCACCATCTACACCCGCCCACCCGGGACGGACCGCTGGACCCCCTCCGGCACCACCTGCCACCCCACCGACTACCCCGCCGCGCCGGCCCCCGGCGTACTGACCCTCGCCGACATCCAACGGGCCTTCCACGAAACGCCCTTCGCCACCCCGATCGGAACGATCCAACCCCCCGGCGGGACCACCCTGGTCAACCTCCCCACCTACTTCGCCCTGACCTGGCCCGACACCGGCTACCGTCCCGGCCAGACCCGCACCCTGACCCTCCTCGGCCGCCGAGTGGACCTGCACCTCAAACTCGTCCACCACACCTACGACTTCGCCGACGGCACCCACCAGGGCCCCACCACCAGCCCCGGCGGCCCCTACCCCACCGGCGACATCACCCACACCTACCGCCACCCCACCACCCTGACCCCCACCGCCGACACCACCCTCACCGCCGACTTCCGCATCGACACCGGCCCCTGGCAACCGCTACCCGGCACCTCGGTCCAGACCACCGCCTTCCCCACCCTGAGCATCCGCACCGCCACCAACCGCCTCCACCCCGACCCGAGCTGAACACCACGAGGAGTGACCGGCCGGCCAGCGCGACGCCGGCCCACCGTGGTCTTCCCCACCATCGCCCCCAGCCGCTCGGCACGCCTGCGCTGGTAGGTTCGAGCCATCCAGTGTTCCCTCATCCGAAGGGCGGAGATCCGTGAGCAAGTCCCCCGTCAAGGTCGCCGTGACCGGCGCTGCCGGCCAGATCGGCTACAGCCTCCTGTTCCGCATCGCGAGCGGCGCGCTGCTCGGGGCCGACCAGCCCATCGAGCTCCGCCTGCTGGAAATCACGCCGGCCCTCAAGGCGCTCGAGGGCACCGTCATGGAGCTGAACGACTGCGCCTTCCCGACGCTCGCCGGCGTCGAGATCGGCGACGACCCCAACGTCATCTTCGACGGCGCGAACCTCGCCCTCCTCGTCGGCGCCCGCCCGCGGACCAAGGGCATGGAGCGCGGCGACCTGCTCTCGGCCAATGGCGCCATCTTCACCGGCCAGGGCAAGGCCCTGAACGACCACGCCGCCTCGGACATCCGCATCGGCGTGACCGGCAACCCGGCCAACACCAACGCGCTCATCGCGATGAACAACGCCCCGGACATCCCCAAGGAGCGGTTCTCCGCGCTGACCCGCCTCGACCACAACCGGGCGATCAGCCAGCTGAGCGCCAAGCTCGGCGTACCGGTGACCGAGATCACCAAGATGACGATCTGGGGCAACCACTCCGCGACGCAATACCCGGACCTGTTCCACGCCGAGGTGGGCGGCAAGAACGCCTATGCGGCCGTCGGCGACCAGGACTGGTATGCCAACGACTTCATCCCGACCGTGGCCAAGCGCGGCGCGGCCATCATCGAGGCGCGCGGCGCGTCCTCGGCGGCCTCCGCGGCCAGCGCCACGATCGACGCGGCGCGCGACTGGCTGCTCGGCTCCCCCAAGGGCGACTGGCTGTCGATGGCGGTCGTCTCCGACGGCTCGTACGGCGTGCCCGAGGGCATCATCAGCTCCTTCCCGGTAACCACGAAGAACGGTGACTGGGAGATCGTCCAGGGCCTGGAGATCGACCCGTTCAGCCGCGAGAAGATCGACGCGTCCGTCGCCGAGTTGGTCGAGGAGCGCGACGCGGTGCGCGAGCTGGGCCTGATCAGCTAGGTCCGGACCGGGCTCGACCCGGCAGTCGGCGAGGGCCGCCATCCGCACCACCGGATGGCGGCCCTCACCATCCCCGCCCGCTCGCCGCCACGCCCACCCGCTCGCCGCCACGCCAGCCCGCTCGCCTCGCGGCGGCAACTCGCCGAGTCGTCGGCCGGGTCAGGGGCTGCCGGTCCAGTTCACCAGGACGAACGCGACCACGACGGCCACCGCCAGGCCGACCAACGCCACCAGATCCAGGACCTTGGTACGCACCACAAGGCCCCCCGATCGGTCCTCCGGCAGCACCAGCCGCAGCACCGCCGCCAGCGCGAAGCCGGCGCCCATGACGATGCCGCCGATCAAGGCCCGGTCCCCGGCCACCACGATCAGGAACCCCACCGTCAGCACCACCGCCGGCGCCCACCAGACGCCGAGGACGTGCCGTCGGTCCTGGCTCATGGTTCCCCCTGAACGTGCTGGTCGGCTCGGGGCTGTGGCTGAGGCGGTGGGTCTGCGGCGGCGAGGGCTGCGGCGGGTGGGTAGATCGCGGGTCGGACGGGTTGGCTCAGGCGGTACGGCGTACGACGTACCGCATGCCGGACACCCGAGCCGGCGGGACGCCCGTCAGCCGGTCCGAACCGGCCGCTCCGCCAGACGTACCGCATTGGTCAGCAGCATCCCCCGCGTCATCGGCCCGACCCCACCCGGGTTGGGCGCGATCCAGCCGGCCACGTCCGCAACGGCCGGGTCCACGTCCCCGGCGATCGCGCCGTCGCGGCGGGACACCCCCACGTCCAGGACGGCGGCGCCGGGCTTGACCAGGTCCGGGGGGATGATCCCGGGCACCCCGGCCGCCGCCACCACGATGTCGGCTCGCCGCACGTGCGCCGCCAGATCTCGGGTGCCGGTGTGGCACAGCGTGACCGTCGCGTTCTCCGATTTTCGGGTCAGCAGCAGACCCAACGGCCGGCCCACCGTGAGCCCCCGGCCGACGACCACCACGTCGGCGCCGGCCAGGGGTACGTCGTAGCGGCGCAGCAACTCCACGATGCCGACCGGCGTGCACGGCAGCGGTGCGGACCGGCCCGAGACGAGGCAGCCCAGGTTGTAGGGATGCAGACCGTCGACGTCCTTGCCGGGGTCGACCCGGGACAGCAGCGCGAACTCGTCCAGCCCGGTCGGCTGTTGCACGATGAAACCGGTGCAGGCCGGGTCGGCGTTGAGTTCGTCGATCACCGCCTCGACCTCCGCCTGGGTGGCGGTGGCCGGCAGGTCGCGGCGGATGCTGGTGATCCCGATGTCCGCGCAGTCGGCATGCTTGGCCCCGACGTACCAGGCGCTGGCCGGGTCGTCCCCCACCAGGACGGTGCCCAGTCCGGGCACGATCCCCCGCTCGGCGAGCATCGTCACGCGAAGACGCAACTCGTCCTTGAGGGTGGCCAGGGTGGCTTTGCCGTCCAGGATCCGCGCCGTCATACCCCGATCCTGCCACCCCCGACCGGTCACACAGCAACGGCCGCGCGGGCCTCGGGCAGCGTGAAGGTGATGGTCGTGCCGCCCCACTGATTGCCGGCGGCGGTGATGGTTCCCCCGTGCCGCGTGACGATCGCGTGGCACAGCGCCAGCCCCATCCCGACGCCGCCGCGGCCGGAGGCCTGGTCGCGGGCGCTGCGCGAGAACGGTTCGAAGACGCGGTCGCGCTCGGCGGGCGCGATCCCCAGGCCGCGGTCCACGACGTCCACCCGGATCCACCCGGGGACGGCGTCGGCGCGACCCGTGATGTGGATCCGCGCGGGCTGGTCCGCGCGACGATATTTGACGCTGTTCGCCACGAGATTGGAGAGCAGCTGGCGCACCAGCGCCGGATCGGCATGCACCGTCTGCGGGGCGTCGATGCTCAGGCGCACGGCGTCCCCCTCGGCGGCGTACAGCCGAGCCACGTCCGCGGCCAGCGTGCCCAGCTCGAGGGTCGCGGGTCGCAGGGTGCCCTCCCTGGTGACCGTGTACGCCAGGTAGTCGTCGATGAGATCCCGCATCCGCAGCCCGACCTCACGAGCCTCGTGCAGGGCCGCCCGGCCACCTTCGACGTCGAACTCGGCCTCCACGTCGGCGAGATCCATCCAGAGCGCCAGCGACGCCAGGGGGTTCTTCAGGTCGTGCGCCACGGCACCCGCAAAGGTCTCCAACTGGGAGTGTCGGTCGTGTTCGGCCGAGACGTCCGAGATCACCACGATCGTCAGGGGCGGCTGGCGCCGACCCAGGGGGTGGGCGCTGACCGAATAGACGCGCTGTCGGCCCTGCGTGGTCGGCGATCGCAGCACCACCGGCACCGCGCCCGCACCGGGCTCCATCAGCAGGTCGCGCAGTCTCTCCCGACTCAGCAGGGCGCCGGTCGCATCGCGCAGCCCGTCGGGTGCGGCCCATACGGTGCCGACCCGCGCCTTGCCGGAGCCCAGGAACCGGCGCGCGGCCGGATTCGACATGACGATGCGGCCGCCCGGGTCGACCAGCAACACCCCATCGTCGATGGTCTCGATCACGGTGTTGAGCAGCCCGTTCTGCGCCGCCTCCGCCTCCGCGCCGGCGAGATTCCCCATCGCCACCCGCGCGGTGTTCTCGCGCAGAACGACGATGACATAGGCCATCACGATCGAGATCGCCAGCAGAAACTCCATGACCAGCTGCGCGGGCAGGCGGGTGGCCGCCCCGAACTGCGCCAGGGACGACCGGGAGATGATGGCCGGGGCGATGGGGATGGCGATCGCCGCCACCCCCAAGCCGCGCGGCGTCAGCGTCAACCCGGCCCAGACGGCCGGGACGAACACGACCCAGGCGATCGGGTATTGGGGATAGACATAGGGAATCGTCAGGCATCCGACGCTGAGCGGGACCAGCAGCGGGAGCAGCGGGGTGACCCGCGCGGCGGCGTGCTGCGGCCGAGGCGGATGCCACAACGACACGATGGCCAGCACGGCGAAGATGCAGCCGACCTGATATCGCACGAACCAGGCCATGTCGAGCGGCCACGACCCCGTTCCGCCGAGACCGGCGGCCGGGACGCCACCCAACGCGATCGAGGCCGCTCCGGCCAGGCCCGTCGTCGACGCGAGCAAGGGAACGTCGCTGAGCCGGTGCGGGAACCACGAGCCCGACCCCAGCACCCGATAGGCGGCCAACCCCGCGGTCACCGCCGCGGTCGTGGCCGCCCCCAGACGCAGTCCGGTCAGCGCGTCCAGACCAGGCACCAGCGCCGCGACCACGGCCGGAGTCACCACCAGCACGCCCAGGCAGGCGACAAAACGGCGCCACCCCGTGCCTCGGCTCGCAGCCCGGCCCGCACCCCGGCCCGCACCCCGGCCCGGCCAGGCGAACATGAGCGCTCCGGCGCCGAGCGCCGGCCAGGACCAGGACTCGGCCAGCCGGTCCGCCGGGTGATAGGACGCCAGCCCGAGCGCACAGAGGACGACGTACATCAGCAGATGCGCCGCGATCATCACCGTGCCGCGATCTCGCGTCATGGCTGGGCCGCGACGCCTCGTCGCGGCTGGGCCGCTAAACCGCGTCATGGCTGAGCCGCCTCGACCGTGGGCATGGTGAACCGGAACGTCGCGCCGCCCCAGTCGTTGTTCTCCGCCCAGATTCGACCGCCGTGCCGGGTCACGATCGAGTGGCACAGGGCCAACCCGAGCCCGATCCCGGCGACCGATCCGGCGTCCCTGGTGCCGCGACTGAACTCGGCGAAGATGCGCTCCTCGTCGCCGGGTTCCAGGCCCCGCCCGGCGTCGGCCACCTGCACCTGCGCCCACCCCGGCGCGTCGTCGACGCTGCGGATCCGCAGGTAGGCGGCCTCGCCGTCGCGGGCGTACTTGACCCCGTTGCCGATGATGTTGGCCATCAGCTGCCGGGTCAGGGCGGCGTCGGCGTGCAGCACGTGCGGGACGTCCACCTCGAAGGAGGTGGCCGATTGTTCCCCGTCTCCGGCGTACACGTCGACGATCTCCGCGACCACCAGGGCGAGCGGCACCTCGGTGAGGGTGAGCACGCCCCCGCGGGTGACGGCGTAGGCGAGGTAGTCGTCGATGAGCGCCTGCATCCGAAAGACCGCTTCCCGAGCGCGCTCCAGCATGTCCTGCCCGCTCGCCGCCGCACCGGTCTCGAACTCGTCGTCGGCGGCCTCCATCCACGCGACCATCGCGGTCAGCGGCCCCTTCAGGTCGTGCGCGACCGTGCCGGCGAAGGTCTCGAGTTCCTGTTGCCGCTGATGGGCGGCGGTGATGTCGCGGAACAGGATCAGGCTCAGCCGATCGGCCCCGATGGTCAGCATCTGACTGGTCAGGCTCACCCGGCGGGTCGCGGTGCTCGGTGAGTCGACGACGACCTCGCCGCGGAAGCGCTGCTGGGGCCGGGGTTTGAGGACAGCTTCCCAGGACGGTGTGTCCAACACCCGCATCACGTCGGCGGCCTGCAGGTGAGCCGACCGGGCCCACTGGGACGACACCCGGTCGGGGATCGCCGTGCCCACCAGCCGTTCGGCGGCGTCGTTGGAGATGGTGACCCGGCCCTCGGGATCGGCGAGCAGCAACCCATGACTAATCGACTGGATCACCCCGTCGAGGAGCTCGTGCCGGGCCCGCTCGGTCCGGGCCCGGTCCGCGGCCTCGACGCGCAGGCACATCAGGTTTTCCCGGAAGACGGCGATCGTCAGCGCGATGTTGCTGAGGAAGCCGTGCATGCAGTCGGCGAGGATCTCCGGGCTGATGGTGGCGTCCTGGATCGGGCCGGGGAACCGCTGATAGGGCAGCATCACGAAGATCATCACCAGGGCGAACCCGGCGAGCGCGGCGGCGCGCACCGGGAAGAGGAGTCCGGCCAGGGCGGCGGGGACGATGAAGAGCCAGGCCAGCGGGAGCTCGGGCAGCAGCCGAGGCACCGTGACGGCCCCCGAGGCGACGACCAGGAACACGGGGATGAACCACCACCGGGTGCGGCTCCCCGCGGGGCGCCACGTCGAGCGGAAGAAGAACGGGATCACGACGTTGGCCGTGACCGCCAGGGCGCTGAACTGGCGGGCCAGCCCCCACAGGTCGGTGTGCAGGTCCCCGGATCCCCCCAGCCCCGTCGCCGGATAGGCACCCAGGGCCATGCCGACCATCGGGGCGGGCAGGATCACGAGCATGAGCCGGAACGCCTCCTCGGCGTTGCGGGGGATGAACGACCCGGCGGGCCGGCCGCGCTGGCTCAGGACGACGTAGCACAGCCCCGCGGCCGCATTGCCTGGGATCCGCAGGATCAACCAGTCCAGTCCCGCACCCGCCACCGAGCCTCCGACGAGGAAGCCCGCCGCGGCACCCACGCCATAGCAGAGCAGTCCTCGCCAGCGCCGGCCCGGGCCTTGCGCCCAGCCGAGCGCGGCCGCGACGAGAAAGATCCCGTCGACCCCCCAGCAGTCGGACAGTCCCTCGTTGCTCGGGTCGATGAGCAGGACGCCGGCCCAGCCGAAGAGCGCCGCGCCGACCGTCACCACGGCCATCGCCAGGCGAGGGGGCAAGGAGGGTACGGCGAGGCGCGCAGCGCTGGTCGCTGCCGCTGCTGATGGCCACGCCACGGCAGACCTCCCCCCCCCTGGACGTTCAGTCTGCTCATCGGCCGGGCCGGGCCCGACCTGTGCGCTCGCCCCCGGCCGCCCCGGCCGGGTTCAGGCGCGCCGGGACGCCAGGCCGGCGCCCATCGCCGCGACCAGGGTCACCAGCACCCCGAGCACCGTGGTCGTCGTGACGGAGGGACGGGTGAGCGGGTTGGCCAGGTCCAGCACCAGCGCCCCGCCGAGTTGACCGGCGACGCCCAGCAACATGACCAGGAGCACCCCCACCCGGCGTACCGCCACGGCGTTGATCCCGACGTACACCAACCCGAGCACGCCCCCGGTCCAGGCCCACCAGGGGGCGTCGTACGCATGCGGCAGCACCGCCTGCCCGGCGAGCGCGCGGACCAGCCAGGCCAGCACCACCACGCACAGCCCCCAGGTGAAGTTGATCCACGTCGTGACCAGCGGATTCCCTCCCACGACGTTGACCCGGCCGTTGGTCGCCGTCTGCACCGCGAGCAGCGTCCCGACGCCGAGGGCGGCCAGCGCCGGCAGGATCAGGTGGCTGCCATCGGCGCCGACCCGGGGCCCGACGGCGATCAGGACGCCGACCAGCGTGAGGGCGGCCGCGGCGACCCGGGCGCGGCTGACCGGCTTCGCCCCGCCCGGCGAGATCCCCGAGCGGTCCACGCCCAGGGCGCTGCCGGTCTGCCCGGCGACCAGGCAGACCAGCACCAGCGCCACCCCGGCCAGCGGCACGGCGTAGCCCTGCATGGTCACCAGCAGGCCTCCCGCCAGTCCGCCGAGGAACATCCAGCCGGGCAGGACGCGGGTCCGGTACGCCGTGCGCAGCACACCCAGCACCCGACGGGGCCCGCGCCAGGCGAAGGCGGGCAGCAGCACCAGCCATCCGGAGCCGATGCTCCAGATCCCGGTCAGGACGGGGTCGCCCAGCACCGGGGCGAGCGAACCGTTGGCGCGCGACTGGGCGGCCATGAGCACCCCGCCGACGAAGACGGCAACGGCCGCGAGCAGCGTCGGGCGGCGGATCACCTCAGTGCGCGAAGTGCCGGGTGCCGGTGAAGTAGAGGGTCACCCCTCGGGCGCGGCACAGCTCGATGGTCTCGTCGTCGCGGATCGAGCCGCCGGGCGTCACAATCGCGCGCACTCCGGCGTCGATCAGGATCTGCGGCCCGTCGCTGAACGGGAAGAACGCATCGGAGCTGGCCACGGCCCCGGTGGCGCGCTCGGCACCGGCCCGGGCGACCGCGAGCTTGCACGAGTCGACCCGGTTGACCTGGCCCATCCCGACGCCCACCGAGGCGCCGTCGCGGGCCAGCAGGATCGCGTTCGACTTGGTGGCCCGCACGGCCCGCCAGGCGAACTGCAGGTCGCGCGCGGTGGCCGCATCGGCGGCCTCCCCCGCCACCAGCGTCCACGAGGCGAAGTCGTCGCCGTGCCCGGCGGTCGGTTTGTCGTCGGGCATCGCCGGGACGACCGCATCGAGGGTGTCCCGCCGCTGCATCAGCAGCCCGCCCGCGATGGAGCGGGTCTCCACGCCGCCGCGGGTGGGTGGGTCGCACACGAGCAGCCGGATGTTCTTCTTCGCCGAGAGGATCTCCAGGGCGGCGGGCTCGTACGCCGGCGCCACGACCACCTCCGTGAAGATGTCCTTGACCGTCTCGGCCATCGCCGCGGTGACCTCGCGGTTGGTCGCGATGACGCCGCCGAAGGCCGACAGCGGGTCGCACTCGTGCGCCTTGCGGTGCGCGTCGGCGATGCCCTCCCCCGGGCCGGCGACGGCGATCCCGCACGGGTTGGCGTGCTTGATGATCGCGCAGGTCGGCTGGTCGCCGTGGTCGTATGCCGCCCGCACGGCCGCGTCGGCGTCCAGGTAGTTGTTGTAGCTCATCTCCTTGCCGTGCAGCTGGCGCGCCTGGCCCAGGCCGGGGGCGCCGTTGGCGCTGGCGTAGAGGGCGGCCGCCTGGTGCGGGTTCTCGCCGTAGCGCAGCGGGCGCAGCTTCGTGTACGAGCCGCCGACCCAGGCCGGGAACCCGTCCCCGCCGGAGGTGTCGGTCAGGACGCTGCCCATCCAGGAGGCGACCGCGACGTCGTACGCCGCGGTGTGCGCGAACGCCGCCGCCGCGAGGGCCTGCCGCTGGGCCATGGTGAACCCGCCGGCGTCCAGGGCGGCCACGGCGTCGGCGTACTGGCTCGGCGCGGTCAGCACCGCGACGCTCGGGTGGTTTTTCGCGGCGGCCCGCACCATCGACGGGCCGCCGATGTCGATCTGCTCGACGCACTCGTCGGGGCCGGCGCCCGAGGCGACCGTCTCGGTGAAGGGGTACAGGTTCACCACGACCAGCTCGAACGCCGCGACGCCGAGGTCGGCGAGCTGGGCCAGGTGGTCCGGCTTGCGGGTGTCGGCCAGGATCCCGGCGTGAACGCGCGGGTGCAGGGTCTTGACCCGACCCTCCAGGCACTCCGGGAAGCCGGTCAGCTCCTCGACCTTGGTGACGGGAATGCCGAGACCGGTGATCGCGGCGGCCGACCCGCCGGTCGAGACGATCGCGACCCCAGCGAGGTCGAGGGCTCGGACCAGGGCATCGAGTCCGGTCTTGTCATACACGCTGATGAGCGCTCGGCGGATCGGACGGCGACCGTCAGTCATGGAAGACACTCCCGGGGGTTGCAGCTGGCCTGACCAGAGCCTATCCCGCCCGGGACGCCGGCCCGGGCGCTGTGTGCCCGAGCAGCACCCGGCGGCCGACGACCGCATAGCCCTCCCGCGCCATGCGACCCACGCACTCCACGAGCATCGACCGCTCGACCGTCTTGATCCGCTCGTGCAGGCTGTCCTCGGTGTCGTCATCGCGCACCTCGACGGCCCGCTGGGCGATGATCGGGCCGGTGTCCACCCCGGCGTCGACGAGATGGCAGGTGCAGCCGGTGACCCGGACGCCGTACGCCATCGCGTCCCGAACCCCATGCGCCCCCGGGAAGCTCGGCAGCAGCGCCGGGTGCGTGTTGACGACCCGACCGCCGAACCTCGCCAGAAAAACCGGACCCAGGATCTTCATGAATCCGGCGCCCACCACGAGCTCCGGGTCGTACGCCGCGACCTGCGCGGTCATCGCCGCGTCCCAGGCCGCGCGGTCGGGGTGGTCGCCGACCCGGCACACGAACGTCGCGACCCCGGCCCGCTGCGCCCTGGCCAGCCCCTCGATACCGTCCCGGTCTGCGCCGACGGCGACGACGCGGACGCCGTACGCCGGGTCGGCCGCCGCGTCCAGCAGCGCCTGCAGGTTGGTGCCCGACCCGGACACCAGGACGACGATCGGTACGCCGTGGGGTTCGCCATGCCGTACGCCGACAGGGGCGCCGAACTGGCCCGCGGGAAGGCTCACCCGGTCAACCTAGTGCCGCTTGGACGGATGCTCCGGCCGCGTCCGCCCCGGGCGGAGCACCCGGCCAATACCGTGGCCGTGGTCGTGGCCGTGGCCCTGACCGGAGGGCCGGGTCCCCGCGCGTCCCGACCGGCCGGGCGCATCGGGACCGGCACCGGCCGGCCCGGCGGCAGTGGCCTCCGGGTGGCCCAGCAGGGAGCCGCGCAGCCCCCGCACCCCCAGCGAGAGCGCCGCACCCAGCACCAACTCGCCGCCCAGCATGGCGCCGAGCAGCACCGCGGGTGCACCCACGGCGGAGAGCCGAGCCGAGCCGAGCGAGCCGCCCGCCATCGCGGCCAGCAGGGCGGTCAGGACCCCCGCCACCAAGGCCCCGGCGGCCGCGGCCAACGCGCGGTCCAGCGGGTCCGAGCCCACCCCGCGCCCGGCGCGCCGCTCCAGGTAGACCCCCGCCAGCACGGGGACGAGCAGGGCGATCCTGGTGACCGCGGGCAGCGGCCCCGGCTCCGGCAGCGCCCCCAGCAGCGGGATCAACGGCATGAGTCCGGGCTCGGCGGTGGTCAGGGTGATCGAGGAGTCGGCGCCGATCCCGAACCCGGGGCCGGCCATCCAGCTCACCCCCCAGACGGCGAGATTCGGCAGGTACAGCACCTGCACCCCGGTCAGCACGGCACCCCCGAGCAGGCCCGGGCTCAAGACGTCGTACAGGCCCGCGATGCGGTCGAAACGCACAACGACGACCAGAACCACCAGCAGCAGGCCGGCGAGCAGCAACCAGCCGACGGTGCGGGTGCCGGCCGCCCAGCCGGCCCGCGCCCACGGGGGCAGCCGGTCGGTGGGGTTGGCCTCCGGGGCCACCTGCCGCAGATCGGCCCGGAACTCCGTCTTCAGGCCCACGACGTAGCCGACCAGGGCGACGACGAAGACCGCCACCACCGTGCGGAAGGGCGCCGGGGCGACGTCGGCATTGCGGGCCAGCAGCGCGGCCAGCAGGCCGATCGCGGTGTAGGTCCCGACGAACACCCCGCCCTCGACGGCCACGTCCCGGCGCAGCCCCCAGGCCCAGGCCAACCGGGCCGGTGGGGTCCGGGCCAGCCCGGCCGCCAGGCGCGATGCGGACCAGCTGGCGGTGCCGACGGCCAGGGCGGTGAACAACAACGGCACCAGGGACAACGATCCGATCCGCACCGTGAGCGGCCCGCCGTGGCCCAGGCCCCAACCCGCGAGCCCCAGCTGCACGGCGTGCCAGCCGCCCACCGTGCTGCTCGGTCTGGCCAGCCAGACCAGGAACACCGGAAGCACGACGAAGACCACCGACAGGAAGGCCGATTCCCCCGCGGCGAGGGCAGCCCGCACCGACCCGGGGGCGTCGTCGAGAGCTCCCCCGATGGCGTGGGTGAGGCGAACGGATCGTCTGGCCATGACGCCCTTATCGTCTCCCGCCGCACCCCGCTGCCCAAACCCCCACGCCGGACCACGCGGCGGTGATCATGGGGGGATGGAGGCCCCCACCTGGCCGCTGCTGGCGGCGGCGGTGATCGCGAGCGGGTACGCCGCGGTCGCCGGACATGTGGTGCGCGCCTGGCTGGCCGCCGGTCGGCACCGACGCTACGCCGACGAATGGGCCCGCCCCGCGCCCACGTACCGGGCCCTGCCGGCCGGGTGCGCGGCGGTCGCCGCGATCCTGGTGATCCGCCTGGGCCCCGGCGGCGCCGTCCCCGCGGCGGCGTACGTCGGGCTGGTCCCGCTGTACGGCGCCCTGGCGGCCGTGGATCTCGATGTCCACCGGCTGCCGGATGTGTTGACCCTCCCGGCGTACCCGCTGGTCGGAGCGCTCCTTGCCGCCGCCTGGCTGGCCACCCCGGCGGGCGGGGGCGCCGCGCGCCGGGCCGCCCTCGCCGGCCTGGGCACGCTGGTCCTGTTCGGCGCCCTGCACCTGCTGTCGGGACGTCGCCTCGGCCTCGGCGACGTGAAACTGTCGGGGCCATTGGGGGCGTTGCTCGGCTGGCAGTCCCTCGATCACGTCCTGCTCGGCGTCTATGCGATGTTCCTGTGCGGCGGGGCGGCGGCGCTGTGGCTGCTGATCCGGCGCCGGGCCAGCCGCACGACGCGCCTGGCGTTCGGGCCGGCGATGGTCGCCGGAGCGGTGCTCGCGCTGGCCATCGGCGGCGCTGCGCCGGCCTGAGCCCGCGGCCGTCTCGCGATCTGGACGATTGGTTGAAATGTGGTCCGGATCGCAACCGAGCCGGGCGGCCAGGCGTATTCCTTCGAGAGATCCGCGCCGCGACCGCGGCTTAAGCAGTTGGGGGACCCTGGGTGAGCACGGTGGGCGTGCCGGGACGTGTGGCAATTTCCCCTCCCCGCGCCCGTTTCGGCCGTGGCCCGGCGCTGGGGCGAGCCGTTGGTCTGCCCGTTTCGCACGGCTCCCGCCGCGCTCCGCTGGCCCGCCCCGCGTCACTTCGGCCTAGGCTGACCTGGTCAGGGGTGACACCGCAGGACGTGCGCGCGGAGAGGGGGTCCGAGGGCTGCATGGACGTCGCCGAGTTCGACGAGCTCTACTCGGCGTATGCGCGTCGGCTCGTCGGACAGATGTACGCCGTGTGCGGCAACCTCGCCGAGGCCCAGGACGTCGTCCAAGAGGCGTTCACCCGCGCCTGGGAACGCCGCGACCAGCTCTCCCTGGTCGACTCCCCGGAGGCCTGGCTGCGGACCGTCGCCTATCGGCTGGCCGTGTCCCGGTGGCGCAAGGCCAAGAACGCGGCCGTGGCCTGGACCCGGCGCGGCGATTCGGACGCCGTCGTGTCGATCTCGCCCGACCATGTCCTGCTGGTGACCGCGCTGCGGGAACTCCCCGAGGCGCAGCGGCACACCATCGTTCTGCATCACCTGTGCGACCTGCCCGTCGAAGAGGTCGCCGCCCTCACCGGGGTGCCACCAGGCACGGTGAAGGCCCGCCTGTCCAGGGGCCGCGCCGCACTCGCCGCGGTCCTGTCCGACGCCAAGGAGTCCGGCCGTGGCTGACCTCGATGTCGATTCGCTGCTGCGCGATCTCGCCCGGGATGCGGGCCGCCGCTCGCGGCTCGCGGCTCCGACCGAGCTGCGCCGCTCTGCCGACCAGCGCCGCCTCGCCAAGGGGATCGGGGTGGGGGCCGGCTTGGTCATCCTCACGACGGGCACGTTCGGTCTGATGAATGGCGCCATGGGCAGCGCCATCGTCGCGGCCCAGTCGGATGCGGCCAGCGGCGCCACGGCGCCGCCGCGCACCTCGGACCGCGCGGCCCGGGTCTCCCCCAGCGACGTCGTCCTGCCGCCCGTGCCGACGTGGGCCCCCACGCCGCCGACGCTGCCCCTGCCGACGACGGCGACCGTGGCCGTCCCGGCGCCGGCGCCCCCGGCCGCCCCCCCGCGCACCGAGACCACCGGCCCGAGCCCGTCGAGCAGCACGCCGACGGCGACGGGCAGCACGCCGACGGCGACGGGCAGCACGCCGACGGCGACGGGCAGCACGCCGACGGCGACGGGCACACCCTCGACCGGCCCGAGCGCCCAGCCGACCCCGTCGGGGACGCCGAGCGGGTCTGGCACGACCGGCACCACCGGCGGCGGGACGCCGACGACGGGGAGCCCCGCGGCACCGACGAACTCGCCGACCGCTCCCATCCCGACCCCGTCGAGCACCGCACCGGCGCCAGCGGTTCTGGCGACATACCAGGTCAGCCTCTACAACGCGGTGGTCGGCGGCCGGATCGGCGAGCGCGTCGGCGACCCCGAGGCCTTCTCGAACCCCAGCGGAACGCTGCCCTATCCCCATCGACTCGCCACGATCGTGGTCGGCGGCGTCTCGGCACCGCCGGACAAGCCCGTCGCGGTCGCCGTCGGTGTCGATCGCGACGGTGGGGCCCATCTGACGTTCTTCACCGACGGCAAGGTCAGCGGCGATCAGCCCGTTGCCCTCCCGCTCGGCGATGCGGCTGGCCTGGTCGCCGTCGGCAACCCGACGACGCGCGAGCTGACCCTGCTCGTGTTTGGCGCCGGCGGCACCGTGAGTCGGGTGGTCATCGGCGAGGTGGGGCTCGGCCGGACCCCGACCCTCGGGGCGCCGGTCCCGGTGGCGAGCGGACTGTCCGGGACGACGGCGGCCACGCTGGCCGAACGCTCCGCGAACGGCTCGATCACGGCGTACGTCGTGGCGGGCGACACGCTGCGCCTGGTGACGGTGCCGGCGAGCGGGGCCGCCAGCGTCCTGACCGTCGTGCCCAACGGACTGGCCGGCACGACGATGCTGGGCCGGGTCAGCGCCGGCGGGGCGGGCGGGCGTGGCGTGGTGGCCTGGTCCACCGACGGCAGCGGCAGCCTGTATTACAGCGCCGATCCCGCGGGGGCCCTGGCCCTCATTGGTCCGGCGACGCCGCTGCCCCGCTGAGTCGCCGGGCGCGACGTTCGCCGCCCGAGGTCTGGCGGCAGACATCACCTGCCGATCTGACCAATGCCGGAATTGTCCATGATGTGAGACTTGCGCTGCCGCGCGCGGCCACCCGCCCCGATCGCGCCCGAGATCGTCACCACCCCCGCGGTCACCAGCGACGACACCCGGATTCGCCGCGCCCCGCGGCACCGGCGGAGGCCCCCGACACCGTGCGAGGAGTCGCCTCGGCGGCACAACGACCCGCCACTTCGCGACCTGGTCATTCGACCGATACACTCGACCATGTCGCACTGAGGAGCGCAGCGAAACTCGCTCGCATTACGGCGATTTCGCGCAGACTCGGGCGACGGACATCGGGCGAAGCCGCTGAGCACTCCACGGCAGCCGGCCCAGCTGGGGGCCGTCCGTCGACCGCGCCTCACACCGCTGCGACCTGGGAACGACAGGGGGCGGGTCACACAATGCAGGCACCGGCAGTTTCGAGGATTCACCGCGTCGCCATCGTGAGTGCGGTGAATCCCTATCCCGTTGCCTCGGGCAAGGACGTCGTCCTGTCCGGGATCGTCGACTACTGGGCTGACCAGCTGGGACCAGACGCGGTGCACTACGTGTTGATCCGCCCGGAGCACGAGCCGGCCCCGGCGCTCTTCCCGGTGCACCTGACGCGGCTGCCGGCGGTCTCGACGCGGCACAAGCTGACCTCGATCGTGAGCCGGGCAGTTCCGGGACGGTCCAGCCTGCAGGAGGCGATGCTGTTCTCGGCACCCCTGGGACGGCGGCTCGCGCGGGTCATCGACAGCCTCGACGTCGATCTCGTCCTGTTCGACACCGTGCGACTGGGCCAATACATGGGCTTCCTGACCCCGCGCCCGGGACGCCAGCACGTGGTCTACCTCGACGATCTGTTCAGCCTGCGCTACACCGCGATGCTGCGCACCCTGGCCGAGCACGACGACGTCGAGGTCGACGCGCTCGGGCAGTTCCGGGCGTTCGTCCCCGGGGCCCTGCACAAGTTGGTCGGCGCCCGGTCGGCGCAGGCCGCATTGCTGCGCTGGGAGCGCCGGGCCATCGCCCGGGCGGAGCGGACCAGCGTTTCCCGATTCGACCAGGTCCTGCTCATCAACGCCCTGGAGGCGGCGCAGCTGACCGAGGAGACCGGGGCGGCGAACGTGCGCTGCCTGCCGCCGCTGCTGCCGCTCCAGGCCACATATCGGCCGCCGTATGAGGGCCGACCGGAGTTCGTCTTCCTCGGCCAGCTCTCGATCCCGCATAACGACGACGGCATCAACTGGTTCCTCAACTGCGCGATGGAGCCGCTGCTGGAGCTGCTGCCCGAGGCCCGCCTGCGCATTATCGGCCGCGACCCCCGCCCGGGGCTGGTCGCGAACGCCGGCCGGTTCGGGGAGCACGTCAGCCTGGAGGGCTACGTCGAGGACCTGGATCGGGCCCTGAGCCCGGCGGCGGCAATGCTCTCGCCGCTCCGCTTCGGTTCCGGGGTCAAGATCAAGCTGGTGGAGGCGCTGGCTCGCGCGTTGCCCTCCGTCACGACGACGATCGGCGCGCACGGCGTGGTCAGCGACGCCCGCTCGGGCGTGGTGGTCGAGGACGACATCACCGCCTATCCCCGGATCCTCGCGGCGCTGACGGACCCCACCCGCAATCGCGTCGTGTCCGCGCAGGCTCGACGCCACTTCGACGAGGTCTTCGCGCACGATGCCGTGCTGCGTGCCTACGACGAGATCTTCCACGCCCCGGCTGGGTCGCCGCGATCGGCCCGCCGACCGATGCACAGCGTCGCCTGACTCACGCCGTACAACTCACGCTGCCGTCGCGGCCCCAACCCGCGCCGCACCACTCTGCCGTCGCGGCCCCAACCTACGCCGCACCCTGTGACCGTCGCTGCCTGAGCCGCGCTGACCCCCGCTCGCCCGTCCGCTGGCCCGCGCCCTACGTCACCCCAGGGGCCGGCTGCGGCTGCCGACGCCGATCCCGGCTCGGCTCGAAAAGTCTTTTGTCATAACGGATTTATCGCCGTGCCCCGCTAAGAATCTCCGCGCGGGGGGTCGATCAGAGGGGAACCGGTTCCCCTTCCCCGGTCCCCTACCCCCCCTGATGGAGATCTTCACCATGCCCCTGACCTTCTCTCGGCGTGCCCTGATTCCGTGTGCCGGCCTCGCCGCATCGGCCATCCTCGGGAGCGCCATCGTGGCCGTACCCTCCTCCGCCGCCCAGGCCGCCGAGGGTTTCACCCGGCGCGTCTCGGTGGAACCCGCGGGCTTCACCGATGCCCAAGGCGTCGCGTGGGAGGCCCGCACCGGCTTCGACGGCGGCCGCTACTGGAACCCGGGTGCGTTCGACGTCGCCGGCACCACCAACGATCAGCTCTATCGCAGCGAGTTCTGGGGGATCACCGGCTGGCACACCGCCGTACCCTCGGCCGGTGACTACGACGTGACCCTGCACCTGCGCGAGGCCTGGTTCAGCAAGGCCGGCGACCGCGTCTTCGACGTGACCGCGGAGGGCCAACCCGCCGTGACCGGCGTCGACATCCTCAAGGCGGTCGGCGCGCGCACGGCGTACACCAAGACCTTCCGCGTGAAGGTCACCGATGGCCGGCTGGACCTGGGCTTCAAGGGCTCCGCCGACCTGCCGCAGGTGTCCGCGATCTCCGTGACCGCCGCCGGTACGGCGACCGCAGCCGCCGCGTCCGTGACCGCGACGCAGAGCGGCAGCTCCGCCACCCTCGCCTGGACCGCCGATGCGAGCCCCGCCAAGGGCTGGTACGTCGAGCGGGACGGCTCCGACTCCACCGGATACGGCGCCTGGGGCAGCACGGTCTCGGGTGCCTCGCGCAGCCAGACCTTCACCGCCATGGTGACCGGCCGCACTTACCACCTCTCGGTGACCAACCTGGACACCGGCCAGAAGCGCACGGTCGCCGTCACGATCGGCAGCAACCCCGCCACCCCGACCCCGACGGCCACGACGGCGCCGACCTCCCCGAGCCCGACCACGGCGCCGACCTCCCCAACGACCGCACCGACGACGGCACCGCCCACGACCACCACGACCCCGGCCGGGCTCACCGTGACGGCCAGCGCCGTCGGCGCCACCGCCACGCTCACGTGGACGTCCACCAGCACCCCAGGCAAGGGATGGACCGTGGGTCGCGACGGCACGGACTCGACCGGTTACGGGGCATGGAGCACGACTGTTGGCGGCGGCACCCGCAGCCAGACCTTCACCAGTCTTGCTCCCGGTCGCACCTACACCCTGACCGTCCGCAACGCCGACACCGGCGCCACGGCCTCGAAGACCGTGACGGTAGGCAGCACGGCGACGTTCACTCCGTCGCCGGTGCCGACGACCACGACGAGCCCGGCGCCGAGCCCGGTGCCGACGACGCCGAGCCCGGTGCCAACGACTCCGGCACCGACGCCCACCACGACCGCACCCGCACCCGGCGGGACCGGCAGTGCCACCGCGCGAATCTTCGGCACGCCCCGGTCGGGCAAGCCCTGGTTCTCCGGCGCCTGGCGCGCCGCACCCTTCACTCCGGCGTCGGTGGATGCCATCGGCGCCTGGCGTGGGTCTCCGATGGACGCGGTGACCACCTATTCCAACAAGGAGAACCCCGGCGCCATCGCCGACAGCCTGTGGAATATCAGCACCTTCAACGGGTTCGGCGGCATCCTGTCCTACAACCTGACCCTCGTGCCCGGCGACCGCTCGGTCAACCTGGCCGGCGTGGCCCGTGGTGATCTGGACTGGGTGTGGAAGCAGAACGCGCAACTGCTGCGCGCCAACGGTCGGGCCAACTCCCTGGTCAACATTGGTTGGGAGATGAACGGCGACTGGTGGGCCTGGAGCGCGACCAGCGCGACGGCGAGCCAATTCCGGGCCGCCTTCAACCGCGTGGCGGCGGTGATGAAGGCCGAGACGCCCGGCCTCAAGTTCGGCTTCATCCTGGCCTGCGGCCGCGGCATCAACGGCCAGTCGAACCGTCTCGACGCGATCACCCAGCTGTACCCCGGCGACCAGTACGTCGACGTCGTGGGCTGCAACACCTACGACTGGTGGGGCGACAAGGCTCGCAATGACGCCGAGTGGGCCCACCACATCCGCCCGAGCGGCGGCGTCGGCATCGCCGACATGGCGGACTTCGCACGGCAGCACGGCAAAGGCATGGCGATCCCGGAGTGGGGCCCGGCAGCCACCTCGGTGCAGGGCTCGGGCGATAACCCCTTCTTCATCCAGAAGATGTATGACTGGCTGATGGCCAACAAGGACGTGGTGGTTTTGGAGAACTACTTCATGGAGGCGGCTTCTAACGTCGCCAACTCGCTGGTGAACCCGACTCAGATGCCCCAGTCGGCCGCCCTCTACCAGAAGCTCTGGTAGCCAGGGCTGCACCGACCAAGGCAGCCACCGGCCACTCAGTAACCGGCCACAGCGCCATCGGCCCCGCATCGCACGGTGCGGGGCCGATGGCCTTCCATCCGCCCGTTCCGGCTCTGACGACACCCCAGGGCCACATCACCTGACACCGCATCATCCCGACCGCCGTCGGCGAATGCTGCCGTGTTTCGAACGAATTAGCGTGCCGAGAAATGACCGCAAGGTCGACGCCAAGAATTCTCGACGGGATTTGCCGCCTTCCCGCTGGGCGGGCGTGAAAGTGCGCTGAGCAGCACTCGGCCTATGACATACTGATCGGTGGGTCGGTGCGGTCCAGCGTCGGTCGACAGGCAACTGGGGGGAAGACAGTTGACAGCATCTAGCACGCGTCCGGTGGAGCACTCGCCGAGCCTGTGGCTCGACGCGCTGCGCCGATGGTGGCTCGTCCCGTTGACGGCGGCGCTGTTCGGAAGCGTGGCCGGCCTTCTCGCATCTGCCGGTGCGCTGCCGACCGCCACGGCCACCCTCGCCCTGCAAATCGACAGCGCCGACTCCTCGGTGGTGGCCCGACAGACTCAAGCGGCGTTGGCGCAGGCACAGCGATCCGAGGTCTACGAGCGCGCGGCGACCAAGTCGGGGATGACGGAGGCCGATGTGCGCCACATGACCACCCTGGCTGCCGGCGACGATGGGCTGAGTCTCCAGGTGCGCGCCAGGGACGCCGATGAGCAGCGGGCCGCGGCGGTTGCCAACAACCTCGCCACTGCGGTGGTCGAGGCCAGTCAGGCGGAGGTCCAGGCTCAGCTCAAGGAGCTGGAAACGGCGACGACGAAACTCATCCTGACCCCAGCGATCACCGACGCAGCAGCGGAGCGAGCCCGTATCACGCGACTTGGCGAGGGGCTGGCCGACAATCAGTCCCGCGTGGTGGCCAAGTCCAACAACGTACGTATCCTGCAATTGACCGACAAGGACGAGGTCATCCCGCCGACCAGTCGCACCGCCGGGATTTCTGGCCTCTTCGCCGGCCTGCTGCTGGGCCTGCTCGGGGTCATCCTGTGGGGTGCGCGGCGCGGGCGAGTTCATCGCCTGGATGAGCTCCAGCGCCTTTACCCCTCCGCGGTCATCATCACTCCGTCCGAAATCGGTGATCTCGTCGCGGCGGACGACCGCGCCTCCCGTCGCGTGCTGGTGGCCAGCGAGAACCCGGAGGCAGCGGTAGCCCGGGTGCGCGATGCCCTGAGTCGGCGACTCGGTCAGTTGCGCGCCGACCAGATTCCGATGAGCGCATGCCGCCCCGGCGGCCTGGCCTATCTCAACGGGATGCATGATCCCGACACGATCGTGATCACCCCGGTTCGCCTGGGCAAGACGAAGATCCCCGCCCTGGACCGTCAGTTCCGCGCCTGGACCGGTGGCGTCCTCCTCGTTCTCACCGACTCCGAGGCAGGCACTCCGCGCTTGGCGCAATCGCCAAATGCCGCCCATGCGTGAACGCACCAGTGCTCCCACTGGTGCGGCCGAGCGGCCCCGGCTCAGACGTGACGATCCGGTCTATTGGCTGACGACCCTCTTCGTCATCAGTATCGTGCTGATGAGGTTCGCCGCGCTGCCGAATGCGCCGATCACTCTGACCACTGCGCTCATTTTCGTATTCTGCTATTTTGCATACCGCCAACACATTCTCACGATCGAGCCAGGTCGTTTCCAACTATGGCTGGCGGCGGCGGGGCTCTCTGCTGTCCTACCCCTCGTCCAGCTGCCCCTGGTCCCGACCGTCAACTTCAGTTTTTCCAGTTGGGCGTTGTGGCATGTCCTCTGGCTGCCCGCGGTCTTCCGGATCACCGACCCCAGCCCGAGTGCCTACCTGCGCACCTGCCGGAGTGTCAGCTGGGCGGGCTTCGGCTTCGCGTTGTTGTCGCTGACCTTCCTCGGCAGCCAGGCGGCCGGCATCCCCTATCGCGACTACTTCGCCGACTTCGTTCCCCGTCCCCTGCAAGTGATCGGCTTCGCAACCACGGTCCCCATCACGTGGGGCAACCCGATCCACAAGTCGAATGCCTGGGTGGCCCTGGAGCCGTCCTTCGTCTCGTTCATCCTCGGCGCCACCCTGCTGGCAGCCCTCATCAGCGGTCAGCGATGGTGGGTCTCGGTCACGATCATTGCCGGACTGCTCTCCTCATTCGCCGGCTCGGGGCTGGCGCTGCTGGCACTCGCGGCGGTCATCATGCTGCTCAGCGGCCAGCTCCTGCGCTACAGCCGGGCCCTACTAGCGGGCGCGGTGATCTTCGCGCTGTCCTACTTCACCCCCGTCGGCACCGTGGTCTTCAGCCGGGTCGACGAGGTGAGTCAGGATCAAAGTTCCACCGCGCTGCGGGCCACCTTGCCCTACGAAGTGCTGGTCCCCGAATACCTCCAGAGCCTGCCGGGCATGATCTTCGGCTATGGCGCGGGTTCCTCCCGACAGGTCGTCGATGGCATGGCGATCCCGGGGCTGCTCGTGCCGAACCCGGCGAAACTGATTTTCGACTACGGACTCTTGGTTGGCGCCCTGCTGATTCTGGTCGTGGTCGCGATTCACCTTCAGTCGCCCGCGCCGGCGATCGCCCTGCCAATCCTGGCGTCGTTCCTCTTCTTGCAGGCCGCCACCCAGCCGATGATCACCGTCCTGCTCGTGCTGGCCACGTGGTGGGCCCCCTCGGCGTTCCAGATCCCCCGGGACGAGGGGAGGCTGACGGAGGCCGCCGACTGGAAGCCGCCCTATGCCGCGTCGCGCTGACGCGGGATCACCGCTTCCGGTGCCGGCCCCGGGACGGGTCTGGTCCCGCGGGGCCGCTGAACTCTGCGGCTTGATCCAACTCGCCACCGGGCAACATGGCGCTGGCTTCGGACATCGCCGGATCGACCGAAACCGAAGATGACTCGTCGCCCTCTGCGGACTGCGACTCGTCAACGGTTGCCAAAACCCGCATCATGGCGGCGATCCACGCCGGCAGCATCAGCGCCTCGGTGATGGCCAGCGTCCACGCGGCACCCAAGGCCCCGAACTTCACGCTCCCGACCACGATTCCCGCCAGGAGCATCGGAGCCTTGGCGGCATGAAGCCAGAACGTCAGCCGAGCCTTGCCCAGCGAATAGAGAATCACCGCCGGGCCGCTGCCCAAGGTGGAGAAGAACGCCGCGATGGCCATCGGGACCAGGACGTGGCGCGCGCCGACCCAGGTCTCACCGAACACCCGCTGTCCGTAGTCGTCCGGGACCAGCACCAGAATGCCGACGTAGACCGGCACGACGGCACACAAGGCTCCTGAGAGCAGAGTCGCCATGCGCGCTCGATACCGAGCGCTGAGATGGGCCCGCTTGGAGATCTCCGGAATGGCGAACTGGAAGGCCGCCGTCGCCAGGATGCCCAACGGCCCGAGGATAACCTGAGCCCCCCGCAGGGAACCCACCTCGGTGGCGGTCGTCAGCGCGCCGGCCAGCAGAATGGCGAGCTGGGCGGCCCCTAGTCCGATCACATATTCCCCGAGGAGATAGGCCCACAGGTCGGACTGGTCGCGCAGCCAACGCAGGGCGCCGAACGGGGTCGCCATGACGCCCAGGCGACGCCACGCGATGAGCACCCCCACCGCGGCGGACCCGCCCCACGCCAAGGTGAGGGAGAACAGGGACGCGGTGGAGGTGAGAATCAACGCCGCCAGGGCTACGGCGAGCAGGAGATTCCACGATAAATCTAGGAGCGCGGCGCCCTTGGCGTCGGTCCGGGCGTAGCACGCCATTCGACCGGCGTCATGCAGCAGCAGGATCGGCATCGTCAGCGCAAGCGCGACCATGGATGGCCCCAGCACGTCCTGACCGACCTGCCAGACCGTGAGGCACACCGCGGAACCCACCAGGCCGATCAGGACCGCGGTGCCCATCGCGCCCCGAAGCGCTGATCGGAACACCTCGTCGGTGGAGCCGCTGAGCTTGATCTGCAGCGGCTGCCCGACGATGGCGCGTTCGACGGCGACCGCGATCGAAAAGATCAGGAAGGCTGTCGCGTAGGCGCCGAAGCGTTCCCGGTCGAGCAGGCGCGCCAGGATGATCGACACCACGAGGTTCGAGAGGGCATACATGCCCTGATCGGTGATGGCCCAACCCGCCTTCCGGGCAAGCCGAAGGAACCTCACCACTGAATCGTTTCCCTCTCCCGCTGGGGGACAAGACGTTGGGCCACTTCCGCACTTCTGGGGCGGACCCGTAAGCACCGAGGTTGCACAAGAATGTTGCGCCAAAATAGCGACCTAGCAACCATCGGCTGAGCACGGCCAGCAGGCCTCCTGCTAGCCCGCAGCCAGGACAGGTTAACACTTGCCTTCCCCGATGGCAGCATGCCTGCGCACCGACCGCGCCCGATCACCGGGACCAGCGGTGGGAGGCCGACACCGCACTCGGCAGGGCCGTCCACGCGCGATCGGGCGTGCCATTCTCGCCGATCAGCTACGATACAATCGTCCAAGACCTGGGCCTATGCGCTATGTGCGCGTCGCCAGCGAACCGCGGACGCCGATGGGGGAAGCATCCGGGTTCGTCACGTCGTGTCGGGCCCGACGAGTCCGTGACAGCACGACACGGGAAGCCGCGTTGCGACTATGAGTTCATTTCGGGGGGAACGTTTGATGTGCAGTGCCGATCGCAGTCTTGGCGGCAAGAAGCGCGAGATCCGGCCAGCCGGGGCTGAGCTGGGATCCATCTCGTCCGGTCACGCCCGGGCGCATCGAGTGGCCGTCGACGAAACGGCGGCCTGATGGCCTACCCGAAGGGTCGCCGCCGGAACCGCCGCGGCATGGCCGCCGGACTCGCCCTCGTCGCGGCGCTGTCGGCCTGCGGAACCGCGCCGCAGGAGCCGGCGCCGACGCAGGAGCCGTCCAGCCGCGCCGATCAATCGACCTTGCTTCCCGTCGCGGAATACTCGGCGACCGGCCCGTTGGACCTGCGGCGCTATACGGCCGCCAAGACCAAGTATCTGTCCGGAGTGTGGGTCGGGGGCCAGCCGTACGCCGATGCGTGGCACGGGTTCGGCCAATACCGCGGCGCGCCCGTGGACGCAGTGCTGGGCTACAGCGACAACAAGTCCTGGGACGCGATCAAGCACTCCGGCAACATCTCGCTGTTCGCCAAGTTCCCGGGAACCTTCGTCTACGGCCTCGGCTTGCTACCCACCCGCGGCGGCGGCGCCGGATCGCTGCGCGATGTCGCCGACGGCAAGCACGATGATGTATGGCGGGCCGTCGGCGCAGGCCTGGTGAAATACAACCGCAAGCGGTCCATCGTGCGCATCGGATTCGAGGCCAACGGAACCTGGTTCTCGTGGGGTGCCACCGCGGAGACCGCTGAGGACTTCAAGGCGGCCTTCCGCCGAGTCGCGGGCATTCTGCGGGAAAGCGGCGCGGAACCCGTCATCGACTTCGACATCGGCTGCGGCGTGGGCCTCACCGGCGACTCTGACCACATGGCGCCCTTGACCAAGCTCTACCCCGGTGACGATGTCGTCGACGTGATGGGCTGCGACACCTATGACGACAAGGGCACCGGGGCGGGCAACCCGGCCGCCCTGGGCAAGACGGGCAACGGGCCGTCGCTGAAGGAGACCCTGGACTTCGCGAAGGAGCGCGGGAAGCTTCTCGTCGTCCCGGAATGGGGACTCGATCACACCTACGGGCCGGGCGATCACGCGGACTACATCACGACGATGTACAAGTTCTTCGATGAGAACGCGGACCACATAGCCCTGGAGATCTACTTCAACGAAGGCACCACGGACATCAAGTCCTCCCTGTGGCAGCCGGACCAGAACCCCGAGTCCGCCAAGGAATACGCCCGGATCTGGCAGAGCCGACCGAGCGCTCAGTGAGCTCCGCGAACGGAAGGGCACGACGCGTCATGGGCCAATCGACCCCACCCCGCGACACGCCGGAGATCGGCATCGTCCTGGTCAACTATCGGAGCAAGCACCACATCGCCGAGTTGCTGGCGATGTGGGGTGCGGCATTTCCGGTGACGGTGGTTGACAATTCCGCCAACTCGGACGGCATCAAAGAGCTCCTGGCCGCGACGCCGGTCGGCCATTATGTCGACGGTGGCGGGCAGGGGTTCGCGCGAGCTGCGAACATCGGCGCCCTGGCGTCGGCGACCCCCTTCGTCGTCTTCGTCAACCCCGACTCCCGGCCGACCGTGGACCACATCACGGCTCTGGTCGAGGGCCTCCGCCACGACCCGCAGGCTCTCTCGCACGCCGCCACCATGATGCGCGCCGACGGCGAGACCGAGATGGGCGTGGGCGGCTGGGAGCCGACCCTCCGTCGCGTTCTGGTCTACAGTCTCGTGCTCCACAAGTGGTTCCCGGAGGCCGGATTCTTCGCCCGACCAACTCCGGGGCACAGCGTCACTGTCGACTGGACGACGGGGGCCTGCATGGCGGTGGACATGGCGAAATTCCGCTCGATCGGCGGATTCGACGAAATGTTCTATGTCTACGCCGAAGACATGTCCCTCGGCCGGCGAGCGCGGCTGGCGGGTCTGCGGCAGGTGCTGCGGGCCGACGTAAGGGTGCCGCATGGAGCAGGCAACTCGGGGGCGCCCGCCAAGGAGATGCTGCAATTGCGCGGGGCCTCATTCGCCAATTACATGCTCTCCTACCACCCCCCACTGCGAGCCCACGGCGTGCTCCTGACGATGAGCGCCGGCTATCTCGCCCGCGGAATCGCCGGCGCCCGGCGCGAGAAGGGGTCGCTGCAGCGGCATCTCGCCTTCGTGCGGGGCACGACCACCCGTCGGGCCAGGGTGGGCGGCGTCGAGGTGGCCCACGCAAGGCTCGTCGAGGTCAGCGCCGGCCTCCCGCACCGCAAGAGCGTGCGCGGCCTGCTCAGTCTCGGCCGGGCAGCGTAGAACCGTCGGCCTCGATACCCGCGACCGAGCCAGAGTCTTTGGTAGTAAGACATTCGTCCAGTACACTGACAAGGAATTCGTCGTCGCGGTAGGGGACCGCACACCTGGAGCACGCCAAGCCGCCACCCTCCTGGCGGGTGTCCGCAGTCAAGCTCCGGCGGCGATTCACCAAGTCAAGGGGGGCCTTGGATGCATCATCACGACCGGCGCACCTGGCGCGGGGGGGCACGACCGACCATCGTGTTCGTCCAGGATGCTCTGTACGAAAGTGGCGGCACCCGCTTCACCCATCGAGTGATCGAGGCATTTCGGGAGTCCGGAGCCGATGCTCGGCTCGTCGTCCTCATGGATCCCGCCGACGACGTCCGACGCTTCCTCCCCCATCCTGACGTTCCGGTCATCTTTGCCTGCCCTGATCGGCTCCGGCTGCGCCGCGCACTGCCCCGGGCCATCCGCAGCTTTGCCGGCATCATGCGATCGGCGGACCTCGTGATCAGTAGCAGCGAGGTCGGCTACGCGATGGTTGCCGGTGCCGCGCTTTCGCGAGCGCTCGGCACGCCGCTCGTGAGCCTGGTCCAGTCGCCGCTGGAGGAGTCGGTCCGCGCGTGGCGTCCCGCCCGGCTTCGGCCGTTGGTCCGCTGGGCCAACCGCCACGTGGACCTCGCCGCCTGTGTGTCGGAGGGCGTTCGCCAGACCGTGATCAGCAACGGACTGCCCGCCGAGCGAACGACGACGCTGAGGGTCGGCGCGGACACCCTCGCCGTACGAGCCGCCGGCACGCCGGCCATCACGCGCTCCCCCGGGACTCCCCCGCGACTCGTCGCGATGGGACGCCTACAACCGGTGAAGGGATTCCACATCCTGATCCAAGCCTCGGCCCTGCTCAAAGAGCGCGGTCGCGACCACCGCATTCTCATCGTCGGCGAGGGGGATCAGCGCGCCTACCTCGAAGAACTCATCGCGCGGCAGGGTGTCAGCGAGGAAGTCACCCTGACCGGCTTCGAGCCGAACCCGCAGCCGCTCCTCGCCGGCGCAGACGCCTTCATCCTCTCCTCGCTCTTCGAGGGCAGCGGCGGAACGGTGCTGTTCGAGGCGCTGACCCATGCCGTCCCGGTGATCGCCACGGACTGCGTCACGGGACCGCGGATGGTTCTCGCCGACGGCAAATACGGCGACTTGGTGAACGTCGAGGATCCGGCCGCTCTGGCCGACGCCATCGAGGCCTTCCTCATCGATCCGGGGCCCTTGCGCGCCAAGGCGGCGCTCGGTCCGGACCGCGCCGCAGAGTACGACCAGGGCGAGGCGGGTCAGGAGCTGCTTGCACAGCTCCGGGCTCGCTTTCTCCAGGATGCCTGGACGTTCGCCGCCGCAACGCCACGGGGAGCCTAAACCGCAACACAGGGGGATAAGAACACCATGAACGACGAAACGACACCGGATCGGCACGTCTTCCAGCCGCACGCGGTGCGCCACGGCGAGGCACCGTTGGTCATCTTCATCGACAACGGGTTCGCCGGCTTCGAGCAGATGGCGTGCGCGCTGCGCCGGATGGGGGTGCGGGTGGCGGCCGTGGCCTACGGCTGGACCGACAAGCAGACCCGCGTGCGGCTGCATCTCACCTACGGGAGGGTGCGCTTCGCCGAGACCCCAGACCAGCTGCAACGACACCTGCGTGAGTGGACGCACGACGGGGTGGCCGACGTGATCTGCTCGGAGGGCCTCATCTGTGCAGTTCATGACGCCGCTGTCGGGGCGGAATACCCGGGCGAGGTCGTTGAGCGACTCGCCTGGCGACGGGGCTGGGCAGACAAGCTGGCTGCGTCGCGCCGGTTCGCGGCGGCAGGCATCCCCGTCCCCGCCGTGGTTCCCGTCTCCTCCGCCGAGGACGGTGCGGCCGTGGACGGGCTCGCCGGCATGGAGTGGCCGCGGGTGGTCAAGGCCGGCCTGGGCGCCGGTGGCGACGGCGTACGGGTTGCCTTCGAGCCCACCGAGTACGGCGAGGCGGTGCGCGAACTCGCCCAACTCGACGGCTCCCTCTTCGTGGAACAGTTCATTGAGGGCCGGAACATCTGCTATTGCGTGGCCTACGATCCGGAGCACGTCTATCAGGAAGGCGTCTACGTCTCCCAGCGTCTCGACGACTCCTCCACCGCTCCCTCGCGAGCCCTGGAGTCGATTCATCACGAGGCGGCGCTGCGCCTCGGACGCGCTGTCCTCGGCGTCATCGGGGGCCGGGGACTGGCCAACATCGAGATGATCGAGGATCACCAAGGGCGCCTGTTCGTCATCGACCTCAACACCCGGCCCTGGGGAAGCATCGAGCTGCTTCGCGGCAGCGGGACCGCGTTCGATGAGGGGTATCTGGCTGCGCTCGGCCTGGGACCCGCGCCACGCCGCACCGTCATGGCCGACGGCTTCCACGCCGACGTCTTCCCGATCGCGTCCGTCGACCGGATTCCGCTCGGGCATCGGCTCGCAGCGCGCCATTACGCGTCCACGCTGCCTACTCAGCTGCGCACGGTAGGCCCCCGCTACGCCGCTGCCGCGTCGTTGGATATGGGGGCCCGGCTCGTCCGCTCCGTCCTGACGCAAGCGGCGCCGAGTCGGGTGCGTCAGAGGCACCTGTCGCACGCATAACCCGACCGCGACCCGCTCACCGAGTTCCAGCCCGGCCACGTCGGCGGGGATGGGCGCGGGAACGGGGGGGTGGAACACCAGCACATCACGCCGGGGGAAGGCACCTCGGAATACCCCTCGACCTCAGTTGACCGAGGCATCACCGCCGATGCCGCACGAAAGGGAGTGCTCTGATATGTCGCGTCTGGTCCCACAGCCGGTCCGAGGCTGGCTGAAGGAAGGCGTACGTCGTCAAGCGCGGCGGCGGCAGCGACCCCATCTGGCCCTGGACCCTGGGTATTGGGACCTCGCCGAGACGGAGTCCGGGTTGACGATGCAAGGGATGTCGCTGAGCGATCTGGCCGAGGAGTTCGGCACGCCGATGCACTTCTTCTCCCCGCACCGACTCCGGGCGATCGCCCAGGACTTTCTCACGGTGCCGCCGGAGGCGCAGCAGCCTCATCGGGTGTTCTTCTCCTACAAGACCGCTCCGGTGCCGGCCGTTCTTCGCGAGTTGCACGCCCTCGGAGTCGGCGCCGAGGTCATCTCCGAGCAGGAGCTGGAGCTGGCCCATCGCCTTGACGTGCCGGGGTCACAGCTCATCTACAACGGCCCGGTGAAGTCGGATGCCTCGTTGGCCTGCGCCATCCGCAACGACGCCTTCCTGATCAACATCAACCATCGCGAAGAGATCCGGCGTGTCAACGCCGCCGCGCAGGGGGTCGGCAAGCGAGCGCAGGTAGGCCTGCGCATCGGTGTGGGCATCGGCTGGGCGAGTCAGTTCGGTGAGCAGGCTCCGGAGCCGGCCCTCGCGGCCTGCCGGGAAATCGTCGCCGCCAGCCACCTGGACCTGGTCGGGCTGCACGTGCATCTGGGCTTTCTCAACTCGCCCGACCAGCTGCACCACCTGGTGAGCACGAGCGCCGACTTCGCGGCACTGTTGTCCCGGGAGTTGGGCGTCGAGATCCAGTATCTGGACATCGGCGGCGGCCTGTGGACGCCGAGCGTGCGCCACCTGACGGGCGGAGAATTGCGCCGCAACGAGGTCCTCGAGTGGGACCTGGTCCGGCCGGACCCGACCACCCGCTATTCCGTACCGCAGTATGTCGCCGATGCGCACCGCTTCGTGCGGGATTGCTTCGCCACCCACGGGTTGCCGGCTCCGCAGATCCTCATGGAGCCCGGACGCGCGATGTGCAGCCCGGCCCAGCTCCTCGTGACTCAGGTGGTGGGGACCAAGGCGGCGGGAGACCGCGACTACCTCGTGCTCGACGCCGGCATCAACATCGCCGACGCGCTGCAGGGTGAGTTTCACGAGATCTTTGCCGTCAGGGCACCCCGCGCACCCCGCGAGCACAAGTACAAGCTGGTAGGCCCCATCTGCGTGCCCTCGGATTGCATCCGAAGCACCTGGTATGGACCGCGCGTCGCGGTAGGCGATTATCTGGCGATCATGGACACCGGCGCCTACTTCGTCCCCTGGTCCAACTCGTTCTCCTTCCCGCGGCCAGGCATCGTCGCGGTCGAGAACGGTCGGGCGAGGGTGGTCCGCAAGGCTGAGTGCCTGGACTACCTCACCGCCCTCGACGTACCGTCGCCCGCGCGACGCCGGGGCCCGCAGACCTGACGTCGGCCGCGCCGCGGGAATCCCGACCGTACCGGATCAGCGGTTTCACCAAGTCGGACGGTCGACTAAGATGCCGGTTGTGGCCGTCTGAGCCTTCGGACAGATTGGTGAACTGCGTCGTACCGCGAGCGGGGGCTCGAACAACGGCAGCGGCGCGGCAGGAACGGGGGGATTCGTATGTTGACTGTGGGACAGGTGCGCCAGCTGCGCGCCGTCGATGGTGCGCAAATCGTCAAGACCAGGAGCCGGGAGACGGCCCGACAGCTCTTCCGCGCCGACGGTGTGCCCGTGGTGATCGCCGCGCGCAACGAGCAAGACGATCTGCCGGCGACCCTCCTGTCGCTGGCCGCGTCGAGCGTTCCGGTGCAGACGTGGGTCGTGGTGAACGGCACGACGGATGACACCGCCGCGCGAGCAGCCGCGATGGGTGCTCGGGTCCTGGAATGCCCGGTCCCGAGCAAGATGGCTTCGCTGCAGTACGCCGTACGCGAGATCACCGCCGACGCCGCGCGAGGACCCATCCTCTTCACGGACGCCGACACGCTCGTCGGACCGCGCTGGGCGGCGAAACTGGCCGCCGCGGCCCGCTCGCCGCGGGTGCCGGTGGTCGCGCTGGGAAACGCCTTCTTCACCCACGGCGACAGCTGCCTGGCCGACGCGCTGCGCAACATCCGCAAAGCGATCGTCTCGCACCGATGCGCGCGTCGGGACGAGCGCATCATCGCGCAGGGGGCCAACCTGGCCATCGACTTCGGCGGATCGCGGGCGGCGCTGGACTCTTACCTGAGCATCGACACCCGTCGGTTCATCGGTGAGGAGGAGGAGATCGTGCACCGCATGATCGCTGCGGGCGGCATGTGCCGCAACGTCCTGCACCGCGACGTGGCCGTGATCACCCGCGGAGATCGCTTCGCGCTGGCCGATCTGTGGCGGTTGCGGAATGACCGCAGCTACAGCCAGCGGTGCGCCCGCTACCAGGAGTACGGCGACGTGCGCCCGTACGACGCCAGCGCGGTGGTCCTCGAGGCGCCGGTGGTCCTTCCTCGTCCTGCGGCGCCCGCGCCCTTGCGGGCGCGACCCCTCGTCCCCGAGACCGTGGGCCCCCGATCACGATGAACCGCGCCACCCGGCAGCGCGCCGCGGGAACGTCGACCCAGCCGGCGGCGGGCCAGCCCTGGCGCTCGGCCATCGCGGCGGACTTTGCCGCGATGAGCGAGGGCCGCTCCATCTCCGCCGCGCAGATCGCCGTGCGCCTCCTGGTGCACCAGCGATATCGCACGATCGTGCGATGGCGTCTCGCCCAGCGGTGCATGGGTTCCCGGTGGACCAAGCCCGTAGCCCTGTGGCTGACCTCGCGCACCCTGTCGGCCAGTGGCGCCGAGCTCCAACCCACGGCACGGGTCGCCCCCGGGATGGTCCTGAAACACACGACGGGCCTGGTCGTGGGCGGGGACGTGGTGGCCGGCCGCGGCCTCGTGCTGCATCAGAACGTCACCTTGGGTGATCGACGACCGTTCGGCGGCCAGCCACGATTGGGCGATCACGTCACGGTGGGGGCCGGGGCCTGCGTGCTCGGACCGATCACGATCGGCGATCATGCCATGGTGGCGGCAAACAGCGTGGTCCTCGATGACGTTCCCGCCGGCGCGATTGTCGCCGGCAGCCCCGCACGGGTGGTCGCCCGTGCCGACCAGACAGGTTCGCAGGATGCCTGACCGCACGTCGTCATCACAGCGTTGGATCGTGGTGGCGGACTCCCCGTTCATCCCGGCGCACTGCGGGGGTGATCTGGAAAACCTCGGATTCGTGCGCGCCGCACACGATGCGGGGATGCTCGCGGCGCTCGTGGTCCCCAGTGACGCGGATCCGACCACGAAGGGTCGCCAGGACGATCTGGCGGCGATCCGCCGGCTGGTGGACCCGGTCCCGGTCTATTTCACCCCGCGCCGCAGGTCGCTGCTGGCCGCGGTGCAGGGCCGGCGGCCCTATCCGGTGGCTTCCCGCCCGACGCCTGCCGGACTGGCGCGGGACATCCGCGCAGCGGCGCCCGAGGCGACCGGTGTGGTCGCCTTCTCTTATCGCTCGCACCAGCTGGCGGGTGAGCTGGCGCGGGCCCTCGGGCTGCCGGGGGTCGTGCGCCTGCACAACATGGAGGGCCGCTATTTCCACGCCTTGGCGGCGGCCCGACGGCCGCCGACGCGATGGGCCGTGCATGCCGAGGCCGTCCGCATCGACGGGGACGAGCGCCGGCTCGAACGCGCCCCGTGGGTCACGGGAATCGCCGACATCTCCCGCGTCGACGCCCAGGAGCGGCAGCTGCGGACGCCCACGCCGGTGCGCCACGTGCCCACGTTCGTCCTCGGCGGCAGCCAGTTGGATCTGGACCGGCCGTGGCAGCCCGATCCGCAGCCGAGTGTGCTCTTCTTGGGGGCGCTCGACGTGCCGACCAATCATGAGGCGCTGACCTGGTTCTGTCGCGAGGTGTGGCCGAGCGTGCACGCGGCGTGCCCCGAGGCCACGCTGCGGATCGTGGGCCGCCATCCGACGGCGCCGGTGCCAAACCTGGTCGCGACGACGCCCGCCGCCGAGTTGCACGCGGATGTGCCCGACCCGGGGGTCTACATGCGCCATAGCAGCGTCGCGGTGAACCCTGCGGTGTCCGGGTCGGGGGTCAACATCAAGCTCGTCGAATACCTGGCCAGCGGCGTCCCCGTGGTGTCCACATCGCTCGGCGTCCAGGGACTGAGCCTGCGCGCCGACGAGCAGGTCCTGGTCCGCGACGACCCGGCGTCCTTCGCCGCGGCGGTCGGGGCGTGCCTGACCGATCCGGCACTCGCACTGCGCCTGTCGACCGGGGGCCGGGAGGCGGCCCGCGAACTCAGCGACACCACCCGGGGTCTGCAGCTGATGGCCGAACTGTTCGCCGGGTCCCCCGCGACGCCGCGCTGAGCGGATCAGCCGCGATCATGCGCTGCGGCGGTAACGCTCAGCTCAACGAACGCGACCCCGGCGCCAGGCGCCAATACCGCTCCACGGCCGGCATACCGCCGGACTCGAAGTCGGCTCCGCCGATCAGCTGGTGCCGCTGACTGACGTAACAGCCCAGTCGGCGCAACTTGGCGTCCGTGTCGATCGCGACGTCACGGTGTTCGAGCTCGGCCCGGGTGCGCGTGGCCACCTCCCCGGCCGCCCCGTCGCCCCGTCGAGCCAGCAGGTAGGGCACCTCTTCATAGAGCAGGACCGTCGCCGGCCCGCCGACGAGATGGTCGACGAGGGTGTCCCGAACCCACACGTGATCCTCGCTGACCGTGGCGCCGGTCAGGCGCGGATTGCCCCGCTGCCGCCACCGTCGCAGGTGCTGCATGAGCCGATCGCCGGCGAAGCGGCGGACGATTCTCCCGAGCCGGCCGAGCCGGAGCCCCGCGCCGACCGGAACCACGACGACCGGCGGTCGGTCCTGGGCCGCCAGCCACTCATCCACCCAGGTCGTCAGGGCGACGGCGTCGTGCCGCTGGCGGGGGCCGGCCAGATATTGCTTGTCCCGCAACGGGAGGCGATGCAGCCGGTGCGGGGTGCCCTCGAACGCGGCATCGTCTTCGCGGATGCGCGCATCCATCGCGGCATCGGAGTCGGTGAACCCACAGAACTCATCCCACGAATACCGCCCGGGTTCGTCGGGTCGTCCCGCCAGCACCGTGACGACGTCGAGGGGCTCGGCTCGACCGATCAAGGCCTCGCACGACAACGCGGCGTCGTCCAGGTGGGGAGAGACAACCAGGAGGGCGGCTCCGGCTCCCAGCTGTTCGGCGCTCCACCAGTGGCTCACCGTGCCGAGTGTAGAGGAGGGGCCGCTCGGCGCTCCGCCCGACACGACAACGACCGAGGTCCGGGCGGTGCCGGAGCTCGGTCGCTGTCGTCGATGGTTGCGATCCGATGGCCGGATCGTTGTCCGGGTCAGGAGCGGCTGTCACCGCCGTGCGCGCCGGAGGGGACGACCGGGTACGGCGTGGGCTGCAGCCGGTCGGCCGGGTTGACGACCCCGTGCCCGATATCGGCGAGATCCTGGGGCTCATCGAGCCCGTGGTCGCCGAGGGTCGAGTAGTCAAACGGGTCCTTGCCCGAGAGCACGTAGCGCACCCGATCGAGGTCGACGGTGTTGGTCCAGCGGCCGACGAGGATGGTGGCCACGGCGTTGCCGGTGAAGTTGGTCAGTGCCCGAGCCTCGGACATGAACCGATCGACGCCGACGACGATGCCGACCCCGTCGAGCAGCTCGGGACGGTGACTCTGGATGCCGCCGGCGAGGACGGCCAGGCCGGCGCCGGCCACGCCCGCCGCGCCCTTGGACGCCACGATCATGAACAGCAGCAGCGCCAGCTGCTCGCCCATGTTCATGGGCTTGCCCATCGCGTTGGCGACGAAGATCGAGGCCATTGTCAGATAGATCGCGGTGCCGTCGAGGTTGAACGAGTAGCCGGTCGGCACGACGATGCCGACGGTCGACTTGTGCACGCCGGCGTGCTCCATCTTGGCGAGCAGGTTCGGCAGCGCCGACTCCGAGGACGACGTGGAGACGATCAGCAGATACTCGCGGCCGAGGTAGGCCAGCAGCCGGACGATGCTGACGCGCGCGACGAGGAAGAGCAGCGTGCCGAGCACCCCGAGGATGAAGATGACGCAGGTGACGTAGAAACCCACCATGAGGATGCCGAGCTGCTTGAGGGCATCGACACCCGTGGACCCGACGACGTTGGCGATCGCGCCGAAGGCGCCGATCGGGGCGGTCCACAGGACCATGAGCAGCACCCGGAAGACCAACTTTTGCAGGTGCCCGATGCCGCGCAGCAGCGGCTCGCCGGCCTTGCCCATCCGCTGGATCGCGAACCCCACGAGCAACGCCACGAACAGGGTCTGCAGCACCGAACTCGTCGTGACAGAGGAGAAGAGAGTGGTCGGGATGATCGACAGGACGAAGTCGTTGCTGTTCGCCGTCTCGGCCTGCTTCGCGTATTGATCCGCGGAATGCGCGACGACCTTGAGGCCACCACCCGGGTGCAGGAAGTTGCCGACGAGGAGGCCGATCCCCAGGGCGAACGTCGACATCGTGAGGAAGTAGCCCAGCGCGATCCCGCCCGCCTTACCGACGCTGGAGGCGGCCGCGACCGAGCCGATGCCGAGCACGATCGTGCAGAAGATCACCGGGCTGATCATCATCCGGATCAGGGCGATGAAGTAGGTCCCGAGGATGCCGAAGCTCTTCGCGAGCGTCGGATTCACCAGGCCGACGACGACACCGAGGATCACGGCGATGATGACCATGATGTAGAGCCAGTGGGTCTTGTCCTTACGTGGCTCCTTGGGCTCCACGATGCGTGGGCCATCCTGATAGAGATCGGCCACCCGGACCACCTACCTTCCTGCGCCTTTGCACGAGGTTTTCCGTCTATGTGGCGGACACACTTACGTCCCGACTGGCCCGCCGGTCACCCCCGCTGGCCTGGACCAAAGGTCCCAGCGCGCCCGACGGTCGCGTGTCGCGCCGGGCGGATATTGTTGAACTACCGTGCGGTAAATTTTGCAAGCACCCGGAAACGGCCAGGAAAAATACGGCGATGCCGCGGTGCAACGCATCGGCGCCGGTCACCTTCGGGGGAAGGTGACCGGCGCCGACGTACGCCGTACTGGTCGCGGGACCGAGCCGCCCGCGACCGGCGACTCACATGTTCTTGATGATCTCTCGCATCAGGTTCGCCGTCTCTGAAGGAGTCTTGCCGACCTTGACGCCGGCCGCCTCGAGGGCGATCTTCTTGGCATCCGCGGTGCCCGCGCCGCCGGAGACGATCGCGCCGGCGTGCCCCATCGTCTTGCCCTCGGGAGCCATGAATCCGGCCACGTAACCGACGACCGGCTTGGTGACGTGGGCCTTGATGTAGTCGGCCGCGCGCTCCTCGGCGTCGCCGCCGATTTCACCGATCATGACGATGCCGACCGTGTCGGGGTCGTTCTCGAACGCCTCGAGCGCGTCGATGTGCGTGGTGCCGATGATCGGGTCGCCGCCGATGCCGAGGCCGGTGGTGAAGCCGATGTCACGCAACTCGTACATCATCTGGTAGGTCAGCGTCCCCGACTTGGAGACCAGACCGAGCTTGCCGGGCCCGGAGACGTCGGCCGGGGTGATGCCGGCGTTGGACTGTCCGGGGCTGATGATGCCGGGGCAGTTGGGGCCGATGATGCGCGTGGTGCCCTTGGCCTTGCCGTAGTTGAAGAACTCCGCGGTGTCACGCACCGCGATGCCCTCGGTGATGACGACGAGCAGCGGGATCTCGGCGTCGATGGCCTCGACGACCGCGGCCTTGGCGAAGGCCGGCGGCACGAAAACCACGGAGACGTTTGCGCCGGTGGCGTCCATCGCCTCCTTGACCGTGCCGAACACGGGCACCTTCACGCCCCCGTCGAACTCGACCTCGGTGCCGGCCTTCTTGGGGTTGACACCGCCGACGATCTTGCTGCCGCAGGCGAGCATGCGCTGGGTGTGCTTCATGCCCTCCGAGCCGGTCATGCCCTGGACGATGATCTTGCTGTCGCTGTTGAGGAAGATAGCCATTGTCTCGTCCCTTACTTCGCGGCCTGGATGGCGACGTCCTTGGCGGCACCGTCCATGGTTTCGTCGATGGTCACCAGCGGGTGGTTGAACTCGGCCAGGATGCGACGGCCCTCCTCGACGTTGTTGCCGTCCAGGCGGACGACCAGCGGCTTGTTGGCCTCGTCGCCGAGGGTCTTGAGGGCCCCGACGATGCCGTTGGCGACGGCATCGCAGGCGGTGATGCCGCCGAACACGTTCACAAACACGGCCTTGACCTGGGGGTCGTTGAGGATGACGTCGAGTCCGTTGGCCATCACCTCGGCCGACGCGCCACCGCCGATGTCGAGGAAGTTGGCGGGCTTGCTGACCCCGCCGGTGTGGTCCTCGCCGGCGTAGGCGACGACGTCGAGGGTGCTCATCACCAGCCCGGCACCGTTGCCGATGATGCCCACATTGCCATCGAGCTTGACGTAGTTGAGATCCATCGCCTTGGCCTTGGCCTCCAGCGGGTCCTCGGCGGCCTCGTCGACCAGGTCGGCGTGGTCGGGGTGGCGGAAGTCGGCGTTGCCATCCAGGGTGACCTTGCCGTCCAGGGCGACGATCTCACCGCTGGCGACCTTGACCAGCGGGTTCACCTCGACGAGGGTCGCGTCCTCCTGGTGGTAGACCTCCCACAGCTTCTCCAGGACCGGGGCGACCTTGGCGGCCGTCTCGGGGTCGAACCGAGCCGCCTCGACGATCTCCTTGGCCTTGGCCGCGTCGATGCCCACGTTGGGGTCGACGGCGATCCGGGCGAGGGCCTCGGGCCGCTCGACGGCGAGCTGCTCGATCTCCATCCCACCCTCCTTGCTGCACATCGCAAGGTAGTTGCGGTTGGCTCGGTCAAGCAGGATCGAGAAGTAGTATTCCTCCTCGATCTGGGCGCCCTGCGCGATCATCACCACGCGCACCTTGTGACCCTTGATGTCCATGCCGAGGATCTGGCTCGCGTGCTGCTCGGCCTCGTCTGCGGACTTGGCGACCTTGACGCCGCCGGCCTTGCCGCGACCGCCGGTCTTGACCTGGGCCTTGACGACCGTCACCCCACCGCTCTTGGCGCCGATCTCCTCGGCCGCGGCCTTCGCCTCTGCTGGCGTTTCGGCGATCCTGCCGGCGAGCACGGGTACGCCGTGCTTTTCGAAGATGTCCCGAGCTTGGTACTCAAAAAGATCCACGGCAGCTTCCCTCGTCTTCGATGGTCAGATCCGGGCTGATCCTATCCAACCGCATGGTCGGAATAGGCTCCTGAGCAGCCGTTCCTTGGACGGAGCCGACGACGGCTTCGCGTGAGGTCTGTCACGTGCCGCAGCGCCCTGCCCGCAGACTGGTCGGGACGAGCGGGAAGTCCTCAGGTAGGCCCTCCCCGCGCCGATGAGGCGGACACGTGGAGTCCCCCCTCTCTCAGGAAGCCTCGTCATGACCCTCCTGCGCCACTGCCCCCGGCGGATCGCGGCCGTTGCCGCCGGGCTGATGCTGCCCGTGTCCGGGCTGGGCATGGCCGCCGCAGCGGAACCGACGACGGCCCCACCGCGCGACGTACCCGGGTCGGCCTGGGGAACCCCGAGTCTTCCGCCGCCTGGTGCCGCGACAGAGATCGCCCCCCCGAACGAACCCCCCAGCATTTCCCCCGAGATCGCGACGTCGGATGAGCAGGCCCCGTTCGCGCAGCCACCGGAGGTCGCGGAGCCGAGCCCCGCGGACCTGCCGGCTCCCCTGCCCACCACCGCCCCCGACGCTCCCGCCGCCCCCGACGCTCCGGCAGCCCCCGACGCTCCGGCCACTCCGACGAGCGCCGCGACGCCGCCGGCCGAGGACGCGACGGATGCGCCCGACCCGAACTCCCCGACGACCTCCGCGCCGGAGCCGCTGACTCCAGCTCCCACCGAGGCGCCCCTCGTCCCGGTTCCCGACAGCGTCACGCTCAGCGCCGAGCCGGCACCCGAGGTGCTGCCCGCCGAGCCGCTGACTCCGACCCAGAGCCCGTCCACCGATGCCCCGTCTCAGTCCGCGTCGATTCCGGTTTCCCCGGAGCCGTCGGCGACCGGGCCGGGCCCGACGCTCGGGCCGGTCGTCCCGCCAGCCCCGGCACCCGCTCCGACGAACGTATCGGTGCCTACGGCGCAGCCTGCCCCGACGACGGTATCGGTGCCCACGGCGCAGCCTGCCCCCATCAACCCGGCGCCGCCCGTTCCGATGAACCCGGCGCCGACGACGTCCCGCACCACCACGACCGCGCCGTTCACGCCGCAGCCCGAACTCGAGGCTCCCATTGCGGTCCCGCCCCCTGCGACGGAACCGCCGAGCGAGGCGACACCGATCCCCCAGCCCGAGAACCCGAGCCCGTCAACCACCTCCACCCCGATCGAACGCGCTCCCGATCCGGCCGTTGTCGGCGACCCGATCCCAGCCGGGGATGCCTCAACCGGGAGCACCGCTCCCGACGGAGCGCCGGTCGAGGCCTCCGCCAGCCAGGCGGCATCCCGAGCGGAGGAGTACTCGCACGCATCGGGCCGGCTGCCCATGACCGGGCAAGAACTCGCGGCCATGGTCCTGTACGGCGGGCTGCTGCTCGGCGGTGGAACCACGCTGATCCGCGTGTCCCGACGCCGGACCTGATCTCCGCACGAAGGGGGACCCCGTCCGATCCATCGGGCGGGTCCCCATGACTCACCAGGAGCAGGCCCCGACGCCTCGGGGCGGCACCACACGGTGCCGCCCCGAGGCGTGTTGGGCGTCCGACGTCAGGCGGTGGGCACTGCGCCCTTGACCCAATCGACGATCTCGGTGGTCGTGGCGCCGGGAGTGAACACCTTGGCGACGCCCAAAGCCTCCAGTTGTGGGATGTCGTCCTCGGGGATGATCCCGCCGCCGAAGACCACGATGTCGCTCGCGTCGCGCTCCTTGAGCAGCTCGATCGTGCGCGCGAACAGCGTCATGTGCGCCCCGGAGAGCACCGACAGACCCACGCCGTCGGCGTCCTCCTGAATAGCGGCTTCCACGATCTGCTCGGGAGTCTGGTGGAGGCCGGTGTAGACGACCTCCATCCCCGCGTCTCGCAGGGCCCGGGCGATGACCTTGGCGCCGCGGTCGTGCCCGTCGAGTCCGGGCTTGGCCACCACGATGCGCAACGGAGATTCACTCATGGGAGTCAGCGTATCGGCAGGGCCGCCCCTGAGGGTCCGGTGCGAATTGCGGGTCCGCGAGCGTGGACTTTGGTCCCGGACTCCGTCCCGGGCGCGATTCCGGGATGCACCGCTATCCCGCAATGCGACCGAGATCACAGGTTTGACCTCCCGGCGAGGCGACGCACCGGTCGGCGAGCCACCCCCTCGTCGGCCCCGGACGTGTCGCCACAAGGGGATTCCGTGCTCAGCGAAGGTCACGAAACGACATCCGAGTCCCGCGACATGCCCGAATCCGCCATCGCGCGCTGACCTGGCGCGCTCTCACCAGCACATCCAGGGCTAGTGCACTGACCTGCCTTTGTGTCATAACTGGTTGAACGGGATGCTTATGTCACTCGTCCGACTATCACCAATTGCGCGAGAAGTCATCGACCGCCGCGGCCGCAGTGAGATAACGTTCTGGTCGCAACTTGATAAAGGAACCGTCAGTCGCTACCCCTGGCGACCCATCGAGCAGTCGAGGACCTTTCGTGCCTACTCCCCTTCACGGCCGCCCCTACAGCGGCCGGCACCGTGCCGCGCCCGGTCAACCCAGCCACAGTTCGCGGCAGGGCGCCGGGCGGACCGCCCGAAGGGTCTTCCGCCCGTTGTCGGTGTCGGCGGTCAGCTTGGGGCTGACCTTCGCCGTGGTCCAGACGGCAACCAGCCTCGACGACATGACTGCGGCGCAGGCCGCGCCGCCGGCGGTCATGCCGACCACCCAGTCGTCCCCGACGGCCACCGCAGACCGGAGCAGTGGCCCCGAGTCCGTGGTCAGACTGCCCGCGGCTCTGGAGTCCTCGACCACGGTGCGCGACACGCTCAGCGTCGCGATCGAGCGCGCATCGCGGCCCCGCCCCAGCACACCCCCGGCGCCACCCACCCCGACCGTCGATCCGATGCAGGTCTGGGTGGCTCCGGTGGCGAAGGCCCAGCTCAGCTCGCCGTACGGACCTCGGTGGGGCACCATCCACCGGGGCATCGACCTCGCGGCCCCGCTCGGCACACCGCTGCTGGCCATGAGCGGTGGAGTGGTGACCTTCGCCGGCCAGCAGAGCGGCTACGGCAACATCGTGCAGATCAAGTATTGGGACGGCACGGTCTCCTACTACGGTCACATGAACTCGATGGCCGTGAAGCAGGGCGACGCGGTCAAGCCGGGCCAGCTGGTCGGCCAGCTCGGCAACACCGGACAGAGCACCGGACCGCACCTCCACCTGGAGATTCACCCAGGCGGCGGGGCGGACATCGATCCGGCCCCATGGCTGAAGTCCCACGGTCTGGTGGTTGCCTGACCGCACACCGCACCGCCAATGGCCAGCGACTGGCGGGCTGACGGGCGGGATTCGCCCGCCCGTTAGAGTTTCTCCAGCGGCGCGTAGCGCAACAGTAGGCGCTTGATCTGCGCACCACCGAAGTCGACGTGCGCCATCGATCGATCCCCCTCACCTTCGACCCGCACCACCGTGCCCAGGCCGAAGGAGTCGTGGCTGACGCGGTCGCCCTCCTTCAACGCGGGCACGGGCCGGGTCCCGGGTGAGCGCACCCCGGGACGGCCGGCCAGGGTCGCGACGGCCGGCTCACGACGACTGGTGCTCACCCCACCCCCGCCGTACGACGTCGGTTGGGTCCGCTCCCAGTCGATGAGGTCCGCCGGAATCTCGCCGAGGAAACGAGAGGCCGGGTTGTATTGCGGCTGGCCCCACGCGGAGCGCACCGCGGCCCGCGAGATGTGCAGCCGTTCTCGAGCCCGGGTGATGCCGACATAGGCGAGTCGGCGCTCTTCTTCCAGTTCCTTGGGATCCCCCAGGCTGCGTAGGTGCGGGAACATCCCGTCCTCCATCCCGACCAGGAACACCACGGGGAACTCCAGGCCCTTGGCCGTGTGCAGCGTCATCAAAGTGACGACACCGCGGGCCTCGGCCTCCTCGTCGGGGATCTCGTCGGCATCGGCGACCAGGGAGACCTGCTCCAGGAAATCGTTGAGGGCGGCGGCGGGGTCGAGGCTCAGTCCGGGACCGTCGGCCCCGGACTGACCCTCTGCCCCGGACTGGTCCTGGGCGCCGGCCTCCCACGCCTCGGCGCGGGCGTCGTCGTACTGCTTGGCGACGGCCACGAGTTCGGCGAGGTTCTCGATCCGCGTCTCGTCCTGCGGGTCGTGGGAGGCCCGGAGTTCGTCGAGGTACCCGGTCTGGACGACCACCGCCTCGAGCAGTTCGGCGATGCCGCCGCCGGCCTCGTGGACGGTCCGCAGGGCCTCCAGGAGTTCGGTAAACCGCCGTATCGCCGCGACCGAACGGGCGGCGATCCCGGGGGCGTCCTCGGGCATCGCCAAGGCCTGGACGAAACCGATCCGCTCCCGCTCGGCGAGTTGGGCGATGCATGCCTCGGCGCGTTCCCCGATGCCACGCTTGGGAACGTTGAGGATGCGCCGCAGGTTGACGGTGTCCGCCGGGTTGGCGATCACGCGCAGATAGGCCAGCGCGTCCTTGACCTCGCGACGCTCGTAGAAGCGCGTGCCGCCGACGACCTTGTAGGGGAGGCCGACCCGGACCAGCACCTCTTCGAGGGCTCGGGACATCGCGTTGGTGCGATAGAAGATGGCGACGTCGCCGGGTCGTACGCCGTGCTGGTCGGACAGGTCGTCGATCTGTCGGGCCACGAACGCGGCCTCGTCGTGCTCACTGTCCGCGACGTACCCGATGATCTTGGCCCCGCCGCCGGAGTCGGTCCACAGGTTCTTGGGGCGGCGTTCGCTGTTCTTGGCGATGACGGCGTTGGCCGCCTGCAGGATCGTCTGGGTGGACCGGTAGTTCTGCTCCAGCAGGATCGTGGTGGCGTCCGGGTAATCCGCCTCGAACTCCACGATGTTGCGGATCGTGGCGCCCCGGAAGGCGTAGATGGACTGGTCGGCGTCGCCGACCACGCACAGCTCGGCGGGCGGTACGACGGGCTCGCCGGGCTTCGCGATCCCGGTGCCGACCAGCTCCTTGACCAGCACGTATTGGGCGTGGTTGGTGTCCTGATATTCGTCGACCAGCACGTGCCGGAAGCGGCGCCGGTAGTGCTCGGCCACGTCGGGGAAGGCCTGCAGGATGTTGACCGTCGTCATGATCAGGTCGTCGAAATCGAGGGCGTTGGCCTGGCGCAGGCGACGCTGATAGGCGGTGTAGGCCTGGGCCAGCATGCGCTCGGCGTGGTTTCCCTCGGCGACCCGGGACGCAAAGGTCTCCTCGTCGACGAGTTCGTTCTTGAGATTGGAGACCTGCGCAGAGAAGCTGCGTGGCGGGTAGCGCTTGGGGTCGAGGTCCGCCTCCCGCAGGACCATGCCCATGAGTCGCTGAGAATCGGCGGCATCGTAGATCGAGAAGCTGGACTTCAGCCCGACATGGGTGGCCTCGCGGCGCAGGATCCGCACGCAGGCGGAGTGGAAGGTGCTCACCCACATGGCCTTGGCCCGCGGGCCGACCAGCGCCTCGACCCGCTCGCGCATCTCGGCGGCGGCCTTGTTGGTGAAGGTGATGGCGAGCACCTGGCCGGGCTGCACATTGCGGGCTGCCAACAGGTAGGCGATGCGGTGGGTCAGCACGCGGGTCTTGCCCGAGCCGGCGCCGGCCACGATGAGCAGCGGCCCGCCCTGATGCACGACGGCCTGGCGCTGCTGCGGGTTCAACCCGACGAGCAGGGCGTCCGGGTCGGCGCTGGCGACGCGGGGTCGCGAAGGTCGGTCCTCCCCCCAACCCGGCGTCCGGGCCTGGGCGCCGCCCGGCTCGGCGGCGCTGTCGCCGAGGGCCCAGGCCGGTACGCCGCGCGCGTCCACCGCCCCGCTGGCCTGCGCCGATGACAGGCCGGGGAGCGGTACGTCGTTGTCGAGATCGAAGAGGCTCATCGCGCGGACCATCCTAGGCCGCGCGACCGACAAGGCATCCGAGGGCCATGCCGGCCGGCACCAGCGCTGGGCCCTAGGAGTCAGCTAGGGCCCAGCCCAGATCCCCGCTCGCGCGGGGAGGACGTCCCCGGGTCGCACTGCTTGCCAACGAGACACGGGTCATCTCCGCAGGTGCAGAGCGTTGTCAGACCATGGTTGCACCCTTCAGGCATGGACCATGAAGCCGCTCGTGTCCGACGGATGAGTCACTCGATGACATGTGGTAACTTGTTCCAACTAGACAATTCAAATTGGAATGCTCATGCATCTCTTCGTGGACGAGTCCAAGGCTGGCGCGTACCTGCTCGTCGCGGCATGCGTGGAGGCGAGCACTATCGCAACTGCCAGGCATCGCCTCGATGCCTTACTGCTTCCGGGTCAGAAGAGAATCCATATGAAGACCGAGCGAAAGGAGCGCCGCGATCTGATCGCGAAGTCAGTGACGTCGATGGGGCAGCAGTGCTGTGTCCTCGACGCTGGCCGCTGCTTCCCCACCGAGCGCCAAGCGCGTGCCGCATGCCTGGAGATGCTCATTGGCCGGTATCCGAGGGCCACCACACTCAACCTCGAACGCGACGAGTCGTTGGTCGACTTCGATCGGACCGTCCTGTTCAGGGCGACGAGGGGTCTCAGCACTCGCCCGATCTACACCCACGCCAGCGCCGCGGACGAACCGCTGCTGTCGCTGCCGGACATCGTCGCGTGGTGCTGGGCCCGTGGTGGGTCGTGGCGAGACCGGATTCGCCCGGTGGCGCAACGGATCGGTGTTGAGCCGTGAGTTGCGGCCAGGGACAGCGCAAAGCCCGAGCGCCACAGTCGTCCGGCCGGGTCTCGGGCTCACTTCCTATCCCCTACGGGGGATGGCCTCTCCAGTCTAAGAGGCCGCCAGGACCACTTGTCAATGGCTCGAGCCCACGACGCAGTACAGCTCGGAAGCTCTCGAGGGGAGAACAGGGATGACGGAGCACAACTGGCGGACACCGCTTGTCGTGCTCTGGGGAAAGACAGGGGACGGCGACACGTGGCTGCCGCTGTGGCAGCACTTGGAGGACGCAGCCGCCGTCGCCGGGCTGCTCTGGGACCATTGGCTGCCCGACTCGGCGAAGGACCACATCGCCGCAGCGCTGCCCGGTGGCCACGACGACGGCCGCATCCTGCTCACCTGGCTCGCCGGAGTGCATGACATCGGCAAAGCTACCCCCGCCTTCCAAATCAAGGCCGACCGCACCTCCAGACACCTGTCCGATCGCGTGCGAGACGCGGGATTCGACCTGAACGTGCCGCTATCCGAGGCGCACCGAGCCCCGCACGGCGCCCTGAGCCACGTCCTTCTCGTGCACTGGCTCACCATCCGCTTCGGCCTCTCCGGCCGCCTCCCCCGCCGCGCCGCGCGCGCTCTCGCGGCCCTGGTCGGCGCCCACCACGGCGTCCTGCCGAGCGTCACCGACCGCCAACGCCTGGAGAACGCCACGTCCTATCGGGGTCGCTCGCCGCTGTGGGAGGTCGCCCGCCGTGAGCTGCTTGATGGGATGGCCGAGGCCACCGGTGCGGCCAGCCGACTTCCGAGCTGGCTCGAGCGGCCGTTGCCCCCGACGGTGCAGTCCTTGCTCGCCGCCGCCGTGGTCGTGGCCGATTGGCTGGCCAGCGACGCGGCCCGTTTCCCCTATGTTGACCGCCCGTCCGGGCCACCCACCTGGGATCAGCTCGGGCTGCCCCGCCCCTGGCGGGCCTCGCAACCGCCACGCGACGCGGCGGCACTCCTGCGCGAGCGATTCCCGACCCTCGCCGGGCTGCCCGGTTATGCCCCCACCCCGATCCAACGTACGGCGGTCGAGGCGGCGTGGGCCGCGGACCGTCCACCGCTGATCCTGCTCGAAGCAGAGATGGGCAGCGGCAAGACTGAAGCGGGTCTGGCCACCGCGCAGGTCTTGGCGCACCGCTTCGGCCAGGGCGGGGTCTTCATAGCGCTACCCACGATGGCCACCTCAGACGCCATGTTTGCCCGGGTCCGCTCGTGGATCGACCAGCTACCGGCCACCGGCGAGCACGCGGACCTCGCCCTCTTCCTCGCGCACGGCAAAGCGGGACTGAACGACGACTATCGCGGTCTCCCGCAGGACGACCAGGTCGCCGAGGTGTACGACGACGCGGCCGGTCACCGTAATGACAAGGCGCTGCGTCACGCCGTCGCGGTGGTCAACAGCTGGACGCGCGGGCGCCGTCGCGGGCTGTTGGCCCCATTCGTGGTGGGCACCATCGACCAGGTCCTCTTCGGTGCTTTGCGCAGCAAGCACCTACCGCTGCGGCATCTGGCGATCGCGGGCAAGGTGGTCGTCATCGACGAGGTCCACTCCGCCGACACCTACATGCGCGAGTACCTGCGCTCGATCCTGGCGTGGTTGGGGGCCTATGGGACCCCGGTCGTGCTCATGTCGGCAACCCTTCCGCCCGCCCAGCGCGCTGAGCTGCTGAACGCTTATGCGCAGGGCGCGGCCCAGTGCCCCACGCCCGGGCCCACGCTGTCGACGTACGAGCTGATCGAACCCAGCGGATACCCGCGCACGATGCTGCTCGACTCCACGCTGCGGGAGATCCCGACCGAGCAGACCTCACAGCGGCCGCGACAGGTGACCATCGAGGAACACCCCGATGAGCTGCACGACCTCGCCGCGCGGCTGCGCGAGGACCTGGTGGACGGGGGGTGCGTCGCGATCATCCGGAACACGGTGGCTCGGGCTCAGGAGACGTGGCGAGCGCTGCGGGAGGCGCTGCCCGAGGTCGAGGTAGTGCTGGCCCACAGCCGGTTCCTCGCCGTCGACCGGGCCCGGCGGGAGGCGGACCTGCGGACCCGTCTCGGGCGAACGAGCAGCGTGAGCATCGGCACCCGTCCTCATCGGCTGATCGTCGTGGGCACGCAGGTGTTGGAGCAGTCCCTGGACATCGACGTGGACCTCATGGTGAGCGACCTGTGCCCGGTCGATCTTCTGCTGCAACGGATGGGCCGGCTGCATCGCCACCCGCGCGGGGCTGGCGAGAGTGACCGGCCGCCGCGGCTGCGCGCACCGCGGCTGCTGCTCACCGGAGCGGAGTGGAGCTCTACACCGGTCGTCGCGGTGTCCGGCTCACGGAAGGTGTATGGCGAGGCCGCGCTGCTGGCCGCAGCGGCGACCCTGCGCAGGCACGGTCTCTCGATCCGGCTGCCGGAGGACATCGCGCCGCTGGTCGACGCCGCCTACGACTCAGAGTTCACCCCTCCGACGGGATGGGACCAACGCTGGGCGGCGGCCGAAGCGGCCCAAAGCCAGCGCGATCTGCGTGCGCAGAGTCGCGCCAAGGACTTCCGCCTGAGCGGTTTCGGAGCGAGTGAACCACTCCTCAAGGGGGGTGGGCTCCTTGCCGACTGCGGCTTCTTCGACCCGGGAGATCCAGACGACAGCAACGGGGGCCGCAGCCAGGTCCGCGACAGCGAAGACAGCCTGGAGGTCATCGTCGTACGGCGCCTCGGCACGGCGATCCGGCCGATGCCCGGCGTTGGACTGCCCGACGACCTGGATCTCAACCCCAATTTCCCGCCCGAGCCGCGAATCGCCCGGGCCCTCGCCGGCTGCACCGTGCGGCTCCCGGCCTGGACCACGGTGGCCAACCTGGATGCCGTCATCGCAGCCCTCGAAGACGACGCTGGTTTCGCGGGATGGCAACAGGACTGCCCGTGGCTGCAGGGCCAGCTCGTGCTCGCGCTCGACGAGGACGGCCATGCCCGCGTCGCCGACCTCGACCTGTCCTATGACCCCGACGTCGGGCTCACCGTCACCACCCACCGGGAGGAATCATGATCACGAGAACACCGAGTCGCTCCCCCGCCCCCGCGGACGAGGGACCGCCGCGGACGTCGTACGACCTCCTCACCCAACCGTGGCTGCTGCTCCGTGACCCGGGCGCCGACTCAGGGGTCCGGGAGGTCGGGCTGCTGGAAGCGTTCGAGCGGGCCCATGAGGTCACCGGTTTGGCCGGTGAGATCCCCACCCAGGAGGCCGCCTGCCTGCGGCTGATGCTGGCGGTGCTCTATCGGGCACTCGATGGGCCCGGGGACGCGGTGGCGGCGTGGGACCAGCTCTGGCAGGCGGGTCGGCTGCCGATCGAACGGATCCGGGACTACCTGACGCCGTACGCCGATCGCTTCGACCTGCTTCACCCGCAGACCCCGTTCTTCCAGGTCGCCGACCTGCGCACGGCCAGCGATGGCAGCTCCGGTATCCACAAACTGATCGCCGACTATCCAGGTCGCCAGGGACGTCGCCACTTCACCACTCGTGACCTCACCAGGGATACGAGAATCTCGTTTGGGGAGGCGGCACGCTGGCTGGTCCATGCCCATGCCTACGACACCTCAGGAACCAAAACCGGTGTTGTTGGTGGGGGGCGGGATCGCGGAGGTCCAATCAGTGCCAAGGGCACAGGCTTTGCGGGAGCTTTGGGGCTGCTGCTCGCTGAAGGCGACAATCTGGCTGCGACGCTTCTGCTGAATCTAGTTCTCACCATGGACACTACGACTGACCGTGGTCCGTGGGAGCATGAACACCCTGGCCCTGCCGTGGACCCCCGTCGAACTCAGCCTTTGGGACCAGCCGACGCCGCTACTTGGCAAGCGCGAAGGATACGGATAATCCACGACGGGCTCACCGCAGTTGACGCGATCTTGTCCAGCGGCGACGCTGTCGACCCCCAAAACTGCCGCTCTGTGGAGCCGAACTCCTCGTGGCGCTATAGCGAGCTCCAGAGCAAGAAGCTCGCTGGAACGTCGTACATGCCCCTGAAGCACTCCCCGACACGCTCGTTGTGGCGAGGGCTCTCCGCGACACTGGGAGAAGGCTCGACACCGGCCGCAACGAAGCACGGTGTGAGCGCCTTTAGGGTCGCCGAGCTGTTGGAGTGGCTGACGAAGCTCCGCCAGGAAGGTGTACTCCACCCAGCTCGGCCGGTTCGATTGCGAGCCATTGGCATGAGTTACGGCCCGAAGGGCAGTGGCCAGTCTTCCATTGTGGAGGAGCTGATCAACGACCGCATGGCTATCCCACTGGCTGTACTGACAGAGCCTGAGGTGAAGCGATGCGCCACAGCGGCTGTCGAGCGGGCCGACGCCGCGGTGCGGGAGCTGGGTCGCCTTGCGGCGAATCTCTCCGATGCCGCGGGCCGACATCTGCTGCCCGGGATGGACGACGGGGCCCGCGAGGAAGCCGTCAGGACGGCCTTCGCCCAGCTGGATCGCCACTACCGACGCTGGGTCCGCACGCTGTCCGACCCGAGCGTGATCGACGCCCACGACATGGCCTGGCAGCAGACCCTCCGGCAGGAGCTGACCGAGCTCGCCTCCGATCTGGTGGTCGCGGCGGGCCTGCCGGCGCAAGTGGGCCGTGAGGTCGGCGGCCGCTACCTCAACGCGCCCATCGCGGAGAACTACTTCCACGCGGCGCTGCGCAAGACCCTCCCCAGGGCCTACCCCGACCATTCCGCCATCCCCGAACGGCAGCCCGACCAGCACCAGGAGGACCAGTGAGCACCGTCCCTGACATCAGCGGCGGCACCAAGACCACCGAACCGTCCGGAACCAGCAGCACCACCGGCACCAGCGGCTCGAGCGAGGCTTCGGCCCGGCCGAAGGACCTCATGGCGCGAACCTTGCACCGCCTGCAGCGCGAATATGCGCTCGAAGGGTCGCAGCCCACCCCGTGGGCCGCCGCCACCATGGCCGCCCTCCGCACGGCCGGTCCGGGTCAGGTCGACGCGCACCCAGCGACGTGGCCGGTTCTCTACGGGACCTTCCCCCAGGGCTATGGCTATGGGCAGGAGGAGGTGAGCTCGCGAGAGCGCGCGGCGCACGCCACGCTCGTGCTCTACGCCGTGCATCAGGCCTCGCAGCCCAAGGGCATGTATGTCCCAGGAATCTCCCTGGGCCGAGCGCTCGGCCGACTCCCCGATGCCAAGGAGGCCAAGAGCCCGGTGCTGCGGCGGTTTACCTCCCTGATCAGCGCCACGACCTTCGAGTCGACGATGCAACACCTCCGGGGCCTGGTGACCCTGCTGCGCCGCGAACACCTCCCGGTGGATTATGTCAGCCTCTACGCGGATCTCATCGGGCTTCAGGACGCTAAGCAGGCCCCTGCCGTACGCCGGCGTTGGGGCCGGGACTATTTCGGCAGCCGCACCCCGGAGCGGGAGAAGGCAGCGGCCGCGAGACCCGATGCGGCCCCCAGCGACAGCACCGCCGGCGCAACGGGCAACACCAACGGCAGCGGCGGCCTTGGCGCGGACCAGCACTCCACCTCAACCACATTTGACCTGCAGCACTGACCGACAGGAGAGACCATCATGGCTTCGACGTACATCGACATCCACGTCCTGCAGTCCGTCCCCCCGAGCAACCTCAACCGCGACGACACCGGCACGCCGAAGACGGCGTTCTACGGCGGGGTGGAGCGGGCCCGGGTGAGCAGCCAGGCGTGGAAGCGCGCCACCCGGCGTCACTTCGCCGAGCAGGTCGAGGCGCGCCAGCTCACCGCCGACCAGCTCGCGGTGCGCACCAAGCGCGCCGTGGCCCAGGTCGCGGAGCGACTGGTCGCGACGTACGGCATGGAGAAGGCCGCCGCCAGCGACCGCGCCGTCGCGGCGCTCAAGGCCCTCGGCTTCAAGCTCGAGTCGGGGCGCGCCAAGAAGGACGAGGAGGGCTCTGCGGAGGCCAACCTGACCGAGTACCTGACCTTCTTCAGCAACAGCCAGCTCGATGAGTTCGCGCGGATCGCCGCGGCGGCGGGCGAGGGCGCGTCGCTGGACAAGAAGTCCCTCATGGACGCGGCGCAGGCCCATCACGGCATCGAAGTCGCCCTCTTCGGCCGAATGGTCGCCGACGACAAGCAGCTCAACGTCGACGCCGCCTGCCAGGTCGCGCACGCGATCTCGACCCACCAGGCCACTGCTGCGCAGGACTACTACACAGCGGTGGACGACAAGTCGCCCGCAGACAACGCAGGCGCCGGGATGCTCGGCACGATCGAATACACCTCGGCCACCTTCTACCGCTACGCCACGGTTGGATTCGCCCAGCTCACCGACAATCTCGGCTCCCGAGAGGCGGCCCTGGCGGCGACCAAGGCCTTCATCGACGCGTTTGTGCGCAGCATGCCCACCGGCAAGCAGAACACGTTCGCCAACCGCACTCCCGTAGACGCGGTGGTCGTGCAGGTCCGCACGGCGCCGGTCAACCTCGTGGGTGCGTTCGAGGAGGCCGTCACGTCCGACAGCGGATACGTCGAGAAGTCCGCATCCGCCCTGGCGGATTACGCCCACAATGTCGCCGACACGTACGCCGATACGCCGCTGGCGTCGTACGTCGTGCGGGTCTCCCCCAAGGCCGCCTCGCTGGACCGACTCGGCGTCGCGACCACCCTGGCCGAGCTGCCCGACGCCGTCGTGGCCGCGATCCCGGACCCGGCGCAGACCGGTGACGCCTCATGACGGTACTGGCGCTGCGGCTCGCCGGGCCGCTCCAGTCGTGGGGTGACGCGAGCCGCTTCACGCGGCGCCTGACCCGCAGCGAACCGACCAAGAGCGGGGTGTTGGGCCTGCTCGCGGCGGCCCAGGGCCGGCGTCGTACCGAGCCCATCGAGGATCTGGCGGGCCTGTGCTTCGGCGTCCGGGTCGACCAGCCCGGCCGGCTCACCCGCGACTTTCACACGGCGATCCGCTGGCAGGAGAAGAACCGCGCAGGTGAGTCGCCGTCGATGCCGCTGTCCTACCGTTACTACCTGGCGGACGCCGTTTTCGTGGCGGGAGTCGAGGGGGATCGGGCGCTGCTCGAGGGCCTCGTCGACTCGCTCAAGGAGCCGCGTTTCCCGCTCTATCTCGGGCGCCGGTCCTGCCCCGTGACGGGAAAACTCAGCCTGGGCCTTCACGAGGGGAAGCTCGAGGACGTCTTGCGGCGACTGCCGTGGGAGGCGTCCGCCTGGCATCAGCGGCAACAGGGCCGCACGGTGGACCTGCCGCTCTTTCTGGACGCGGCGGCAGCCACACCGTCACCGGACGCGGTGGCCGAGCTCGTGCGGGACGCGCCGGTGTCCTTCAACCCGGTACGGCGGGAGTACGGCTGGCGCGACGTTGTCCGCGCGACGCCGGTGACAGTCGACAACCCTGACGGTCGGGCGGACGTGATGGATTTCCTGGCCGCGCTCGGAGGTGCCTGATGTTTCTGACGCGCTTTCAGATCAACACCACTCGCCGGGGGGCCCGCTTCCTCCTGGCCTCCCAGCAGCGGATGCACGCCGCGGTCCTGGCCGGCTTCCCCTCGGGCGATGACCGGGGGCGGACTCTGTGGCGGGTTGATCAGGGTTCGCCCCGCACGGACCTCTTCATCGTCAGCCCTGATCGGCCCGACCTGACCCACCTGGTGGAGCAAGCCGGCTGGCCGACGACTGCGACCTGGGACACTGCGGACTACCAACCCTTGCTGGACCGGTTGGAGCAGGGGCAGCGGTGGGCGTTTCGGCTGACGGCCAACCCTGTGCGCAGCCTGCCGGCAGGCCCCGGTCAGCGGGGGCAGGTGAAGGCTCACGTGTCGGTCGCGCAGCAGCAGGATTGGCTGATGAGGCGGGCGGAACGGTGTGGCTTCACGATCCCGGACGGCCCGCACGGCGGTCCGCAGGTCGTCGTGAAGGAACGCCGTACGGCGCGCTTCCAACGCTCCCACGCGGAGCGAGGCCGGGAGGTGACGGTGGTGATGGCGACGTACGACGGAGTCCTGGAGGTCACCGACCCGGCGGCCTTGCGAGCGGTGCTGACCGGAGGGGTCGGCCGCGCCAAGGCCTACGGGTGCGGACTCTTGACGTTGGCGCGCGTGTGAGCGGGGTGGCGGATGAAGCCCATCCCTGGCATGCCTCCGCCCGAGTTGAGGCAACTGGTGCGAGCTCAAGATCGGGTGAGCTTCATCTATGTGGAGCGTTGCACGGTCCACCGTGACGGCAACGCCATCACCGCCACGGACGAACGAGGCGTGGTGCACATCCCCTCGGCCACGCTGGGGGCACTGCTTCTCGGCCCCGGCACACGAGTGACGCATCAGGCGATGATGCTGCTGGCGGAGAGCGGCTCGACGTCGGTGTGGGTCGGCGAACGGGGCGTGCGTTATTACGCACACGGCCGCTCGCTGGCGCATTCCTCACGGCTGCTGGAGGCGCAGGCCATCGCCGTCACGAACCAGTCGTCCCGCCTGCGGGTCGCCCGCGCCATGTATGCCCTGCGCTTCCCCGGCGAGGACGTCTCCGGCCTGACCATGCAGCAGTTGCGCGGCCGGGAGGGCGCGCGGGTGCGGCGCACCTATCGGGAGGCGGCGGCGGCGTACGGCGTCGAGTGGAACCGGCGCGACTATCGGCCGGACGACTTCGACGCCTCCGACACCGTCAACAAGGCGCTCTCGGCGGCGACGACCTGCCTCTACGGGATCACGCACGCCGTGATCGTGGCGTTGGGCTGCTCGCCGGGTCTGGGGTTCGTGCACACCGGGCACGATCGTTCCTTCGTCTACGACATCGCCGACCTCTACAAGGCCGAGGTGGCCATCCCGGTCGCATTCGAGGTGGCGTCGCGTGAGCCGGAGGACGTCGCGGGAGACACGCGGCGGGCGGTGCGGGATGCGGTCTACGACGGCAAGATCCTGCAACGCTGCTCCCGCGATATTCGGGTGCTGCTCCTTCCCGACGAACCTGAGGACGTCGAGACGAGCTGGGACGTCGTGCAGCTCTGGGACGGCGGGGACCGCAAGGTGGCCGGCGGGACGTCGTACGGCGACGACGACTGGGACGTGCCGTGGTAGTGCTCGTCCTGACGGCCTGCCCCGCCGGGCTGCGTGGCTACCTCACCAGGTGGTTGGTGGAGATCAGCCCCGGGGTCTTCGTCGGCTACGTGACGTCGAGGGTGCGCGACCTGCTGTGGCAGGAGGTGGTCGACCTCGCCAAGGACGGCCGGGCGCTGCTGGTGTACGGCGCGCGTAGCGAGCAACGCCTGGCCTTCCGCGTGCATCGTCACGATTGGGTGCCGACAGACTTCGACGGGGTTCAACTGATGCTGCGCCCGACCGAGTCCACCGACGGGGCAGGTGGGATGCGGCATGGATGGAGCAAGGCCAGTCGGTACCGGCGCGCTCAGCGATCAAAACCGAAGCCAATGACGTAAAGTCACGTGCGTCACTGCAGGTCAGCAAGTGCATTCCCCGCACACGCGGGGATGATCCAGAAGCGGGCAGCGCTGGCGGCATTCACCGCGCATTCCCCGCACACGCGGGGATGATCCGGCCGCCAAGGATGCGGCGACCGAGGCCGTGGCGCATTCCCCGCACACGCGGGGATGATCCCTCCTCGAACGCGGGCGTGGCGGCGGTGTCGCAGCATTCCCCGCACACGCGGGGATGATCCGGACTCCTCTCTAGTCCGCTGGAGTACGGCACGGCATTCCCCGCACACGCGGGGATGATCCCTGCGCCTGCAATCCCTCGATATTGAACGCGTAGCATTCCCCGCACACGCGGGGATGATCCGCCCAGCGTATGAAGCGGATCGAAAGCGAGCGTGCATTCCCCGCACACGCGGGGATGATCCCGGCCTGGCTGTAGACGCGTTCCGCTTCGCACCGCATTCCCCGCACACGCGGGGATGATCCGTCCGAGATGCTCGACGTCATGGGCAAGACCGAGCATTCCCCGCACACGCGGGGATGATCCGAAGGCGCCGGTCCAGCGGGTCGCGTGCGGTAGGCATTCCCCGCACACGCGGGGATGATCCACCGGGCCAGGAACCCCTTCAGCCGCTCCAGCGAGCATTCCCCGCACACGCGGGGATGATCCTCCGAGCACGAGGGCACCGATCGCGCCCGTCGCGCATTCCCCGCACACGCGGGGATGATCCCCGGCACGGCCGGCGCCTCCGCCGTGCTCGTCGGCATTCCCCGCACACGCGGGGATGATCCCCCGGCATACCGAGACCGAGCCGGCTTCCGAGAGCATTCCCCGCACACGCGGGGATGATCCTTATCCCCTTGTCGGGTGCGTCGTGGCTGGCTTGCATTCCCCGCACACGCGGGGATGATCCCGGTCGTGGCGGCATGAGCGGGACCGGCATCAGGCATTCCCCGCACACGCGGGGATGATCCGGCGAGGCGGGGGATGGCGGGGCTTGGGCTGGCGCATTCCCCGCACACGCGGGGATGATCCCGCGAGTTCCGCGACCACTGGGGGGCGTGATGAGCATTCCCCGCACACGCGGGGATGATCCCCTGTCATCGATCTTCGCCAGGCGGCACCGCAAGCATTCCCCGCACACGCGGGGATGATCCGTTGCTGCCCGGTCGTGCCCCAGCTCGGCGATCGCATTCCCCGCACACGCGGGGATGATCCCGCGGCGAGGACGACGACGTGGGCGAGGCCGTAGCATTCCCCGCACACGCGGGGATGATCCCTCAGAGCGCTCGCGCTGCGCGTGCTCGAACAGGCATTCCCCGCACACGCGGGGATGATCCGTGTTGCGTCACGTTCACGGCGACCCGGGCGTCGCATTCCCCGCACACGCGGGGATGATCCCTACGTGCCCATCGAGACCGACCCAGCGACTGGGCATTCCCCGCACACGCGGGGATGATCCGGCGGCGGCGCCCATGCTGATCCGCTGACCGGAGCATTCCCCGCACACGCGGGGATGATCCGTCGAACGGGGTGATGTCGCTTGGCACTGGTAGGCATTCCCCGCACACGCGGGGATGATCCCTGGTGGGCGCGTCGCTCGCGGGGACGACGACGGCATTCCCCGCACACGCGGGGATGATCCCGCCGTGCGCGAGGGCGGTACGGCATGACCAACGCATTCCCCGCACACGCGGGGATGATCCGACTTCCTTCACGCCGTCGTCGGAGAAGTAGCCGCATTCCCCGCACACGCGGGGATGATCCGGCCGGTTCGACCAGAGCGTCTCGACGCGGGATGCATTCCCCGCACACGCGGGGATGATCCCGTCTCGACGATGACGTCGAGCAGGTTCTTCAAGCATTCCCCGCACACGCGGGGATGATCCGATGTTTTGCAGCGCCTGCGTGGGGGTGAAGCCGCATTCCCCGCACACGCGGGGATGATCCCTCGACGAACGACCTCACCACCCGGCAGGCGTCAGCATTCCCCGCACACGCGGGGATGATCCCCGAGTTCGTCGCCGTAGAGGATCGCCGCAGCGGCATTCCCCGCACACGCGGGGATGATCCGTCCAGGTAATCGTGCACTTCATAGGTGTCGTCGCATTCCCCGCACACGCGGGGATGATCCGTGCCCGATCAGCATGGTCCGCGTCTTGCCGTCGCATTCCCCGCACACGCGGGGATGATCCCGAGAGCCCGGGGGTTTTCGCGGCCCCGGCGAAGCATTCCCCGCACACGCGGGGATGATCCCTGGTAGAGCACCACGTCGGCGACCGGATCCGGGCATTCCCCGCACACGCGGGGATGATCCCGGGCGCAACGCCGGGCGCGGCGGTCATGTCTCGCATTCCCCGCACACGCGGGGATGATCCGACCGGCCTCGACGGCGACCAGATCATCGTCCGGCATTCCCCGCACACGCGGGGATGATCCGTTCACATCCGGGGCAGCGGTAGTCCCGGATGAGCATTCCCCGCACACGCGGGGATGATCCGCCTGTGCCTCGGCGAGGTTCAGCTCGTCGACCGCATTCCCCGCACACGCGGGGATGATCCCGGCGTCAGGACCGTCTCACCCGGGTTGCTCCAGCATTCCCCGCACACGCGGGGATGATCCGCCGCCGATGGTGAGGGATTGCGGGTCGGCGTTGCATTCCCCGCACACGCGGGGATGATCCGACCGCGGCCCGTGACGACAACTGGGGTATCGCGCATTCCCCGCACACGCGGGGATGATCCGGGCCTCGGGTTCCCGGACTTCCTGCGGTACACCCATTCCCCGCACACGCGGGGATGATCCGACCTCCACGTTGATCGGCTTCGTCTCGATCAAGCATTCCCCGCACACGCGGGGATGATCCCGGGCCGACCATCTGCATGCCGTCCTTGGCGAGGCATTCCCCGCACACGCGGGGATGATCCCACCGGGGCGTACTCCTCGGCGTACGACTCGGCGCATTCCCCGCACACGCGGGGATGATCCGGTCGGGTAAGCGACTATTGCCGCCCTGCTGGCGCATTCCCCGCACACGCGGGGATGATCCGGCGGTCGGGTTCGATGACCTGCTGGACCGCCTGCATTCCCCGCACACGCGGGGATGATCCGTCGATCAAGGACGAATGGACCGACGAGGACGCGCATTCCCCGCACACGCGGGGATGATCCGCACGCCCTGTCGGTCACGATCAACATGCACAAGCATTCCCCGCACACGCGGGGATGATCCGACGATCGCCTCGGGGACGGTCGGCACGTTCGCGCATTCCCCGCACACGCGGGGATGATCCCCAGTCCCAGTCGCACGACACGCGCGTGATTGAGCATTCCCCGCACACGCGGGGATGATCCCGGTACGTCGCCGAGGCGTGCGGGATCCCCATCGCATTCCCCGCACACGCGGGGATGATCCGGACCCCCTCACGCCACCCATCAGCGCACCATGGCATTCCCCGCACACGCGGGGATGATCCCGCGACGCACCCGCCTGATCGGTCACCGTGAGGGCATTCCCCGCACACGCGGGGATGATCCCGGGGCTCCCATGACGGGCAGGTTATCTCGACGGCATTCCCCGCACACGCGGGGATGATCCCACCACCCCGGTGTCGTTGTTCATCGCGGAGGCGCATTCCCCGCACACGCGGGGATGATCCCACGGTGCGGCCCGCGTTCCGGGTGATCATGAGCATTCCCCGCACACGCGGGGATGATCCGTTCACGCAGAATGATGCTGGCGAATGGTATGCGCATTCCCCGCACACGCGGGGATGATCCGGACCCCACCGACCCCGCCGCCGCCTTGACGCCGCATTCCCCGCACACGCGGGGATGATCCATCTGGCGGGCTGGCGGGGGGCAGCCGGGGACCGCATTCCCCGCACACGCGGGGATGATCCATCATCCTGCCCAACCCGATAGGGCTGGGGTCCGCATTCCCCGCACACGCGGGGATGATCCCGTGGTGGTCTCGCCGGTGGCCGCTGAGGTGTCGCATTCCCCGCACACGCGGGGATGATCCGTGTCAGCGGTCGCCGCCGACGTGCTGACCGCCGCATTCCCCGCACACGCGGGGATGATCCCTGGGCCGTGCAGATGCAGCGCGCGGCGACCGAGCATTCCCCGCACACGCGGGGATGATCCTCGGGGTACACGCTCAAAGGCACCGGCTTCGGCGGCATTCCCCGCACACGCGGGGATGATCCGACATCGACACCACCACCCCGGCCGGGCGGTGGGCATTCCCCGCACACGCGGGGATGATCCGCAGCCCACCGACGTTGCCAAGCGCCGCGACAGGCATTCCCCGCACACGCGGGGATGATCCGAACTGCGCCTCATGGACCGTGACCGGCCGACGGCATTCCCCGCACACGCGGGGATGATCCGGCGGTCGGGTTCGATGACCTGCTGGACCGCCTGCATTCCCCGCACACGCGGGGATGATCCACGGTCTCGCCGGACCCGCGATCCACCCTGGGGCATTCCCCGCACACGCGGGGATGATCCCCTGAACTCGGCCCACCAGAGCCGCGACCCCATGCATTCCCCGCACACGCGGGGATGATCCCCGGCGACCGGGTTGGGGACGCCGCTCCACCAGGCATTCCCCGCACACGCGGGGATGATCCGGACTATATTCGACCCCTTCAATTCTCCGCACGGCATTCCCCGCACACGCGGGGATGATCCCGATCAAGAGCGAGCTGGACCGGATCGTGGAAGGCATTCCCCGCACACGCGGGGATGATCCGCAGGACGGATCCTGGGCGATCAACCTCGGCGGGCATTCCCCGCACACGCGGGGATGATCCCGTCACCAGCACGATCGCCGCCAACCTGTTCAAGCATTCCCCGCACACGCGGGGATGATCCGGCCGTGACGGACCCGGATCCGGGCGAGGTCGTGCATTCCCCGCACACGCGGGGATGATCCCTTTGCCGTGGACAGCTCGCTTCGTTGGCGGGAGCATTCCCCGCACACGCGGGGATGATCCCTGGTCGACGAGTGGGCCGACCGCCTTCAGTACGCATTCCCCGCACACGCGGGGATGATCCGTCGAGACGCTGGCGAAACTCAAGCAGCTCATTGCATTCCCCGCACACGCGGGGATGATCCGGTCGTCGAAGGCCCTTCACCGAAGGGCCTCGCGCATTCCCCGCACACGCGGGGATGATCCGAATAGTGCGCTGTCGGCGCCAGTTTTCGTCATGCATTCCCCGCACACGCGGGGATGATCCGGTGTGCCGATCTTGGAGGGTCCGCTATGGGGCGCATTCCCCGCACACGCGGGGGTGATCCCCCGACACAGCCCAGGCCCATCGCCAGCGGAGCGCATTCCCCGCACACGCGGGGATGATCCGACCTGGATCGCCCTAGAGGCCGTACGGCAGGCGCATTCCCCGCACACGCGGGGATGATCCGGAACGTTGAGCGTCGTGGACGTCATGCTGGCGGCATTCCCCGCACACGCGGGGATGATCCCGTGCTGCGGGAGCGGGGCGAACTGGCGTGGCAGCATTCCCCGCACACGCGGGGATGATCCCCGACCCGGCATCGACTGCGGCGATCCAGTCGGGCATTCCCCGCACACGCGGGGATGATCCCAACCCCGGTGCCCGCAATCAGGATGCTCATGCGCATTCCCCGCACACGCGGGGATGATCCCAGGCCACCGGGCTACACGCGAACGAGAAGGCCGCATTCCCCGCACACGCGGGGATGATCCGTGCCACCCGTTGGCCTCGTATGCGCGGATCACGCATTCCCCGCACACGCGGGGATGATCCGCTGTCGATCTGCTCGTCCTCCAGGCCCTTCACGCATTCCCCGCACACGCGGGGATGATCCTGGCCTGGTAGTACGCCTCGTAGCTGTCGGACAGCATTCCCCGCACACGCGGGGATGATCCCGTCTCGAACGACAAGCTCAACCAGGCGAACACGCATTCCCCGCACACGCGGGGATGATCCGACTTTGCCTGGGCGATGGCCCAGGGCATCGCCGCATTCCCCGCACACGCGGGGATGATCCCGTCCGCGTCGGCTGTCGGTTACGCGGTCTACTGCATTCCCCGCACACGCGGGGATGATCCTCGGCGTGATATCACTCACCGCAGCCTTGCGGGGCATTCCCCGCACACGCGGGGATGATCCTGAGGCGCTGCCGCAGGGTGCCATCGTCAACAGGCATTCCCCGCACACGCGGGGATGATCCGCGCAAGGGCACCGCCGACCCGGGCCGCTGGTGGCATTCCCCGCACACGCGGGGATGATCCTACGTCGCTGACCACCCCGACGCCATCGAGCACGCATTCCCCGCACACGCGGGGATGATCCGTCCTCGCCGGGACGGTCGCTGACACGCGGAAGGCATTCCCCGCACACGCGGGGATGATCCCTCACGACGTCGCCTCGTCGATGAGGTCCGCCAGCATTCCCCGCACACGCGGGGATGATCCGGCGGCGCCTCCGTGGCGAATCCCGACCCCGCCGCATTCCCCGCACACGCGGGGATGATCCGTGTTGCGTCACGTTCACGGCGACCCGGGCGTCGCATTCCCCGCACACGCGGGGATGATCCGCCCGAAGCGCCGCACCGACAGCCGATGCCGCAGCATTCCCCGCACACGCGGGGATGATCCCTGCTTGAACGCCGACTGAGCGGTCGTCAAACCGCATTCCCCGCACACGCGGGGATGATCCCGTGTACTCGGCGTCGTTGCGCAGGAACGTGAACGCATTCCCCGCACACGCGGGGATGATCCCAGCACGTCATCAACCCGACCATCGGCAGCGAGGCATTCCCCGCACACGCGGGGATGATCCCCGTGGGTGGTCCTCAGGTCCGGGTGCACGCTCGCATTCCCCGCACACGCGGGGATGATCCCTTCGCAGGGTCGCCGACATTCTTCAGCGCATCGCATTCCCCGCACACGCGGGGATGATCCCGGCCACGACAACCCCGTATCGGGAATCCGGTGGCATTCCCCGCACACGCGGGGATGATCCGACGACGGTGCCGGCCGCGACGACTGGCGGCGGGCATTCCCCGCACACGCGGGGATGATCCGATCTCCGAACCTGGCAACGGTGACAATGTGTTCGCATTCCCCGCACACGCGGGGATGATCCTGTGACGGCACCCTCGCGGTCCCGACCGGCGTCGCATTCCCCGCACACGCGGGGATGATCCGCCCTCGCCGAAGCGGTCGGCGAACCCGACACGGCATTCCCCGCACACGCGGGGATGATCCCGGCGTGTCGTCGCTCACGTTCGCGGTGGACAAGCATTCCCCGCACACGCGGGGATGATCCGGTGACCAGGGTCTTGGCCGGCGGGCAGGGCGAGCATTCCCCGCACACGCGGGGATGATCCGCACCTGGATCAGCGGCGTCGCCGCCTGGATGAGCATTCCCCGCACACGCGGGGATGATCCGTCCCGCATCTCGGACGTCACATCCGACGAGATGCATTCCCCGCACACGCGGGGATGATCCCTTCGATGGGGCGAGCCTCGGAAGGGCCTGGCTGCATTCCCCGCACACGCGGGGATGATCCGGCCCGCACGCTGGCGGGCCTGAGAGTTCGGGGGCATTCCCCGCACACGCGGGGATGATCCCGTTGGAGGAGTTGCCTCGGGCGTACGCGGTCAGCATTCCCCGCACACGCGGGGATGATCCCTCGGTCATCGCGCCATCTCCCAATCGTCTTCGGCATTCCCCGCACACGCGGGGATGATCCGGACACGGCGTTCGGTGCTCCGGGCGTCAACGCGCATTCCCCGCACACGCGGGGATGATCCGTTCCTACCGAGTTCAGACATGGCCCGGGCGTTGCATTCCCCGCACACGCGGGGATGATCCCGGGCAGACGTCGTCGTCGATGGCTTTGGTCATGCATTCCCCGCACACGCGGGGATGATCCGGACGCCGACGCGATCGACGATCCGGGCGCCAGGCATTCCCCGCACACGCGGGGATGATCCCCCGGAACGCCACGTCGATGGCATACGCAGCCCGCATTCCCCGCACACGCGGGGATGATCCGGCCGAGGCCGCACGGTTCTACCTCGAAGAGCCGCATTCCCCGCACACGCGGGGATGATCCTCAGCAGACGAAGGGTGATTCCGCGGCCGGATGGCATTCCCCGCACACGCGGGGATGATCCCTGGCGAGAACCGGCTCGAAGCCATCCGTCAGGCGCATTCCCCGCACACGCGGGGATGATCCGGTCGCCGGCTGATGTCTGGCGCGGTCAAGCTTGCATTCCCCGCACACGCGGGGATGATCCTATGAACATGAGTCAGAACTCTCGCATGCCAGTGCATTCCCCGCACACGCGGGGATGATCCCACAGCCCCCGCATGGATTCCGTTGCTGTGGGTCGCATTCCCCGCACACGCGGGGATGATCCGTGCAAGGGGCAACCGTGACCGCCCGCAGGATTGCATTCCCCGCACACGCGGGGATGAT
>JAIUNK010000026.1 GCA_020161845.1 Actinomycetota bacterium
TTTCGTGACTTGACGGGCGGTGTGTACAAGGCCCGGGAACGTATTCACCGCAGCGTTGCTGATCTGCGATTACTAGCGACTCCGACTTCATGGGGTCGAGTTGCAGACCCCAATCCGAACTGAGACCAGTTTTTTGGGATTCGCTCCACCTCACGGTATCGCAACCCTTTGTACCGGCCATTGTAGCATGCGTGAAGCCCAAGACATAAGGGGCATGATGATTTGACGTCATCCCCACCTTCCTCCGAGTTGACCCCGGCAGTCTCCCATGAGTCCCCACCATTACGTGCTGGCAACATGGAACGAGGGTTGCGCTCGTTGCGGGACTTAACCCAACATCTCACGACACGAGCTGACGACAACCATGCACCACCTGTACACCGACCTTACGGGGAGCACATCTCTGCACTTTTCCGGTGTATGTCAAGCCTTGGTAAGGTTCTTCGCGTTGCATCGAATTAATCCGCATGCTCCGCCGCTTGTGCGGGCCCCCGTCAATTCCTTTGAGTTTTAGCCTTGCGGCCGTACTCCCCAGGCGGGGCGCTTAATGCGTTAGCTGCGGCACAGAACTCGTGGAATGAGCCCCACACCTAGCGCCCAACGTTTACGGCATGGACTACCAGGGTATCTAATCCTGTTCGCTCCCCATGCTTTCGCTTCTCAGCGTCAGTTATGGCCCAGAGACCTGCCTTCGCCATCGGTGTTCCTCCTGATATCTGCGCATTTCACCGCTACACCAGGAATTCCAGTCTCCCCTACCACACTCTAGCCTGCCCGTACCCACCGCACGTCCACAGTTAAGCCATGGATTTTCACGACAGACGCGACAAACCGCCTACAAGCTCTTTACGCCCAATAATTCCGGACAACGCTCGCACCCTACGTATTACCGCGGCTGCTGGCACGTAGTTAGCCGGTGCTTCTTCTCCAGGTACCGTCACTTTCGCTTCTTCCCTGACGAAAGAGGTTTACAACCCGAAGGCCTTCATCCCTCACGCGGCGTCGCTGCATCAGGCTTTCGCCCATTGTGCAATATTCCCCACTGCTGCCTCCCGCAGGAGTCTGGGCCGTGTCTCAGTCCCAGTGTGGCCGATCACCCTCTCAGGCCGGCTACCCGTCGTCGCCATGGTAGGCCATCACCCCACCATCAAGCTGATAGGCCGCGAGCCCATCCTCCACCATAAAAACTTTCCACCCCAACCCATGCGGGCCAGAGTCATATCCGGTATTAGCCCCCGTTTCCGAAGGTTATCCCAAAGTGAAGGGCAGGTTACTCACGTGTTACTCACCCGTTCGCCACTAATCCACCCCGAAGGGCTTCATCGTTCGACTTGCATGTGTTAAGCACGCCGCCAGCGTTCGTCCTGAGCCAGGATCAAACTCTCCATAAACAAACAGAAAAACCATAAATCCCAGCCCCAAACCAAACAAACCCCACCACCCCCAAACAGGAGCAGCAGAGCCGAATTGACTTGAAACCAAAAACAAACAATTGGCATCGATTTCGGCACGCTGTTGAGTTCTCAAGAATCGGATGCACGTGTGCGCCGACTCCCGCAGGAGTCGATGCGTGGCAGTGCAGATTGGTTGGCTTCGGAGAGCACTCTCTCCGGTGAGCCGGCCCACCACTGTAGCAGATTCGCGATCTGCTCCTCAAGTTCGCGCGAAGCGCAGCGAGGCGGTCGGCTTTCGCCGACGGTGCTGAGGTGGGCTGTCGGTCTCGGGGACCGGCCACCAGTTGGTGTCCGTTCCTCCCTCGCTGACCGACTCGCCCTACTGTAGACACCTCCGTCGGCAGCACCAAATCGGCTGGTCACAAGGCCGCCGCTGGGTCGCCGCCCGACACCCCAGCCCGGCTCGCCCACCGACGTCCCGGCAGGGGTGTCCACCGGGGCGGAGCGACTCACTCCTGCCGGCGTACGGCTGCCATCGACTTGCGGCCGCGCTTGAGGATCGCCACCTGGCCATGCAGGAAGTCCGCCGACCCCAGCACCGCCTCCGCGTCGCTGACCTTGACGTTGTTGAGCGACACCCCGCCGTCCCCCAGCAGCCGACGCGCGGCGTTGCGGGAGTCGGCCAGGCCCGACGCCACCAGAGCGTCGACCACGGACCCGCCCGCGGGCACCGCCCCGGAGGGGAGCTCCGCGGTCGCGTCCAGGAGGGTGCGCTCATCGAGCGCCCCGAGGTCGCCCGTGCCAAAGAGCGCCGCCGAGGCCGCCTGCACCGCGGCCGTCGCCGCCGCGCCGTGGACCAGCGTGGTGATCTCCGCCGCAAGCACCTTCTGCGCCGTCCGGCGGAACGGTTCGTCGGCCACCTGCCGGGCCAGGTCCTCGATCTCGTCGGGGGCCAGGTCGGTGAAGACCTTCAACAGCATCACGACCGAGGCGTCCTCGACATTGAGCCAGTACTGGTAGAACGCGTACGGGCTGGTCATATCGGGGTCGAGCCAGATCGCGTTGCCGGCGGATTTGCCGAACTTCTCCCCCGCGCTGTCCGTGAGCAGGGGCGTGGTCAGCGCGTGCACGGAGGCTCCCTCGACCCGGCCGACCAGGTCCACCCCCGCGGTCAGATTGCCCCACTGGTCCTGCCCACCGGTCTGCAGCCGGCAGCCGTATTCCCGGAACAGGTGCAGGAAGTCCAGCGCCTGCAGGATCTGGTAGCTGAATTCGGTGTAGCTGATGCCCTGCTCGGAGTTCAGCCGGGCCGCGACGGCGTCCTTGCGGATCATCTGATTGACCCGGAAGTGCTTGCCGTAGTCGCGCAGGAAGTCCAGCGCGGAGATCGGCGCCGTCCAGTCGAGGTTGTTGACGAACCGGGCCGGATTGGCATCGTCCTCCCCGAGGATCCGCCGCACCTGCACGGCGATCCGCGCCACGTCGGCCGCCGTCTCCTCCTTGGTCTTCAACACCCGCTCGCTGCTGGGGCGGGGGTCGCCGATCAGCCCGGTCGATCCCCCGACCAGCCCGATCACGTGGTGTCCCGCGCGCTGCAGGTGGCGCAACACGATCAGCTGCACGAGGTTGCCGAAGTGCAGCGACGGCGCGGTCGGATCGAATCCGCAGTACACCGTGATCGGGGTCGCGAGCGCCTCGCGCAGCGCGTCCGGGTCGGTGGTCTGCGCCACCAGGCCGCGCCAGGTCAACTCGTCGAACACGTTGCCCACGTTCCGATCCCCTTCTCCCTCGTCGCGCGCCGCGGGTGGCGGCGCCCCGGGTCATCCTCCCCTACGTTCGAGTCCGCCGGAAACCGCCCGGCCGGTACGCCGAGACGTGCCGATCGCCCTCGAGCCAGTAGCGCCAGGGAAATTCGGCACCATCGCCGCCGGGTCCGCTGACCCCGACCCGAGGCCCCACGGCGACGGTCCCGATCGGCCCCGCACCACGGCGTACGGTCACCGGCGACTGCGGAGCCGTCGTCAGCACGCCGTTCTGGGCACGCCCGAAGGCCAGGCAGGTCGCCAGGCGCGCCGGTCCCCTCGCGAGGTCGCGCGCCGCGATGGTGCGGTGGGTTGCGGCGGTACGCCGGGCGCGGGCGAGATCCTCGCCGGCGACGACCGCCCCGGCGCGCAGCAGCACGGCCGAGGCCCGACCCGGCGGGCCGCAGACCAGGTTGGCGCAGTAGTGCATGCCGTAGGTGAAGTAGACATACAGCCCACCCGGGGGCCCGAACATCACCGCGGTGCGGGGGGTGCGGCCGCGGTAGGCGTGCGAACCGGGATCCCGCTCGCCGTCGTAGGCCTCGACCTCGACCAGCCGGACGGTGACCCTGTCGTGCTCGATCACACATCCGAGCAGATCCTGCGCCACCTGCAGCACCGGGCGGTCGTAGAACGTCGCCGACAGCCGCTCGCCCCCGACGCACGGATGGGCGGGCCCGTCCTCAGTCACGAATGACGACCGGCGCCGACGACCAGGCCCGCGCGGCCGCGGCGGCCTCCCGCGCCCGGCCCAGCTGCTCGGCGACCCGCACGGGCGCCGTGCCGCCCTGCGCGTCCCGTGAGGCCAGCGAGCCGGCCACCGAGAGCACCGACCGCACGCCGGGGGTCAGGTCCGGGCTGATGCGCGCGAGATCGTTATCGGAGAGGTCCCACAACTCGATCCCGCGCTGTTCGCAGGCGCGCACGCACGACCCGGCCACCTCGTGCGCGATGCGGAAGGCGACACCCTGCCGGACGAGCCACTCGGCCACATCGGTCGCCAGCGAAAAGCCCTGCGGCGCCAGCTCGGCCATCCGGTCGGTGTGGAAGACCAGCGTCGCGGTCATCCCGGCGACCGCGGGCAGCAGCAGTTCGAGGGTGTCCACCGCGTCGAAGACCGGCTCCTTGTCCTCCTGCAGATCGCGGTTGTACGCCAGGGGCAGGGCCTTGAGCGTGGTCAGCAACCCGGCGAGATCCCCCACCAGCCGGCCGGCCTTGCCGCGGGCCAGCTCGGCCACGTCGGGGTTCTTCTTCTGCGGCATGATGCTCGACCCCGTCGAGTAGGCGTCGTCGAGAGTCACGAAGCCGAACTCCTTGGTCGCCCACAGGCACACCTCTTCGGCGAACCGGGAGATGTCGACCGCGGCCATGGCTGCGACGAAAGCGAACTCGGCGACGAAGTCGCGGCTGGCGGTGCCGTCGATGGAGTTCTCGCAGGCGGCGTCGAAGCCGAGGTCGGCGGCCACCGCGGCGGGGTCCAGGCCGAGTGAGGAGCCGGCCAGGGCGCCGGATCCGTAGGGGGAGATGGCGGCTCGCCGATCCCAGTCGCGCCACCGGTCGACGTCGCGCAGCAGGGCCCAGACGTGCGCGAGCAGGTGGTGGGCGAGCAGCACCGGCTGGGCGTGCTGCAGGTGGGTGCGCCCGGGCATGGGCGCCTCCGGGTGCGCCGCGGCCTGCTCGATCAGCGCGTCGGCGACGTCGAGGAGCAACCCGGCGCAGGATCGGGCGTGGTCGCGAAGGTACATCCGGAACAGCGTCGCGACCTGGTCGTTGCGGGACCGGCCGGCCCGCAGCCGGCCGCCCACCTCCGGGCCGACCCGCTCGATCAGGCCTCGCTCCAGCGCGGTGTGCACGTCTTCGTCGTCCGGCGCGGGCCCGAACGCGCCGCTGGCGACGTCCGAGCCCAGCTCGCGCAACCCGCCGAGCATCGCGGCCAGCGTCGCGTCGTCGAGCAGCCCCGCGGCCCGCAGGACCCGCGCGTGCGCGCGCGACCCCGCGAGGTCGTAGGGGGCCAGCCGCCAGTCGAAGTGCGTCGACTTCGACAGGGCCGCGAGGGCCTGCGCGGGTCCCCCGGCAAAGCGTCCGCCCCACAGCGCCAGCGGCGGGGCGGTGCCCCGCTCGGGTGCGCCACCCAGCTCGGGTGCGCCACCCAGCTCGGGTGCGTCGCCCAACTCGGGTGCGCCGCCCGAGAGCCCGGCGGTTGCCTCAGTCATCGCGAGATTCCTTTGCGTCCAGGGTGATTCGGTCTCACTCGCCCGCCGCTAGCGAGAGCAAGCGGTCCGCGACCGGCTGCCCGCCCGTCGCGGAGGCCGTGATCACCAACACCGTGTCGTCTCCCGCGATGGTGCCGATGATGTCGTCCCCGTCGGCCCGGTCGATCGCAGAGGCGAGGTAGTTGGCGGCGCCGGGAGGGGTGCGCAGCACGACGAGATTGGCCGACGCGGTGGCGGTGACGAGCAGATCCTCGCAGAGCCGGCGCAGCCGCGCGTCGACCTCAGCCTCGTCGGCCGCCGGGCGCGGGGTCCGATCGCCACCCTCCCCCGGCACGGCGTACACCAGGGACTTGCCCACCCGCACCTTGACCGCACCGATCTCGACGAGATCGCGCGACAGGGTCGCCTGGGTGACCTCGAGGCCGTCGTGGGCGAGCAACTCCAGCAACTCGCCCTGGCTGCGCACCGAGGTGCGCGCGAGGATCTCCACGATGCGCGCATGGCGCGCCGTGCGGGACTGGGCGACGGTCACGGGGTTCACCTCCGGCTCAGCGGCCGGCCTCCACGAGGAAGGCGAGCAGCGCCTTCTGCGCGTGCAGCCGGTTCTCCGCCTCGTCGAACACGACCGAGGCGGGTCCGTCGATCACCGAGGCGCTCACCTCGAAGCCGCGATAGGCGGGCAGGCAGTGCATGAAGATGGCGTCCGGCTTGGCCAGGCCCATGATCGCGACGTTGACCTGGAAGGAGGCGAACGGGTTGCCCTCGCCGCGCCGCTGCGCCTTCTCGGCCTCCATGCCCATCGACACCCAGGTGTCGGTGACGACCACGTCGGCGTCCTTCGCCGCCTGCGCACCGTCCCCGGTGACGGTCACCGAACCGCCGGTCGAGGCGGCGAGTTCCTTAGCGCGAGCGACGATCTCGGGAGCGGGTTGGTGGCCGCCGGGGCCCGCGATCCGCACGTGCATGCCGGCCATGGCCATGCCGATCGCGTAGGAGTTGGCCATGTTGTTGCCGGCGTCGCCGAGGTAGGCGAACGTCAGCCCGGCCAAGGTGCCCTTGTGCTCTTTGATCGTCTGCAGGTCGGCGAGGATCTGGCACGGGTGGAACTGGTCGGTGAGCGCATTCACCACGGGGACCGTGGAATTCGCGGCCATCTCCTCGATCCGGTCCTGTCCGGAGGTGCGCCACACGATCGCGGACACGGCCCGGGTGAGCACCTTCGCCGAGTCGGCGATCGACTCGCGGACCCCGATCTGCGCGAGGTTGCCGTCCACGACGAACGGGAAGCCGCCGAGTTCGGCGATCCCGGCCATGAACGACACCTGGGTGCGTAGGGTCGGCTTGTCGAAGATGATCGCGACCGCCTGCGGACCCTCGAACGGCCGCACGCCGAACCGGTCCTGCTTCATCGCGATGGCCCGGTCGATGATCTGCGCCTGTTCGGCGGGGGTCAGGTCGTCGTCGCGCAGGAAGTGCCGCACGGTCTGTCCAGTCATTCGTCGTTCCATTCATCGAGCAGGGGCTGCAGGGTCGCCACGAACGTATCCGCCTGCGCCAGGTTCAGGAGCAGGGATGGCGCAAGTCGCAGCGTGCGGGGGTTGGGTGCGTTGACGATGACACCGGCCTGCAGCAGGGCCGCGGCCAGCGCGGCCGAGCCCTCGTCGCGCAGCCCGATGCCGAGCAGCAACCCCTCGCCGCGGACCTCGGTGACCCGCGGGTGGGCCAGGCCCCGCACCCCGGCGGCGATCTTGTCGCCGACCAGGCGGACGTCGTCCAGGACGTGTTGCTCCGCCAGGGTCCGGCAGACCGCCAGACCGGCGGCGCAGGCCAGCGGGTTGCCACCGAAGGTCGAGCCGTGCTGGCCCGCGGTGAGCATGCCGGTCACCGCCGCGCTGTAGGTGACCAGCGCCCCGATCGGGACCCCGCCCGCCAGGCCCTTGGCCAAGGTCATCGCGTCGGGAAGGATGTCGGCGCGTTGGTGGTCGAACCACCGGCCGGTGCGCCCGACGCCGGTCTGCACCTCGTCGAAGACCAGCAGGGCACCGTGCGCCGTGCACAGCTCGCGGGCCAGCCGCAGGTAGTCGACGGAGGCGGGGATGACCCCCGCCTCGCCTTGGGTGGGTTCGAGGAAGAGCGCGGCCACCGGGCCGGCCGCCGCATCGGCGAAGGCGGCGCGTAGCGCGTCCGCGTCGTCGTACGGGACGTGCGTGACCTCGCCGATGAGGGGGGCGAAGGGCTCCCGGTAGGCCGCCTTGTGGGTGAGCGCCAGAGCCCCGGTGGAGCGCCCGTGGAAGGCGCCCTCGGCGGCGATCAGGCGGGTGCGGCCGGTCCGCCGGGACAGCTTGATCGCGGCCTCGACGGCCTCGGTCCCGGAGTTGGTGAAGAAGACCGCCGACCCTTCCGGCGCCCCGGCCAGCCGCAGCAGCGTCTCCGCGAGTTCGATCTGGGGCGCGCTGGTGAAGAAGTTGCTGATGTGGATCATCCGCTCGGCCTGCTCGCGGACGGCCGCCACGAGGGCGGGGTGGCCGTGGCCCAGCGCGTTGACGGCGATCCCGGCGAGCAGGTCGAGGTATTCCTTGCCGTCGGCGTCCCAGACGGAGCTGCCCGCCCCCCGGGTCAGCACGAGCTGCGGTCGACCGAAAACCGGCAGCAGCGCGGCGGCATAGCGGTCCAGGTATTGCGCCTGGCTGGTCATGGGGTGGACTCCTCGTCGTCGGGCAGGATCATCGTGCCGATGCCCTCGCCGGTGAAGACCTCGAGCAGCAGCGAGTGGGGGGCCCGGCCGTCGATCACGTGGGCCTGGGGGACGCCGCCCCGGACGGCGCGCACGCAGGCCTCGAGCTTGGGCATCATCCCGGCGTCCACCGTCGCGAGCATCTCCTCCGCGCTGCTGACACTCATCCGGCTGAGCAGGGTGGACTTGTCGGGCCACGCGGCGTACACGCCTTCGACGTCGGTGAGGACGACCAGCTTGCGCGCCCCGAGCGCCACCGCGAGGGCCGAGGCGGCGGTGTCGGCGTTGACATTGAGCACCCCGTCGCCGTCCAGGTCGGGGGCGATCGTCGAGACCACCGGCACCCGACCGGCGGCGAGGATGTCGATCACCGCCGAGGGATTGACCTCGACGACGTCCCCGACGAGGCCGATGTCCTCTTCGGTGCCGTCGACCAGGGCACCGCGGCGGCGGGCGCCGAACAGCCCGGCGTCCTCCCCGGACAGGCCCACCGCGATCGGCCCGTGGTCGTTGAGCAGGCCGACCAGCTCCCGGCCGACCTGACCCATCAACACCATCCGGACCACGTCCATCACCTCGGGGGTGGTGACCCGCAGGCCGGCCTTGAACTCGCTGCTGATGCCCAGGCGCGCCAGCATGGCCCCGATCTGGGGACCGCCGCCGTGCACGACGACCGGCCGCAGCCCGGCGTACCGCAGGAACGCGATGTCCTGGGCGAACGCCTGCTTGAGGGTGGCGTCGGTCATCGCGTTGCCGCCGTATTTCACGACGACCAGCGCGCCGCGGAACCGCTGCAGCCAAGGCAGGGCATCGACGAGCACCTGGGCCTTGCCGGCCGCGGTGGCCAGGCTGGTCTGATCGCGCAGGGTGCGCAGATGGTGGGAGGCCGCGCGGAGCCGGTCCGGATCGGTGCGGGCGGCGACGGTGTTGGGCTGGGTGTGTTCGCTCATGTGCTGTACGCCGAGTTCTCGTGGACGTAATCGTGGGTGAGGTCGTTGGTCCAGACGGTGGCCTCTTGGTCCCCCGCCTTGAGGTCGATGAGGATGCGTACGTCGCGTGCCGTCAGGTCCACGAGGCTCCGGTCGGCGCCGACGCCGCAGTTGTGGCAGACGGTGACGTCATTGATCGCGACGTCGAGCTGGGTCGGGTCGAACGCGGCAGACGTGGTGCCGACCGCGGCGACGATCCGGCCCCAGTTGGGGTCCCCACCGAAGATGGCGCACTTGAGCAGGTTGCTGCGGGCCACCGCCCGGGCCACCTCGACCGCGTCGTCCTCGCTGGCGGCGCGGGTGACGGTGATCGCGATGTCGTGCTTGGCGCCCTCGGCGTCGGCGATCAGCTGCCGCGCCAGGTCGGCGCAGACCCGGGTCAGCGCGTGCCTGAGCTGCGCCGCGGACGGGGTCACCGCGGAGGCGCCCGAGGACAGTACGACGACGGTGTCGTTGGTGGACATGCAGCCGTCGGAGTCGATCCGGTCGAAGGTCACCCGGGTCGCCTCCTGCAGCGCCGCCGCCAAGTCCGGCCCGGTCACGACGGCGTCCGTGGTCAGCACGACGAGCATGGTGGCCAGCCCGGGCGCGAGCATCCCGGCGCCCTTGGCCATCCCGCCGACCGACCACCCGTCCTCGACGTGCTGGGCCTGCTTGGCCACGGTGTCAGTGGTCATGATCGCCCGCGCGGCGTCGGCGCCGCCGTCGGAACTCAGCTCGCTCGCGGCGTGGTCGACCCCGGCGAGCAACAGGTCCAGGTCGAGGCGCTCGCCGATGATCCCGGTCGAGCAGACCACAATGTCACCGGCCGAGCAGCCCAGGCGGCGCGCGGTGTGCTCCGCGGTGCGATGGGTGTCGCCGAAGCCCTCGGGGCCGGTGCAGGCGTTGGCCCCACCGGAGTTGAGGATCACGGCGTCGGCCCGATGGTCGGTGAGCACCTGCCGGCTCCAGGTCACCGGGGCCGCCTCGACCCGGTTCGTCGTGAAGACGCCGGCAGCGACGTGATCGGGCCCGTCGTTGACGACCAGCGCCAGATCCGGGCGGCCGGAGGCTTTGAGCCCCGCCGTCACTCCGGCGGCCCGGAAACCTTCGGGGAACGTGATGCTCACGTGAGCTTCCTTTCGACGCCGTCCATCTTCTCGACCGTGTGGCCGTGATACCGCCAGACGTTGGCGGCCCGTTCGACGTGGTCCACGGGCACCAGGATCCAGTCGGTCTCGTAGGTCGACAGGGTGATCACGGGGATTCTCGCCTCGGCCAGCGGCGCGAGCAGGCCACTCAGCACCCCGGTCAGCGTGATGTCCAACGGACCCTGGATCTGCACCGCGAGGAACGGCCCTGCCTGCGGCAGGTCGGCGGGCACGCCGTCGGCGGGCGCGATCACCGAGGTCTCCGCCGGGTTCCAGGAGATCGAGGACAACGGTGCGCCGTCGCGGGCCCAGGCCGGTACGTCGGCGCCGGGCGCCAGCCTGGCGATCTTGACCGGGCGGGCGTGGATCGTAAGCTCCCAGAATTGGTGGCCGGTGCTCACGGCGCCACCCCGGCCGCGGGCAGGCCGGCGCCCTCGGGCAGCCCCAGCGCCAGGTTCAGGCACTGCACGACGGCGCCCGCGGTGCCCTTGGTGAGGTTGTCCTCGGCGGCGACGACGACGACCCGACCGGCGTGCTCATCGACGGCCAGCTGCAGCGCGACCACGTTGCTGCCGAGCACGTCGCCGGTCGCGGGCCAGCGCCCCTCCGGCAGCAGGACGACGAACGGCTCGTCCGCATAGGCCTGCTCCCAGGCGGCGCGCACGGTCGCGGGATCGGTCCCCGGCTTCAGCCGGGCGGTGCAGGTCGCGAGGATCCCGCGCGGCATGGGGGCCAGCGTGGGCGTGAACGACACCGTGACCGGACCGCCCGCGGCCCGGGCCAGATTCTGCTCGATCTCCGGGGTGTGCCGGTGCCCGCCGCCCACGCCGTACGGGCTCATCGAGCCCATCACCGGCGACGCGAGCAGGTGCGGCTTGAGCGCTTTGCCGGCGCCGGACGTCCCCGAGGCGGCGACGACGACCACGTCCGAGGGCTCCAGCAGGGCCGCCGCGAAGCCCGGGGCGAGCGCGAGGCTGATCCCGGTCGGATAGCAACCGGGAGCGGCGATGCGCCGCGCCCCGATGAGGTCGTCCCGCAGCCGACCGCCACCGGCGAGCGGCAGCTCCGGCAGTCCATAGGGCCAGGCGCCGGCATGGGGGGTGTCGTAGAAGCGCTGCCAGGCGGCGGCATCGGTCAGCCGGAAGTCCGCCCCGCAGTCCACCGCCACCAGGTCCTGCGGCAGCCGGGCCGCCAGGGCGGCCGAGGCGCCGTGCGGCAGGGCCAAGACCACCGCGTCCGCCCCAGCGAAGGCCTCCGGGGTGGTGTCGATCAGCACGCGGTCGGCGAGCGGAAACAGGTGCGGGTGGTGCTCGGCCAGGGCCGTTCCGGCGCTCGCCGCGGCGGTCAGCGCGCCGACCTCGAACTCGGGGTGGCCCAACAGCAGGCGCAGCACCTCTCCCCCGGCGTATCCGCTGGCTCCGGCGACGGCGATCGTGAGCATGCGGATGAATATACACAACTCCGCAAGGTTATGCAGACCGGTTTTGCTGCGGGCCGGTGGTCAGGCGCGCGGGTGCCGGTGGTCAGGCGCGCGGGTGCCGGTGGTCAGGCGCGCGGGTGCCGGTGGTCAGGCGCGCGGGTGCCGGTGGTCAGGCGCGCGGGTGCCGGGGTCAGGCGCGCGGGGGCCGGGGTCAGGCCACCGGGTCGCTGGGACCGTACGGCGTGAGGGTGAGCGTCCTGGCCCCGCGCGGCAGGCCGTTCTCCGCGGCCTTGGTCAGAGCGTCGATCGTGTCGACGCCGGCCCGGACGAACCGCCCCGACCAGGCGTCCAGCCGCCCGGCGGCCAGGGCCAACGCCAGCTCGGCGACGGCCTGCGGCGCCGTCCAGTCGGTGCGCTCCTCGTGCACCGCCATCGCGGTGGTCATGTCCGTGCGGACCACGCCGGGCATGAGGTCGAAGGCGAACACGCCGCGTCCGCGGCCGGCGAGATGGGTCGCCCCCGTCAACCGCGCGAGGCCGGTCTTGGCCACGGCGTACGCGGAAAAGACCTCGTCCGCGCGGGTGCCCGCGCCGGAGTTGAGGTTGATGACGCGCCCCGACCCGCGGGCCAGCATCCCGGGCAACACCATCCGGGTGAGCAGATAGGGACCGCGCAGGTCGACCTCGAGGCAGCGCCACCAGTCCGCCGGATCCGACTCGGCCAGCGGCACCTCGTCGTCGATCACGCCCGCATTGTTGACCAGCACGTCGACCCGCCCGTGCCGGGTGAGCACGTCGCCGACGAACCGGCGGACCGCCGCCTCGTCGGTCACATCGACGGCGGCCACGTCGTACGACCGCTCGGTCGCGCCGGACTCCTCGCCGCCCGCACCGGCCTCGGCGCGTCGGCCGAAGAAGGAGCACGCCGCCACGACGTACCCCGCCGCGGCGAACGCCTGCGCCAGATGCGCACCGATGCCCCGGCTCGCGCCGGTGACCACGGCGACCCGGCGGTCCGAGCCCTGCGACGTCTCAACCACGCTGCACCGCCCCCGTCTGCTGCGTCGCACAGGCGATCGCCGCATCGCGCGCAGCGCTGACCTCGTCGGTGGTCAACGTGCGGTCCGACGCCCGGAAGGAGAGCCGGTAGGCCAATGACTTCGTGCCCTCCGCCAGCTGGTCCCCCCGATAGACGTCGAACAGCGCGAGCGCCTCCAGATCCGGCCCCGCGCCCCGCCGCAGGGCGTCGGCCACCTCCGCCGCGGGCACCGCCTCGGCCACCTCGAGGGCGACATCGGAGTGCGCGACCGGATAGGTCGACAGGGCCCGCGGCTGGGCCGGATCGCCCGAGGCGGCGATCAGCGCGTCGAGGTTCAGCTCGGCGGCGCAGGTGCGGGCGGGCAGCTCCAGCGCGGCGACCACCTTCGGGTGCAGTTCTCCGGCGTGGCCGAGGACCGTGCCGTCGGGCAGCGCCAGCTGCGCGCACCGGCCGGGGTGGAACGGGCTGGCATCCCCGGCGCGCACGCTCAGGTCCTGCGCGAACGCCCGGCCGAGCGCGACGGCCAGTCCGATGGCATCCGCCGCCGACCAGGCCCGGCCCGGACCCCAGGGGCCGGCCGGCGCCGCGTCGCCGGCGAGGGCGATCGCCACGTGCCGCGGCTGCGCGGGGACGGCGTCGAGGATCGCCCGCAGCGTGTGCTCGTCGGGGCGCACCCCGACCGCGGGCACCGGGGCCTGCCGCAGCGGCCCCCCGGGGGTGAAGACCACGCCCTGTTCGTAGAGCGCCACGTCCTTGCTGCCCCGGCGCACGTTCATGCGCAGGGTCGGCAGCAGCGTGGCGAGCAGGCTGGTGCGCAGGTGCGGGGCCTCGTCGGAGAGGGGATTGGCCAACCGTACGGCGTACCGTCGGGCGTCGCCTGCGTCGTAGCCGAGCTGGTCGCCGACGCCCGCGCCGACGAACGGATAGCTCCACACCTCGATGAGGCCGAGCCCGGCGAGCGCGGCACTGGCGACCCGGATCCCGCGCTGCGACGCGGTCAGCCCCCGTCCGCCCGGCGCCATCGGCAGCACGGCGGGGATGGCGTCGTACCCCCGCAGGCGCGCGACCTCCTCCACGAGATCGGGGCCGTTGCGCAGGTCGGGACGCCAGGACGGCGGGGTGACCCGGACGAACCCGAAGCTGCCCTCGGTGACCGTTGCCAGTTCGGTGACCTGGCAGCCCAGGGACCGCAGACAGGCCACGACGTCGGCATGGGACAGCCCGGCCGGGACCGGATCGGTCCCGGGGCTGCCCGGCTGGATCAGGCGCCATGCCGAGCCGGTGTCGAAGGTGATGTCCTGGCCCGGCTCCCGCCGGTCCATGTCGGTGACGGCAGGGTCGGCGGTCCCCCCGGCGTACTCCACGAGCATGCGCACGGCGAGCTCGGCGACGGCCGCACAGATGGCCGGGTCGACGCCCCGCTCGAAACGGCGGCTGGCCTCGCTGGACAGGCGGTGACGGCGGGACGTGCGAGCGACGGTCACGGCGTCGAAATGGGCCGCCTCGATGAGCACGTTGCGGGTCGCCGGGGTGACCTCGCTGGTCGCACCGCCCATGACGCCGGCCAACGCGAGCGGGGTCGTGCCGCCGTCGGTGATGAGCAGGTCCTCGGGGTCCAGCTCGCGGTCGACGTCGTCGAGGGTGACCAGGCGCTCGCCCGGCTGCGCCCGGCGCACCTCGATCGCCCCCGAGAGGGTGTCCAGGTCGAAGGCGTGTAGCGGCTGGCCGGTGAGCAGCATGAGGTAGTTGGTGATGTCGACGGCCAGGCTGATCGGCCGCATCCCCAGCTGCGCCAGCCGCTGCTTCATCCAGCCCGGCGAGGCGGCGGTCGGGTCGATGCCCCGCACGATGCGTGCCACGTAGCGGTCGCAGCCGGCCACCCCGTGGATCCGCGCCGCGTCGTAGAGCCGCACCTCGTAGCCGTCCTCGGTGGTGGCGGGCGGCTGGACCTGATCCGGCCCCACCGGGTCGCGGAACTGCTCGCCCCGGCCGATGGCCAGGGCATATTCGCGCGCGATCCCCCGCATCGAGAAGCAATAGCCCCGGTCCGGGGTCACGTTGACCTCGACCACCTGCTCGCCGAGGCCGAACAGCGGCATCGCGTCCTGGCCCGGCGTCAGGGCGGACAGGGTCGCCTCGTCGCCGGCGAAGTAGTCGGTGAGCACGATGATGCCGGCGTGGTCCTCGCCGATGCCGAGCTCCCGCTCCGAGACGATCATCCCGGCGGAGACGTGCCCGTAGGTCTTGCGGGCGGCGATCTCGATGTCGCCGAGCCGGCCGCCGGGCAGGATGACCGCGACGAGGTCGCCCGCGGCGAAGTTGTGGGCGCCGCAGACGATCTCCTGCGGCTGCTCGCGGCCGATGTCGACGTGGCAGAAGTGGACGGTCTTGCCGTTCTTCTGCGGCTCGTCGGTCTTGTCCAGGACCCGGCCCACGACGAGGGGTCCGGTCACGGATCCGCCGTGCAGCGCCTCCTCCTCGAGGCCGACGCGGACGAGGTCGGCGGCGACCTGTTCGCCGGGCGGGACCGCGTCCAGCCCGACGAGTTCGGCGAGCCAACTGGTGGGGGCCAGCATCAGATCTCCATCCCGAACTGCGCGGAGAACCGCGCGTCGCCCTCGACGATGTCGTGCATATCGGTCACGCCGTTGCGCAGCTGGATCGTGCGGTCGATCCCCATGCCGAAGGCGAACCCGGTGTAGACGTCGGGGTCGATCCCGGCCGCCGCCAGCACGTTGCGGTTGACCATGCCGCAGCCGCCCCACTCGATCCAGCCCGTGCCGCCGCAGGTCCGGCACGGCGCCGCGGCGGCACCGGCCGGGTCGTCGTCGCGGCACACCCAGCACTGGAAGTCCATCTCGGCGCTGGGCTCGGTGAACGGGAAGAACGACGGGCGCAGCCGGGTGCTGATGCCGGCTCCGAACATGGCCGCCGCGAGGTGGTCGAGCGTGCCCTTCAGGTGCGCCATTGTCAGGTGCTTGTCCACGGCCAAGCCCTCGACCTGGTGGAAGACCGGTGTGTGCGTCGCGTCGAGTTCGTCGGTGCGATAGACCCGGCCGGGGACGGCCACGTAGATCGGCAGGTCGCGCTCCAACCGGGAGGTGTCCAGGCGGAGCATGGTGCGGGCCTGCACCGGCGAGGTGTGGGTGCGCAGCACCAGCCCGCTGTCGGGCGGGTCGACGAAGAAGGTGTCCTGCATCTGCCGGGCCGGGTGGTCCGGCGCGAAGTTGAGCGCGTCGAAGTTGAACCACTCGGCTTCCAGCTCGGGGCCGTCAGCGATCTCCCAGCCCATCCCGACGAAGATGTCCTGGATCCGCTCGGTGACGAGGTTGATGGGGTGTCGGGCGCCGAGCCGCCGGTAGGGGGAGGGCACCGTGACGTCGATCGCCTCCTCGATCAGGATGCGCTCGTCCCGGTCGGCCTCGAGCTCGGCCTGGCGGGCCTTGAGCGCCTCGGCGACCCGGCCGCGAGCCTGGCCGACCCGCTTGCCGGCGTCGGCCTTCGCGCTCGGCGGCAGGGCGCCGATCTCGCGGTTGGCGAGCGCCAGGGGCGACTTGTCGCCGGCGTGCGCCTGCCGCGCCGTCTTGAGGGCGTCCAGGTCGCCCGCCGCACCGATCGCCGCCAGCGCATCGGCGACATAGCCCTCGATCGCGGCTGGCTCCAGGGCGGCGACCTCGACGGGGTCGTACTGCTTGTTCGGTCCTGACACGGCCCCGATCCTAGCTAGGGCGCTGGTGGTGACGCGAAAGGGTATCGCCGGGCGAAACCGCCCGGCTAGCGCAGCAGCACCGGCTCGGCGGCGGGCAGGGTGATGGTGAACTCGGCTCCCCCGCTCGCCGCCCGGTCCACGCCGACCCGCCCGCCGTGCGCCTCGACCAGCCCCTTCACGAGATAGAGACCCACCCCGGTGCTTCCCCGCGCCTGACCGTGCCAGAACTTCTCGAAGATCAACGGGTACAGTTCCGGGTCGATGCCGACCCCCTCGTCGCTGACGATCAGGGCGAGCATCGGGGTGCCGTGCCCGTCGGGTTCGGCCGGTGCGGTGGCGATCGTCACCGTGCCCGCGCCGTGGCGCAGCGCGTTCTCCAGGAGATTCGTCACGACCTGATCGAGTCGGTCGGGATCGGCCCAGACCTCCAGTCGGGGGCCGGAGCGTTCGGCCCAGGCGAACCGGGTCCGGTCGTGCCCCGCGGCCACGAGGCCGTCGATGTGGCCGCTGACGGTGGCGCGCAGGTCGATCGGTCCGGGCCGCACCCGCAGCCTGCTGGCATCGATGCGGGACACGTCGAGCAGTTCGTTGAGCAGCCGAGACAGCCGGTGACTGTCGGTCGCGATCGTCTCGATCATGAGTCGCCGCTGGGCGTCGCTGAACCGGTCGTACTGCCGCTGCAGCGTCCCGGAGAAGCCGCGAATGCTGGACAGCGGCGAGCGCAGCTCGTGCGCGACGATCGAGAGCAATTCGGCGGTGCCGGCCTCGCTGCGCCGGCGCTGTTCGGTGTCGCGAATCGCCACCACCACGCGCTGCAGCGGCGCACCCCGGCCGGCCCGCACGAAGCTCATCGTCACCAGGACATGACCGAGGCCGGGGAGCAGCAGCATCCGCTCCCGGTGGCCACTGCGGGTGGCCAGGCCGCCCCACGGGTCGATGCAGTCCCACCAGTTGTTCCCGCCTGGTTCGACGAACGGCAGCGCTTCGCGCGCGGTGATCCCCACCAGATCGCTCTCGTCCCGGCCGAGCAGGCGCGCCGCCCGCGGGTTGACGTACTCGACGAGGCGGTCCGCGCCCACCGTGACCACGCCGTCCGGGAGGGTGCGGAGAATGTCGGCGGGGTCGAGGCTCATCGTCGTGCTCCGGCCGATGGGGCCGGCGAGCGGTCCCGCGCGGCGGTAGCCGAGGCGTACAGGCAGACCGTCGCGGCCATGGCCAGGTTGAGGGATTCCGCTCGGCCGGGGGTGGGGATGGCGACCACCTCGTCGCAGGCCTCGCGGGTCGGTGCCGGCAGCCCCCAGGCCTCGTTGCCGAAGACCCAGGCATGCGGCACGCGCAGATCCGCCTCGGGCAGCAGGGTGGCCCCGGTGCCGTCCGCGGCGTACGTCGTGATCCCCGCCGCTGCGAGCCTGGCCAGCAGCGGGAGTACGTCGAGGCCGAGCACGACCGGGACGTGGAACAGGGAGCCCGCCGTGGATCGGACCACTTTCGGGGAGTAGAGATCCACGGATGCCCCGGTCACGAGAACGGCGTCGGCGCCGGTCGCGTCGGCGCCTCGCAGGACCGTGCCGGCGTTGCCGGGGTCTCGGACGTGTGCCAGCACGCAGAGAAGCCGCGGGCCGGCGTCGAGGACCTCCGCCAGCGGCACGTCGAGGCGGCGACAGACGGCCAGGCCGCCCTGCGGGGTCGCCGTGTCCGAGATGGTGGCGAGAACCCGCTCGTCAACCTCCGTCACCGGCAGGCCGGCGGCGCGCGCGTCGGCGAGGATCGGTGTCCAGCGTTCGTGGCGTGCCGCCGTGGACTCGACGTACAGCTCCGCGACGGCGTCCGGACGGTGTCGCACCGCCTCCCGAACGCCTTGCGGTCCCTCGGCCAGGAACAGGCCGGACCTCTCACGCGCGGAACGCCGGGACAGCGCCGCCACCCGCCGCACCCGCTCGCTGCGGGGATTGGTCAGGGGCGCGCCGTCCCGGCGTTCCGGCATGGCTCGTGGGCGTTCGCCGGCGCCTCAGGCGGCGTCGGAGGCCTGGGCGGGAACGTTCTTCCGGGCGATCTCGACGAGAGCGGCGAACGCGGCCTCATCGTTGACGGCCAGCTCGGCCAGCATGCGCCGGTCGACCTCGATCTCCGCGGCCTTGAGCCCCTGGATGAACCGGTTGTAGGTCATCCCGTTGGCGCGGGCGGCGGCGTTGATGCGCTGAATCCACAGCCGACGGAAGTCGCCCTTGCGAGCGCGCCGGTCGCGGTAGGCATATCCCAGGCTGTGCTGGACCTGCTCCTTGGCCTTGCGGTACAGACGGGACCGCTGGCCCCGGTAGCCGCTCGCCCGTTCCAGGACGACGCGGCGCTTCTTCTGGGCGTTAACCGCCCGCTTCACGCGTGCCACGTGAGTGCTCCTCGCTCTTCTTCGAAGGTCTTACTTGCCCAGCAGCTTCTTGATCTTCTTGGCGTCGGGCTTGGCCAGCTCGACGTCGTTGGCGATGCTGCGGGTGAACTTGCTGGACTTGCGCTCGAGCAAGTGGCGCCCGCCGGCCTGCTCGCGCATGACCTTGCCGGTGCCGGTGAGGCGGAAGCGCTTCTTGGCGCCGCTGTGGGTCTTGTTCTTCGGCATGGCGCCGACTCTCCTTCGGATGCGGTGCCACCGGACCACTGTCCGGCGGTGTTCAGGGGATGAGCTGAGCGGATCAGGCCTTGGCTCGGGGTCGGGGCGGTCCCGGCACCGGAGCGGAACCCGGCCGCGGCTTCGGCGTGTCCTTCGGCGCAACGGGCCGTGGCTTGGGCGGTCCCGGCACCGGCGCGGACTTCGCGGGCGCGGGCTTGGCCGAGGCATCGGCGGGCTGCTCCGCAGCGGCCGCTGGCTTCGCCGTCGCGGCCGGGACCTTGGGTGCACGGGGCGCCCTCGGCGCCGCCGGGGCGGGCGCAGCCTCGACAGCCGACTCGGCGTCAACGGTCGGCTCGACCGGTGCAGCTTCGACGACCGGCTCGGCCTCGACGGTCGGCTCGACCGGCGCAGCCTCGACGACCGGCTCGACCGGCGCAGCCTCGACGACCGGCTCGACCGGCGCAGCCTCGACGACCGGCTCGACCGGCGCAGCCTCGACGACCAGCTCGACCGGCGCAGCCTGCAGACCCGGCTGGTCCTGCTCGACCTCGCCCGGACGGACCGGCCGCGCGGCCGCGGACGACGCCTCGGCCTGATCGCGCCGCTTGCGCTGCTCGGCCTTGGCCTCGGCCTTCTTCTTGGTGGGGCCGAGGACCATGATCATGTTGCGGCCGTCCTGCTTGGCCTGGCTCTCGACGAAGCCGAGCTCGATGACGTCTTCGGCGAGCCGCTGCAGCAGGCGGAACCCCAGCTCCGGACGCGACTGCTCGCGACCGCGGAACATGATCGTCACCTTGACCTTGTCACCGGCCGAGAGGAACCGAACGACGTGACCCTTCTTGGTCTCGTAGTCGTGCGGGTCGATCTTGGGCCGGAGCTTGATCTCCTTGATGACGGTGTTGACCTGGTTCTTGCGGGCCTCGCGCGCCTTGAGCGCGGCCTCGTATTTGAACTTGCCGAAGTCCATCAACTTCGCGACCGGCGGCTTGGCCATCGGTGCCACCTCGACGAGGTCGAGGTCCGCCTCGGCGGCGAGGCGGAGGGCGTCCTCCACGCGGACGATGCCGACCTGCTCCCCATTGGGCCCGACGAGCCGCACTTCCGGGACGCGGATGCGGTCGTTGATGCGCGGTTCGCTGATGGTGCGCTCCTTCTCTCGACGTCAAATGTCGTGCTGAGGTCTGTCCCTCGGACACGGGAAAGGGCTTCCCGCGCCCGTTGTTCGCGAGAAGCCCCACACACCGCGTCGCGGCCGGACACCACGGCGTACGCGCGGTGCCGCCCGGCGGCCCGTCACAGCCCCCCAACGGGAACCCGACGGCCGTCGTCGTCGGCCGTGACCTTTCGAACCCGGCGACCCAAGGGCCGACGCGGGTGGAAGCACATGGTGCGGCTTCTCTTGATCGACGCCGTCGACGGAGGCCCGAAGGCAGCCGGGAACGGCGAGGTCAGGATCTGATCGTACCAGGTGCCCTCGTCGTGCTCTTCACCAGGCGTGCGACCCGCGCCGATCGCCGCACCGCCGTCAAGCCCATCCCGACGATCGCCATCGCCATGCCCACCAGGGCCACCGTGGCGAAACCCGCCGCGAAGCCGCCCCGGTCGATGGCGATTCCGGCCAGCGGCGCCCCGGTCGCCACCCCGAGGTGCAGGAACGACCCATGCCAGCCCATCGCCTCGCCGCGGTGCTCCTCGGGCACGAGCCGGCCCAACTGCTCCATCAGGGCGGTCGAGGTGGGGGCGCACAGCAATCCGGCGAGGACCACCAGCAGCGTCAGCGTCACCACGTCGGCCGCCCAGGCGGCCGGCAGCGTCACCGCGCCCAGACCGAAGAGCAGCCACAGGGCCGAGACCTGGCGGCGTTGCGCCCCGTAGGCCACTCCCCCGATCACCGAGCCCACGCACCACAGCGCCAACACCAGGCCGAGCCGGTCGGTGGCGCCGAACTCGCGGGTCGCGGCCACGACCCCGAGGTCGGTGCCGGACAGGATCAGCGCCATGGCCGCTGCCGCGCCGAACAAGGCGCCTACCGCCGGGGAGAACCAACCCCACCGGTCGGGCCCTGTTGCGGACGGTTCGAGGGGGGACCCCTGGATCGTGCCTAGCTCGGGGCCGGACTCCTCGATCGTGCGCAGCGGCGGATCGGCCAGCCACAGCAGCACCCCCGCGACGACCCCGGCGAGCCCGACCGAGGCCAGCACGACGCCGGTGTCCCAGGTGGTTGCCGCCCAGACGCCGACCAGCGGTCCGATCATGAACGAGAGCTCCACCGCGACCGCGTCGAGCGCCAGGGCGGTCCGCTGGTCGTGGCCGGGGACGGCGATCATGATCGCCTGCCGGATGATCGAAAAAGCCGGGATCGTGAACAATCCCAGGACCGCACAGTCGAGCAGCAACCAGGCGTAGTCCAGGTGCGGTGCGAGCAACCAGCACACGGTCAAGACGGCCAGCGACGGCAGCACCACGCGGCGCAGCCCGAGTCGGTCCAGCAGTCGGCCGCGCCACGGACCCGAGATCGCCAGGCCGGCCGTCATCGCCATGGTCGCGATGCCGGCCTGCGCGTAGGACCGGCCCATCCCCACCACGTGCAGGGTGACGATGAGTCCGGCGGCGGCGGCGGGGATCCGGACCAGGACGCCCAGCAGCAGGGTCAGCCGCAGCCGGGTGTCCGCGAGCACGCGACCGTAGGGGGCCAGGGACATGCCGCCAGCATCGCAGGCACGCCCAGCGCGGCCCAATCGCTTTTCCGCGGCCATGCCGGGGGCGGCCGGCGCGGTCTAGGCGCCGGGGTGCGCCCGGCCCGGGTGCGCCCGGCGCGGTCAAGGCGCCGGGGGCGGCCGGCCCGGTCAGGGCGCCGGGTCGGGCGGGACGGTGTCCGCGGGCTCGGTCGCCTGGTGCAGGACCACGGCCAGATCGTCGATGCGACGCCGTACGTCGGGGGCGGCCGCGAGCCGCTCCCCGAGCCGGGCGACGATGCCCTCGACCACGGCGGGCGGCAGTCCCGGCCGCAGGGACAGCACGAGCCGCAGGGTGCCGGGAGCATGCAGCGCCCCGTCCTCGGCACGGACGCCGACCAGTCCGTCGATGCCCTGGGCGGCCTCGGCGACGGCGAGCCGTACGACGGGGTCGGCGTGCGCCGGCAGCCACACCTCGCCCATCGCCAGGGCCCACAGTTGCGAGCTGCGCAGCACCACGGCGTGCTCCTCGGCGACGTCGAGCAGCATCGCGACGCAGCCCTCCTCCAGGGCTGATCGGGCCGCCTCGGTCGTCGCCGTCGGCACCGGCCGACCGGCCGGGTCCCAGGCGGCCAGGGCCGCCACCCCGGTGAAGACCGGCAGGGCCTGCGTGCCGTCGGGGCCCTGCAGCAGCGCGGTGGCCATGCTGGCGCGGCTCTCGGTCCCGGCCGCATCGGGCTGCGCCAGCAGCGGCACGAGCACCCGGCCGGTCGCCAACGCGGCGACCAGACGCTCCTCGAGGGCGGCCCGGTCGGGCGCCGCGGCCCCGGCCAGCTGACGCGCCAGGGCGAGCACCGCTGGGTCGGCGCTGCCCGCGTCGTCGGCGTACTGAGCGGCCTCGATTCGGCGCCCGGCCCACGGCAGCCCGCCGGAGTCGGCGCCGGCGGCCTCCGGCGAGTGCGCGGGCTCCGGCATGGTCACGGCCGACCGGCGACGTCCAGGGCTTCGGTGAGCGTGAACGCGCCCTTGTAGAGCGCGGATCCGACGATCGCCCCCTCGACTCCGTCGCCCACCAGGGCCCGCAACGCCTTGATGTCGGCCAGGGTCGACACGCCGCCGGAGGCCACCACCGGGCGATCGGTGCGGGCGCACACCTCGCGGAGCAGGTCGACGTTCGGGCCGGAGAGCATGCCGTCGCGGGTGACGTCGGTGACGACGTAGCGGCTGCAGCCCTCGGCGTCCAGGCGCGCCAGCGTCTCCCACAGGTCGCCGCCTTCGCGGGTCCAGCCGCGGGCTGCCAGGGTCGTGCCGCGGACGTCGAGGCCGATCGCGACGCGGTCGCCGTGCGTCGCGATGGCCTGGGCGGTCCACTGCGGGTTCTCCAGGGCGGCGGTGCCGATGTTGACCCGCCGGCAGCCGGTGGCCAGGGCCCGGGACAGCGAATCCTCGTCGCGGATGCCACCGGACAGCTCGACCTGCAGATCCAGGCGACCGACGATCGTGGCGATCAGGGCGTAGTTGCTGCCCCGGCCGAACGCCGCGTCCAGGTCCACCAGGTGCAGCCACTGGGCGCCCAGATCCTGCCAGCGCTTGGCGGCCTCGTAGGGATCGCCGAATTCGCCCCCACTGCCGGCCACGCCCTGGACCAGCTGAACCGCCCGGCCGTCGACGATGTCGACGGCGGGGAGCAATTCCAGGATCGGCGCATCGGCGCTGCTCATGCGGGAGCCTTTCAGGAGGACCGGACGGTACGGCGGGCTGGACGGGGCTAACCGGGCTGGGCGCGGGCCGCGACCAGGGCTACCGGGCTGCGACCAGGGCTACACCGTAGCGAGCCAGTTCGCGAGCAGCCGCGCCCCGGCGTCCCCCGACTTCTCCGGGTGGAACTGAGTTGCGGTGAGCGGTCCGTTTTCGACGGCGGCCACGAACGGGGCGCCGTGCTCGGCCCACGTGACCAGCGGCGCGACAGCCTCGAACGGGCCGTGCGGGCGCAGCGTCCAGTCCAGGGCCGCAAAGCTGTGCACGAAGTAGAACCGCTGGTCCTCGACCCCGGCGAACAGCCGGCTGCCCGCCGGCACCTGCACCGTGCTCCACCCCATGTGCGGGACGACCGCGGCGGGCAGTCGTTGCACGACGCCGGGCCACTCGCCCAGACCCGGCCGGGGCGCCGGACTCGGTTCCGTGGAGGACTCGAACATCGCCTGCATGCCGACGCAGACCCCGAGCACGGGTCGGCCGCCGGCCAGCCGGCGGTCGATGAGCCGAGGCCCGTCGACGGCAGCGAGCCCGGCCAGACAGGCGTGGAAATTGCCCACCCCCGGCACATACAGCGCGTCCGCCGCGAGCACCCGGGCCGGGTCCGCGGTCAGCTCGACGGCGGCGCCGAGCCGCTCCAGCATCCGTACGACGGAGCGCACGTTGCCGCTGCCGTAGTCCAGGACGACGACGACGGGTCGGCGCCCCGGCGCCGGACCGGCCGTCATGGCAGGTCCTCCTCGAGGCGGTAGCGCTCCTCTTCCTGCACGAGCTTGTCGAAGGACCTGGCGTGCCGGTCCTTCGGGACGACGCGCCGCACGCCGGGCAGGTCCGCGACGGCCGACTCCCCGGCGAGCAGCTCGCGCCCGGGCAGGCCCAGTTCGAGCAGGGCCGCGGCCAGCACCGCCGACGCGTCGCTGGAGCCGTCGGCGAAGATGTCGTGCAGGGCGGTCTCCGCGCGGATCGCGCGCACGACGTCGAGCCCGGCCGCGGCGGCCAGGTCGACCGGGCGCGCGGTCGGCAGACCGGGGATCGAGACGGATCCCTCCCGGGGGGTCCAGACGGCCCAGCGTTGCACCGCGCGCCACTGCGGCGGGTGACAGGTGACGACCGCTTGCCGGCCCACCTCGAAGAACCCCAGGGCGGGCCGCATCCGCATCCCGGCCGGTCGGCCGGCGAGGGTGCGCACGGCATCGTCGTAGGGGAACCGAGCCTTCGGCGGACCGTCCGGCGCCACCACGGTCCACCCGTCGAGCTGGCCGACGAGCATCGGGCCCAGACCGCGCCGCGCCCAGGCCAGGGCGACCTCGGGCCGGCACTGCGAGAGCACGAAGCCCCGCCCGCTCGCGGTGCGGGCCCGATTTCCCGGGCCGGATCGTCCGGCGGCGGCTGCGCGAAGCGCGGCCGCCGCCGGGGTGCCCCTAGAGGCTGCCCTTGGCACTGGGCACTCCGCTGACGCGCGGGTCGAGGGCGACGGCGGCGCGCAGCGCCCTGGCCAGGGCCTTGAACTGGGCCTCCACGAGGTGGTGCGGGTCGCGGCCGGCGAGCACCCGCACGTGCAGCGCGATCGCGGCGTGGTGGGCCAGCGTCTCGAAGACATGCCGGGTCATGGATCCGGCGTAGGTCCCGCCGATCACGACGTACTCCTGGCCGGGGGGTTCGCCGGTGTGCACGCAGTACGGGCGGCCGGCCACGTCGACGGCGACAGCCACCAACGCCTCGTCGAGCGGCACGAGGGCGTCGCCGTACCGGCTGATCCCGCTCTTGTCCCCCAACGCCGCCCGCAACGCCTCCCCAAGGCAGATCGCGACGTCTTCGACGCTGTGGTGGCCGTCGACGTCGACGTCGCCGGTCGCGCTGATCTCCAGGTCGATGAGGCTGTGCTTGGCCAGGCTGGCCAGCATGTGGTCGTAGAAGCGCACCCCGGTGCTGATCGTGCTCGCCCCGGAACCGTCCAGGTCGAGCCGCAGCTCCACCCGGGATTCGGAGGTGGCCCGCTCGATGCGTGCGGTGCGCGCCGCCCGTCCTGGTGCCTGGTCTGCTGCCTGGTCTGCTGTCGTCATCACCGCTCCTGCCGGCCGGGTGCCAGGTGGGCGCGCAGCGCCTCGAGGAACGCCGTGGTCTCCGCCGGGGTGCCGGCGGTGACCCGCAGGTGCCCGGGGAGGCCGACGTCCCGGACGAGAACGCCCGCGTCCAGTAGAGCCTGCCAGCTCGCCGCCGCATCGGAGAACCCGCCGACGAGCACGAAGTTGGCGTCGCTGGGCACCGCGGTCAGGCCGAGCGCGGTGACCTCGGTGACGATCCGGTCGCGTTGGGCCTTGATCGCCTCGACCTCGGCGAGCAGCAGGTCGGCGTGCGCCAGGGCGGCGCGGGCCACGGCCTGGCTCTGCGTGGACAGGTGGTAGGGCATCCGGACCAGGCGCAGGGCGTCGACCAGGGCGGGGTCGGCGGCCAGGTAGCCGAGTCGGCCGCCGGCCAGGGCGAAGGCCTTGCTCATGGTGCGGCTCACCACCAAACGGGGCCGGCCGGACAGGAGCGTCAGCGCCGAGGGCGTGCCGGTGCGGGCGAACTCGGCGTACGCCTCGTCGACCACGACGATCGCGCGCGGCGCCGCCTCGTACACCGCCTCGATCACGTCCAGGCCGACCGCGGTGCCGGTCGGGTTGTTCGGGGAGGCGATCGCCACCACGTCGGGGCGGTGCTCCGCGACCTGCGCGGCGGCCATCTCGGGCGCGAGGTCGTAGCGGCGGGTGTCGGTTTCGCCGACCCCGCGGAAGCCGTCGATCCAGGTGGTGCCCGTGCTCAGGGCGTAGTTGGGGTACATGGAGTAGGAGGGGGTGAACGCCATCAGCGACCGGCCCGGCCCGGCGAAGGCCTGCACCACGTGCAGCAGCACCTCGTTGGAGCCGTTGCCGGCCCAGATCTGGGCGGGCTCGATCGGCAGGCCGCTGCTGCGGGTCAGGTAGCCGGCCAGGTCGGTGCGCAGCGCGGTGAACTCGCGGTCGGGATAGCGGTTCAGGTCCGGGGCGGTCTTGGTGATCGCCTCGATCATCGCCGCGACGACCAGCTGCGGGACCGGGTAGGAGTTCTCGTTGGTGTTGAGCTGGACCGGTACGTCGAGCTGCGGCGCCCCATAGGCGCTGCGGCCGCGCAGGTCCGGACGAAGGAGGTCGGTGATCTGCGCGGCGGCGTCCGTGGTCGTCATGAGGACGCCCCCGTGCGGGCCAGCACGGCATCGCCGTGCCCGGGCAGGTCCTCGGCGTGGCTGAGGGTGACCACGGCGTCGGCGACCTCGGCCAGGGCCTGCGCGGAATATTCGATGACCTGCACCGACCGCAGGAAGCTCAGCACCGACAGGCCCGAGGCGTAAGCGCTGGTCCCACTGGTCGGCAGCACGTGGTTGGAGCCGGCGGCGTAGTCGCCGAGGCTGACCGGACTGTACGGGCCGACGAAGACCGCCCCCGCGTTCGTGACCAGCTCGGCGTCGGCGGCCGCGTCGGCCGTCTGGATCTCCAGGTGTTCGGCACCGTAGGCGTTCACCGTGCGCAACCCCGCGGCCAGGTCGTCGACCAGGACGATCGCGGACTGCCGCCCCGCCAGCGCGGCGGCGACCCGCTCGTGGTGCTTGGTCTGCGCCGCCCGCCGCTGCACCGCGGCCAGCACCCGATCGGCCAGCGCTTCGCTGGGCGTGACCAGCACGGACGCGGCCAGCGGGTCGTGTTCGGCCTGGCTGATCAGGTCGGCGGCGACGTGCTCGGGGTCTGCGGTGTCGTCGGCGAGGATGGCGATCTCGGTCGGGCCGGCCTCCGCGTCGATGCCCACCACGGAGCGCAGCAGGCGCTTCGCGCTCGCGACGTACACATTTCCCGGACCGGTGACGAGATTGACTGGCGCGCAGACGAGTTCGCCGCTCGCCTCGCGGGCGCCGTAGGCAAACATCGCGACGGCCTGCGCGCCGCCCACGGCGTACACCTCATCCACCCCGAGCAGGGCGCAGGCCGCCAGGATCGTCGGGTGCGGGTACCCGGCGAAGATGCCGGTGTTGTCCCGTTGCGGCGGGCTGGCGACGGTCAGGCTGGGCACCCCCGCGGCTTGGGCGGGCACGACGTTCATGACCACGCTGCTGGGATAGACGGCCAGGCCGCCGGGCACGTAAAGGCCGACGCGTTCGACGGGCAGCCAGCGTTGGGTCACGGTGCCGCCGGGGACGACATGCGTGGTGTGCGGGGCGCGCAGCTGTTCGGCGTGCACGATCCGGGCGCGGCGGATGGCCTCCGCCAGGGCGGCGGTCACCGAGGGATCCAGGGTGTCAGCCGCAGCGGCCAGCACCTCGGTCGGGACCCGCAGGTGCGCCGGGGTGACGCCGTCGAATCGGGCGCCGAACTCGCGCACCGCCTCGGCGCCGCGGTCCCGGACGGCTTGGCAGATGGGCCGGACGACATCGAGGGCGTCGTCGAGGTCGTACTCGGCGCGCGGGAGGGCCTCGCGCAGGCCGCGCGCGTCCAGGGCCCTGCCGCGCAGGTCGATGCGGGAGATCACCGGGCCATTCTAGGGAGGGCGGACAATGGCGCCGTGCAGACCATCGCGCCGGCGCAGGCCCTCATCCACCTCGACGGCACCGGCGACGTGGTTCGGCTGGTGATCGCCGTGATCGTCCTCGGGGTGGTCTCGGCCGTGCTGCGCCGAGCCGCCGGGCTCGGGAACGGGCGCGAGGAGATCGTGGCGATCCTGCGGGCCACGGTGCAGTTGGGCGCGGTCGGGCTGGTCATCGCGGCGGTGCTCGGATCGTGGCCCCTGACGTGGCTGTTCGTTGCGGTGATGGGCGTGGTCGCGGCGCTCACCTCGGCGGGGCGGATGGGCAGCGTACGTCGGGTGCTGCCGCTGCTGCCCATCGCGGCGGGGGGCCTGCCCGTCACGGCGGCGCTGCTGGCCATCGGCCTGCTGCCGGCCGAGCCGATCTCGGTGGTGCCCACCGCGGGCATCCTGCTCGGCAACGCGATGACTGCGACGACGCTGGCCGGCCGGCGGGGCCTCGACGCCCTGTCGGAGCGGCGCGGCGAGGTAGAGGCCGGCCTGGCGTTGGGCCTGATGCGGCGGGATGCGCGGCTGCTCGTGGTGCAACCGGCGGCGCAGTTGGCCCTGCTGCCCGGGCTGGATCAGACCCGGACGGTGGGCTTGGTGACGCTGCCGGGGGCCTTCGTGGGCACCCTGCTGGGCGGCGCGACACCGCTGCAGGCGGCGGCGCTGCAGCTGATCGTGCTGGCCGGGATCCTGACGTCGCAGTCCGTGGCGACCGTGCTGACCCAGGAGCTGATCGCCCGCGACATGCTGCGCCGCCCCTGAGCAGCGGCCTCTGGTCTCTCGCGCTTACTCCGCGTCCTTGCGGGGGCGTCCGCGCCGGGGTAGCGGCGCGATGTCGCGGGGGGCTCGACCGGCCTCGGCAAGCGCACGGCGGAGCACCACCTCGATCTGCGCGTTGACGCTGCGCACGTCGTCGGCGGCCCATTTGGCCATCGCGTCGTAGACACCGGGGTCGAGGCGCAGCAGCACCTGCTTGCGCTCGGCTCGGGGCGACATGGCGGATCGCTGGTGCTGTGCCGGCGGTCAGGCGTACAGGCTGCCGGCGTTGACGATCGGGGTCGTCTTTTGGTCCCCGCACAACACCACCAGCAGGTTGCTGACCATGGCGGCCTTGCGCTCGTCGTCGAGCTCGACCACGGCGCCCTCCTCGAGGCGGGCCAGGGCGAGTTCCACCATGCCCACGGCGCCCTCCACGATGCGCGACCGGGCGGCGATGATCGCGCCGGCCTGCTGCCGCTGCAGCATCGCGCCGGCGATCTCGGGGGCATAGGCTAGGTGGCTGATGCGGACCTCGACGATCTCCAGGCCGGCCACCGCGACGCGCTCGGCGACCTCTTGGGCGAGCTGCGCCGACACCACATCGGTACTGCCCCGCAGCGACGTCCCGGAACCGTCCGGGTCGTCGTACGGATGGGTCGTTGCGACGTGCCGTAGCGCGGCCTCGGACTGGACCCGGATGAAGTTCGGGTGATCCTCCACCGCGAAGACGGCCTTGGCGGTGTCGGCGACCTGCCAGACGACGATGGCGGCGATCTCGACGGGGTTGCCGTCGAAGTCGTTCACCTTCAAGGCCGAGGTCTCGAAGTTGTTGACCCGCACCGAGACTCGGCGCTTGGTCGACAGTGGCACGGTCATCAGCAGACCGGTACGCCGGGCGGTGCCGACGTAGCGGCCGAAGAACTGGACGACTTGGGTCTGGCCGGGCTGCACGACGGTCAGCGAGGACAGGACCAGGCCGGCCAGCAGCACCAGGAGCACCGTGCCGACGATCGGGGCAGGCGGCACCGGGTCGTTGCTCAGGCCGGCCCGGACGGCGATGGACAGCACCAATCCGGCGAGCACGAGCAGTACCAGGGCGGCAAGCAGCGCCAGGAAGCCGTCGACCGTCCAGGCGCCGCGTTCGCGGACCTCGACGCGCGTGCCGGCGTGACCGACCGGGGTGGTGGCAGGTGCAGCCTGGGCCGGTCCGGCCGATTCGTCGGGCGCCAGGCCCTCGGGCGGGACGCCGCCGGACGCTGATGTCGCGGTTGACGCGTTGTGGCTGGTGTGGGGTGCTTGACGCTCGCTCATGGCGACCTCCCGAAGGCGCGATGTGATAGCTAAGTGATATCACTTTTTCTGAGGTACTTGTCAAGAGATCGCGAGGTCTGATCGGCCACTTGGGCGGGGGTCGGCGCACCTCCACGCCGCGGCGACCCTGGATTGGATCGCCCCGATCGCCCCGATCGCCCCAGCGGCGCCCCTGCTTTCAGAACGGCGGCGGGCCGGGCATGTCGGGCCGCCGGGTGCTCTCTCCTGGCAGCCGAGTCCGCTCTTCATGCGAAGCCCGCCTGAGGGCTTGATGGCGTGACGTCGGGTCGGCGCCGTGGGCGTCCTGCGCGCCGGCGGCGGCACACGCGTCGGCGGCACGCGCGTCGGCGGCGGCACGCGCGTCGTCGATACCGTTCGTGGCGTCGGCGTCGGCGTCGGCGTCGGCCGCGCGCGCGTCGTGTGCTTCATCGGTGCTGGTCGCGTCATCGGTGCTAGTCGCGTCATTGATGCTGGTCGCGTCATTGATGCTGGTCGCGTCGTCGAGACCGTTTGCATCGTCGGTGCCGATGGCGGCGCGTTCTCTCGCATCGGTGCTGCGGTCGCCGTCCGTGCGCTCCTCGCCTCCTCGAGCCGGCTCGACGCGAAGCGCCTGTTTGCGCCCCCGGTGGTGGGCGACGCGGGTCACGTCGAATGCGATGACCCGGCCCATGAGCAGGCCTTCGATCCGGGAGATTTCGGGCCGATCGGAGTCGGGCTCGGCGTACTGGTAGGGCTCCGTGGCATACCGCCTTCCGGTCTGCATCCGCCAAACGAACGCCTCACCCTCGGCCGCGACGGACCAGTGGCCGCTGGTGTGGTGGCCGTGGTGCCGACCGTGATCGCAGAGCAGGTTGGCGACGCTGGTCGGACCGCCCTCGGCGTACGGCGTCGCGTGGTCGAGGTCGCAGCGGTCCTCGGGCTGAAGGCAGCCGGGTGCGCGGCAGCGGTGATCTCGCGCCCGGACGGCGCGGGAGATGGCGGCCGTGGGTCGGTACGCCGGGGTCGACAGCTCAACTGCCGTCCCGGTGAGGGGGTCGGTCACCAGCCTCGACCAGACCGACCCTGCGGCCAGCGCCAACTCGCGGACGAGTTCCGCCTCCGCGTACCCAGCTCCCGCCACTTCCCCCGGATCTCGCGTGATCCCGAGGAGGGCTGCGGCCGAGATCGTCACGGTGACGTGCGCCGCGGGCAGATTCCCGGGGTAGGCGAGTCGTAACGCGGCGCTGGTGCAGTCGCCGCAGGTCGCGGGCGACGGGGGCGCTTGCCGCGGGCCCGCAGAAGCCCAGGCCGGCGTCCTGCTGGGGGGCGACTCGGCGCCGACCGAGGCGGCCTCTGAATCAGTGGAGGTCGCCGTGACCCACGAAACAACAGACCCTGCCGGGGGCGTCGGGCGCCCCTCGCGAGCCGCGTCAGCCGCCTCTGCCTGGTCAGTCGCCCCGACTTGCTCAGCCGCGTCCGCATGGTCAGTCGCGTCGACCGGGTCAGTCTGGCCACGTGAACGGCTCGAGTCGCTCTCGGCCAGATCAGGCTCCCACGACGAGGTCGCCCCGGCCGGAGGCGCCATCGTCCCGTGCGGACCAGTTGCCGGGTCCACATCGTCGCGCTCAGCCGCAGCGACGCCGCACAGGGGGGCCGTGTGGCCGTGCAATAGCAGGTCGAGGCCGATGTCAGACCGGAGCTGCGCAACCGTGCGCTGATCGCCGAGGGACCGCAGCCGCCGCGCCATCCGGTGGAGTCGATCCTGGGCCGCCACTACTCGGGGCGTGGCACCGGTGATCCTCAGAGTGCCGGTGTCGTCGTCGCCGAGGTCGACCTCGCTGGTGCGGTTGTCGAGTGCCGCCCGACGGCGCTCCCGCCCACAGATCCGCTTCTTCAGCTGGCGACTGGTGCGATCGGCGAGCAGTCGCCCGCTGGGCGCGGCCCCGTCACGAGTGGGGGCCAGCACCATCCGCGCCACCTCGTCGGCTTGGTCTGCGGGCAGCGGCAGGCAGTCACTCACCAGGCGCCGGCAGCCAAACCAGCCGATCCGGCCCTGATGCAGGCCGGCCAGGGCCGTCGCGGTCCGCTCGGGCTCGCGGACGGAGAGTGCGCCGATCTCGGCACGCGCGGTGGCGTCGCGCTGCCCAAGCCCGGTCGCGAGAATGATCTCGTCGACGATGCTGGTCCGGGCGTGCGTCATCGCGAGGGCCCGCTCAGCGGCGGTAGCTCCATACATGTCCAGATCGCGCCGAGTACGCATCTCGCTCCACACGAGCAAGGCACCGGCGGCGTGGACGGAGAGGTGGTCCAGCCACGCCTTGGCGGCCTCGACCTCCGCGAGCACGCTCATCAGTTCGTCGGCGGCATCCATGTCATCCCAGGCGAGGGTCGGCAGGGATGTCGTGGTCGTCCGCAGCGAGGACAGCCGTTTGCGCACCGATCCCAGCTGCACTCGCCTCCGCGCACACCGGGCTGCCACGTCCTCCCATGAGGGCTGCACGGAAGCCGCCTCGCTCTCCCTGGACTCGCGCACTGCACCCCCTCCTATGTTCGATCTTGTGTCTCCTCAAAGCCTACCCCGACAGGGCTTCTCCGTCCATACTTACTAACGTTCAGCGGGGATTTCGTTCAAATCCTGGATCTTTTATTACGCTTTCTATCTTGTTTATTTGAGACTCCGCCCGGACAGTGCGGGGATGAGTAGAGCCACCAGGACGCACGCCACAGCTCCAGACGACGCTGAGACGCTCACAGGCCACGGTCCCCATGTCGCGATCCAGAGCGACGCTCACAGGCCACGGTCCCCATGTCGCGATCCAGAGCGACGCTCAGAAGGTGGACAGGCCCGCCGGGCGTGCGCGTGCAAGCACCACGCGCCGGATCGCCATCCGCAGCGCAAGTCGGGGCGTCATCCGCCCGTCCACCATCCGGACCGTGAACTCCGGCGCCGCTCAAGACCGTTCAGGAAGCAGATGACGACGCCACCCCCGCGGCGATGGGATATCCCAGTGACCCCTCGCCGATCGCCGGCACGGCAACCCCAACGGCGCCAACCCCGCCCGAGCCAACCTCGCCCGGCTCGTGGTATCCACAGGCGCGATCGTCGCCCACCCGTCACCCTCGCGCCCGGACCTACCCTCGGACCTGTGCCGCCCCACCCGCCCGCCAGCGCCGACGCCCCGCCCCGGCACCCGCACGGATGGCGCCCGACCGTCCTCGCCACCACCTGCATAGCGGTCATCGCCATGCAGGTGGCATTGACAGGCTGCGGCAGCACCCCCACCGACACGCGAGCGCCGGCTGCCTCGACGGCCATCAAGATCCCCACCCCGATCCCGGCGCCCACCACCCCGACAGCGAACGCCGGCTCGACAGCGACCGCCAGCCCGACGCCCTTCGACGTGCTCGCCAACATGCCGCCCGCCGCCAAAGAGCACACGGCCAAAGGCGCCGAAGCCTTCGCCCGCTACTTCTTCGAAGTGAGCAGCAAGGTCGTGGAGATTCCCACTGCGGGCCAGTTTCCAAGGCTATGCACTTCAGGGGCTGACCCCTGCCAAAGTCACGAAAACACCGTTGCAGAACTCGTTTCGAAAAATCTCCATTTAAGTGGTCCCGTCCTTGCAGTCAGCAACGTGGCAACTATTCCTGTTGATCCGGCGCCCGAAAATATGGCTTATGTAACAGTGCAGATCATACAGAGATCCACCCGCAAGCGTCGTGCGGACAATACTGACCTGGGCGTCTTCACAGACGCAAAAGAATATGGCATTGACCTAAAGATGACCTGGACCGATGCAGGCTGGCGAGCAGTCCAAGCCGGAAATCCAGAGAAGAGAAGGTACACTCCGTGATTCGGCTCCTCGCCGTGCCGCTGCTCAGCCTCGTCATGCTCGTGGCAGACGACGGGGTTGTTTGGGAAAAGAAGATGCAAAACGACGGCATAGATATCACTGCCGTGGTCCCGGGGCGAGTGAACTCACCGGTCCCGTATTGGGGCGCAAATTCGTCCGTTCCGCTGAGCACGGTCGTCTTTACGCCGGCGCCGCAGCCGGAATACCTCCGCGTCATCGCCTGCCCCGGCAACTCCACCACCCACCCCGGCCAAGACCCCTGCCTCACCGCCACCACCCCCTGCCGCGACAAACCCGGCACCGGCGTCCTGACCCGCATCTACACCCGACCCCCCGGCAACCCCACCACCCCCTGGCAACACCTCACCGACACCTGCGACCCCGACCCCCTCACCAACCCCACCCCCACCGGCCCCACCCTGACCGACATCCAACACGCCTTCGCCACCACCCCCTTCGCCACCCCCACCACCACCACCCAACCCCCCGACGGCCACACCCTGACCACCCTGCCCATCTACCTCACCACCACCTGGACCGGCCCCGGCTACACCCCCGGCCAAACCCGCACCCTCACCCTCCTCGGCCAACACATCGACCTGGCCATCAAACTCGACCACTACACCTACACCTTCGGCGACGGCACCAGCACCGGCCCCACCACCTCCCCCGGCGGCCCCTACCCCACCGGCGACATCACCCACCCCTACCGCCGCCCCGGCACCTACACCCCCACCACCACCGCCACCCTCACCGCCGACTACCGCCTCAACAACGGCCCCTGGCAACCCATCAACGGCACCGCCACCCGCACCACCACCGGCCCCACCATCACCGTCCACACCGCCACCAACCGCCTGCACCCCAACCCCGCCTGACCACCTCTCCTGAGCACCACGCGGTGACGATCAGGAGAGGGGCGCCGACGCCACCGTCAGCGGTTGACCGGGATCCGAAGCTCCTGACCCGGGTAGATACCGCTGCTCTGGAGGCCGTTCACCAGCTTGATCCTGCGGATTCCTTCGTCGACGGCAAGCGCGGGGAGTTCGGCTCGAGCCACCTCGGTCAGGGACTGACCGACCTGCACGATGGCGACGTGGTCCACGGCCAGGTCGGGCCGAGGCTCGGCGGGGTCGAGGGCGTGCAGGACGGCGATCATCGCCACGGTGAAGACGCACAGCGTTCGCAACAGGCGCCCTCGCCGGGTCAGTCCCGGGCGGCGCTCGGGCGCGGTGGGAAGCGGCGGCACCAGCGTCAAGTGCGGCCGCGTAGGAGCCTCCGGGACTGGCGCCATTGCCGGCCAGTCGAGTGCGACGCTCATCGTCTCCACCTCTCTCGTCAGGAAATCCGGCGACACGCCGGTCGGGTCGAACAGTCTTGCTATCGCTCGATGAGAGTATGACCACACATCGAACGCGTTGTCGAGCCAACCATCGAAACTATGTCTATGCTGTACTCGACGGGTGATCCGTTCCGACGACTACCCAAGCAGCGACCACTGACAACGCTGTGACCTGCAGAAACGTCAAGGAGAGGCGATGGCTAAGATCCACAAGCTGCCCGAGCGCGACCCTGGAGTCGGGCTGACCCAGCGCCAGAAGCGCATTCTCGACGTGATCCGGCACGCGGTGGATCGGCGCGGCTACCCGCCGAGCCTGCGGGAGATCGGCGACTCCGTGGGCCTGACCAGCCCCAGCAGCGTTGCCCATCAGCTGGCCGCCCTCGAACGCAAGGGCTACCTGCGCCGCGATCCGAATCGACCCCGGGCGATCGAGATCGTCAACACGGGCCCGGGCGGACCCCGCAGCAGCCACAGCCGCCCCAGCCGGCCGGCGCGCCCGCGATACGACCAGATGGGCATGCGGGATCTGCAGCCGACCCCGTCCTACGTCCCCCTCCTGGGCCGGATCGCGGCCGGGGCACCCATCACCGCCGAGCAGGCCGTCGAGGACGTCTTCCCGCTGCCCCGCCAGATCGTGGGCGACGGCGAGCTGTTTCTCCTGCAGGTGTCGGGTGACTCCATGATCGACGCAGCGATCTGCGACGGCGACTGGGTCGTGGTCCGGCAACAGCCGTCGGCCGAGAGTGGCGAGATCGTCGCCGCCATGATCGACGGCGAAGCCACCGTGAAGACATTCCGTCGCCGCGACGGCCACGTATGGCTGCTGCCTCACAACGAAGCCTTCGAGCCGATCCTCGGCGACTCGGCCGTCATCCTCGGACGCGTGACCGCGGTGCTGCGGCGGATCTGACTCCGCAGGGAACGCACCTGGTCAGGTTCGATAACTGACGGTTATGATCTGCTCATGATCGACGCCGCCGGGTTACGAGTCATGAAAGCCATCGCCGACGAAGGCAGCTTCACCGCCGCGGCTGCTTCCCTGGGCTACTCGCAGCCTGCGATCTCCCAGATGGTCCGCCGGTTGGAACAACGGACGGGCACCGTGCTGGTGGAACGGGTCGGCCGAAGTGTCCGGCTCACCGAAGCCGGCGAGGTGCTCGCCCGGCACGCCATCGGCGTGCTGGCGGCCCTGGAGTCCGCCGAGGAGGAGGTCGCGGCCATCGCGGGCCTCCGAGCCGGGCGGGTCCGGTTGATGGCCTTCCCGTCCGGCTCGGCCACCCTCGTACCGCGCGCCCTGGCCCTGGTCAGAGAGCGCTACCCGCAGATCTGCGTGCGGTTCGCCGAGGCAGAGCCGCCGGAGTCGCTGGCGGCGCTGCGGGCCGGCGACTGCGACCTCGCGGTGGCGTTCACCTATGAGGGCACCGACCTCGGCCGGGGCGAGGAGGATCTCGACCTCTTCGTCGTCGAGAAGCTACTCGACGACGAAGTCCGCCTCGTCGTTCCGCTGGACCACCCCCTCGCCGATCAGGACGTCGCCCGCATCGCCGACCTGGCCGAGGACCCGTGGATCGCCGGATGCCCGCGCTGCCGCGGCCACCTGGTCCAGGTCTGCGACAGCGCCGGCTTCTCCCCGCGGGTCGGCTTCGAAACCGAGGACTACGTCGCCGTCCTGGGGTTCGTCGCGGCAGGGCTGGGCGTGGCGCTGGTGCCCGACCTGATCCTGAGCAGCGCCTCCAACCCCCGCGTGAAGATTCTGCCGATCGACCCGCCCTCCCGACGTACCGTCCTGGCCGTCACCACCCCCGACCTGCGCCGTGTCCCCGCCGTCGAAGCCACCATGCGCGCCCTCCAGGAGAGCGCCGTCCACCTGGCTCAGCACGCACCCGTGCCCGCCCCCGCCTGAGCGAACCCCGCCGCCGTCGCCCAAGGAGCGCCGCTCAGCCCGGCGCCCGACCCTTCGAAACGGCCACGCCCACACCCTCCCCGACCCGACAGAACAGCAGGTCACCGTCGCGATCCGTGCGGTAGATCGGCGCACCCGTCCCGGCCAGGACCGCCAGCAGCGATGGGGCGGGATGGCCGTAGTCGTTGTCCGCACCCACCGAGATCGCGAATGCCCGCGCGCCCACCTCCTCCAGCAACAGCCGGTCCGCATTCGCCGAGCCGTGGTGCGCCACCTTGACCACGTCGTACGGTCGCGGATCGCCGACCCGGCGCAGCTCCGCGCGGACCTCGGCCGCCTCCTCCCGCTCGGCGTCGCCCATCAGGAGCAGCCGCAACCCGTCCGCGTCCACGTCCAGGACGAGGGAGGAGTTGTTCGGTACCGACCCCACCGCGATCCGGCCGCGCGGCGCCACGACCCGGGCGCTCGCCCGCTCCCAGCGCAACACGTCCCCCGTGTGCAGGCGCTGCGCCGCCAGCCCACGCCCCGCCAACGCCCTCGCCACCCGGGCCGCGTCCTCGGGCGGATCGTCCAGCGGGCTGAGGAATACCTCCCGCACCGGCCAGCGGGACAGCACTCCCTCGAGCCCGCCCGAATGGTCGTCGTGCAGATGAGTCAGCACGACCGCGTCGATCGCGCGCACTCCCAACCGGTCCAGGCAGCCGGCGATGCGCTCCGGCGCCGGACCGGTGTCGATGACCGCCGCCGAGTCCGCGCCACTGCGCAGAACCAGGGCATCGCCCTGCCCGACGTCGCAGACGGCCAAGCGCCACGCCGGATCCGGCCACCCGCCGCGACCCACGGGCACGACCAACGTCGCCGCCACCGCCAGCATCGACAGGGCCAGCCCCGGCCGACGCGCCGCCGTCCAGGCCACCCGCGGGGCCACCACCAGCGCCCCCGCCGTGAGCACCGTCAGCAGCAGCGCCCCGGCCACCCCGCCGGGCCAGGGGATCACCGCATAGGGCCACCGCGCACAGCGATGCGCCACCTCCGCCACCGCCAGGACCGGTACCGCCGCGAGTGCCGCGATCACCGACCCCGCGCCGACGTGCACCGCGGCCGTCAGGGCGGCGGCCACCCCCAGCAGGGTGGCCGGCGCCACCAGGGGCGCCGCCAGCAGGTTCGCGATGACCGCCACCGCGCTGATGGACCCGGACAGCACGACGATCACGGGGGCGCACACCACCTGGGCGGCTAGCGGGATCGCGATCGCCTCGCCGAGAAAGCGCAGGTACGTCGGGAGCCGCCGCGAGATCGCCGCGCCCCACGGCCGGGCCAACAGCAACAGGCCGGCCGTGGCCAGCACGGACAACGCAAAGCCGTACGAGCGGGCCAGCCACGGATCGGCGACGAGCAGGACGATCACCGCCGCACCCAGCGCGGGCAACCCCGCTCCGCGCCGCGAACTCTGCATCCCGATCAGGCCGACCCCACCCATCACCGCCGCGCGCACCACGCTCGGCTCCGGCCGCGCCACCAGGACGAAACCCACCAGCAGCACGGCGCAGAAGCCTGGGCGGGCCCGACGGGGCAGCCGCAGCGCCCCCGCCAGCGCGAGCGCGGCGGAGAGCACGATGGCGACATTGGATCCCGACACCGCGGCCAGGTGCGTCAGCCCGGTGACCTTCATGTCGTCCGACAGCAACCGGGGCGCCAGGCTCGTGTCGCCCACGACCAGCCCCGGCACGAGCCCCTGCGCATCGGGAGGCAGGCCGGCGACCGCCTCGCGCAGTCGCTGCCGCAGGTGTTCTGCCGCGTCCGCGACACCGCCCGGCGCGGCCAGCACCTCCCCAGGACCGGTGGGGACGAGGATCGCGACGACATCCTCGCCCGGGTCGGCCGGCCGCAGCCGCCCGGTGACCCGGACCTCCTCGAACCACCGCCGTTGCGCCCACTCCGCAGGCCCCTGCACCAGCACCGGAGTGCTCACCGCCACCCGACGACCCCGCCCGAGCACCTCGCTCACGTCGAACCTGACCACGGCGGAGTCCGCCCGCCGTTCGGGACCGGCACGAAGCACCCGAGGATCCCCGGCGATCCGCCCGGTCACGGTCACCACCGCGCGCTGCCGCGCCAGATCGGACACGCCGCCGGCCTCCCTCGCGACGACCTGCGCGGCTCCCGTCGCCAACACCGTGGCGGTGACCACGCCGCAGGCGGCCAGCACCGCGGAGCGCCGGCCCGACTGCCGCCGCCACCAGGCCACCCCGGCGACCGCCGCGGCGCCCACGGCTCCGCAGCCGAGGGCGAGGCCACCGGACGGCAGCAGCACGAGCAAGGCCACCCAGGCCGCCGCGGCGGCCACCGCCAGTCGGGCGTCGACGGGCGCCGGCACCGCCGGCTCGTCCGGTTCGTTCGGGGCCTCTGGATTCTCGGCTCGCCGACGAGCGGCGGTACGCCGAGGTGGGTCGGCGCCGGTACGCCGAGGTCGGTCGGCGCCGGTACGCCGAGGTCGGTCGGCGCTCACACCACCACCAGCGGCCGGAGCTGTTCCATCAGCTTGGGCCCGATGCCCGGCACCTCGGCCAGCTCGTCGACGCTGGTGAATCTCCCGTTCGCGCGGCGCCAGTCCACGATCTTCTGGGCCGTCACCGGACCGACGCCGGGCAGGGTATCCAGCACCGACAGGTCCGCCGTGTTCAGATCAATGCGCCCACCCGCACCTCGACCCGCACCGTTGGCGGGCCCCGCGGCGCCGCCACCGCTCGCTGCTGCCCCGGCCACCGGCGGATCCCCCACCGCCGGGACGACGATCTGTTCGCCGTCGGCGAGCACCCGCGCCAGGTTCACCCCGGACAGCTGCGCCGCCGGCCCACCACCCCCGGCCGCGCGGACTGCGTCCTCCACCCGGGAACCCGCACTGAGCCGCACCACCCCGGGCGTCTTCACCTGCCCCACGACGTGCACCGTGACCGAGGCCGGCGCGGTGCCGTCGGGCCCGGCCCGGGACCCGGACGACGCGCCAGCCGCACCGGCACCGCTGGGCCCCTTCGCACCCGACGAGCCGGACGAGCCGCCCGAGCCGGCGACGCCGGTCGGGACGGTCGGCGTCACCGGCGTCGGTACGGCCGACGCGGCGGCACCCCAGGCCCGGACGCCGATTACCGCCGCCACCACCAGCCCTACCAGCGCCAACCCGAGCACGGCGCCCCAAGCCGGTCGCACGCGCACGCTGCGCAGTGGTCCGGGGAGGGTGACCAGGGGTGGTGGCTCCGGCGCACTGGAGCGGTGCCGGGCCGGTGAGCGCGGGACCGGACGACGCTGCCGGGGCCGGGGGCTGCCGCCGGTGGTCGGCGTCGCGCCGCTCGGATCCGACCGCACCGAACCGTCGACGGATCCGGGCCGGGGTGGGCGGGGCAGCGCAGGCCCCCCGGGACGCGACCCGTCGGCGGCGTTACGTCGACCGGCATCCCCGGCGCGGCGCGACCCGTCGGCATCGGTGGGCCCGGGAGTCCGGGGCGCGGCGGCGGCAGAGGGCCAGGGCGGCGAGAATCCGGACGACGCCGGTCGGCGCAGCAGCGTCTCGACGCGGTCCGGCGGCGGGGGCGTCGGGGATCTGCGGCGCATGGACCCACGCTCGCAAGTCGAGCCGCCGACGGGGCGGGCCGCTGCGCGGCCTGTGGACGGCGGCGGCGGATCGGCGGGGTGTGGATGGCGGTGAGGTCCCGCCGGTCGTGGGTGGCTCGGTATGGCTGGCTCGCGAGGAACGACGTGGGCTCGCGGCCCACGACGTACGGGCTCAGGCCACCGCGGGTGGGGCGACCACGACCCCGACGCTGCCGGGGCCGAGATGAGCCGCAGCGACCAGCCCCAACTCGACCATGTCGACGTCGCCCGCGATCAGCTCCCCGCACCGATCCCGCAGCGCCGTCGCGATCTGAGCCGCCCGATCGGGCCCGCCCACGTGGTGCACCGTGACCCGCGACCCGGGCCGCGCGGTGACCCGCTCCGCCGCCAGATCGACCAGCCGCGCCACGGCCCGGCCCATCGTGCGCTGCTTCTCCACCGGTTCGATGCGGCCGTCGCGCAGCGCCAGCAGCGGCTTGACCGCGAGCGCCGACCCGAGCAGCGCCGCAGCGGCGCCGATGCGCCCGCCGCGCCGCAGGAACTCCAGCGAGGCCACGCAGAACAGCACCGTCGTCTCGCGGGCCACCCCGGCCGCCGCCTCTGCCGCCGCCGCGGCGGTGGCGTCGGCGCCCATGCGGCGTACGCACTCGGCGGCCTCCCGCACGGCGTACCCCAACCCGGCACCCATCGAGGCCGAGTCGACCACCCGTACCGGCACCGACGCCGCCTCGGCCGCCAGCACCGCCGCCTCGTAGGTGCCCGACAGCGCCGCCGACAGGTGCACGCTGACGATCTCCTGCGCCCCCTCGGCGGCCAGGGCCTCGAACCGAGTGAGGAACTGCTGCGGGCTCGGCCGTGAGGTGGTGGCGCCGCCCGCCCGGGCCAGGGCCCGGCCCAACTCCCCGGCGGCCCGATCCTCACCCTCGACATAGCTGTCCATGTCGATGAGCACGGACAAAGGCACGACGACGACCCCGTGGTGGGTGGCCCAGTCCGCGGGAAGGTAGGCGGTGGAGTCCGTCACGATGCCGACGCGCATAGCCGCAGATCCTCGCACGCCGCAGGGCCCGGCGTCAGCCGGCGACGATGTTGACCAGGCTCGGCGGCCGGACGATGACCTTGCGTACGGCCTTGCCGGCCAGCTGCGCGACCACCTTCTCGCTCGCCATCGCGGCGGCCTCCAGGTCCGCCGCACTGATGTCCGCGGCGACCTCGATCCGGTCGCGCACCTTGCCCTGGATCTGGACGACGCAGGTCACGGTGTCGTCGACGAGATAGGCGGGGTCGGCGACCGGGAACGCCTCGTAGGTCAGCGTCCCCGCATGCCCGAGCCGGGCCCACATCTCCTCCGCGATGTGCGGCGCGACGGGCGCCGTCATCAGCACCAGCGCCTCGGCGGCCTCCCGCGGCACCTCCGGCAGCTTCGTCAGCGCGTTGGTGCATTCGATGAGCTTGGCGATCGCGGTGTTGAAGCGCAGGTTCGCATAATCGGCGCGGACCCCGTCGATGGTGCGATGCAGCACGCGGCGGGTGGCCTCGTCGTACCCCGCGCCCACCTCGGCCGCCGTCCGCGTCGCCAGGCACCGGCCGGTCTCCTCGTGGACGACCAGCCGCCACAGCCGCTGCAGGAAGCGCTGCGAGCCGACCACCGCGCGGGTCTCCCACGGTCGGGACTGGTCCAGCGGGCCCATGCTCATCTCGTAGACCCGGAAGGTGTCGGCGCCGTAATCGGCGTACATCTCGTCCGGCGTCGTCACGTTCTTCAGCGACTTGCCCATCTTCCCGTACTCGCGGGTGACGGGCTCGCCCTGCCAGCGGTACGTCGTGGCCGCCGGCTCGCCTGTCGCCCCGACGCCCGCCCCGCCGACCACCTCCTCGACCTCGGCGGCGGGCACCGCCTGGCCGCGGGCGTCCCGATAGGCGTAGGCCTGGATGTAGCCCTGGTTGTAGAGCCGCCGGAACGGCTCCTCGCTGCTGACGTGGCCCAGGTCGTAGAGCACCTTGTGCCAAAACCGGGAATACAGCAGGTGCAGCACGGCGTGCTCGACGCCCCCGACGTACAGGTCGACGCCGCCCGGGTCCGTCGAGCCCGCGGGCGCCCCGGCGACCGGCTGCTCGCGCGGGCCCATCCAGTAGCGCTCCACCTGCGGGTCGACCAGGACGTCGTCGTTGGTGGGGTCGAGGTAGCGCAGCTCGTACCAGCACGAACCCGCCCACTGCGGCATGACGTTCAGCTCGCGGCGGTAGCGGCGCGGGCCGTCGCCGTGCCCGTACGCCGACAGGTCCAGCTCCACCTCGGCCCACTGGGTGGCCTTGGCCAGCGGTGGCACCGGCTCGCTGGCCGCGTCCTGCGGGTCGTGCTTGACCGGACTGTAGTCATCGACCTCGGGCAGCTCGACGGGCAGCAGCTCCTCGGGCAGCGCGATCGGCAGACCGGTCTCGTCGTACACGATCGGGAACGGCTCGCCCCAATACCGCTGCCGACTGAACAGCCAGTCGCGCAGCTTGTAGGTGATCGCGCCCGCACCGAAGCCCTTGGCCTCCAACCAGGCGATCATCGCCGCCTTGGCCTCGTCCTTGCCCAGCCCGTTCAGGCTGATCTCGGCGTTGGCGCTGTTGATCGAGGGGCCGTCGCCGGTGTACGCCGTGTCCGGGTCGTGGCCTTCGGACGGCTGGACCGTGCGGATGATGTCCAGGTCGAACTTCTTCGCGAAGTCCCAGTCCCGCTCGTCCTCGGCGGGCACCGCCATGATCGCGCCGGTGCCGTAGCCCATCAGCACGTAGTCGGCGACGAACACCGGAATCTGCGTGCCGGTCACGGGGTTCGTCGCGAACGCGCCCGTGAACACGCCAGTCTTGTCTTTGCCTTCGGCCTGCCGCTCGACGTCGGACTTCCCGCCGGCCACGGCGCGGTACGACGCCACGGCCTCGCCGGGCGTCGCCGCCCCGCCGGTCCAGGCCGCGCGGGTCCCCTCGGGCCAGCCGCCGGCCGGCACCATCGCGTCCACCAGCGGATGTTCGGGCGCCAGCACCATGAACGTCGCGCCGAACAGCGTGTCGGGCCGGGTGGTGAACACCTCGATGGGTGCCTCGCCGCCGTCGGCCGCGTGACCGGTGAACCGCACCCGCGCACCGGTCGAACGGCCGATCCAGTTGCGCTGCATGAGCTTGACCGGCTCGGGCCAGTCCAGCCGCTCCAGGTCGTCGATGAGGCGGTCGGCGTACGTCGTGATCCGCATCATCCACTGCCGCATGCTGCGCTTGAACACCGGGAAGTTGCCGATGTCGGAGCGCCCCTCGGCGGTGACCTCCTCGTTCGCCAGCACCGTGCCCAGACCCGGGCACCAGTTGACCGGCGCCTCGGACAGGTAGGCCAGCCGGCGGTCGTCGACGGCGCGGCGGCGTTCGATGGGGTCCAGGTCCGCCCAGGCCCGGCCGTCGGGGGTGGAGATCTCGCCGCGCGCATAGCCCGCGACCAGGTCATCGACGTGCCGCGCCTTCCCGCGGCCGCCGTCGGCGTCCGGGTCGAACCAGGCGTTGAACAGTTGCAGGAAGATCCACTGCGTCCAGCGATAGAACGCCACATCGGTGGTCGCGATCGAGCGACGGTCGTCGTGCCCCAGACCCAGTCGGCGCAGCTGGCGGCGCATGTTCGCGACGTTCTCGTCGGTGGTCTTGCGGGGGTGCTGCCCGGTCTGCACGGCGTACTGCTCCGCGGGCAGCCCGAACGCGTCGTACCCCAGGCAGTGCAGCACGTTCTTGCCGGTCATCCGCTGGTAGCGCGCGTAGACGTCGGTGCCGATGTAGCCCAGCGGGTGGCCGACGTGCAGGCCGGCCCCGGAGGGATAGGGGAACATGTCCATCACGAAGAGCTTCTCGCCGCGCTGGGCGATGGTGGCCGGGTCCCCCAGCGGTCCGGTCGGGTTCGGGGTCCAGAACGTGTGCTCCTGCTCCCACCGGTCCTGCCAGGCCGTCTCGATCTGTTCGGCCAGGGCGGCGGTGTAGCGGAAGGGGGTCTCGGTCATCGCTCTCGTCCTCGTTCGTGTCGTCGGTGCGTACGGCGTGCCCCGGGCCCTGCGGGCCGACCTGGCCCCTCGGGCCGGTCAGGCCCTTCGGGCCGGTCGGCTCGTCGGGCCGGATCAGCAGGTCCCGGGGGACATGAGAAGACCCCCAGGGCGTGGGGGTCGGCCGCGTCGGATCCCGGTGTCCTCGACGCGGCTAGCGAAGGAGCAGCTCGTAGCGCACGGGTCCAGGCTAGCGCAGGGTCCTGCCAGGTCCGGAACGCCTTTCCGGCGTCGGGCGCCGGCTCGGCGGGGCTTAGCGCAGCACGCCCAGCACGATCGCGGCCTGCGCCGCGTGATAGAGCGAGAGGACGACGACGTGCGACCGGGCCCGCGGCGCGTCGAAGCGATCCAGCGCGAGGACGGTGTCGGACAGCGCGAACAGCAGGCCGCCGAGGATGAGCAGCGGGCGGCCGGTGGCGCCCGCGGCGAGCGCCATCGCCAGCAGCACCAGCACGTACGCCGTCATCGCGTGCCCCAGCCGGGGCCCCACGTCGCGAATCGCGCCGCGCCGGGCCCGCGGGAAGGACCGTAGCGCGAACGGCGCCAGCACGACGCCGACGAGGATGAGGCCCACCGCCGAGAACCCCAGCGGCAGGAACGCCACGACGTAGGCCACGTGCGCCGCCAGGAAGGCCAGCAGACCGATCGCGAACGACGACAGATCGTCCTTGGTCAGGGCGATATCCCCCACCAGCGAGAGCGCCAGGCCGATCAGGAGGGCGGTCCCGCTCGCGCTGTCGCGTGCCCCCAGGAGCACCGCCAGCGCGAGCAGCGCCAGCATCGTGCCGATCTTGGTGGGTACGGCGACGTAGGCAGCGCCGGCCTCGCCCGCGTACCAACACGTCGCGGCGAGGACGGCGACCAGCAGGCCGACGAGGATGGCGGTGGTGCCCATGATGGCCTGGACTCTACTGCGATCGGCCGGGCACCGACCGGAATACGGCGGCGCGCCGCGCGGTTGGCACTCTCGAGCTGCGAGTGCCAACCGCGGCCCGAAACAACCCGTGACTCAGACTTCCTGGGAGGACAGCATGGCCATGAACTACGACCCCTTCCGCGAGCTGGACCGTCTCTTCACGGCGGCCACCCGCACGCCGGCATCGCTGGGGATGCCGATGGACCTCTACCGCACCGGCGACAGCTTCACCGCGCGCATCGACCTGCCGGGGGTCGACCCCAGCACGATCGACGTGGACGTCGAGGAGCGCACCCTGACGATTCGCGCCGAGCGCCGGGATGCGCCCTCCGGCGAGGTCACCTGGCTCTCGCACGAGCGGCCGACCGGCACCTTCGCCCGGCAGCTGACGCTGGGTTACGGCGTGGCGCTGGACCGGATCGAGGCCAGCTACACGGACGGCGTGCTGCAGCTGACCATCCCGGTCGCCGAAGAGGCCAAGCCGCGCAAGATCTCCGTGAGCCACGCCGACACCCCCTCGGTCGTGCGCTCCGAGGCGGTCGCGGCTGGCGGGTCTGGCGGGTCAGGCGAGAGCGGCCCCGCCGCCTGACCCGGGAGTCCCGCCGCATCACCGGGCGACCATCGGACGGTCCCCTCCCCCGGTCGGCGCGGCGGGTACGACGAAGGGCCGCCCTCCCCGACTGGGGTAGGCGGCCCTTCCGACGTTGTGCGTGGTCAGTCCATCTCGGCGAGCCGCGTCAGATGATCGCGGCGAGCCGCGTCAGTCCATCGCGGCGTGGGTGCGGGCCATCGCGGACTTCTTGTTCGCGGCCTGGTTCTTGTGGATGACGCCCTTGCTCACGGCCTTATCGAGCTTCTTGCTCGCCAGTCGCAGCGCGTTGCTCGCCGCCTCCTTGTCGCCACCTGCGGCGGCGTCGCGGAACTTGCGGATCCAGGTGCGCAGCTCCGACTTGACCGCCTTGTTGCGCTCGGTGCGCTTGGCGTTGGTCAGGATGCGCTTCTTCTGGGACTTGATATTCGCCACTAACGGTTCTCCTGGTCGATCGGCTGCCCGCAGGGGCAGGCCCGGCCTCGGGTCCGGCGGCGTGGTCACCCCGGTCAAGGACGGGCTACGGATTGCGTGACAAGCGCACGACCTGGGCGCGCACGCAATCGTCCACGCTACCAGCCGACGCCCTGGCCACCCAAAACGTCACCGGCCGCGATCGGCGTGCGCCCGAGCCTGGCAGATGGCGAGGATGCAGCGCTCCACGGCGTACTCGGGGTCCCGACCGCCACCCTTGACCGCGAAGTCCGCCGCCGCCACGGCCTGGATGGCCACGCCCAGCGCGTCGAGATCCCAGCCGGCCAGGGCGCGCCGGGCGCGGTCGATCTGCCAGGGCGCCATCTCGAGCGTCTTGGCCAGCGTCGCCGAGGACCCGCGCGGCGCCCCGGCCACCTTGACCAGCTGGCGCAGCTGCGCCGCGAACACCGCCACGATGGGGACCGGGTCGACGCCGCCGGCGAGGGCGTGCCGCAGCAGCGCCAACGCCTCCCCCGAGTTGCCGGCGATGGCGGCGTCGGCGACCCGGAACCCGGTCGCCTCGATCTTGCCGCCGTGGTAGACCTGCACGACCTCGGCGTCGATGGTGCCCTGGGTGTCCTGCACGAGTTGTGCACAGGCCGCGGCCAGCTCGGCCAGGTCCTTGCCGACCGCCTCGACCAGCGCCCGGACGGCGTTCGGGGTGATCTTGCGGCGGGCCACCCGGAACTCGTGCGTGACGAAATCGGATTTGTCGCGGTCGGACTTCACGGCCGGCGCCTCCAGCACCCGGGCCCGCGCGGCCTTGAGGGCATCGAGCACCTTCTTGCCGCGCACCCCGCCACGGTGCGTGACGATGAGGGTGACCTGCGGCGCCGGCGCCGCGACATAGGCGAGCAGGTCCTTGACCAGGTCCTCGCCGGCCTCGTCCGCCTCGGTGACCACCAGTGCGGTCGTCCCGCCGAACAGCGAGGGGCTCGCGTGTGCACCGATCGCGCCCGGGTCGTATCCCGCCGCGGCCAGCCGCACCACGTCGACCTGCGGATCCGTGGCGCGCAGCGCGTCGACGGTCGAGGCGAGCGCGCGCTGGGCGAGCAGCTCCTCGGGTCCCGCGATGAGCACGAACGGCGGTACGCCGCTGCTGGTGGGGGGTGCCATCGTCACGGTGCCAGCCTGCCACGGCGTACCGACAGCGGCGCTGCCGTCATGTCATTCCAGCGAGGCGGGCAGGCCCAGGGCGGCGAGTCGGCGCTGCACGTCCTCTTCCGGCCGGTCGAGGTGATCGGCCAGCTCGGCCACGTCGAGGCCGAGCGCGACGCCGTCGCGCAGCTCCTCGTCGTCCGCGGCGGTCCACCCGGTGCCGTCGAGGACGGCGGTCCGTGGCGAGTCCGCGACGGGGGCACCGGTGGCGACCGCGTCCGCGACCCGCGGTAGGGGGTGCTCGGTCTCGCCGTCGACGGGTACGGCGTGGTCGCCGGGCCGTCCGGCGCCCGGCGCCGCGGCCTGGGCGTCGGCGCCGTCGCCCGCCATGGCCGCCGCGGATCGCCCGGCCGGGGCCGCGACAGCCTGCACCGGCGCGGCGCCGGCGTCCAGGCGTTGCAGCGCGGAGAGCACCAGCGCCCGGTCGGTGGTCGGCCAGAAGTCGGGCAGCGAACGCTGCAGGAACCCGGCGTACCGCGCCGTGATCATCCGGCTGTCCAGGAAGGCGACCACGCCGCGGTCGTCGGCGCGCCGGATCAGGCGTCCGGAGCCCTGCGCGAGCCGCAACGCCGCGTGCGTCGCGGAGACCGCCATGAAGCCGTTGCCGCCGCGCCGACCGATCTCCTCGGTGCGGGCGCTGGCCAGCGGGTCGTCGGGGCGCGGGAACGGAATCCGGTCGATGACGACGAGCTGGCAGGCCGGCCCGGGCACGTCCACGCCCTGCCACAGCGACAGCGTGCCGAACAGGCACGTCGGTGCATCGGCCGCGAACTGCCGCACCAGCGTGGGGGTCTGATCCTCGCCCTGGCACAGGATCGGGTAGTCCGCGCCGAGCCGCTCGCGCAGCTCCTCGGTCGCGGCCCGCGCGGCGCGCATCGAGGAGAACAGGCCAAGGGTGCGACCCCCGGCCGCCCGGATCAGGGCCTCCAGCTCGTCGAGGGCCTGCGCGGCCGTACCGTCCCGGCCGGGGGCCGGCAGCTGGCGGGCCACATACGCGATGGCCTGCCGCGGGTAGTCGAACGGGCTGCCGACGTCGAGCCCGTCCCACTCCGGCGCCCCCTCGCCGCGCAGGCCGAGGGTGCCGGCCACCGCGTCGAAGCTGCCGCCGAGTTCCAGCGTCGCGGAGGTCAGCACGACCGTGCGCGCGCCGAAGATGGCCTCGCGCATCGACATCGCCACGCTCATCGGCGCGACCCGCAACACCTTGCCGCGGCGCGGCTCATCGGAGATCCAAGCGACGTCCAGCTCACGGTCCTCCAGGAGCCGTTCGGCGACGGAGAACACCTCATCGACGGCCGCCCGCGCGACGGCCCGCGCCCCGTCGGGTTCGGCCTTGCGGCCCGCCGCGGGCTTGAGCTGGCTGACCACGTCGCGGGCGGCCTCGAGTACCTGCGCCAGCGCCAGGACGATCAGCTCGGGCAGGCCCCGCAGGCGGCCCTCGACCAGGGGCTCCAGTGCGGCGGCGAGGACGTCGCCGGTCTGCTCCAGTTCCTTGGTATCGGCCAGCTTGGCGGCCTTGCGGGCGGCCGACTGTACGCCGTTCGGGGTGAGCTCGTCGGTGATCGTGGCGGTGACCCGGTCGACCAGCTCGTGCGCCTCGTCGATGACGAGCAGGTCATGCTCGGGCAGCATGCTGCGGTTCTCGAAGGCGTCGATGGCCAGGAACGAGTGATTCGTGACGACGACGTCGACGTCGTGGGCCCCGGCCCGGGCCGTCTCAACGAAGCACTCGGCGCGCATCGGGCAGGCCGGCCCGAGACACTCGCGCGCGCTCACCGAGACCTGCCGCCAGGCCCGTTCGGAGACACCGGGCACGAGTTCGTCGCGATCTCCCGAGGTCGTCTCGTCGGCCCACTCGCGCAGCCGGACCACCTCCCGGCCGAGCCGGGACGCGTCGGCGTCCACGGACCCCACCGCCAGCAGCGCGCCCTCGTCCTCGTCGGGGAACCCGCCCGCGGTCTTGTGCACGCAGACGTAGTTTCGGCGCCCCTTCACCAGCGCGTACGTCGGGCGCCGGCCCACGATCTGCCGTACGGCGTCCGCCAGCCGCGGCATGTCCCGGTCGACGATCTGGGCCTGCAGGGCCAGGGTCGCGGTCGCGACCACGGCGGGTCGGCCGGTCTCGACGGCATGCGCGACCGCGGGCACGAGGTAGGCCAGCGACTTGCCGGTGCCGGTCCCGGCCTGGACCAGCAGATGTCGGTCGGTCTCGATCGCGCGCTCGACCGCCTCGACCATGGCCACCTGACCGGGGCGTTCCGAGCCGCCGATGCCGGCCACCGCCGCGCGCAGCATCGCGAGGCGGTCGAGGTCGGGCACCCAGCCAGCCTAAAGCGTGACCCGGCGGCCAGGGACCGGCCGTGGGCCCCACGGCGCCGTTGCGGACTGCACAGTGCTGGGCGATTACCCCAAGGACCGAAAGCCGTGCCGCGCCGACGGGCACCGATATTTCACGTTGCGTTAGAGTGCGGTTCACCCCGAATTGGTCGATCGTCCAGCCCGGGGTCCGCCGGGCGGGGGCGGCGGGCCCTGCGAAGGCCACTCATGACAGCTGCCCGCCGCGTCGCCCCGCGCCTCATCGGTTCCGCACCATCTCGACGGCCCCGCAGTGGTCTCCGCGCGGCATTTCACGACGATGCCCGGCAGGATGAGGTGCCCACCCTCGTGGCCGATCTGGTGGCCTTCATCCCGATCGTCGGGACGGTCCTGCTCGCGCTGCTCTACCTCGTGCATCGGCCCGCCTACTACGGGGTGCTGCGTGAGGACATGCCGGTGGAATGGCTGCAGTTCGCGGGGTTGCTGTTTACCGCAGCCTTGGCCGCCTTGACGGCACGTCGCGCGGTGGGCAGCGGCCGGGTCCTGGTCTTCGGGTTGGTCTTGCTGGCCGTCGGGGCCTTCGTCCTCGCCGGGGAGGAGATCTCCTGGGGTCAGCGCGTCTTCGCTTTCGGCACACCGGAGCAGCTGGCCGGGGTGAATATGCAGGCCGAAACCAATGTGCATAACGTCGAGGTGGCTGGGCTGCCACTGCAGTCGGTGTTCAAACTGGTTTCTTTTCTGCTCGCCCTCGGGGGACTGATCCTGGCGTGGCTGACCCGTCCCGCTCGCCCACGACTGTCCGGGCGGTTCTGGAGGGCGGTGGCGGTCCCCTCGTACACGATGATCGGTTCGGCCCTGATGGTGGTCTTCTGGGTGCTTGTGGTCATTGCACCGAGCAGTCCGTTGATGCGCTTTCAGGAGTGGGCGGAGGCCTCGTTGTACCTAGCCCTCGGGGCGGCGGTCTTCGCGATCAGTCGGCGCCCGGGGATCGCCTCCGAGGCGGACCCGGCGACCGCCGCTGCGCATCGACGTTCGGTCGGCGACCCACCCGCGTTCGCCATTCTCGCGGCAATTGCCGTAGGGACCATCGTGTTCGCCGCCCTCACCGCTTATCACGGCATCGCGCCCCTCAACAATCCCGAGGTCATCGGTCCTTGACGCCTCGGCGCGACATCGGCCGGGGTCGTCCTGCCAACGAAACCTAGACTGGCCGGACCAACGGCAGAGGGTGGTTCGGCAGCCGGGAAGAGCCCGCCGCTGGGACACGTCGATGCGTCGTCGAGTCGACGTGCGGCTCGACGTGCAGCTCGACGTGCGGGAGGAGAGCACTTCATGTCCGACCCGCTTCGGCGTACGCTCCTGCGACCGCCGCTGACCGCAGCCGCGCTCGCGCTCGGCGCGACGGCGCTCGTCGCGGCCGTCGACCCTGGTGCCCCCGGCCGCTATCCGCCCTGTCCGCTCCTGGTGACGACTGGCCTGTGGTGCCCGCTGTGCGGGGGCCTACGCGCGGTGCACGCTCTGACCAGGCTCGATGTCGCGGCATCCGTCGGCTGGAACGCGATCGCGATCCCGCTGCTGATCCTGGCGGTCTGGTTCTGGGTGGTCTGGATGCGCCGGGCCTGGCGCGGGGAGACTGCACCGGGGCGGTGGCGACCGATCGCGCCCGGGTGGGCGGTCTGGGCGGTGTGCCTGGCCGGCCTGGCGTACGGCGTGGCCCGCAACGTCCCCGCCCTGGCGGTGCTGGCCCCGCACCCCTGACCGGCCCGCGTCGGCGTCCCTCGCGCCGCGTGAATTTGTTTGTTCGATCACGACCCGTGAACTACAGTTGACATGTGGTCGAAGTTGTCAGGTCAGCGACCTTCGATCGTTGGCTTAGCAGGCTCCGGGACCGCCGAGCAGCGGTGCGCGTCCTCCTGAGGGTCAACAGGCTTGCCCTCGGCAATCCGGGGGACGTACGACCTGTGGGATCCGGCATCTCGGAACTACGCATCCATTTCGGCCCCGGCTACCGGGTGTACTACCTGGCAGAAGGAGAGCGGTTGATCCTGCTGCTCTGTGGCGGGGACAAGAGCAGCCAGCCCGACGACATCGCTCAAGCCCGCCACATCGCGCGCGAGTGGCACAAACACGGAGGGGACTCATGACCGCAGACGCCGAATCCTTCGCACCCTTCGATGCGGCGGACTATCTGGCCACCCTCGACGACGTCGTCGCCTACCTCGAGGCGGCCATCGAGGACGCCGATGACGACCCGGCGCTCATCGCGCAGTCCCTGGGCGTCGTGGCCCGCTCGCGCAATGTCAGCGAACTCGCCCGCCGGGCGGGCATGAGTCGCGAAGGCCTATACAAGGCTCTGTCCGCCGAGGGAAACCCCAGCTTCGCCACAGTGCTCAGGATCGCCAAGGCTCTAGGCCTGCGGGTCCACTTCGAGTCCGTCGCCTGAGCGCCGCTGCCGGGTCGCCGCCCCGGCAGGGGTGAGGCAAGCCTGAACGAGCGCCGGGTACGGTAGGTCGGTACGTCCGACCAATAGGGGAGGCCACGGGCGATCATGGAACCTTTGCAGCCCTACCGGGCGACCGCCGCCGAGGCCGACCTGAGGCGGCGGGCCGAGAAGCGCATCAAGCGCAAGCGGGAACTGCGGCAGCATCTGACCAGCTACGCCATCGTAATGGCCGGTCTGTGGGCGATCTGGGCGCTGACCTCGCGCGGCTACCCCTGGCCGATCTGGCCGATGCTCGGCTGGGGCATCGGGCTGGCCTTCCACGTGGTGTCGTTGCGCTGGGACGAGCCGCCCAGCGAGGCGCAGATCACCGCCGAGGCCGAGCGCCTGCGGGCGCTGGACCACCGCCGCGCCCCCGAGGACGGCCCGCAGGACGTGATCTGACCTGGACCGCTACCCTTCACGGCACAGTCAGTTCTCAGCCGGGTGGAGTTCGCCCGCCTGCCCACCCAGAGTCGCCCGCGCAAGGGCCACCAGCCGCTGTCGACGGGCTCGCTTCACCCTCGGCCCGCTCCACGCCCCAGGCGAGCTCGGCATAGGTCAACGACGCGAGACTCCACTGCCAGCCGTCGGGAAGACCGCCGAGAGACCCCATCAGGACGACGGCGCTCCCAGGCGAGCTCGGCATAGGTCAACGACGCGAGACTCCACTGCCAGCCGTCGGGAAGACCGCCGAGAGACCCCATCAGGACGACGGCGCTCGTGTCCAGAACGCCCTGAACGCCCATGTCAATCGAGGAAGGGATCGGCCAGGTCGCCGTCGTGGCGATCGGCCAGCAGTTCGTCGAGCCAGTCGGCGTCGCCAGCCGAACTTCCGGCACCTCCGTGGGCGACGACTGTCGCGACGAGGTCCTCGCTGGAGGCCCAGCGGCCCGCGTACTCCAGCACATCTCCCGGATCCATGTCGGCTCTCCTATCCCCGCCCGTCGTAGATCAGGTCGCCGCCGTCGACGCGGCGCATCATCAACACCGAGTCCCGATCGTCGGCCGGCCCGGCGCGCACGGCGCCCGGCCGGCGACCCACCTCCACATAACCGCCCGCCGCGTAGAACCGGGACACCCCCGTGCCGCTGCGATAGGCCAGCTCGCACAGCTCGATCCCCGCCATGCCGCGGGCGATCCGGTGCATCCCCGCGAGCTGCACCCGACCGAGGTTGCGGCCCTGCGCATCGGGCCGAACCTGGAACCGGGACAGGTGCGCGATGTGCGCGAACAGCGTGTTGCGGGCCAGCTCCCACCAGCCGAACCCCAGCAGCCTGCCGGCGCCGGGTTCACGTGTCGTGACCAGCGTCGACGTACCCGCGACCACTGCCGCCAGGTGACGCTCCAGCGCGGGCCGGATCTCCGCCGGCTCGGCCTCCCGGCGAAAGCCCACCGCCCCGCCGGCGGCCACCACCGCGTGCCAGACCTCCAGCAGTTCCTCCGCCAGACCCTCGTGGACCGGGGTCGCCGTCACCTCGGGCAGGGCGCGAGCGCCGGCCGGGTCGAGGAAGCCGCTGCCCAGGATCGTCGGCTCGGGCGCCTCGATCACCAGTCGCGCTCGCCCGCCCGGCGCCCACTCCGCCGCCCACGCGGCGACCCCGCGCAGCAACAGCCGGGACGCGGCGTCCATCGGGTCGGGCGCCAGCTCCCAGACCTCGCCGCGGTCGGTCTCGACGACGGTGACGTCGACGGGGATGGGCGGGGCGGGGACGTGGGCTGCAAACGGTACGTCGGGCGCGTCTGTGGCGACCGGTACGTCGGGCGCGACCGGTACGTCGAGCGCAGCCGGTACGTCGGGCGGGGTGGGCATCATCGCGGCGGATCGGGCCTCACTCGGCGGACGGGATCGGTGTCAGCGCCGCCGGCCACGACTCACTCGGCGTACGGGCCGAGTTGGTCCACGAGCGCCGCCGGCACCCGCGCGTGCAGGCGGGTCCCGTCGGCGCCGTGCTCCTCGGCGAGGACGTCGGCCTCGGTGTGCAGGCGGTTGACGATGTCGCCGCGATCGTAGGGCACGAGCAGCCGGACCTCGATGTCGGGGCGGGGAATCTCGGCCGCGATGCGCTCGATCAGCTCGTCCAGGCCCACGCCGGTGCGCGCGGACACGACCAGCGCGCCCCGCTCACGGCGTACCAGCCGGTCCAGCACCTCCGGGTCCGCCGTGTCCGCCTTGTTGATGACGACGATCTCGCGCGGACCGGTGCGAATCGGTTCCCCGCGCCGGGCCGCGACCCGGTCCCGCGGGTCCGCGGACCACGCGTTGCGGTGCACCTGCGCGACCTCGGCGGGCTCCTCCGACGAGCCGCGCAGGTCGACCTTGTCGGCGCCCGCGGCGATGACCTCGGCGAGCACTTCGCGCACCGCGGTGATCTGCCCCTCGGGGTCGGGGTGGCTGCCGTCGACGACGTGCAGCAGGACGTCGGCCTCGGCGACCTCCTCCAACGTGGACCGGAACGCCTCGACCAGCTGATGCGGCAGGCTGCGGACGAAGCCGACGGTGTCCGCGAGGGTGTACGGGCGCCCGTCCGGGGTCTCGGCCCGTCGCACGGTCGGGTCCAGCGTCGCGAACAGGGCGTTCTCGACCAGGACGCCGGCCCCGGTGAGCCGGTTGAGCAGGGAGGATTTGCCCGCGTTGGTATATCCGGCCAGCACCACCGCGGGCACCTCGTTGGCGAGCCGGCCGCTGCGTTTGGTGTCCCGACTCGTCTTCATCGCCCGGATCTCGCGGCGCAGCTTGGCCATGCGGGAGTTGATCCGCCGCCGGTCCAGCTCGATCTTGGTCTCGCCGGGGCCGCGGGAGCCGATGCCCTCGCCGCCCGCGACCCGCCCGCCGGCCTGCCGGGACATCGACTCACCCCACCCGCGCAGCCGCGGCAGCAGGTATTGCAGTTGCGCCAGCTCCACCTGCGCCTTGCCCTCCCGGGACTTGGCGTGCTGGGCGAAGATGTCCAGGATCAGCGCGGTCCGGTCGATGACCTTGACCTTGATGACGTCCTCCAACGCGCGCCGCTGGCTGGGGCTCAGTTCGTCGTCGCACACGACAGTGTCGGCGCCGTGCTCGATGACGATGTCGCGCAGCTCCTCGGCCTTGCCGGACCCGAGATAGGTGGCCGCATCGGGCCGCTGGCGCCGCTGCATAACTCCAGCAAGCACCAGCGAGCCCGCAGTCTCGGCCAGGGCGGCCAGCTCGCGCAGCGAGTTCTCGGCATCGAGGGCGCTGCCCTGCGACCACACCGAGGCCAGCACCACGCGCTCCAGTCGCAGCTCGCGGTATTCGACCTCGGTGACGTCCTCCAGCTCGGTCGACAGGCCCGCGACGCGGCGCATCGCGGCGCGTTCCTCGCGGTCGAGTTGGTCGCCGTCGTACGTCGTGTGGTCCTGGCCCCATCGGGTGCCGAGGCCCGATTCGGCGTCGTCGGCCAGGGCGCTGGCCTTGCGGTCGAAGATGCTGGAGCTATCCGTGGGTTCCGTCATGGTCCCCCCATGGTCTCAAACCCCACGGGGCCGCGGCCAACGCAATTCGCGCGGGGGGGCCCAGCGCCCGGCGTGGTTCAGGCCACGGACACCAACGGTTGAACCTTCGGCACCCCCGCGGCTCTCTCAGCTGCCAGGTCGTGCGCCGCCTGCATGGCCAGCCAGGCGCGCGCCGTACCCACCCCCGCTGCCTCAAGGCGCACCGCCAGGTTCGAACTGATGCGCGCGTGACCGTGCAGCACCCGACTCAACGTCACCCGAGAGACGCCTAGTCGCGAGGCGGCCTCCCCGACGCTGATACCCAGCTCACCGATCACGTCCTCGCGCAGGATCTCGCCAGGATGTACGGGATTCTTCATCATCGCCGTCCCCCTCTCGCTCAGTGGTAGTCCTGATAGTCGACCAGCTCGACGTCGTCCCCGACGAACCGACACGTCACGCGCCAGTTTCCGACAGTCGGGGGACCTTGGGCCTGAGACGCACGCCATGATCGGGAACCTCTATCGGCCCGGTCGGCCACGTCCTACGCTGGAGTAAGCCCACAAGGCACGCAGGACGCGCTCACGAGGCGCGGGAATGGAGGGCCGATGAAGGCCAGGCAGGGCACGCTGCCCCCGGTGACATCCCGCCGGGCATCGTCCGAGAGCGCGCAGCTGCGGACGTGGACCGGCGCACGGCGTACGCCGTCCGAGCCGACCGACACGAGGCAGCCCGGCACCGTGCGGATCATCGCCGGCCACTACGGCAGCGGCAAGACCGAGGTCGCCGTCTCCCTCGCGATGCGGCTCGCGGCCGCCGGCCGCACGGTCGCCCTCGGCGATCTCGACATCGTCAATCCCTACTTCCGCTCGCGCGAGCAAGCAGCCGCGATGGAGGCCGCCGGGATCGCGGTGCACAGCTCCTCCCTCGGCCACAACCTCACCCTCGACCTGCCGGCCGTCTCCGCCGCCATCCGCGGCCCGCTCGTCGACACCACCTGCGACGCGATCCTCGACGTCGGCGGCAACGGCGTGGGCGCCAAAGTGCTCGTCGAGTTCGCCGCAGACCTGCGCCGGCGCGACTACGAGATGCTGCTCGTCGTCAACGCCTACCGCCCCGAGACCGCCGACGTGGCCGGAGTGATCGAGCAGCTGCGCACGATCGAGGCATGGTCGACGCTGCACTGCACCGGGCTGATCAGCAACACGCACCTGCTGCGCGAGACGACCGCGGCGGATGTGTTGGCCGGCTACCGGCTGACCAAGGCGGTCAGCGCGCAGACGGGGCTGCCGATCGCCTACGTCAGCGCGATCAGCCCGGCCCTGGGTGGCGTGTCCGACCACCTGGAGGGCGAGCGCCTGCCGATCGGCATGTACCTGCGCGAGAGCTGGATGTGAGGAGGAGCCTGGCATGGCGACCAAAGGAACCGTGACCTTCGACCACGAGGTCTGCAAGGGCTGCGGGTTGTGTGTGACCGCGTGCGCCGTACACATCCTGGAGCTCGACGAAACCGCGATCAACGCGAAGGGTTACTACCCGGTGCGGGTCACGGAGCCGGAGCGCTGCAATGGCTGCTCGAACTGCGCGGTCATGTGCCCCGACCAGGGAATCGTCGTCGCGAAGGAGCGCCGCGATGCCTAAGACGCTGATGAAGGGCAACGAGGTCATCGGGGCCGCGGCGATCAACGCGGGCTGCCGGTACTTCTTCGGCTACCCCATCACCCCGCAGACCGAGCTGCCGGAATACATGGCCGGGCACCTCGGTGCGGCCGGTGGGGTCTTCGTGCAGGCCGAGTCCGAGGTGGCCGCGATCAACATGGTGTACGGCGCGGTCGGCAGCGGCGCCCGCGTCATGACGAGTTCGTCCTCGCCGGGCATCGCCCTGAAGCAGGAGGGCATCTCCTACCTGGCCGGCGCGGAGTTGCCGTGTGTGATCGTCAACATCGTCCGCGGCGGGCCGGGGCTCGGCGGCATTCAGCCGGCGCAGTCCGACTACAACCAGGCCACCCGCGGTGGCGGCGACGGCGACTACAAGCTGCTGGTCTACGCCCCGGCGAGCCTGCAGGAGATGGCCGACCTGGTGCAGCTCGCGTTCGACAAGGCCGACTACTACCGCAACCCGGTGATGATCATCGCCGACGGCATGCTCGGCCAGATGATGGAGCCGGTCGAGCTGCACCCCCACGTGCCGACGATGGAGCTGCCGCCGAAGGACTGGGCCGCCACCGGCACGCTGGGCCAGCGTCCGCCGAACATCATCAACTCCCTCTACCTCAAGCCGGAGGAGCTGGAGGAGCACATCCACGGACTCTTCCGAAAGTATGCGGAGATGCGGTCCCGGGAGGTGCTTGCGGAGCGCTACCACCTGGAGCCGACCAGGGGAGCCAAGGTCGCGATCGTGGCCTATGGCACGACGGCCCGCATCGCCAAGAGCGCGATCGAACTGCTGGAGGCCGACGGGATCGCCGCAGGTCTGCTGCGCCCGATCACGCTTTTCCCCTACCCCATGGACGACATCGCCTCGCTGCCGGATTCGGTCGAGCACATCCTCGTCGTCGAGATGAGCATGGGGCAGATGATCGACGACGTCCGCATCGCCAACGAAGGCCGCCTGCCGATCCACTTCGTCGGCCGGACCGGCGGCATGATCCCCACCCCGAAGCTCGTCGCGGACACGGTGCGAGGCATCCTCGGCTCACCGGTCGAGGAAGGAGTCGCGCCATGACCGTCGTCTTCGACCGCACCCTGGGGCTGACGCAGAAGCAGACCCACTACTGCCCCGGCTGCACGCACGGGATCATCCACCGGCTCGTCGCCGAAACCCTCGTGGAACTGGACGTGCTCGGTCGCACCGTCGGGGTGGCCCCGGTCGGCTGCTCGGTGCTGGCCTACGACTACTTCAACTGCGACATGCACGAGGCCGCGCACGGGCGCGCCCCCGCGGTCGCGACCGGCATCAAGCGGGTGCTGCCCGACCGGGTCGTGTTCACCTACCAAGGCGACGGCGACCTGGCCTCGATCGGCACCGGCGAGATCGTGCACGCGGCGCACCGCGGGGAGAAGTTCACGACGATCTTCGTCAACAACGCGATCTACGGGATGACCGGCGGGCAGATGGCGCCGACGACGCTCATCGGCCAGCGGACGACCACCTCTCCGGCCGGGCGCGACGCCCTCACCACGGGCTACCCGCTGCGGATATCGGAGATGCTCGCGCAGATCCCCGGCGCGGTGTTCGTGGAGCGAGTCTCGGTGCACAGCCCGGTCTACGTCCGCAAGGCCAAGAAGGCGATCCGCAAGGCCTTCGAGGTGCAGCTCTCCGGCGCGGGCTTCTCGATCGTCGAGGTGCTCTCGACCTGCCCCACCAACTGGGGGCTGGAGCCGACCGCCGCGCTGGGCTGGCTCGAGGAGAACATGATCCCCTACTACCCGCTGGGCAACCTGCGTGACGTCGGCGACGGGAAGGAGACCGGCCGTGTCCATTGAGTCCACTGAGTCCACTGAACGCACGCACCACACCGAGAAGGCCATCCTCGCCGGCTTCGGCGGGCAAGGGATCATGCTGATGGGCCAGCTGCTGGCCCAGGCCGGGATGGACGACGGGCTGGAGGTGAGCTGGCTGCCGTCCTACGGTCCGGAGATGCGCGGCGGCACCGCGAACTGCCAAGTCATCGTCTCCGATCAGGAGATCCCCTCCCCGATCATCGACCACGACGCGACCAGCGCGATCATCATGAACCGGCCCTCGCTGGCCAAGTTCGCGCCCCAGCTGCGCCCCGGCGGATGCCTGATCGTCAACAGCTCGCTCATCGACGACCGGGTCGACCGGGCGGATGTGCGGGCGATCTACGTGCCCGGCAACGAGATCGCCAACGAGCTCGGCGACCTGCGGATGACGAACATGGTCATCCTCGGGGCCTTCGTCGAGGCCACCCGCTGCGTCTCGGCCGATGCCGTGCTCGCCGCGCTGGAGCACAAGCTCGGCGAACGCAAGGCGCACCTGATGGCGGCCAACCGCGCCGCCTTCGCGCGGGGCGGGGAATGCGTCCGCGCCGGATCGACGGTCGGCGTCTGATCGACGGTCGACCGTGGGTGAACGGGAGGCGTCTCACCCACGGTCGACGTGGGGTCGACGGTCGGCGTGAGCTGAGCCCACGGCCGCCATGGCGACCGGCCTGACCAGTGCGGACTAAGATCTGAGCATGCCCGCCGACGGCTCGCAGCACTACTTCGCCCCTCGCCCCGCGAGCCCACAGGAGCGGCGGCAACTCTCGGTGCGGCTCGCGGGTCGCGAGCTGCCGGTATGGACCGCCAACGGGGTCTTCTCGACCGACCGGCTCGACCTCGGCACGTCGGTGCTCCTTCGCGAGGCACCGGAGCCGCCCTCTCGGGGCAACCTGCTCGACCTGGGCTGCGGCTGGGGACCCATCGCCCTGACCCTGGCGTTGCGCTCCCCCGCCGCGACGGTGTGGGCCGTCGATATCAACGAACGGGCGGTCGCTCTCACGGCCGCCAACGCCACCGCGCACGGCCTGACCGGGATTCGGGCGGTCGCCCCCTGCGACGTACCGAACGACGTCTCCTTCGAGGCGATCTGGTCGAATCCGCCGATCCGCATCGGCAAGGCGGCACTGCACGACCTGTTGCTGGAGTGGCTGCCGCGGCTCGCGCCGGGCGGGGCGGCCTATCTCGTGGTGCAGCGCAATCTCGGCGCCGACTCCCTGCTGCCCTGGCTGGCGGGCACCTTGGGTGGCGAGTTCACTGTGACCAAGCACGCCTCCGCCAAGGGCTTCCGGGTGCTGTGCGTGACACGTCGCGCCCTGGACGATCTGCTCGCGCCGGCCTGACCGCTGGGCCACCCCGCCGCATGCCCACCAGGGGCACGCTGGCCCAGCGTGACCGCGTCCAGAGTCACCATGTCCAGCCTCAGGTGAGGTGGTAGACCCCGTCCGCGACGAGGCGGGCCGGACCGGCGAGTTCCACCGATCCCCCAGGGAGGGCCGTGACCTGCACCGTCCCGCCGGGCAGGTCCACCCGCCAGGCGTCGTTGTCCCGCGGGGCGCCGCTCCAGAGCATGACCGCCAGCGCGGCGGCGCACGCTCCCGTGCCGCACGACCGGGTCTCCCCCACACCGCGTTCGTAGACGCGCATCTGCAGGTGGCCCGGCCCGAGCAGCTGAGCGAACTCCACATTCGTGCCATGTGGGGGGCGCGGATTGACCAGCGGCGCGACCTGGAGGTCGAGGGCCATCAGGTCGGCCTCCTCCGGCAGCGCGACCACCGTGTGTGGGTTGCCCATGTCGATCGACAGGCCGGGCAGCGGGTCCAGCCCGGCCAGCGCGACCAGGGCGTCGTGACCCCTCTCGGCCAGCACGCCGGGAGCGACCACGCGCCAGGTGCCCATGTCCACGGCGTACCGCTCGCCGGGCACGTACCCGCCATCCTGGCTATCCCCCGCGTCGTCCACCGCGCGGATCCGCTTGACCCCCGCGCGGGTGGCCAGCGCGAACTCCGGACTGCTCACGAGATGTTCGCGGCGCAGGTAGGCGGCGATGACCCGAGTGCCGTTGCCACACATCTCGGCGATGGAGCCGTCGGCGTTGCGGTAGTCCATGAACCACTCAGCCTCGGCCGCCAACGCCCTGACCTGCGGCTCATCCGCGGCGGCCGTACGCACGACGCGGATCACCCCGTCGGCGCCCAGCCCGGCACGGCGGTCTGCGAGCCGGCGGACCAGCGAATCCTCCAGCCGCAGGCTGCCGTCGTGGTCCGGGATCAGGACGAAGTCGTTCTCCGTTCCGTGGCCCTTGACGAACGAGAGGGTCTGCGCGGCCTGGCTGCTCACGGGCAGCATTGTCTCAGGTCAGCGGACCAGGCGCGGGGCCCGCCGCCTGCCGCCTGGTCTGCGTGGGATGAGCGTTGGATCTGCGTCGTGCCTGAGCCAGGTCGGGGTCGGTCGCGACAGACGGCGCCAAGACCGACACAAACCGATACCGCAATGCCTAACCGACCCCGGACGTTATGCCATCTTCCCTGTTCGCAGCGGTGCCCCCCATCGGCCGGCAGGCATTGTGATATCGGTTAGTGCTGGTCGGAGGGCTGCCGGATGCTGCGAAGCGCCGAGGCGAGCAGGTCGGCGGAGTCCGCCGCGAGCCAGCGGACCCGCGGATCGGCACCGAACCACGATTCCTGCCGGCGCGCCAGCCGCCGAGTGGCGCGGGCGGTGTCGGCGATGGCCGCCTCTTCGGTCAGCTCGCCGCGCAGCTGGGCCAGTGCCTGGACATAGCCCACGGCCCGCGAGGCCGTCCGGGTCGCCGACAGGCCCCGCGCCTGCAGTCCGCGGACCTCCGCCATGAGCCCGTCGGTCCACATCCGGGCGGTCCGTGCGTCGATGCGCCGGTCCAGCTCGGCCCGGTCGAGGCGCAGCCCGACCTGGGCGGCCGGGCGCACGTACTCCCGGCGCGGCATCGTCGCCGAGAACGGGCGGCCGGTCAGCTCGATGACCTCCAGCGCCCGAATGACGCGGCGCGCGTTGCGCGGTTCGATGGCGGCGGCCGCCACGGGGTCGCGGCGCGCCAGCTCGGCGAACAACTCCTCGATCCCGCGCTCGGCGAGCCGGTCCTCCCATGCGGCGCGGACCGCGGGGTCGGTGGGCGGGATCGTCAGCACGTCGAGGGCGGCCCGGACATAGAGGCCAGAACCGCCGCACACGATCGGCGTCCGACCTCGGGCCAGGATCGCCTCGATGTCGGCGCGGGCCGCGCGCTGGTACGCGGCGACCGACGCATCCTGGGCGATGTCGAGCACGTCGAGCTGGTGGTGCGGGATGCCACGGCGCTGGTCCGGCGGGAGTTTGGCCGTGCCGATGTCCATCCCCCGGTAGAGCTGGCTCGCGTCGGCGTTGACGATCTCGCCGTCGAGCGCTTCGGCCAGGGCCAGCGCGAGGTCGGACTTCCCGGTGGCCGTGGCGCCGACCACCGCGAGGACGGCAGCGGTCACTAGGGCACCATCCTTTCAACGGATGTCTGTGAGGCGTTCGTTGTAGGGACTCGGCGAGGGCCGAGGTGACGGCCAGCTGTGGTCGCCTTTTGAGGGCCTCCATGACACCGCCGCCCTCGGT
>JAIUNK010000070.1 GCA_020161845.1 Actinomycetota bacterium
CCGGAGGTCCGCCACCTGGGCGCTCTCCTCAACGCTCGCCGTTGCGTTGTCTCGACGGCGCTCTCCAGGCCTTGACGCTGCCGGCAGCGGATCTGCTCAGAGCGGCGTCGCGTACGGCGGCGCAGCTGGGCAGGTCACCCTGACGACATGACCGAAGACGCACCGCCCAGCCGACTGGACGACGACATCGCTCGCCGCCTGCTCGGCCAACGAATCCTGATCATGGGCACCGCTCTGGACGAGACGCTCGGCAACCGACTGTGTACGGCGATGCTCTTGCTGTCATCCGACGACCCCCGACAGGACATCCAGCTGTGGATCAACTCCCCCGGCGGTTCGGTGCCCGCGATGCTGGCGATCCGCGACGTCATGCGGATGATCCCCAATGACGTGGCCACCATCAACCTCGGCATGGCCTACAGCGCCGGCCAGTTCCTGCTCAGCTCCGGCACGAAAGGCAAGCGCTATTGCCTGCCGCACGCCCGGGTGCTGCTGCATCAGGGTTCTGCGGGCTTCGGCGGCACCGCCATGGACATCGCAATCCAGGCCGACCAGTTGCGGGCAACCCGCGACACCGTCCTGTCGCTGGTCGCCGAAGACACCGGGCAAGACGTTGCCACCATCGAACGGGATTCGCGCCGCGACCGATGGTTCAGCGCCGACGAGGCGCGCGACTACGGCTTCGTGGATCGCATCGTGACGTCGCTGGCCGACGTACGCCCGCCCGCCCCCCGCACGCTCGGCCTGGGAGTGCCGTCATGAGCTACCCGATCCCGTACGTGACGACGAAGACCAGCGGCGGCGAGCGCACGGTCGACGTCTACAGTCGGCTGCTCGCCGACCGCATCGTCTACCTGGGCACCGCGATCGACGACGGCGTCGCCAACACGCTGATCGCCCAACTCCTGCACCTGGAATACGACAACCCCGAACGCCCGATCGCGCTCTACATCAACTCTCCCGGCGGGTCGATCTCGGCGATGCTCGCGGTGTACGACGCCATGAATTACGTGCGTGCGCCCGTCGAGACCACCTGTGTCGGTCAGGCGGTGTCCACCGCCGCGGTGTTGCTGGCGGGCGGCGCCCCGGGGCGTCGTCAGATGCTCCCCCATGGCCGTGTTGTGCTGCACCAGCCGGCGAGCGAAGGCCGCGGCACGATTCCCGACCTGATCCTGGAGGCGGACGAAGTGGAACGGGTGCGGTCGCTGCTGGAGACGCTGTTGGCTCGGCACTGCGGCCGTACGCCGGAGCAGGTGCGCGAAGACACCGAACGCGACCTGGTGTTGACGGCCAACGACGCCCTGGCCTACGGCCTGGTCGACACAGTCCTGAGCGACCGGCCGAACTGACCAGCGAACCTGCCCGGCGGACGTGACCGGACCCGCCTGACGCGGGGAGGTGCTGCGCCGTCCTCAGGCGGCGAGGGTCAACTGCGCCCTGGTTCCGGCACCGAGCGACGTACCGTCGTTTGGGCCGGAACGGTCCCCAGCGGCAGGCACCGTGAGCACGCGCGTGACCAGCTCGATGACCGTCAGGTCCAGCGCCCCGCACATCGCGGCAAGCAGCTCGGATGACGGATCCTTCAGCCCACGCTCGACCTCCGAGAGGTACTGCGGCGACACCCCAGCGCGCGCGGCGGCGTCTACCAACCGCAGGCCCACGGCGACCCGTTCGGCGCGCAACTGGGCCCCGACGTACCCACGCCACAGCGGCTCCGGCCCCCGCCGCCGACGCGACGGGTGCTCAGCACTCGCCGTACGCGTCCGGCCACCCGGGCTGCACTCACCCGACCCACCCGACGGCGTGCGCGTTTGCCCCACCATGTGAATCAGCTCGCCCATGGAGCGACGGTAATCGCCAAGGCGAACCGGCGGACGGCGGTTCTGCTCAGAGCAGAGCGAACTGAGCCGAGTCAACGGGTTGCTGGATGCGTCCCAGCGGTGACCCGAGGATCCTCGACGCCCAAGCTCAGTGCCCGAGGCGCCACGGGTTGATCACGGCCACCCCCAGGGGCTCGAAGTCGGCGACGTTGCGGGTCACCACGGTGAGGTCGTGGAGCTCACAACTGGGGAGCCTGCAGCTCCAAGCGAACCGGCTCGAACTCGATGTCCATGTCGTCACTCACGTTCAACCGCTCGACCAGGCTCACCCGCCGCTCGCTCAGATGGCGGTATTGCGCAATCGAGAGCAACACGAACGACGGCTCGCCCCGATCGGTGATCACCACCGGCTCCTGATCCGCGTGTCTTTTGGCGGCGCTCACGTCGCGATTGAACTCGCGCAAAGTCATCGTCGTCATCGAGCCCTCCAATGTCGCTGCACCTACAGCATGCTCCACAACGCCAGTCAGGACCAGAGGATGTTGCGTCGCCAGGCCCAACCCTGGGCAGACCGTATCACCGGTGATACACTCGACTCATGAGCGAGGCCGTGACCGTACGAGACCTGCGTAACAACAGCGCTGCGGTGTTGGCGCGCGTGGCGGGTGGCGAAAGCCTCACCGTCACGAAGGACGGTGAGCCGGTCGCCAAAGTGGTGCCACTCCCTCGGCGGAACCTCAGCAAGGACGAGCTGATCAGCCGCTGGCATCACCTGCCCCCGGTCGATGCCGCCGAGCTGCGAGCGGACATCGACGAGTTGCTGGACGTGTCCTTGTGGTGACCCGCGGGATCCTGGACACCTCAACCGTCGTTGACCTTTCGCGAGTGGACGTCGATGACCTACCCGATGAGCCCCTGATCACGACAATCACGTTGGCGGAGCTGACCATCGGTCCCCTTGTTGCCCGCACGGATCAACAGCGCGCTGCCCGTCAGGGCGTGCTCCAACAGGCCGAGGTGTCGTTCGATCCGATTCCCTTCGACGCCCAGGCAGCGCGTGCTTTCGGACATGTCGCTGCCGCCCTGCGCGCCTCGGGGCGCAAGCCCCAAGCCCGCAGCTTCGATGCCTTGATCGCCGCGGTCGCGATCTCCCACGGCCTACCGATCCACACCGCAAATCCTGGCGACTTTTCTTCCATCGATGACCTCACGGTCGTGCCGGTACGACGTGTCGACGCGCCCGACGCCGGGCCGCCCTGATCCCGGAGCTAATCGGCCGTCGCGCCGCCCGGCGTACGCACCACAACCGAGGCGGGCACGGCCGGCCGCAGCTGAGCCGTCCGCACCAGCAACGTCGGCGATGTTGACCCGAGCCAGGACCGCGCCACCATCGGCCACGGTCACGAAACACAGGCTCTCACCGGCCTGGTTCTGCGCGACCAGCGCTGCCAGTCGTGCGGGGAACTGCGCGAAATAGGCATCCCCTCGATCACCGACGTGCGCAGCGAAAAACGCCCGGTTGTCGACCTCGAATCGTTCCAGGTCGCTCGCGTGCTCCATCGTTAACAGTTCCAGCCGCACGCTGCTCACGCTACGGGACGAGCCGCGGCGTACGTCGTGCCCAGAACGGCAATGCCTCTCCTCGCAAGGATGGGGCTCCTGCTCAGACAGGTTCGGCCACGCAACCGCCACGAGCTCGCTTTTGACGTCCCTGCATGAAGCGCCCGGCATGAAGTCCCCGCGCGGGCCAGTCGCACGCGTGGATCGAGAACAGATCTGACGCGGTCGGCGGCCAGCTCACCGTGATCCCCAAAACGCCCGCGGCCTGATGCGTCGGGCCCTGTGGATGAGCACGGCGGCTCGTCTGGGGTGGCTGGCATCCTCGGCTCGTGATGGCACTGGTCAGGGCGCGAACGAGGGGGCAGCATGGTGGGCATGACGGCGATCCTGCGCGGACGGGACTGGACCCGTGCTGACCGGGACGCACTGCCCGACGACGGCCGCCGCTACGAGGTCGTCGACGGAGCCCTCATCGTGACACCGTCGCCATCGCCACTACACCAGATCGTGTTGGTGGGCCTCTTCCGGCAGCTCGACCGCGCCTGCCCGGCTCATCTGATTCTGCTGCCCGCGCCGTTGGACGTGGTCCTGGACGACCGCACCGTGGTCCAGCCAGACCTGCTGGTGGCCCGCCGCGACCGCCTCGACCACCGCGGCGTGCAAGGCCGCCCCGAACTGGCCGTCGAGATCCTCTCCCCCAGCACCCAGGCCGTCGACCGCAACCTCAAACTCGACCGTTACCAACGCGCCCAAACCCCGGGGTATTGGCTCATCGACCCCGACACGCTCACCCTCACGGCGTACGAACTCACCGGCGGCCACCTCCGCCAAACCGCCCAGGTCACCGCAGGGGAAAGCTGGACCGCCACCATCCCGTACCAGGTCACCCTGACCCCGGCCGCCTGGCTCGACTGACGTACGCCGGACCGCAGTGACCCGAACACCAAGCACCTGGCTCGCGTCACGACCAAGACCGTCAACCCTTGGGACGCCGACCACTAGCCCGGTGGCGTGCCTGTGGATGAGCGCGGCGGCTCGTCGGAAGTGGCTGGCATCCTCGGCTCGTGATGGCACTGGTCAGGGCGCGAACGAGGGGGCAGCATGGTGGGCATGACGGCGATCCTGCGCGGACGGGACTGGTCCCGTGCTGACCGGGACGCCCTCCCCGACGACGGCCGCCGCTACGAGGTCGTCGACGGAGCACTCGTCGTGACACCGTCGCCATCAACCGCCCACCAAATCGTCGTGTTCGGCCTCTACCGCCAGCTCTACCAAGCGTGCCCCGGTCATCTGCGGGTGCTGGAGCTCCGCTGGACGTCGTCCTGGACGACCGCACCGTCGTCCAGCCAGACCTGCTGGTAGCCCGACGCGACCGCCTCGACCACCGCGGCGTACAAGGCCGCCCCGAACTCGCCGTCGAAATCCTGTCTCCCAGCACCCAGGCCGTCGACCGAAACCTCAAACTCGACCGCTACGAACGCGCCGAAACCCCCGCGTACTGGCTCATCGACCCCGACACGCTCACCCTCACGGCGTACGAACTCACCCACGGCCACCTGCACCAAACCGCCCAGGTCACCGCAGGCGAAACCTGGACCGCCACCCTCCCCTACCAGGGCACTCTCACCCCGGCAGCCTGGCTCGACTGACGTACGCCGTCGCGCGGCGGGTTCAGTCTCGATCCGTCGAGGAGTCGTCGCCGTCGTGGCCGAGGAGCGCGTTGAGCTCGTCGTCGAAGCTCTTCTCCCGCGCCATGAGCCCCTCGAGGTCGAGCAGCGTGAGCACGTCGCGCACCGGGACGCCGGTCTTCAGGCACAGCAGGATCGCCTGGCCCATCTGCACGGCGGCGAAGTTGCGCGCAAACCCCTGCCGCAGCGCCTCGGGGACCTCCGGGTGACCGAGCGGATCGGTGCCCTCGCCGAACCGGCGCTGGATGCCACGGGCGATGTCGTAGACGTTCTGGTTCGCGTCGTCGACGATCGCTTCCAGACGCGCGACCGCGTCGGGGTCGAATTCGAGGTCCATCGCTGCTCCTGTGCTCGACTGGTGGCGTCGCCCCAGTCTGCCCGCCCCGCGCGGCGTACCCGAATCCCGGGTTGCCGGGGGTTGTTTAGCCGCGTTGTCGACGCCTACCGGCCGAGGGCCTCGACGACCTTCTTGGCCGTCGCTTTGGCCGAGCCGGGGTTCTGCCCGGTGATCAGATTGCCGTCGACCACGACGTACGAGACGAACGGCAGCACCGCCTTCGCGTACAGCGCGCCGCGCTCCTTGGCCCGCTCCTCGGCGTTGTAGGGGACCAGCTTGTCGACGCGGGCGAAGACCTCCTCGGCCCAGGCGAAGCCGGTCAACTTCTTGCCGGCGATGAGATATGAACCGTCGGACAGGGTCGTGTTGAGCAGCCCGCAGTAGCCGTGGCAGACCGACGACACGACCCCGCCGCGCTCGTAGATCTCGCGGGTAAGGCGCTGCAGACCGTCGCTGTCGGGGAAGTCATACATCACGGCGTGGCCACCGGTGAAGTAGATCGCGTCGTAATCCGACGCGTCGATCTGGTCCGGGCTGAGGGTCGCCGCCAGCAGCGCCATCTTGGTGGGGTCGGCGCGCCACGCCTTGGCGGTCTTGTCGTCGTTGGGGAACTTCAGCGA
>JAIUNK010000071.1 GCA_020161845.1 Actinomycetota bacterium
CGCCCTCCCCGCCCTTGGCTGGCTTGTCCTTGAACTGCGTCATCCGGCGGGCCTCGCCGAAGCCGGTCAGGCACTGCAGCACCCAGGAGAGCTGGGCGTGCGCCGGCACCTGGCTCTGGACGAAGACCGCCGACCGGTCGGGGTCGATCCCCATCGCCAGCAGCTGCGCGGCGGCCCGGTGGGTGCGCTCGCGCAGCAGCCTGGGGTCGTGCTCGACCGTGATCGCGTGCTGGTCGGCGATGAAGAAGAACGGCTGGTAGTCCGCCTGCAGGTCGACCCACTGCCGCAGCGCCCCGAGATAGTTCCCGAAGTGGAACGAGTCCGCGGTCGGCTGGATCCCGGACAGCACGCGCGGCTTGGCGCCGGCGGCAGGGGTCTGGACGAGCTGGGCTGCCAACTCGGCGACCGTCTCGGAGGAGAGGCTGGGCATGGCCGTCATCCTCTCACCGAGGCGTCACAGGCTGGCGAGGGCCTCGTTGAACGTCGCCGACGGCCGCATGACCGCGGAGGCGAGCTCGGAGTCGGGCCGGTAGTAGCCTCCGATGTCAGCCGGTTGGCCCTGGACGGCGAGCAGCTCACCGGCGATCGTCTCCTCCTCCGACCGCAGCCTGGCGGCGAGCGGGGCGAAGGCCGCGGCCAGCTCCGCGTCCTCGGTCTGCGCCGCCAGCTCCTCGGCCCAGTAGAGCGCGAGGTAGAAGTGCGAGCCCCGGTTGTCGACGGTGCCCAGGCGCCGGCCGGGTGACCGGTTCTCGTCCAGGAACGTGCCGGTCGCCCGGTCGAGGGTGTCGGCGAGCACCTGCGCCCGCGCGTTGCCCGTGACCTGCGAGAAGTGCTCCAGCGACGCCGCCAACGCGAAGAACTCGCCCAGGCTGTCCCAGCGCAGGTAGTTCTCGGCGAGCAGCTGCTGGATGTGCTTGGGGGCCGAGCCGCCCGCGCCGGTCTCGAACAGCCCGCCGCCGGCGAGCAGCGGCACGACCGAGAGCATCTTGGCGCTGGTGCCCAGCTCCAGGATCGGGAACAGGTCGGTCAGGTAGTCGCGCAGCACGTTGCCGGTGACCGAGATGGTGTCCTCGCCGCGGCGGATCCGCTGCAGGCAATAGGACATGGCCTCGACCGGGTTCTTGATCTCGATCGTCAGGCCGTCGGTGTCGTGCTCGGCCAAGTATTTGTGCACCTTGGCGATGACGTTGCGGTCATGGGCGCGCTTGGCGTCCAGGAAGAAGCAGGCCGGCGCACCGGTGGCCCGGGCGCGGGTCACCGCCAGCTTGACCCAGTCCTGGATCGGAATGTCGCGCACCCGGCTCATCCGCCAGATGTCGCCGGCCTCGACCTGGTGCTCGGTCAGCACCGAACCGTCGGACATCAGCACCCGCACGGTGCCCGCGGCCTCCAGGATGAAGGTGGTCGGGTGCGAACCGTATTCCTCGGCCTTCTGCGCCATCAGCCCGACGTTGGGCACGTCGCCCATCGTGGCCGGGTGCAGGGCGCCGTGGGCGCGGCAGTCGTCGAGGACCGCGGCGTACATCGGGCCGTAGCAGCGGTCCGGGACCATCGCCAGGGTCTCCTGCAGCGCACCGTCGGCATTCCACATCTGGCCGGAGTCGCGCACCACCACGGGCATCGAGGCGTCGATGATGATGTCGCTGGGCACGTGCAGGTTGGTGATGCCCTTGTCGGAGTCGACCATCGCGAGCGCCGGACGGGCGTCGTACTGCGCCTTGATCGTCGCCTCGATGGCCTCCTGCTGATCCGCCGGCAGCTGCCCCAGGCGGGCCAGCAGGTCGCCGAGGCCGAGGTTGGGGTTGACGCCGAGGCCGGCGAGCGTGTCGCCGTACCGGTCGAAGACATCGCTGTAGAAGGTCTGCACCGCGTAGCCGAACATCACCGGGTCCGAGACCTTCATCATGGTCGCCTTGAGGTGCAGCGACAGCAGCAGGCCGTCGTCCTTCGCCTTGGCGATCTGCGCCGCATAGAACGCCTTGAGGGCGGCCGCCGACATGAACGTCGTCGAGACGATCTCGCCGTCCAGGACCGGCACCGCGTCCTTGAGCACCGTCGTCCCGGCGCTGTTGACCAGCTCGATGCGCAGGGTGTCGCCCCGGGAGACCACCACGGACTTCTCGTTGCCGTAGAAATCGCCGTCGCTCATCGAGACGACCCGGGCGTGGTTGGCGGGGGTCCACTCGCCGAGGCGGTGCGGGTGCTTCTTGGCGAAGTTCTTCACGCTGACGGGGGCCCGACGATCGGAGTTGCCTTCGCGCAGCACGGGGTTCACGGCCGAGCCGAGCACCTTGGCGTAGCGCGCGGCGACGTCCTTGTCCTCGTGAGTGGCCGGATTCTCCGGGAAGTCCGGGATCGCGTAGCCCTTGCCCTGCAGCTCGGCGATGGCGGCCTTGAGCTGCGGCACGGACGCCGAGACGTTGGGCAGCTTGATGATGTTGGCGGTCGGGTCCTGGGTCAGCTGGCCCAGGGTCGCCAGGTCGTCCGGAACCTGCTGCTCCGGACCGAGCCGCTCGGGGAATTGGGCCAGGATGCGGCCGGCGAGAGAGATGTCGGCGGTCTCCACGTGGACCCCGGCCGTCTTGGTGAAGGCCTGCACGATGGGCAGGAATGAGTACGTCGCCAGCGCCGGAGCCTCGTCGATCTTGGTCCAGACGATTGTGCCGCGTGTCATGCGCTCTCCCAGGTCGAGGTCCTGCAGGCTGTCCCAGGGGACAACCTACCTGGTACGGGCGGATCGACACCCGGCTAGCAGGTGGCCGCCCCTGGCCCTTCTCGTCAGTGTCGGACCGGTGCGCAAGGATGGGTCCATGGCGAGCAACGGCTACCCGCACATGGTTTTCGTCCAGCCCGACGCCGGGCTCGACAAGGAGTCCCTGGCCGTCTTCCTGGAGGGGCTCTTCCCGGACGCCGAGGTGACCGACAAGCCGCTGCGGGTCGACGTCGAACTGGGTGGCTACGTCTTCAGCCTGTGGTTGGAGGAGGCGGACGGGGTCGCCGACCACTACGCGACCTACCTGCCCGAGGGCGCCCGGCGGCGGTGGCTGTCCCGGTGCGAGTCGATGATCGACCTGCACGGGCAACCCGACCCGGAGCGGGTGCACGCGGCCCATGCCGAGCGGATCGTCTCCGCCCTGCAGGCCCAGGACGGCATCGAGGTGTTCTCCGAGGAGACGCGTCGCTTCGTGGGCTGGGACTATCCCGACGCGGCCACCGGCGAGCCGAGCAGCCAGTCGGACGCGCGGCTGGGTGCGGGATCGGCTGGCGCACCGGCTGTGGCGGCGGTTCCCGACGAGCCGCAGGTCACGTCCGTCGCCTCGCCGTACGACGGGGTCCTCCCGCAGCCCGTTTCCGAACCGCCCGTCGAGCCGTCGCCGGCGAGCCGCCCGGATCCGGCGGGCGACGAGCCCACCACCGTATGGATGCCGGCCACCCCGGAGCCCGACTCCGGTTGGCAGGACAGCCCGGCCGCCGAGGCCGAGCGGGCCGCCGTCGGCCACGCCATCGCCCCCGAATCCGCCGAGCCCACTCCGGCGCCCGCGGCGTACGAGACCCCAGCGCCCGCCGCATACGAGACCCCAGCACCCGCGGCGGCCTCCGCCGCACCCGAGCCGCCGACCTGGGCGCCGCACGCCTGGCCCCAGGCGCCCGAGTCTCCCGAATCGGCGGAGGAGAAGAAGGGATTCTTCAGGAGGGTCTTCGGTCGGAAGGCAGAGTGAACGGGCCGCTGAGGCGGCTTGTCCGGAAACGTCCAGTTCAGTTGCGCTAGTTGCGAATTCGATGCGCAATCGGGAGCTGCCCGGCGCGGGTCGTGCGTTCGGGACGGGCCCGCGCGCACGTTAGGGTGGCCGCGACCTCGACCCCGTACCGAGCGGCAGCGGCGCCCTCGGGGGTCACCGCAGACCTGAAGGACATCCGTACTCATGCAGACTCCTGCACTGCCCCATCGTTTGGCTGCCGAGGCACTCGGCACGTTCTGGCTCGTCTTCGGCGGCTGTGGCTCGGCGATCTTCGCGGCCCACGTGTTGTCCAAGGACCCCACCCCGGTGAACCTCGGCATCGGCTTCGCCGGTGTCGCGCTGGCGTTCGGCCTCACCGTGTTGACCGGCGCCTACGCCCTCGGCCACGTCTCCGGTGGTCACTTCAACCCCGCCGTGACGATCGGTTGCGCGGTCGCCAAGCGGTTCCCGTGGAAGGACGTCGTGGCGTACGTCGTCACCCAGGTCGTCGCCGGTCTGATCGCGGGCCTGGTGCTCTACCTCATCGCCTCCGGCAAGGCTGGTTTCGACGCCTCGAAGGGCTTCGCCGCCAACGGCTACGACGCCGGCTCACCGAACGGCTACGGCCTGCTGGCGGCCTTCCTCATCGAGGTCGTGTGCACCGCTTTCTTCCTCATCGTCATCCTGGGGGCCACCGACGGTCGGGCGCCCAAGGGCTTCGCGCCGATCGCGATCGGTCTGGCGCTGACGCTCATTCACCTCATCTCGATCCCGGTCACGAACACCTCGGTGAACCCGGCCCGGTCCACGGCCGTGGCCTTCTTCCAGGGCGGCGCCGCGGTGAGCCAGCAGTGGCTGTTCTGGGTCGCGCCAATCCTCGGCGCCGCGATCGCTGGGGCGGCCTACGCCGCCTTGACCGGTGAGCGCAAGACCGCCGTCATCGAGGGCGAGGTCCGCGCCCACGCCTGAGTACCACCCGCACCACCGACGGACGGCCGCGCCCCAGATGGGTGCGGCCGTTCGGCCGTGTCGGACCTCTCCGCGGCCGCCACTACGCCCACCCGGGGACCGACCCCCCTGCCAGCTCTGTGGGGAGACTTCACTCCCGGGATCGGTTCGAAACCCTCCCCACAGGCCCTGTGACTGAACGCCCGCACCAGCACCAGCCACCCGATCCCACCCAGCCCACGACGAACCACGTTGCGGCACAAGCCCGCTGGTCAGCGGTCCACAAATCCCCTCGTGACAGCCCACCAGTTGTCCCGTATCCGGCAGAATCGGCCCGTCAAGGACGCCCCGGGGGAAGCGGTGACCAGCATGACGACCACCACGCACCGCAGCACCAGGCGCCGCTCCACCGCGGCGCTTGCCACCCTCGCCGCCGCAGCCACCCTGACGGCCTGCGGCGGCTCCTCCGATGCGGCGCACTCCACCAGCGCCCGTGCCGCCACCGCCATCACCATCCCGACTCCGGAGCCCAGCGGCGCCAAGAGCGACACCTCGGCCAGCACCGGGCCGAGCCCAGCCACCAGCGGATTCGACGTGCTGGCCAACATGCCGAGCGCCGCGAAGCAGCACACCAACGCCGGCGCCCAAGCCTTCGCCCGCTACTACATCGACGCCTACGGCCGGCTTCTCATGGACCCGGTCAAGGGCCAGCTCGCGCAGATCTATGCCCCGGGCTGTCAGGGCTGCGTTCGCTCCGAAGCGAATATCGCGGACACCCTGGAGCGGGGAGTTCGCTGGCAGGGGCTCTACTATCGGACCCTCAACGTCTCGGAGCCCGACGACGGCAGCTCCCACCTGGTTGACGCCTCGCAGGTCAGCGAGGTTCATCTGGTTGCTTTCCTCACCACAGCCCCGACCGGAGTACGGACCGGAACAGCAGCACCAACCACCAGGCCGAAGGGCCAGGACGTCTTGGTCAACCTTCGGTTGGCGTGGCGCGACGACCGATGGCTGGTCACCGAGTTCACGAGCAACGCCGCGACGCCTGCACCGCGATGAAATCACGCGCGATCTTGATCTGGGTGCTCGCCGTGGGCCTCACGCCCGCGCCCCCACCTCCGCCCGGCCAAGACGCCATCTTCGAGGGCCAAACCACGAGTGACGGAACGCGGATATGGGGTTGGCGAGGCGCACCAGGTGACGCTAGTCCCGGGGGAAGTCGGCCGGCTAGTGTCCTTCGCCTTTAATTCGTTGAAGAAGTCGTTGGAGGGATTGCAGGATGTCTTCGGCGGTTTTGGTCCAGATGAAGGGTTTGGGGTCCTCGTTCCAGGCGTTGGCCCAGGCGCGCAGGTC
>JAIUNK010000072.1 GCA_020161845.1 Actinomycetota bacterium
GCTGACGACGACCGCCGGCAGCTCGATGACCGGTGCCAGGTTGAGACACACCCGCGCACCGCGCTCCTGCGCCAACTGCGCCACGAGCGAGGTCGCGGACTCCGGCAGCTCCCCCTGCAGGAGCAGCACATCGCCCGCGCCGAGGCCCGCCGACTGCGCCAACACCCCGGCGTCGGCGGGCCCCAGGGCCGCGTTCGCGCCGGGGACCACCACGATCGAGTTCTCGCCGTCCGAGGCGACGGTGACCAGGGCGAGGCCGGTCGGCCCCGGCACCCGGCGTACCCGCGTCACGTCGCACCCCGCCGCCCGCAGCCCGGCCAGCGCGGCCTCGGCGCGCGCATCGGTCCCGACGGCACCGACCATCACGACCTGCGCGCCCGCGCGCGCCGCCGCCACCGCCTGGTTGGCGCCCTTGCCGCCGGGCCGCTCCGCCCCGCCGCTGCCGATCACCGTCTCCCCCGGCGCGGGATGCCGCGGCACGCCGACGACGATGTCGGTGTTGATGCTGCCGACGACCACCACACGCGGCGCTGACTGTTCCGTCACGCTCCTATGGTGCGGGGTGGATCGCCCGCGATGGGCGGATCGGCCCGACCCGACGTCCGTCCCGTGGGCGTGCCGAACCGCCGCCGCGGGGCTAGCCTGCTGTGACACCGGCGGCGTGGCCCAGCCGCGCCACCGAGCCAGCTCCCCGAGCGAGCCAGCTCCCCGAGCGAGCCAGCTCCCCGACCGCGCGAGGCCGTCGACTCCCTCGCCGACAACCGCCACGGAGGACCGATGCCCCGGATGTTCCTCGACTGGCCGGTGCTGCGGCAGCTGCGGACCGGCGATGTCCTGGGCCGCGGCCCGGCCGTCCAGTCGCAGCGGACCCGCGACTGGACAGCGCGCACCGCCACGGCGGACCGGGTGGTGGGCTCGATCTGCCCGTACTGCGCCGTGGGCTGCGGCCAGCGCATCTACGTCAAGGACGAGCGGATCGTGCATATCGAGGGCGATCCCGACTCGCCGATCAGCCGCGGGCGGCTCTGCCCGAAGGGATCGGCGAGCGAGCAGCTGGTCAACTCCCCGCAGCGGCAGACGACGGTGCTCTACCGGCGGCCGCATGCGACCCGCTGGGAGAGCCTCGACCTCGACACGGCCACCGACATGATCGCCGACCGGGTCATCGAGACCCGCCGCCGGACCTGGCAGGACCGCGACGGCAGCGGGCGCCTCCTCAACCGCACCATGGGCATCGCCTCGCTCGGCGGGGCGGCGCTGGACAACGAGGAGAACTACCTCATCAAGAAGCTGTTCACCGCGCTCGGCGCCGTCCAGATCGAGAACCAGGCGCGCATTTGACACAGCGCCACGGTCCCCGGTCTGGGGGCCTCGTTCGGGCGTGGCGGCGCCACCCAGTTCGTGCAGGACATGGCGAACAGTGACTGCATCGTCATCCAGGGCTCCAACATGGCCGAATGCCATCCGGTGGCCTACCAGTGGGTGACCGAGGCCAAGCTGCGGGGTGCCACCGTCATCCACGTGGACCCGCGGTTCACCCGCACCTCGGCGACGGCGGACCAGCACGTTCCGATCCGGGTCGGCTCCGACATCGTCTTCCTCGGCGCCCTGATCCGGCACGTGCTGGAGAACGAGCTGTACTTCCGCGAGTACGTCGTGGCCTACACCAACGCCGCGACCCTGATCGGCGAGGACTTCCGCGACACCGAGGACCTCGACGGCATCTTCTCCGGCTACGACCCGACCACCGGCGCCTACGACCTGCGGACCTGGGCGTACGCCGAGGCTGACGCGCGTCCCGACGGCGTCGCCGGGACTGACAGCGTGGGCGGGGACGATGGCGTCGGCGAGGCCGGTCCGCCGGAGCACGGCGCCGCCAAGGCCGACCGGTCCGCGGGCGACGAACACGGCGCCGGCGGCCCCGCGCTGGAGCACGCGCAGGTGCTGCGGGACGAGACCCTGCAACACCCGCGGTGCGTCCTGCAGATCCTGCGCCGGCACTACGCCCGCTACACCCCCGAACTCGTCGAGCGGCTGTGCGGAATCAGCCAGGCGGACTTCGACGCCGTCGCTGCGGCGATCACGAGCAACTCCGGTCGCGAGCGGACCACCTGCTTCGCGTACGCCGTGGGCTGGACGCAACACAGCCTCGGCGCGCAATACATCCGCACCGCCGCGATCCTGCAGCTGCTGCTGGGCAACATGGGTCGGCCGGGCGGCGGGATCATGGCGCTGCGCGGGCACGCCAGCATCCAGGGCAGCACCGACATCCCCACGCTGTTCAACCTCCTGCCGGGCTATCTGCCGATGCCGGTCGCGGGCACCCACGACACCCTTCAGGACTACCTGGCGGCGATCTCCAGCCCCGCCCAGAAGGGGTTCTGGACGCTGGCGCCGGCCTATGTCGCCTCACTGATGAAGGCCTACTGGGGCGACGCGGCGACCGCCGAGAACGACTGGGCCTACGACTACCTGCCGCGCCTGACGGGCAGCCACAACACCTACGCCACGGCGATGGCGATGCTGGAGGACGAGGTCGAGGGCTACTTCCTGTTCGGCCAGAACCCGGCGGTCGGGTCGGCCCACGGCCACCTGCAGCGGATGGCGATGAGCCACCTGAAGTGGCTGGTCGTGCGCGACCTCAATCTCATCGAGTCCGCGACGTACTGGAAGGATGCGCCCGAGATCGCGACCGGCGAGCTGGCCACGGAGCAGATCGGCACGGAGGTCTTCTTCCTGCCGGCCGCCAGCCACGCCGAGAAGGACGGCTCGTTCACCCAGACGCAGCGGCTGCTGCAGTGGCATCACCAGGCCGTCCGGCCCCCCGATCAGGCCCGCAGCGATCTGCACTTCATGCACGAGCTGGGCCGCAAGATCCGCGCCAAGCTCGCCGGGTCGCACGACCCGCGGGACCGGCCGATCCTCGACCTGACCTGGGACTACCCCCAGGATGGGCACGGGGAACCGAGCGCGGCCGCGGTGCTGGCGGAGATCAACGGCTTCCAGTGCAGCGGACCGGCGGCCGGCACGCCGCTGTCCAGTTTCACCGAGATGCGCGACGACGGCTCCACCAGCGGGGGCTGCTGGATCTACACCGGCGTCTTCGCCGGCGGGGTCAACCTGGCCGCCCGGCGCACGCCCGACGCCGAGCAGTCCTGGGTGGCCCCCGAGTGGGGCTGGGCGTGGCCGATGAACCGGCGGATCCTGTACAACCGGGCGTCGGCGGCGCCGGACGGTACGCCGTGGAGCGAACGCAAGGCCTATGTGTGGTGGGACCCGCAGGCCGGGCGGTGGACCGGCCACGACGTACCGGATTTTCCGGTCGAGACGGGCCCGGACTACCGACCCGAGCCCGGGGTCGGCGGCCCGGCCGGGCTGGCCGGGGACGATCCGTTCGTCATGCAGGCCGACGGCAAGGGCTGGCTGTTCGCCCCCAGCGGGATGGTCGACGGCCCGTTGCCGACCCATTACGAGGCGCAGGAGAGCCCCGTCGAGAACGTGCTCTATGACCAGCAGGCCTCGCCGGCCCGGCTGGTCTATCCGCGCCCGGACAACCTGTCGGCGCCGAGCGCCGGCGAGCGGGGAGCCGGGGTGTATCCGTTCGTCTTCACGACGTACCGCCTCACCGAGCACCACACCGCCGGGGGGATGAGCCGCTGGCTGCCCTATCTGGCCGAATTGCAGCCCGAGTTCTTCTGCGAGGTCAGCCCGGAGCTGGCGCAGCTGCGGGGGCTGACCAACGGCGGCTGGGCCACCATCGTCAGCCCCCGGGGCGCGATCGAGGCGCGCGTGCTGGTCACCGAGCGGATGACCGCGCTGACGGTGAACGGCCGCACCGTGCACCAGATCGGGCTGCCCTATCACTGGGGCGTCGGCGGCACCGGCGCGGTGGTCGCCGGGGACGGCGCCAACGACCTGCTCGGCATCACCCTCGACCCCAACGTGGCGATCCAGGAGTCCAAGGTCGCCAGCTGCGACATCGTCGAGGGGCGCCGACCTCGGGGCCCGGCGCTGGTGGCCCTCGTGCGGGACTACCAGACGCGCGCCGGGCTGACGGCGATGACCGGCAACGAGCTGCGCCCAGAGCTGCGCCCAGAGATGCGCCTGGAGGGGTCATGAGCCTTTGGCGGAATCAGCTGTCGGGGCCCACCGACCCGGCGCGCGACGCGGGGTGGGTCGATCCCCCGCCGCGCCAGGGCTTCTTCACGGACACCTCGATCTGCATCGGCTGCAAGGCCTGCGAGGTCGCCTGCAAGGAATGGAACCAGCTGCCGATGGACCGCCTCGGCATGACCGGGGCGTCCTACGACAACTCGATCGGGCTGGGCGCCTCGACGTGGCGGCATGTCGCCTTCGTCGAGCAGACCACCGAACGGATCGCCGCGGCGCGCGAGTCGGGGCGGGCGCTGATCGCCCTCGGCATGCCGGGGCTGCGGCCGGGGGCGATGGACCTGGCCGCCGCGGAATCGGCCGCGCTGGCGGCGCTGGCCACCGGCACCCTGCCCGACTTCCGCTGGCTGATCGCCTCGGACGTCTGCAAGCACTGCACGCACGCGGCCTGCCTCGACGTGTGCCCGACGGGCTCGCTGTTCCGCAGCGAGTTCGGCACGGTCGTCGTGCAGGACGAGATCTGCAACGGCTGCGGGTACTGCGTCGCGGCGTGCCCCTTCGGGGTCATCGAGCGCCGGGAGGACGCCGGCGCCGGCACGATCAGCGGCGTCGCCAGCGCCGGCTCCTCGGGTCGCGCCGCGACCAGCGCGCCGACGGGCATCGCCGCCAAGTGCACGCTCTGCTACGACCGCCTGCACGTCGGGGCGCCACCCGCGTGCGCGCAGGCCTGCCCCACCACCTCGATCCAGTTCGGCGACCTCGATCTGATGCGCCGCCGGGCGACCGAGCGGGTCGAGGCGCTGCACGCGAAGGGCTTCACCGAGGCGCGGCTGTATGGGGCCGACCCGAACGACGGCATCGGCGGCACCGGGTCGATCTTCCTGCTGCTCGACGAGCCGGAGGTCTACGGCCTGCCCCCGGACCCGGTGGTCACCACGCACGACCTGCCCGACATCTTCCGCAAAGCCGGCTATGCGGGCCTGACCATGCTGGTCGGCGCGGCCCTGAGCTTTCTGGGGAGGCGAGACTCGTGACCGTACCTCAGCCCGCGACCGGGCGGCGGCGCCGGAAGCGCTCCGGCGGCGAGGCCGTCATGGTGCCGGAGGCGCAGTTCGCCAGCTACTACGGGCGCAATATCGTCAAGCCGGCGCCGTGGGGGCACGAGATCCCGGCGTACCTCTTCCTCGGCGGCCTCGCCGCCGGCTCCGCCCTCGTCGCCGCGGGCGGGGAGATGACCGGCCGCCGCGAACTGCAACGCAACGGGCGGCTCATCGCGCTGGGGGCGCTCGGCGGCTCGACGTACGCGCTGATCAGCGACCTGGGCAAGCCCAGCCGGTTCCACCACATGATGCGCACGGTCAAGCTCACCTCGCCGATGAGCATCGGGTCGTGGATCCTGGCCGGGTTTGGGGCGTTCACCGGGGTGGCGGCGTTGTCGGAGGTCGTGAAGGAGGTGGCGCCGAACCAGGGGCGGGATCTGCCGATGGCGTGGTTCTGGCCGTACGGCGACCGGCTCGCCTCGATCGGTGCGGGCTTCTTCTCGGCCCCGCTGGCGGCGTACACCGCGGTGTTGCTCTCCGACACCGCGACCCCGACGTGGCATGCCGCCTATCGCGAGCTGCCGTTCGTGTTCGTGGGATCGGCGCTCGCGGCGGCCGGCGGCACGGCGATGGTCACCACCACGACCCGCGAGTGCGCGCCGGCGCGGCGCATGGCCGTGGGCGGGGCGATCCTGGAGACGGGCGCATTTGCGCTGCTGGAGCGTCAGATCGGGGTGCCCGGCGAGACCCTGCACCGGGGTCGGGCCGGTCGGCTCCTGAAACTCGCCAAGGCGCTGACCATCGGCGGCGCCGCGCTGACCGTCGTGGGCGGGCGCTGGCGCCCGAGCGCGGTGGCCGCCGGCTT
>JAIUNK010000073.1 GCA_020161845.1 Actinomycetota bacterium
GCGGACACCCCGCCCGGGACCAGCCAGGCCGGATGGATGCGCTTCTTGCCCAGCCATTCGATGATCTGCTGCCCGTACCGGCGCAGCGCGATGCCGTCCTTGGCCAGCTGGGGGTTGGCCCCGAGCAGGCCGTAGATGTTGCGCTGGGCGGGATCGCCGTCATAGCCGAACAGCAGGTCGGGCGAGGACAGGTGGAAGAACGACAGCGCGTTCGACTGCACGATCTGGGCCAGGTTCATGATCCGGCGCAGGTTGGCCCCGGTCGGCGGCGGCGTCACCGCCATGATGGCGTCGACGGTCTTCGCGGACGCCGTCAGGTGGGACACCGGGCAGATCCCGCAGATCCGCGCCATGAGCGAGGGCATCTCGTGCACCGGGCGGCCTTCGCAGAGCTTCTCGAACCCGCGGAACTGGGTCACGTGGAACTGGGCGTGGTCGACGCTGCCGTCGTCGTGCAGGAAGATCGTGATCTTGGAGTGCCCCTCGATCCGGGTCACCGGGTCGATGACGACTGTGTCGGTCATGGCGTGCTCACCGCTTTCGTCGAGGTTGCGCAGGTCAGCGCCCGAACCGGGCGGTGCCGGAGGCGTCGGCGACGTTCCCGGCCAGCAGCTCGGTCACACAGGTCCAGATCTCGTCCGCCGACGGTGGGCAACCGGGCAGATAGGCGTCGACCGGCACGTAGTACTGCACCGGCCGGATCGGGTCCAGCAGCTCCGGGACCACCTCGTTGGGCAACATCTGGTTCTCGTCGGCGTTCTCCAGGTAGGCGCGCTCCAGCACCGCCCGCTTGCCGAACGGATTGCGCATCCCGGGCACATTCGCGGTGATCGCGCAGTCGCCGAAGGCCACGATGACCCGCGAGTGCGCGCGGACCTTGCGCAGCTTGGCCAGATCGTCGGCCGAGGCCACGCCCCCCTCGATGAGGGTGACGTCGACCATGTCGGGGAACTGCTTGTGGTCCACCAGGGGGGAATACACCAGGTCGGCGACCTCGCCGAGCTCGATGAGCCGCTCGTCGAGGTCCAGGAACGACATGTGGCAGCCCGAGCAGCCGTCCAGCCACACCGTCGCGAGCTTGACCTTGTCCGGCATCAGTCGGCCTCCCGTCGAGCCTGGGCCCGCAGATAGGGCATGAACGGGCGGCGGTGTCGATCCTCGGAGGACGCCCGGCCCTTCTCGAACAACGCGCCGGTCGGGCAGACCTGCACGCACTTGCCGCAGCTGGTGCAGGTGGTCGCCTCGCCCCACGGCTTGCCGAGCTCGGTGACCATGCGGGCGGTGATCCCGCGGCCCTCGATGTCCCAGACGTGCGCGCCCTCGACCTCGCCGCAGACCCGGGCGCACCGACCGCACAGGATGCACCGGTTGTGGTCGATGGCGAACCGTTCGTGGGTGGCGTCGACCTCCAGCCGCGGGTTCAGATAGGGCAGCTCGAAGTGGGTGATGCCGTGCCGCTCGGCCTGGTCCTGCAGCTCGCAATGGTTGTTGGCGACACAGACCGAGCACACGTGGTTGCGCTCGGTGAAGATCAGTTCCAGCACCTGGCGGCGGTAGGCGTGCAGCCGCTCGGAGTTGGCGACGATGTCCTGGCCCTCTTCGATGCGGGTCGTGCAGGCCGGCATCAGCCGACCGGTCTGGCGCACCTCGACCAGGCACATGCGGCAGGCGCCGATCGGCTTGAGGCCCTCCAGGTGACACAGGGTCGGCACGCTGATGCCGTTCTCCCGGGCCACCTCCAGGATGGTCTCGCCGGCCGCGCCGGCGACGTCCCGATCGTCGATGCGCAGGGTATAAACGTCGCTCATGTCAGATCCTCGCGCTCGTCGCGATGGGGCAGACGCCGGCCGGGCACAGCCCGTCGTCGATGTGCGCCAGGTATTCCGCGCGGAAGTAACGCAGCGTCGAGAACACCGGGTTCGGCGCGGTCTGACCCAGGCCGCACAGGCTCGTCGCCTTCACCATTCCGGCGAGGTTCTCCAGCGCCGTCAGGTCGTCGCGGGTCGCCAGGCCCTCGGTCATCTTGGTCAGCAGCTCGTGCATGTGCGTGGTGCCCACTCGGCACGGGACGCACTTGCCGCAACTCTCCTCGACGCAGAAGTCCATGAAGAACTTGGCCACGTCGACCATGCAGGCGGTGTCGTCCATGACGATCATGCCGCCGGAGCCCATGATCGAGCCCTTCTCGGCGAGCGACTCATAGTCCAGCGGCATGTCCAGGAACTCCGCCGGGATACAGCCCCCCGACGGCCCGCCGGTCTGGACGGCCTTGAACGGGTGATCGTCGATGATCCCGCCGCCGATGTCGAAGACCACCTCGCGCAGTGTGGTGCCCATCGGCACCTCGACGATGCCGGTGTTCTTCACCCGCCCGGCCAGCGCAAAGACCTTCGTCCCCTTGGATCGTTCCGTGCCGAGCCCGGCGTACCACTGCCCGCCGTTGCGCAGCACCGGCGCGATCGCGGCGTACGTCTCCACGTTGTTGATCAGGGTGGGCTTGCCGTGCAGGCCGCGCACCGCGGGGTACGGCGGGCGGGGGCGGGGCATCCCGCGGCCGCCCTGGATGGAATACAGCAGCGCCGTCTCCTCGCCGCAGACGAACGCCCCCGCGCCGAGCCGCACATCGACCTCGAAGCTGAACCGCGTGTCGAGGATGTTCTTGCCCAGCATCCCCTGCCGTTCGGCGAGCCGGATCGCCGAGCGCAATCGCTTGACGGCGAGCGGGTATTCGGCGCGGCAGTAGATATATCCCTCGTTGGCGCCGACCGCGTACGCTGCGATCGCCATGCCCTCCAGCACCCGGTGGGGATCGGACTCCAGCACGGTGCGGTCCATGAACGCGCCGGGGTCGCCCTCGTCGGCGTTGCAGATGACGTATTTGCCCTCCGGGCCGCTGGACTTGGCGACCGTGGTCCACTTCAGCCCGGTCGGGAAGCCGCCGCCGCCCCGGCCGCGCAGCCCGGAGGTCACCACCTCGGCGATGACCTGTGAGGGCGTGAGTTCGTGCAGGGCCTTCTCCAGGGCGCCGTAACCGCCGCGGGAGAGGTAGTCGTCGATGTCCTCGGGATCGATCAGCCCGGAGTTCTCCAGGGCCACCTTGGTCTGCCGCGCGTAGAACGGCGGCGGGGTCACCTCGACCGGGTTCGCCGGGTCCACCAGCGCCACCGCCTCCAACGCCGGCTGCAGGTCGTCGGCGGTGACCCGCTCCAGGTATTGGCCGGTCTCCGGGATCCGAGCCAGCGGGCCACGGGCGCACAGGCCGAGGCAGCCGACGCGTTTGACCGCGACGTCGTAGACGCCGTCCTCGTCGAGCTTCTCGACCAGCGCCTCGACGACCTTCTCCGAGTTCAGCGCCAGGCACCCGGCGGCCTCGCAGACGTGGATGCTGGCGCGCACGTCGCCGATCGGGGTGATGCCGTGGCGGCGCAGCCGGCGGTTGGGGGAGGTGCCCGGGCGGCCCTCGGGGCGGGGGGTCATTGCGCTGCTCCGTGCGGCAGCGCCCGGAGGAGATGGATGACCTCGGGCGGGGTCAGCTTGCCGGTCAGCACCCCGTCGATCACGGCGACCGGGGCGACCGAGCAGGCGCCCACGCACCGCGCGGTCAGCAGCGAGAGGTGGTCGTCCGAGGTCGTCTCACCGGACTTGATCTCGAACTCGGCGGCGATGCTCTTGAGGTTGTTCGCGGCGCCGTTGATGTAGCAGGCCGTGCCCGTGCAGATGACGCAGGTGTGCTCGCCCTTGGGTTTGAGGGTGAAATAGGAGTAGAACGTCGCGACGCCGTACACCTTCGACCGCGGCACCCCGAGGTATTCCCCCACGTAGAGCATCGCGTCGTCGTCGATGAAGCCGAACGCCTCCTGGACGGCGTGCAACGCCTCGATGAGGGCGTCGGCGGCACCGCCCAACCGGCGCATCCGCGTGTCGACGATCTTCCAGCGCTTGTCGTCGCTGGGAGCCTGGGGAAGGGTCTTGACCACCGCGTCGCTCCTGTTCGAATTCGGGCCGCTGGGCCTTCGGTGGGGCGGTCGTCGGCCGATTCGGGGGCCCCCGATGTCGGCGGCTACGCGCGTCATGCTATGGGTGACCGGTCGGTAGGTTCGGGGGAACGCGGCAGGATCCTTCCTGCGCCGATCGGGCATCCTTGGGGCGTGGATGGCGTGGATGGCGTGGATGGCGTGGACGGCGTCGGCGGGACGACGGACGACGGCGGCTTCGGCGACGAGCCGCGCGGGGCCGCGGTTGACGCGGCTGACGCGGCAGGCGCGCAGCCCGTACGTCGAGAGCTGCTGCTGATCGGGATCGGCGCCGGCGACCCGGATTGGCTGACCCTGGAGGCGGTCCGGGCCATCCGGTCCATCGACGTGCTGTTCGTCGTGCTGAAAGAGGCCGCGTACGACGAGCCGGTGCGGGCCCGCCGGGAGCTGGTGCGGCGGCACCGCGACACCCCGCTGCGCGTCGTCGAGCTGCGGGACCCGCCACGGCCGTGGCGGTCCGCGCCCGATTACGATGCCGCCGTCGCCCGGTGGCGCACGCAGCGCCGGGAGCAGTGGAGCGCGGCGGTCGACGCGGAGCTCGCGGGTGGCGGCAGCGGGGGGTTCCTGGTCTGGGGAGACCCCGGGCTGTATGAGAGCACGCTGGCGATCGTCGAGGAGATCGCCGCCGCCGCACCGGCCGATCGGGCGCTGACGATCCGGGTGCTGCCTGGAGTTAGCAGCGTGCTGGCGCTGGCGGCGCGGCACCGGATCCCGCTGAACCGGCAGGGCCGGGCCGTCCAGATCAGCCCCGCCCGACTGGTGGCCGACGGCATGCCGCCCGGCGTCGACGACGTGGTGGTGATGCTGGATGGCCGGGGCACCTTCGCCACGATCGACCCCGAGGGGCTGGACATCTATTGGGGCGCCTATCTGGGCAGCGCCGACGAGGTCCTGATCGCGGGCCCGCTGGAGCAGGTCCGCGACGAGATCGCGGCGGTGCGCGCGGCCGAGACGGAGCGCAAGGGCTGGATGTTCGACATCTACCTGTTGCGGCGGTGCCAGGTGACGCCCCGGCGGTGACGGCGTCGCGTGGCGGTGCACGCCTGGGGCTATTTCGCGGCGCCGGCGACCAGGTTGATCGTGGCCGCGATGATGCCGGTGCCGAACAGATAGGACAGCAGCGTGTGGAATAGCACGACCTTGCGCAGCGCCGGGGTCGTGATGTCGGTGTCGGAGACCTGATAGGTCATGCCGAGGGTGAACGCGAGATAGGCGAAGTCCGAGAACGGCGGGTCGTCCTTCGAGGTGAAGTCCACGCTGCCGGGTTCCGCGTTGTAATAGTGCCGCGCGTAGCGCACGACGTACGTCGTATGCACCAGCAACCACGCCATCGCGACCGTGCCCAGCGCGAGCGCTGCCTGCGCGCCGGTGGTGTCGGCGGGTCCCGTGAACAGCATCAGGCCGATCCCGCCGAGGGCGGCGACGGACGCGGAGACCGCCACGGCGTCGGTGGGGCCACGTTCGGAGGAGTAATCCGCCACCAGGCTCCGCGTCGCTGCAGCGTCGGCCCGCAGGATCGTCCAAAGCAGCGGGACCGCGAAGGCCACGGCGATCACGACGAAGCCGATCAGGAGCTGGCCGACCAGGCCCGCGCCGGGGGGCGGGGGGACCACGGCGCCGGCAACCGTTCCGGCCAGGAAACCGAGCGCGAGGCGGCGACGGAGCAGCAGACGGGGGGTGGACTTCGAGGACATGCGGCAGCCTTTCGGGCGCGGCTTGGTGGGCAGCACAGTGTGCCGCCGTTGGCTGGCACGCTACTGACTGAGCGCCTCGATGAGTTGCGGGCCGAGGGCCTCAGCGCGTGATCGCCGCCGGCGAGTCCACCGGGCTGCTGCCGACGAGTGCGAAAAACCCCAGTGTCAACCGGGGTTGACCTGGGGTCTCGTGGTGGCCAGGGGCGGGGTCGAACCGCCGACCTTCCGAT
>JAIUNK010000027.1 GCA_020161845.1 Actinomycetota bacterium
TGGCGTCACACACGGTTTGGCGAGAAGTACGTGACCGTGATCATCGACCTCACCCCCGCGAGGAACAAGACCGGCCCGGCCAGGCTGCTGGACATGGTCGAGGGCCGCTCGAAGCAGGTGTTCAAGCTGAATCGGCCTGACTTTCGTTCCGTTCTTAAAGCAAGGAAGGAACACGATGAACAAGAAGTATTCGCCGGAGATGCGTGAGCGGGCGTTGCGGATGCTCGCGGAGACGCGGCCGTCGCACCCGACGATGATGAGCGCGGTCCGGCATGTGGCCGGGCTGCTGGGAATGAGTCCGGAGACGTTGCGGTTGTGGCAGCGAGGTTTATGCCACAACGGCGCCGAGTTGTTCGGCCTTGCGCCTGGTCGCTTCGCGTTGGGCTGGGATCGAGAAGCCTTCGTCTGTGCCGCCCTTCTCTGCCTGCTCGCGGGTTGAGACCCGCAGGTACGACACGGCAGCAGCCGCGGTCTTGGGCGGGTCGATGAGGCTGGCTGCCGGATCGTCGGCAATGGTGGTCATCGGGGGCTCACTCTCACGAGGTTCGACCCTCGCGCTCCCAGTGTTGGTGGGAGGGGGCGTTGATCGTGAGGTCTGGTACCAGGTCCAGTCCGTGCTCACCGCGCACCAGTGCGCCGTCGAGGCAACCCAAGTCCACGGCCACTACCTCAAAGGCACTATCCACTGCGGCCAATGCGGCTCCCGGCTCATCGTCTCCAACGCGAAGAACCGCCATGGCAACGTCTACTGCTACTTCGTATGCTCCGGGCGGCACTCCAAGCGCACCGACTGCACGCGCCAGGCGATGCTCATCGAGGACGTCGAGAAACTCGTCGAGGACTACTACACGCGCGTCCAGATCACGCCGGCGCAGCAGGACGCACTCGCGGGGATGCTCCACCACGAGTTCGACCGGCTCATGGCCGCCGAAACCGAGGAACTGGAACGCCTCACCACCAACCGCAACCGGCTCGAAAGCGAGCAAGACCGCCTCATGCAAGCGCACTACGCCGACGCGATCCCGCTCTCCGTGCTCAAGCGCGAGCAAGACCGCATCGTCGCCGAACTCGACCAGGTGACCCGCCGTATCGACGCCCACTTCGGTGACTACGCCGACGCTCGCGCACACCTCGATGATGCGCTCGGCCTGCTCGCCAACTGCGCTGACATCTACGCCCGCTGCGACGACACCAACCGGCGGCTGTGTAACCAGGCGTTCTTCACGAAGGTCTTCATCGACGAGGACAACGAGCTGCGCGTCGAGCACAACCGACCCTTCGAGATGCTCCTCGACCCGCAGGTCAACGCCAACGCACTGACCTGGGCCGCAGACGCACACAAGGCCCGAACCTCAACCAACGTTTCCATTGGCAAGGGTTCGAGCCTTGTGCGTGCGGTGGACCTCCGTAGAGAGTTCGAGAACCCCTGCCCGGCCTTGAAAACCGTGGCTTCTCGCAGGTCGCGGGGCGTCTACCGGCGGGACCGGCGGCCGCTGGAGCCTTGTGTGGTGGACTCGCGGGGGCGGATGGTGCGCGCAGTTGGGATGACTCAAACCTTTCTGAGCCCGGCGCAGGTGGACGAGCTGGTGGACCTCTACGAGGCGGGCGCGACGCTGGTGGAGCTGGGTGAGCGGTTCGGCGTGCACCGCCGCACGGCTGCGGCGCATCTGGTCCGGCGCTCGGTCCCGATCCGCAGGCGCGGTCTCGATGAGTGCCACCTCGCCGAAGCGGTCGAGCTGTATGCCGGAGGGCTGTGCCTGATGGAGGTCGGACTGCGGTTCGGGGTCAGTCAGCAGGCGGTTAGGCGCGCTCTGGCAAACGTCGATGTGCCCATCCGCGCCAGCGGTAGACGGGCACGAGCATCGGCATGACTGGCTGCGGCTGGGTGTCGGGGCCACTGCGGTGGGCGTGTCGTTGAGGAGACCTATGGGGTCGCAGCGTTGTATGCGGTTCGCGCTTCGGTCAGCTCGGCCCAGTGGGCTTCGAGTCCGGCGAGTGTAGGGCTAACCCCGAGGCTAGGCAGGGGTTGTGAGTGGCCGTCGATGTAACGACATGCTTCCTCAAAGATGCGGTTGACGGTATCGATCGCAGCGGGAAGTGCTTCGGACTTGATCTTGGGCAAGTTGGTCATGCGCACGTTGGGTTGATAGCGCTGCGTGACGCCCTGGAGTAGTTCAGTCTCAGTGAAGACCTCACACCACGCGCGCACCCAGTCATAACCCGTGCGGACCAGCGCCGCCCGCGCATCGCCGTCCTGCGACTTTGCTGCCTGGATGGTCTCGTTGATGTTCTTCTTGATGTTGTTCAAACTGTCCCAGCGGGGTCCTGTCGCTCGGGTGACCTTCCCTTTGCCCTCTTCATCGGTGATCTGGAAGTAGGAGCAGCGCTTCGTTGCTTCCATGAGCGTAAGCAGTGTGCTGGCGAAGAAGATGTCGTGAGTGAAGACGATGACCTGTGTGGTGTCAGCGAGCAACGCGACGCGCTGCGCGACTTCGTTGATGCGGCGATGGTCGAGGCTTGAGACAGGATCATCGAAAATGACCGGCGCGGTGATTCCGGCGAGGCGCGCTTCGGCGAGGAAGTCCGCTATTGCGAGGACCTTCTGCTCTCCTTCGGAGAGCACCTTGGACGGTTTGTGTTTCCCGCTGAGGATCTTGCGACGTTGTGCGCGCCCCTGACGGCCGACGAACTCCACGTGCAGCGCGGGCGCGCGAAGTGCCGCGCACTCGTCGTTGAACAGCGCATCGAAGCTCTCGTTGATCATCTGGTCACTTGCGGTCTTGGCCAGCCCGGTCACAGCGCGCAGGAGCCCAGGCATGGGCTTGGCGAGCAGCGTGAGCCGGTCAGCCTGCTTGGCGTCGCGGACGTGCGACTCGATGAGCGTCCACGACTTCGTCAGTTCTGCTGCGGCTTCTAGCTCGACAAGCTCCTTCTTTTTCTCGGCCAAGGTGTCAGCCCGTGTGGCTGCCTGTGCCCTCAGTTCACCGAGGGCCCGCTTGGCGGTCTCCAACGCCGAGCCGAGCGCTATCGCATCTGTGACGGCGTGTTCGGTCAGCGCGGTGTTCACGGCGGAAGCGGAGAGAAGCTGCTCGGATAGCTCCGCGATGGTGCTCAGGGTCCGGTCGAGTTCAACGTGGAAGTGGGGCTTGTCCTCGGCATCTGCGTACTCGTCGGCAAAGGTAGAGACGTCGTTGACCTGGATCGAGGCGACCGGTTCTGTAAGTGCGTGGAGCCGCGCCTTTGAAGCGGCGATGTCACTGGTGATCTTGTCTTCGAGGTATTCGGAGTACTTGCCGATCAGCGATCGCGCCGCTTCGTTCAGAGGCTGCCGGCAGTACAGACACCGATCGGCATCGTGTGCTCCGACCGCGATGAGATGTGTTTGGTATGCCTCGCCGGCCTCGATGAACGTGCTCCAGGTGTCGTCGGGCTCAGCCGGCAGGTCGGCTGCCTCGAACAGGGCGGCTCGGAAGGCGCGGTAGTCCTCTTCAAGTCCGTGAAGGGTGTCGCGTTCGCGGCCGTATGCCTCCACGTTGAAGTCAGCCATCACGGTGGCCGCGTTGGAAGCTTGCGTCAAGACGCGTTCCACTCGCTGTTGCAACTTGATCTCAGCGCTGATGGTGTCCGCCTCCAGCGCGGCGACCGTGCGGCGCAGGTCGCCGATACGTGTCTCGACGTCGGGATCGGAGTCGGCGAGCGACCTCAGGTGTTCCAGATCAGTGGACGCTCCCAGCGTCTCGATGAGCGGGTAAACCGCGGCAGTGCGTGGGAAGCGAGAGAGAAGCCCTGTGGACCCAGATCGTAGGTCTTCGACGGCCTGGTCGATGTGGGCTTGTACCGACTTGATGCCTGCGATGACGTGATTGAACAGTGCCAGCGCTGCTGGCACGTAGACGTACTCAAGGTCGTCATCGACGTGGAAGCTGACAGAAGGGCTGTCGAAGATGGACATCCTGGTGAAGGGCGCGACGCCCTGTTGTCCGGTCCAGGTGTAGGTCTTCGACTCAGCGCCGAGCGTATAGCCGACAAGTGCTGATTGGGGCTGCGGCGATGCCGCTTCGATGTCGCCGAGGATCACATCGGCAGTGCGGCTCGCCGCGAGGGCTTTGAAGATCCGGGAGTACCCCGTCTTGCCCGTGCCGTTCTCTCCGAACAAGATCGTCAGGCCGGCATGCGGTTCGATGACTCCGCCCTCTACCAAGGCGTTGACACCAACGACATCGGAGAGCGAGGTAAGGGTCAGCGGCTCGATCGCCTCATCCTCGCGTTCGAGGGTGACCAGCGGCTCCTCCGTGGGGAGTTCGCGGGTATCGAAAGCCTTCTCCTGACGAAACAGGACGTACGCTCCGGATTGCTCCTCGCTTCCGAGCGGCCCGCCGCCGTTGAGGACATGCCTCACGATGTAGCGCACCCACTCGTCGGAGGTGTTCGCCCACTCGCTGAGCAGGTCGCGCGGGTCCACCCGTTGAGGTGGCGTCGCGTCTGTCACCGTCATCCTCCCTCGCCGCGAGTGCGAAGTCGGGAGCGACCGTGCAACTCAGGCTCAATTCTAGAGCGACCGGCAGGCGCGCGAAGGGACAACCAACGCACCGATAGGGCGTGCTGGTTCGCAGCCGACCTCCGGACGCCGCGAGCGTGACTACGCATGCCGATCAAGTGAGGCCTGTCCCGGCGAGGGCTACCGCGCCGAGACGTAGGCAGTCGGTTCCTCCTGGCGCGGAGTCCAGCTCAGGGTCTCACGTGTTCGATCCCGGCGACGTGCACCAGCCTCTCGGATACGGGCGCGCGCGAGGAGGACGAGGCTGACCGGTCCCATGATGATGAACTTCATCGCGTTCCACACCGCCCACAACACGACCAGATGCAACCAGCCTGGCGCACTGTCAGCGAGGGCGGTGGTGCAGATGCTCGCGATCAGCAGGTAGGGCACGGCGAGGAGTATCGCGGGGATGCCCCACTTCAAGTTGGATCGCCGTCGGATCGTGTCGAGCAGCCGGTTGGTGGGCATGTAGCGGCGCAGGTAGGAGCGGGTGTGGGCGCTGAGCGTCCAGATCAGGCGGATCATGGCGGGCCTCTCGTCACACGTGTCTCTCCGTCGAGGAGGCAGTACGTGTATGAGCGCCCAAGCTGGGCCGTCCCGAAGGACCCGCAATCGAGGAGAACCTGCCTCGATCTCCACTTTACGCCCGACACCGGACATGCGGAACCCCGACTGCCGGCGCGGGGGCGCATCTTCTTGACGACGGACCAACCGAGGGATCATCACCGTGTTCGGTGGCCTTGCCCGTGCTGCGCCGACGGCTCGGGACGCACGCGCCGAGGGACGGGCGCGCCCATCGCCTGTGACACCGAAGCCATCGTTGCCTCCGTACCCCCGTCATGTCAGTGCTCCGCTCTACGATGTCTCTCGGAAGGAAGGAGCCGCGTCCGATGCTGATCAAGACGATGTACGTGAGGTTCTACAAGTCGTTCAACTACGACTACCTGCGCAAGTACAAGGTCAACCGTGAAGACGGCGAGCCCTGGGACGCTGCACCAGGAAGCGACCTGTTCTACCCATTTGTGCGTGTAGAGATGGATCGCGGCATCACCACTGTCGTGGGTGCTAACGAGGCGGGTAAGAGTCAACTCATCGGCGCAGTGAAGCGGCTTCTCACCGGTGAGAAGATCGTCGCGAACGACTTCTGTCGCTATTCGGAGTTTCTCAAAGTCGATGGGCAGATGCTCCTGCCAGAGTTCGGGGCAGAGTTCACAGACCTGTCAGACGACGAGAAGCAGGTCGTACGAACCCTCGCGGGCCTCGCCAACGACGCGCCGGTGCCATCGTTCTGGTTCTTCCGCTTGAACAGCGGCCCAACACTCTACGTCTTGGACGGAGACCAGTTCCGGGAGGCACGTCTGAAAGCAACAGACGTGAAGAAGTTGGCGTTCCCAAAGATCTTCGAGATCGACTCAACTGTTCCGCTACCGGAGAGCGTCCCGGTCGACTATCTCGCAGCAAACGACACCAAAAAGAAGCCTCGACTGCGACAAACATGGCTCAGCCGGTTCGCTAAGCTGAGAGATAACCCGGACTGGTTCACGTCTGCGGAGAAGTTTCAGGCCGGCGCTGCAAAGGCGTTCACGTTCTCCACGGACGAGTCGGTCGACATCGATAAAAAGACCCTGCGCTCTTACGAGTTGGCGGACGACATGCTGGTCACGATCGGCGGGATAGACCGCTCTGCGTTCACAGAGTTTCAAAAGGCTGCACAGGACGCGACCGGATACGCAGACGGTCTCCTCGGGAAGATGAACGCCCGCCTGGATGCAACCTTGAACTTCCGCAAGTGGTGGTCACAGGATAAGGAGTTCGGGCTGAGTCTCGACCGAGGAGACTTCGACCTCCTTCTGTCTGTCCACGACCGCACGGGAAGCAAGTACTCGTTCGCCGAACGCAGTGGCGGAATGCAGTACTTCCTCTCCTACTTTGTTCAGGCGCTTGCACACAAGCAGACCGGCGAACAGGAAATCCTTCTCATGGACGAGCCTGATGCGTTCCTCTCGACAACGGGCCAACAAGACCTGCTGCGCCTGTTCAACTCTTTCGCCTACCCCGAGGACCCCGCGCAGAAGCCCCTACAGGTTCTGTACGTAACGCATTCACCGTTCCTCATTGACAAGAATCACGGAGAGCGTATCCGCGTTCTGGAAAAGGGAGACGGGGAGGAAGGCACCCGCGTCGTCCACAATGCTGCGAAGAACCACTACGAGCCACTGAGATCGGCATTCGGCGCTTTTGTGGCCGAAACCACCTTCATCGGAAACTGCAATCTATTCCTCGAAGGACAGGCCGACCAGGTGCTTCTCGCCGGCATGAGTTCACTATCTCGACGCCTCGGCAAGACTGCTGAAACTCTCGATCTGAACAGCATCACCCTCGTGCCGTCCGGAGGCGCAAGCCAGATTCCTTATCTTGTTTACCTCGCCCGCGGCCGCGACGTGGACAAGCCCGCCGTTATCGTCCTCCTCGACGGGGACGACGCTGGCAAGGATGCCTCTCGCCAGCTCGCTCGCGGATACCGCGGCAAGCGTCTCGTGAAGAACGACCTTGTGTTGAGCCTCGACGCACTGGATCTGGCAACGTTGGATGTGGACGTGTCCTCGGTCCAGGACCTCGAAGACCTCATCCCCGCAGAGATCGCACTGCTCGCCATACGGCGATGCGCGGATGAAGCCCTCGGCGACGACGCAGCCAGCGTCGCTACCAACCTCGACAAGGTGGAGGTCAGCTCCGGTGAGAAACTGTTCGACGCCGCGCAGACCGCTGCGACGGCTGCAAGCAGTCAACTCGACCGGCCTCTCACTCTGGATAAAGTCGCGTTTGCCCGTGCCGTCCTAGAAGTCACCGAAGACGCGGAGGCCGCCACTCAGGACCGCATCCTCAACAACTTTCACAAGATCTTCGAGCACATCGGCGCCATGCAACGGCAAGCCGTCAGCGAAAACACTCACGAGAGGATCAGCAAGACGATCAACCGCCTTCGCGCAAACTTCCTCAAGGACCACCCAGTTGCCGCAACGAAGCTCCAAACCAGCATCCTGCTTGAGGAGATTGAACGACAGCTAGTTGACGCCAGCGAAGAAGCTGAGACGATCCGAAGGCTCTCGCGCGAGATCACCTCCGAGTTCAGTTTGACCACTAACCCTCGCGAGCCAGTCGCTTCGTTCGAGGACCTGGTCACTCGTCTGCATGAACTCGCGTATCAGCCACTCGCCGACGCGCAGGTCGAGTAGGACGCGTCGCTGAACCTTCTCTCCCTGCGAACACGAGATTTCGGAATCTACGCGCGTCGTCGTTACCCGAGCATCAGGGCTCAAGCGCGGCCCGGCGCAAGGGCGCTAGAGACGTCTACAGGTTCGGCCCGACCGTTTCCCTTCCGGCAGTCGGTCGCGGACGGGCAACAGGCATGTACGGATGCGCGATCACTTGTGCTCGTTCGAGCGCCGTTCGCGCACGCGCGGCGTCGATCTTCTGCGCCGCGTCCTCCGGTGCCGGGCCGAGGGGCGTGTCCTCGGTGATGCCGTATCGGTCGCGGTAGGCGGCGACGGTGAGGGCGTTCCGGCGCCATGCCGCTGCCTTGCGGGGGTCACGCGATGGCTCACCGAGTGGCCGCGTCCAGGGCTCCGCGGCGTCGCGCGCGGTGTCGAGTACCGCGTCTGCGCGGACCTCGATCAGTTCGCGCCGCTCATCGAGTGCCTGCCGCATATCGCTTGCCATCGGGCCGTCCGCAGCCGGGATCAGTCCGGCGATCAGCCGCGGCGTCTTGCGGGTGCGGCCCGAGCCAGCCGGGCGCGCTGTGGCGCGCGCAACGCGGTAATGCAGCACGGAGCCGATGTCGTCGGCATCGGTGAACTCGCGCGCGGCCACCAGCCGCGGGAGCAGGGTGTCGAGGTCGTGGTGGTTGGCCTCGGCGCGGCGCAGTTCGGCGGTGAGCGCGCCGAACGCCTCGGACTCGATCGCGGCGTCGGCCTGTTCGGCAGTCAGACCAGAGGCACGGATGAGGGTGGCCCAGCGGTCGTGTTGGCCGGTGGCGGCGATGGTCTCATACTCGGCGGCGAGCTGAGCTATCGAACCCCAGTGCTCTTGTTCGGCGGTGATGGTCTCGTGCGCAGACAGCTCCGCACCCACATGCTGGAGCACCCCGAACAGCACGGAGCGTCCGGTGGCGTCGGGATTCTCGCCCAGATGCGGCTCGGCGTGCTCGTCGGCCCGGTCGAGGATCACGTAGGCGTGGTTGGCGTGCTTGCCGCGGGTCATTGCGACGTAGAGGTTCTCCCGAGTGGTGGTCGGCTCCACCAGCACGTGCACGGTATCGACGGTGACGCCCTGCGCCCTGTGGGCGGTGATCGCGTATCCAAGATCGACATGATCGGTCACATAGGCGGCGGGCAGGACGATGGAGCCGCCGAATCGGCAGCCGGTCTTGCGGATCGTGATCGAGCCGTCGTCGCGGACGCCGGTGATGGTCCAGGTGTCGCCGTTGCGGACCCAGGTCTTCCCGGACCGTAGGCGGCGGTCGTTGCGGCGGGTGATGATCGTGTCCCCGACCCCAGCAGTGGTCCCGTTCGTGAGTTCTACCTCCCGGCCCGGTTTCAACGTGCCGTCGAGGATCAGGTCGGCACGAGCGCGCTGGTTGAGGGCGCTCACGTGGTCGCGGGTCTCGGCGACCAGCACCGACACCAACCCGCGCTCCCGGTCGTGACGCCAGGCGGTGTAGGCGGCGTCGGTCATTGCCTCGCCGTCGCCGTCGTGGATGCGGTCGTGGTCGAGGTAGGTGTCGATCACCTGCGTGCGCCCGTGGCGCAGGGCGAGGGATGCGGTCTTCTCCCACTCGTGGGTGAAGCGGTGGACGTCGACCAGCTCGGTCGCGTCGTCGCGGTCGTTCACGAGGAGTCCGAAGGCGCCGCCGGCGTCCACGGACTGGAGCTGGGCGAAGTCGCCGACCAGCAGCACCTTCGCCCCGGCTCGTTCGGCCAGGTGCGTAATGCGGTCCAACGAGAGGGTTCCGGCGAGGGAGGCTTCGTCGATGATGACGAGCTGACCTGCCCGGAAGTCGGTTCCGTGGACGAGGTGGTTCTGCCACCACTTCGCCGTGTTCTCCGTCGCAATGCCGAGGTCGTCGGCGAGGACCTGCGCGGCAACCGCCGAGGGCGCCATCCCGACCACGGAGCCCTTGCCGTGTTCCTTCTCCCACGCCCGCCGCAACGCCGCCATTGCTGTCGTCTTCCCGGCACCGGCCGGCCCTACCAGCACATCAAGAACGCGGCCGGAGACCGCGTCATGAGCGCGTCGGCCTGGTCTTCGCCGAGCATCCGTCCCTCGGGATCGGGGCGGGCGGTGATCTTCTCGACCGTCGCCAGCGGGACGGTGGGTGCGGTCATTGTGCGGGAGCGGTCGAGCAGCCGGTCCTCCGCGGCGAGCAGCAGCTCGGAGGAGAACACCGTCGAGTGCTTCGGGCGGAACACGCTCGTGCCGTCGACCCGCCTAAACGCGGCGGGGCTGGTGGCGAGGTCGGGCGGGGTCAACCGGAGCGATGCTTGCTCGGCGGCGTCGGCGACCATGCCCACGACTGCTTCGCGGTCTTGCATGGTGGCGAAGCGCCAGCCCATCGTCTGCCGCGACGCCTCGGCCATCAGGTTCCACCGCCGCCACGTGGACCGCTTCTCACCCACCACCCGCACGACCGTCTGGCCGAGTTCGCGGATCGCGTCCAAGGGCACGTCATCGGCGCGCAGCAGCAGCGGCTTGTCGTTGTCCATCACCCCGCGTGCCCAAGTGGTGGCGTCCTGGCCGAGCACTTCGGTCGCGCGTGTGCGCCAGTCGGCAGTCAGGTCGGCGAGCGACCGGACCTGCTTCTCCGGCCGCGTGCTGAGGGTGGCTTGGGCGCGGAGCTTGATGATCGTGGCTGTGGAGGGTTGGCGGCCGTGCCGGGCGACGTACTCGGCGATCAACCGGTCCTTCTCGGCGTCGATGTGCCGGGCACGGGTCGAGAACTCCTGGACCAGTTCCTCCGGGACGGTGCTGATCGCCCAGGCCGGGTTGCGGTCTCGGCCCATGTCGCGGGCTTCCCATTGGACGTCGAAGGTGCGGGTCATGTGGTCGGCGAACACCGCCTCGTGCAGTTCCGACAGCGCGACCACGGCGGCGTGCATCGGCCGACCATCCAGTGATCGCCATTTGCCGTCGAACGCGGTCTGGACCTTGTTGGAGATGACGACGTGGGTGTGCAGGTGGGGGTCGCCGGCGCGGGAGTCGAAGTGATCGAACGCCGTTGCCACCACGCCGGTCACGTCGACCTGCGCAACCGCCCCGTCACCGGCGGTTGCACCTGAGCGGGTGGCCGCAACCTCGCGCTCCATGAACGCAACCACCTCCGCAACCGCCCGATGATGCGCCTCCCCGATGAGCGCCTGCGTCCCGGCGTCGGCGACCGCCCACAACGCCGAGGCGGACTTCGGGATCGAGAAGGTGAAGTCGAACCCAGCTACCGCACGGCGCCTGCCGCGCTCGGTCTCCTCGGTCTCGACCTGCGCGATCGCTTCGCCCTTGGCGCCCGGACTCAGGTCCGGATCGAGGTCGGCAATCCGGGCCTCGACCCTCTCCGGCACCGACTTGTAGGCAGGGAACGCGCGACCGAGCGGGTCGCCGGTGATCGGGTCACGGCCCATGCCCATCAAGAGCTGAAGCTGAGCCTCCGACACCCGATCCCCCACCGCGAGCTGCCCCTTACCGAGTGAGGCGACACCGGAGCCGAGCCACTGGCCCGGCGGTGTTCCCGCCTCCACGTAGTACCTCGTCAAAGGCGTCGATATCTCACGATCCCCGTCCGCAGCCGCGATCGTGCGCAGCAGGTACTGATAGCCATCACCCGCGCTCATCACCCGCATCGAGACCGTCACCGAGCCGCCGCCTTTCGGTGGTCAGGTGAGCGGGCGCTGACCGCACGAACCTACTGTCAACGTTGGTTGACATCTTGATCTGCAAGACGCGTGGCGTGCCTGAGGGGCTGCAAACGACCGCGCCGAACGGCCGTGGCGCACAGATCGGAGTATGGCAGGGTCTGCCAACCCGGGTTGACAACCATGGTGACGTCAACCTAGGTTGGCAGCATGGATAGGGAACGTGACGCGGTGAGGTTAGCGACCGCGGCCAGTGACGCGGATCCGCATGTGGGTTTGGTGGCGGTGGCTGCGTTGCGTCGTCTGGTCGATCATCTCGAGCGGGTGCAGGTTGCTCGTGCCCGATCGGCTGGGTGGTCATGGGCGGATATCGCCAAGGACTTGGGTGTGACTCGGCAGGCGGCGTTCAAGAAGCACGGGAGGTGACGGCGATGTCGTTGACACGGCTGGATCGTGGGGTCAAGGCGATCATTGCGCGGGCGTATGAGGCGGCGACGGACGGGCCCCGAACGGTCATTGGGGAGGAGCATCTGCTTGAGGCGGTCGCGGCCACGCCGCGCGGGAGGGTCTTGCTGACTCCTCTCACGGACGTGGTGGTGCGCGAGGAGATCTGGCCCGAGGTAGCTCGGGCACGCGCCGCCGGTGGCTTGTCGGTGGCCGATCGTGAGGCGCTCGGCGGGGTCGGAATCGATGTCGATCAGGTGATGGCGAGGGCCGAGGTCTGGGGCGGCACCTCGGGTGAGGCCGGCGCGGTGCGTCCATCGGGTGGTTGGGGCCAGAGGATGAGCGATCCGGCGGCGGTGGCCTTGGCCCGTGCCGAAGACCTGGCCGTCGAGGAGGGCACGCGGGTGGTGGGCATCGACCATGTGGTCATGGGACTGGTCCAGGTCCCCAGCCTGCTCACGGAGCATCTCCGGTCCCGCGGCGTCACCGATGAGGCGGTCACCGCCAGAAGGAGGGGATAGTCATGAGCGGGCCTGGCACCGACCCTGTTGTCGACGTCGCTGCGCTCCGGATGCGCTACGGCTCCACCACGGTGCTCGATGGCATCAGCCTCACCGTGGAGCGGGGGGAGATCGTCGCATTGCTGGGACCCAATGGGGCAGGAAAGACCACAACCGTGGAGATTCTGGAGGGCTTCCGTCCACGCTCGGCGGGCATCGTCCGCGTCCTGGGAATCGATCCAGATACGGGCGATGACGCTTGGCGGGCCCGGTTGGGGATCGTCCTGCAGTCATGGCGCGACCACAGCAAGTGGCGGGGGCACGATCTGTTGAGCTACCAATCACGGCTGTATCGTCCCTACGGTCGCGAAGGTTGGACGGTGAAAGCGCTCCTCACAGCGGTTGGTCTGGACGGGCAAGCCGACAAACCGATCCGGATGCTGTCGGGTGGGCAGCGCCGTCGTCTCGACCTGGCGATCGGTCTGGCGGGTCGCCCTGAGTTGTTGTTCCTCGATGAGCCGACGGCCAGTCTGGATCCGCAAGCCCGCCGCGACTTCCATGATCTGGTGCGTCGTGCGGTTGGGGAGTTGGGCACCAGCGTGCTGATCACGACTCATGATCTGTGGGAGGCAGACGCCCTGGCGACGAGGATCGCCATCCTCGTCAGCGGTCGGATCATCGCGTGCGGCACCCGTGCGGAACTGACCGCCCAGATCGCGGGCACCGACCACGTCGCCTACACCCTGGCCGGACAGCGGCATCAACACGCCGTCACCGACGCCACCGGTTTCACTCGTGAACTTCTCGCTACTCACGGAGCTGCTGTCACCGAACTCGAAGTCCGCCCCGCCTCCCTAGAAGACACCTATCTCACGTACGTGCAGTCGGCGGAGAAGGCCGAGCCCAGCAAGGAGACCGCCGCATGAGCAGAGCATCAAGAATCCCCGTCAGCACCGGCTTGTGGCGAGGCGTGATCGAGTTCAAACAGGACTTCGCGCCGACCCGGCTGCCCGGGCAACTACTGTGGCCAATCGCCACCCTGGCAGCGATGTACTTCTTCCGAAACCACAACGTGGGCGGGGTCTTGCTGGGCTCGATGATGTACCCGAGCGTGCTCGGCATGTTCACAATCTTCGGGATGCAACTGATGGTGCAATACCTCGCTGCTGACCGCGAGGACGGTACCTTGCTGCGTGCCAGGAGCACCCCTGGCGGTGTGGCGGCCTACCTCATCGGGAAGGTGACACTCTGCTCGCTCACGCTCCTGGCCTACCTGGCCATCATCGCGATCCCCGGCGCGTTTCTGGTGCACGGCCTCGCACCACTCAACCCCGGACGCGCTTTGACGCTGCTCTGGGTGCTCGCCTTAGGCATGGCAGCATCCCAAGCATTGGGCGCTGTCGTCGGAAGCATGGTCCCGACCGTGCGCGCCGCCGGTTACGTCTCGCTGCTCCTCATGAGCTTGATCGCCATCTCCGGCATCTTCTACCCGGTCACCGCCCTCCCCGGGTGGCTCCAGATCATCGGGCAGACCAGCCCGATCTACTGGGTCGGACATGGAATGCGCGCAGCGCTCCTGCCCGACGCTTACGCCACCGTTGAACTGGGCGGAACCTGGCGGCTCCCCCTGACCGCGCTCGCCCTCGCCGTATGGGCACTGATTGGAGCGGCCCTGGCCCCCAGGCTGCTCCGGGCCATGACGCGGAAAGAATCCGGCACCCGGCTGAGCCAACGCCAACATCTCGCCCTCGAACGGCAGATCTAAGGCGGCGCCATGCGCAGCCGGGCCAGAGTCGAACCCTCTCCTCCAACCCCTGACGAGAAGCCTGAAGCATGACGCCGCAACAAGGGTGCCGCTTCGCGCGCGGGGGTAGCCAAGACCCAGTGAACGACCCCTTTTAGGTCGCCACGATGAATCCGCCCGTGGCGACCAACGTGTCAGCAACACCGGGACAGGGCTACACGCCGGTGGTGGCACGGAGTCATGGGCTGTACCGGGCAGTCGAGGCGTCTGCCTTTGATTGTGTGCGGTTGGTCTTCGTGCGGGCCGGTTCAGCAGTCGTGGTGAGTGAGTTCGGGGAGAAGCCTGTCTCGCCCGGGGACGTTGTGGTGCTGTCGGCGAACACGATGTGCGGGATCGAACCCGAGGGTTCCGTGACCCTAACCACCGTCTGTTTGGACTACGACTACGTCATAGATCAGGTCTTTTGGCAGTACGCAGCGTCACTGACCGACCGCTGGCAGGCCCAGGACTTCGCCGAGGAGATGTATACCGAGCCGGCCCAGCTGTTGCGCCTGGGTGAGCAGAGGGTGGGGTGGTTGTCGCCGTGGTTGGACGAGATCGTGTGCTTGAGCCTGGACGGGCCGTCGCCGGATAGGTTCTACCGCCTCCAGTCGTTGCTCTTCGCCGTCTTCGACGTGCTGGCCCCTTATCTGGAGACGAGCCGGGTGCGCGTGTCGGCGTCGCAAAGGCGAACGAGCTGGCCGGGTCCACCCCGACAGCGACGGTTCCTTGCCTTGCGCGGTGAAGCGCGTGCCGCTGCTCAACTGATGCGTGCGGATCCGGCCCGCCGCTGGACCCTGGTCGAGTTGGCCGATTCGGTGCACCTGTCGGTGTCGCAGTTGGGTCGGGTGTTCGCCGAGGCGTTTGGGAAGACCCCGTTGGCCTACTTGTCGATGCTGCGCGCTGAGCAGATGGCGAGGTTGCTGCGGGAGACCGATCTGAGCGTGGAGCAGGCCGCCCGCCAGGTTGGCTGGACGAGCCGCAACCATGCTGCCCGGCTGTTCCGCCAGGTCGTTGGGGTACCTCCGAGACGCTACCGCGAACTCGCACGACGGACCGCAGCCGCCTGACAGGTTTGGTCGCGATCTACGCATTGCGGGTCGCGATATCGGCATCGTCGCTGTACGCGCCGCCGCAGGTGGCTTTCGGGCTGGTAGTCCGGTGGGGACTCGTCGGGTTTACCCCGTGCGCCTGGCGGTCATCTTGTTGTTTCTGTGTCCGTCTCGTGGCTGCTGGTTCTCCCGGCGTACCTGGTGGTCACTGGGCCGATTGGTCTGGTGCTCAGCGTATCGGGAGGAGGCGGCTGGTGGCGATGTCACAGCAGGATGCTCGGGAGGCCCGTGAGGCCAAGCTGGACGAGCTGCATGAGCGCCTCACTGGCGCGGTGGAGCGGCTGGTGTCGGGTGAGGACTGGACGCGGGCGCTCGCGTTCGCGGCACGTTTTCGGAGCAGATCGTTTGCGAACACGTTGTTGATCTGGTCGCAGCATCTGGTCGCGTTCGAGCAGGGTCGGGTTCCGGCGCCAGCACCGTCGTTGGTGGCGGGCTACAAGCAGTGGCAGTCCCTGGGCCGTCAGGTCGGCAAGGGGCAGCCGGGCTACATGATCCTCGCCCCGGTGACCGGCCGGTTCGCGACCACCACACCGGCGGATGCGCAGTCGTGGCGCCGGCTGGGTAAGGGCGAGAAGCCGCGCCCGGGTGAAGTGGTGCGCACGAAGATGATCACCGCCAAGCCCGCCTATGTGTGGGATGCCTCCCAGACCGCCGGTGATCCGATCCCCGAACCGCCGGCACCGCAGCTGTTGGACGGCGAGGCTCCGGCCGGGTTGTGGGAGGGTCTGGCCGGGCAGATCGAGGATCGCGGGTTCGCGGTGCGGCGGGTGCCGGATGAGTCGGCAATCGGCGGCGCGAACGGGATGACCGATTACACCGCGAAGACGGTGGTGGTGCGGGAGAACATGGATCCGGCCGCGCAGGTCAAGACGTTGGCTCACGAGTTGGGTCATGTGCTGTTGCACGGCCCGGAGGCCGATCAGGCGCGTGCGCATCGTGGGATCGGGGAGGTCGAGGCCGAGTCGGTGGCGCTGATGATCGGTGCTGCTCATGGGATGGACACCTCCGGGTACACGATTCCGTACGTGTCGACGTGGGCGGCACGGGTGGAGGGCAGCGACCCGGTGGAGGTGGTCAAGGCCACCGGGGAGCGGGTCCGCAAGACCGCGCTGGCGATCCTCGATCGGCTCGATACGACGCAGGTGGCCGCCGGCAGCCCACCCGGTTTGGACCGCGATGTCCCGACGCGGGCGAGCGGTCCTCACCAGCAGCGGCCGATCGACCCGGCCGCAGATGCACAGCCACGGGCGGTCACCATCGGGTCGGTGTCGTCGGGGCGGGGGTTGTGATGACCTCCGCATCGGCGCTCACCCGTGTGCTGGCCCGGATCACGGCCCGGGATTCGACTGGGGAGGTCGCCGGGCGCCTGGCCGGTGTGGGGGTGCCGGTGTTCCCGTGCGTGCCCGGCGGCAAGCGACCGCTGACCGCGCATGGGTTCCACGACGCCACCACCGACCCCGGCCGGGTCGTGGCGTGGTGGCGTGAGCACCCGACGGCGAACCTCGCCGTCCCGACCGGTGCCGCGTCCGGGCTGGTGGTGGTCGATGTCGATGTCCACGGCCTGGTCGATGGGTATCGGGCGTTCGAGCGTGCCGAGCGGGCGGGGCTGGTGTCGGGGTGGCAACTGGTGGTGGCGACGCCCTCGGGTGGGATGCACGCCTACTACCGGGCCCCACCGGACCGGGTGCAGCGGTCGTGGCAGGCCGCGCGGTCCGGGATCGATTTCCGCGGGGACGGCGGGTACATCGTCGTCCCACCCTCGACCCTGCCCACGAACGACGGCTCTGGCGGCTACCGGGTGCGACGGGTCGTCGCCGGGGCGTGCTCGGAGCTGGATGCCGACCGGCTCCGGGAGTTCCTCGACCCCCGCCCCGCCCCCACCCGGAGACCGGACCCGGGTGCGGAGCGGTCGGTGGAGGTGTCCCGGTTGGCGGCGTGGGTCGCCGCGCGGCAGGAAGGGGAACGCAACCGGGGCCTGTTCTGGGCCGCGTGCCGACTGGCCGAGAACAACATCGCGGCCGCGGACGCCTTGGACGTGCTCACCGCCCCGGCCGCGCAGGCGGGACTGGGTGAGCGCGAGATCACCGCTACCGTTCGCTCCGCCTACCGCACCGTCCACCCCCCACCCCAGACCTCCTCGCGCAGCTACGACGTTTCGTCACAGTCGATGGTCGGGTGGTTCAGCCGGGACGCGTCGGTGCGGTCGCCTTCGGTGCGGGGGCTGTCATGACCGCCCCTGCCAGCAGCGAGCAGCGCAGTCGGCGCTGGGCGGTGCGTACCGCGGTGGCCGGGACGGTGCTTATCGCTGCCGGCGCGTTCTGGCTGTCGTTCACCGCGCTGGCGGACCTGGCGGCCCGGTCGGGAGTCGGCGGTGGGCAGGCGTGGGCGTGGCCGCTGATCGTCGACGGCATCATCGTGGTGGCCACCGTCGCCGTGGTCGCCCTGGCCGGGCAGCGGTCGGCATGGTACCCGTGGGCCCTGCTGATCGGCGGGGCCGCGGTGTCGGTGACTGCCAACTCCCTGCACGCCGTCGTCGCCGCCGATGCCGACGTGCCCGGCGTGCTGGCCGCCGCCGTCGCGGCAGTCCCACCGGTAGTGCTGCTGGCGATCACCCACCTGACCGTCATCCTCACCCGGGCACACCGGATCACCGACACGCCCGTCTGTGTCGACACCGTGCCCGATGACCTGGCCATCGCAGACGCCGGGCGGGATGCGATACCGGCACCGCGAACCGAGCCCGCGGCACAGACCCCGCAAGACGTCACCGCGCCGGCGGAGATTGCGCCCGCGGTGAGCTTCGATCCGGGGCCGGTACCGGTCGAGGAGAGCGATGAACGGCCCAGTATCCGGGTCACGGATCGGCGTGACCGGGCGGCACAGCTTCGCGGGCAGGGGTGGACGAACCGGAAGATCGCCCGGGAACTGGGTGTGCATCCCTCCACGGTGGGCCGCTGGTTCACCGCCGCGCACCTGCTCGACAGCACCGATGACGAGGAGGCAACCCCATGACCACCAACCACGACCACGACCTCGGCCGCCCCGGAAACGTCGAGCGAGTCCGCGAACCGGACCCCACGCATCCGACACCCGAGACGGCGGTAGAGACGACCGAGGCGCCGGACGCGATCCGGGCGGCACGGGACTCCCTCCGGCCTGGACCCGCGTCGCGGGCATCTGCTGTAGAGCCTCGACGGGGGCGGGGGGTGGAGTGGGTGCGGCCCACCGACCTCATCGCCCGCCACGGGGCGAGCCTGGCCGGGCGAGGTATTGACTTCGAGGTCGAGCTGGCCCGCCGCACTCGCACCCCGATCACCGCCGGTGCCCGGCAGCTGGGTGAGCGGGCCCGCCGGCTGCCGCCGCTGTCGGCGTTCGGCCGCAGCAGCAGCGCCCAGACCGCTCCGTCACCCCGGGTCGGGATGAGCTGAGGAAGGGGTGGCAAGCGATGCGCACGCACGTCCGGGCCCACAGCGGTGCTGGGGACGGCGTGCGCACCTGCTTGTCAGGAGGTGCCCCGACCATGACCGAGAACACCCACCTGGTGCCCGCCGCACCGCCCACCGGCGGCGAGGACTTCACCACCGGTGAGGGCCTGCGCGCGCTGCTGCACCGGCTCCACCGGGCCGGGCAGGGCGCCTGGCAGCATGACCCGTATGCAGCGGCACTGATGGCGTACACCGCGCAGAAGTACGCGCCGCTGGCCCGCAAGTACCGGCTGGACCCGTGGGAGGCCGCCTCGGCGGCGTTCGACGTGATGCGCACCCGAGCCGCCCGTACCGCACGGGACCCGTGGGCGGTGATCACCCACGCGGTGCGGATCACCTGCATCTTCGAAGACCGCGCCCAAGGCCTGCTGTGCTCGGTCCACCAAGCCCGCCGCCCCCACGTGTCGGCCTTCCACGACCCGGAACGGTTCTCCGACCGGGAAACCCCGCTGACCGACTACCACCCCGCCTTCCACATCCCCGCCACCACGGAGTCACCGGCATCGGAGCAGGCCAGTACCACGGCAGGTTCGGCGGTCGTGGACGCGATCGCGCTGTTCACGCTCCTGGACTGGCCACCCGACACCGCCCGGGCCGCGGTCGAACACGTGTGTACAGCGCTCACCCGGGCGGGCACCCGCCCGGGCGCCTACGAGGCGCTGCGCCGGGACAAGCATGCCCGCGCCCTGCTCGACCTGCCCGGCCACTCCTGGACCGGCCTGTTACGGGCCCTGCTGGGCCACCCGAACCCCGCCTACCGTGCCACCGGCACCGGCCGCGGGGTGCTGCTGCGGCTGCTGATCGGCGAGACCCTGACCGGGCTGCTGCGCGACGACGACCTCGTGCTCGCGATCTGTCTCGCCGCGCCACGACACCGCCGCAACCACAACCCTGCCGAGCAGCCCGACCGAGACGGTGCGTGATGAGCGCGCCGGCCGGGTTCGTCGAACTGGATCGCACCGTCACCTCGATCCAGGTCGGCACACGCCACCGCACCGAGCTGGGGGACATCGACGCGCTGGCCGCCTCCATCGCCCGCGACGGCCTGCTGCAACCGATCACCATCACCCCCGACGGGGTCCTGGTGTGCGGGGCCCGGCGGTTGGCCGCGATCCGCACGCTCGGCTGGAAAACCGTCAACGTGTGGGTCCGCTCCGGCATCTCCGACCGTCTCGGCCACCTGCTGGCCGAACAAGACGACAACGTCCTGCACAAACCGTTGACCCAGCTCGAAGCCGCCGCCCTGTACCGGGAACTTAAACAGGTGATGGCCGAAGACGCCGCCCGCCGGCAGGCCGCGACCCGGTTCAGCACCGATCACCAGCCCGGAGACGACGGTGCGGGACAGTTTCCCCCACCGTCCGACCAGGGCCGGGCCAGCGAGCAAGCCGCCCGGATGATCCCCGGCGCCGCGTCCTACAAGACCCTGGACAAGATCAGCTACCTCCACCAGCTCGCCGACGACCCCGCCCAACCCGACGAGCTGCGCCAGCAGGCCACGACCGCGCTGGAACGCATCGACGCCGGCCACCCCGTCGACCCGCTCTACCGCCCCCTCCGAGAGCTGGCCGAGACCGCGCGCGGTGACCGCGACGCCGACCTGCACCAGCTCGCCGCCGACGCCCTGGCCCGAGTCAAGGCCACGACACGCAAGACACGCCGGCCGCGGCCCACCCCGCCGCCGGGTCCGGCTGAGGGTGAGCCGGTGCGGTATCCGGTGCGCGCATTCGTGCTGACCTGGACCGAACTGGTCGACTGGTGGACCCACTACGACCTCGACCAGCTCGCCGCCGAACTGACCGACGAGCAGATCGACTCCTTCCTCGCCACCGCGGACGGGACCAGCCGATTCGCCAAAGAGTTGCGGGCCGCCATCGACCGACGCACCAGCACCGAGGCCGGCTCGTCGCGCGGGCACCTGCGCGCCCTCTGACCCCGGGCGCCCCCGGGGGTGGCGGTGCACCTACCCGGCATGCAGACTCCCGACCGTTTCACCACCCGCCACCGACTGTTCGCAGCACTCGCCGCTGCCGTGGTCGTGCTCGTGCTCGCCGGGATCGGCGCCTACGGCCTGATCACCGGAGCACCCACCAGCCCCCAGCCCGGCAACGACGCCAGCAGCGGACCGGGACCAGAGGTCACCGAGCCCGCCGATCCCGCGCCCACCCAGACACCCCGCCTGCCCGTCGTGGAGGCCTCGGCGGACCCCGAGACGTTCGCGCACAACGTCGCCGAGGCGCTGTTCGGGTGGGACACCGCCAGCAGGTTCATGCCGCTGGACTACACCTCCGTGATCCTGGCGGTGGGTGACCCCTCCGGCGCCGAGCAGGCCGGGCTCGCCGCCGACATCGCCACCTACCTGCCGAGCCGGGAAGCGTGGGTCGAGCTGCGCCACTACGGCACCACCCAGCACCTCACCATCGAGGACGTGTTCGTGCCGCAGGCGTGGGACACGGCGATGGAACAGGCCCGGCCCGGCCAGCTCGCCGAAGGCACCGTCGCGTACACGATCGAAGGCACCCGCCACCGTGACGGAACCTGGAACGGCCAGCCCGTCAACTCGCAGCACCCGGTGACGTTCACCGTGTTCCTCGTCTGCGCCCCCAGCTACGACACCTGCCATCTGCTGCGGCTCTCCAAGCTCGACAACCCCCTGCACTGAGCGGGGGCGTGTCGTGTTGAAGAAGCTCATCATCGCCGCTCTCACCGCGGTGCTGCTCGGCCCGACCGCCGGGCTGATCGGCGTCGGTCTGGTGATGAACCCGGCCGCCTCTGCCACCTGCACGAACGTCACCGTCGGCGAGGTTCCCGACTCGTTGACCGTGAACACCGCCAACGGTGAGACCTTCACGCTGAACCACGCTCAGCTGACGCATGCAGCCACCATCATCGAGACCGGGGGTGGCATCGACGGGGTGACCCGCGACGCGCTGGTGATCGCGCTGATGGCGGCACTGACCGAATCCACGCTCCGACAGCTCGCGAACACCTCCACCTACCCGGAGTCCGGGGACTATCCCCACGACGGGGACGGCTCCGACCATGACTCCCTGGGCCTGTTCCAGATGCGCCCCCAGTCCGGGTGGGGCACCGTCGCCGAGCTGATGGACCCCGTCTACCAAGCGCGGGCGTTCTTCGGCGGACCCACCGGCCCCAACCACCCGAGCCCCAGAGGGCTGCTGGACATCCCCGGCTGGGAACAGATGGACAAGGGCGAGGCCGCCCAAGCCGTCGAAGCCTCCGCCTACCCCGACCGGTACCGCAACTACGAGCCCGTCGCCGAGACCATCCTGACCACCCTCACCACGGGACCGAACACAGCAGCAGGTACCACCGCCGCGGCAGCGGTGCAGACGGTCGCGGCCGAATCCTCCCGGGTGGTGTTCCCGGTGCCGGAAGGCGCCTGGGTGCTCACCAGCGACTACGGGCCAAGGGTCCACCCGATCACCGGGGAGAGCTCGTTCCACACCGGCACCGACTTCGCCGCCCCCGACGGCACCCCGATCCTCGCCGCCGCCGACGGCACCGTCACCGTCGCCGAGTTCTCCGGCGGCTACGGCGGTCTGATCGTCATCGAGCACCAGATCGACGGACAAACGGTCGCAACCGCCTACGCACACATGTGGGACCACGGCATCCACGTCACCGCCGGCGACCAGGTCACCGCCGGGCAGCACATCGGCGACATCGGCTCGGCGGGCAACAGCACCGGCCCGCACCTGCACTTCGAGGTCCGCACCGGTGGCACCGACGGAGCCCACACCGACCCCGCCGCCTGGCTCAACGCGCACGACGCCGCCGACCTGCCCGAACCACAGACCGGTACCCCGGCTGGTTGCGACCCCGGCACGACACCGCCCGGCGGTGAGCCGGGCCCGTTCGAGGGGGACCCGGACACACTGGTGGACGACCCCACCAGCGGCGGTCAGATCACCGGACGGATGCTGCACCTCTACACCCAGGCCGGTGCGGCGTTCCCCGACACCTCCTGGGCCTGCTACTCACCCCGGCCCGGCACGCGCTCGGAGCACCCTCTCGGTCGGGCCTGTGACCTCACTTTCGGCAACGCCATCGGCCACCACCCGACCCCCGCCCAGCTCGAAGCCGGGTGGGCGGTGACGAACTGGATGAAGGACCACGCCGAGCCCCTGGGCGTGGAATACCTGATCTGGCAAGGCCGAATCTGGTCGCTTGCTCGCGACGCTGAGGGGTGGCGGGACTACACCGGCGGCGGCATGCACGACCCCGACGACATCACCGGCGGCCACTACGACCACCTGCACATCACCGTCCGGTCCAGGAGCTGAGCGGGGCATGGACGTCTTCCCCGACTTCAACGGAATCGGCGGCACCGAGGCCCTGCGGGCGGTGATCGGGGCGTTGCTGACGTTCGTGCTCATCACCGCCGTCCTGATGCTGATCATCTCCGCCCTGGTCTGGGCCATCGCCGCCGCGAACGGCAACTACAGCGCCGCCACCAAGGGCCGCACCGGGGTCCTGGTCGCCCTCGGTGCCGCGATCCTCGCCGGCGCCGGCGTGGCGTGGATGAACTGGCTCATCGCCCTCGGCCAGCACCTTTGACCCCACCGGCAGCGCCCACCCTCTGCCCTGACGACCCCTGGGGCTGGTCGGCGCACCTGGTGTGTGAACCCAACCGGGTTCCCCGCCCCACCGGGGGCGGGTTCCGTTCGTCAGGAGACCACCGTGTTCGAACTCATCACCGCTGCCCCGATCATGCTCATGGAAGTCGACATCACGCCCAACGATGACGGCCTGCCCGGCATCGCCCAACTGCGCACCATCGTCGGCGCGGTCATGACCATCGGCCTGATCCTGTCCGTCCTGGCGCTGATCATCTCCGCCATCGTGTGGGGCTTCGGCGCCAACTCCTCCAACCCCCACCTCGCCGGCCGCGGCAAGATCGGCGTCCTCGTCTCCTGCGGGGCCGCAGTGCTCTGCGGCGCCGCCGTGACCCTGATCAACTTCTTCTGGGACGTCGGCCAGCAGGTCTGACCCCACCCGCCGTCTCGACCCCGCTTGAAGGAGTGATTCGTGGTGGGTGTGTGCGATGTCCCCGTCATCTCGTCCGTGTGCGACACCGCCGGCGAAGCCGCCGCCTCCCTGGTGGCGGCACCATTCGACTGGCTCGCCCAAGCCATGGGCGCCGCCGCCGGCTGGCTGTTCCAGGCCGTCTGGTCAGTGTTCGACACCACCACCCTCGTCGATATCACCCGTGCCGAGTACGTCGCGGTCTACAACCTGCTGTTTGGCATCGCCGTGTTCGTGATGCTGATCTTCTTCTGCCTCCAACTCATCACCGGCCTCATCCGCCGCGACCCCACTGCGCTGTCCCGTGCCGCCCTGGGACTGGCGAAGTCCGTGCTCGGCTCCTTCGTGGTCATCACCCTGACGGCGCTGCTGCTGGAGATCGTCGACCAGCTCTGTGTCGGGATCATCCAAGCCGCCGGAGAGACCACCGAGTCCATGGGCGACAAGATCACCCTCCTGGCTGCGGGCCTGGTCGGCATCAACATCGCCGCCCCCGGAGTGGGAGCGATCATCACCATCTTCCTCGGTGGTCTGGCGATCACCGCAGCGGCGATCGTGTGGCTATCCCTGCTGGTCCGCAAGGCGCTGCTCCTGGTAGCGATCGTGTTCGCCCCCCTGGCGTTCTCCGGCGCCTCCTGGGACGCCACCCGCGGGTGGATCAGCAAATGGGCGATGTTCGTCATCGCCCTCATCTGCTCCAAACTCGTCCTGGTCGTGATGTTCCTCGTCGCCATCACCCAGGTCTCGGCACCCATCGATGCCGACCTGTCCTCGATCAGCGACCCGCTGGCCGGGATTGTCCTGATGGCGATGGCCGCGTTCGCCCCCTACCTGACCTACAAGTTCATCAGCTTCATCGGCTTCGACATGTACCACGCGATCGGCTCCGAGCAAGACGCCAAACACGCCCTCAACCGACCCGTCCCCACCCCGACCAAACCGGCCGGCGACGGCCCCCAAAAGGTCCTCGACGGCAACACCAGCCGCGGCGACCCCGGCGGGGACGCCCCCAACGGCACCGGCCAGGGCGGCGGCAGCGGCGGCAAGACGCCGCCGCAACCGAAGACCTCACCACCCCAAGCAACCGGGAGCGGGACGGGCGCCGCGGCAGGCACCAGCACCGCCGGAGGGTCCTCCGGAGCCGGAGCCGGACCGGGAGCTGGTGCTGGAGCCGGAGCGGCGGCGGGTCCGGTCGCGGCCGCGGTAGTCGCGGCGAAGGTCGCCAAGGACGCGGCAACCGCCGGGCCCAAGGCCGGCACGGCACTCGGTCACCAGGGCGAGACCGCCGCCGACAACGCCGGGCAGACCGGCGCCACACCGCCCCCGTCGTCGCCCCCGTACGCTCCGACCACGAAGGCTCCACCTCCGGCCGAGCCGAAGACACCGTCGGCGGGTCCCTCACATCCGGCACCACCTGCACCGAAGCCGGCCGGTCCGCCGGCACCCAAGCCGACCGAAACGGAGTGACCCGTGATGACCGCGAAGCACAAGGAGTCCTCCACGGAGCTGGTGCCGGTGAAGTTCTCCCGCCTCACCCGACGCGGCATCCTCCTCGGCCTGTCCTTGGCTCAGCTGATCACCCTCGCCACCGGCGTCCTCGCGGTCGTCGGCGCGCTCTATGCCGGCGGCGGCATCCTGCTGGCCTACACCGCCCCGGTCTGGGTGCTTGCCGCCGCCCTGACCTGGATCCCCATCGGAGGGCGGCCGGCCGTGGAGTGGCTGCCGGTGGCGTGTTGGTGGGTGTGGCGCTCCACCGGTGGGCAACTCCTCTACCGCCGCCGGATCGTGGCACCGCGCCCGGTCGGCACACTCGCGCTGCCCGGCGACATGGCCCGGCTGCGGGAGTACACCGACCCTGACACCGGGGCCGGGATGATCCATGACCCGCACGCCGCGACCCTCACCGTGGTCTGCGGGGTGACTCACCCGGCGTTCGTGCTGCTCGACCCCGGCGAGCAGGAACGCCGCGTCACCTCCTGGGGCCGCGTGTTGGCCACGGTGTGCCGCTCCGGACGGATCGCCACCCTCCAAGTCCTGGAACGGACCCTGCCGGACTCCGGCACCGGGCTCGCCGAATGGTGGGCCTCCCACGGCACCGCCGACGACACCTGGGCCGCGACCACCTACGCTGAACTGATCGAGCGTGCTGGGCCGGCCGGGGAACGCCACGCCACCACGCTGTCCCTGTCGCTGGATCTGAAGACCGCGGCCCGGCAGATCCGCACCGCCGGTGGCGGCATCCGCGGGGCCGCCGCCGTGCTGCGGCAGGAGATGTCCACCCTGGTCGCGGCACTGCGCTCCGCCGACCTGCAACCCTCGGGTTGGTTGAGCCCGGGACAGATCGCGGTGATCCTGCGCAGCGCCTATGACCCGGCGATCGCGGCCACCCTGGAGCGCCACGGCGAACTCGGCCAGCAGCTGGCCACCGCCGGCCCCGTGGCCGTCAACGAGTCCTGGTTCCGGCTGCGGACCGATTCGGCCCACCACGCGGTGCTGTGGATCAGCGAGTGGCCGCGCTCGATGGTCTACCCGGGGTTCTTGTCGCCGGTGCTGCTGTCCACCGGCATCCAACGCTCGTTCGCGCTGCTGTGCACTCCGATGCGCTCGGACCAGGCCGCCCGCGAGATCCGCAAGAAGAAGGTCGAGCACATCTCTGACCAAGCCCAACGGGCGAAGATCGGGCAGATCGAAGACGCCACCCAGACCGCCGAATACCACGACGTGCTCCAGCAGGAGGCCGACCTCACCGCCGGCCACGGGGTGCTGCGGTTCACCGGCTTGATCAGTGTCTCCGCCCCGACCGTGGAGGAGCTGGAGGCCGGGGTGGCCGCGATTGAGCAGGCCGCGATCCAAGCCTCCTGCGAAACCCGACTGCTCGTGGGACAGCAGGCCGCGGCGTTCACGGCTGCGGCGCTGCCGCTGTGCCGCCGCATCTGACGCCAGCACACCTCCGTCCTCGCGCAGTGGGGGTTGCGGGTGCACCTGAGAGTCGACCCCCGGACGACCGGGGCTTCGCGCTTGTCACAGGAGGCCGCTCATGCCCACGTATCACGACCCACTCCAGGATGCTGACGAGGCATCCGAGGCGCTGCGCGGGCTCGCGCACGCCAGTCGCGTCTTCGACGACCCTGCCGATACCTACGCCGTGCTCGGTGACCTCCTGTCGGGTGTCCGGTCGCTGCGCCAGGTGCTCGACCAGGTCGGCTCCGCGCATCTCGTGCATCGCGGCCGCGCGCACGACGATGACGGTGACCACACGATCGGTACCTCCGACGCCCTCGCCGCCGCCGACGAGCTGCACCACGCCGGAACGCTGCTGGACGGTGTCGAGGAGGGAGTCAATGCCGCGATGACCCATTCGGGACGCATCGCCTGGCACGCCCCAGCCCAAGAACTGGACCGGGAAGCCCGGTTTGCGGAAGCGCCGCGGCGGTGGCTCAGCGTGGTCTTCCTCCAAGGCGACGAGGCCGGCGAGGTGCTCGACCTCATCGACCGTGACGGCCCCGACGCGGCCATCGAGCACCTGAGGAACTGGGACTACGGGGATGAGACCACCGACGCGGCACTGGAGAACGGGTACGTCTACGACGAACCACCCACCGGCCAGCTCGACCGGGCCGTCACCGACGGTGACTACACCCTCACCTACAACCCGTTCATGGGCCACGTGAACCTGCTGCGTTCCCACCCTGCCGCCATATCCGACCCAGACCTGGACGAGACCGATGTGGTGCCCGCACGGAAGGCCATCAGTGGCGTCGGGCCACTCGACTCGCGCACCCCCAGGACCGCGGGGACACCAGCGTCCGCGCGGACCCAGCAGGCGTCGGCGGTCATGGACCGGGATTGGTTCGCCGGTCCGGCCCGCCCCCCAGGGTCGACGGGCCGGGGGCTGTCACTGTGAGCGCGCGGGAGAGCGAACGGCTGCACGCATCCGTCCTGGTCGCTCCGGCCGCTGAGCGTCGCCGACTACGCACACAACGCCGCCGGGCCGCCGCAACACTTCGGGCCGAACAGCACCGCGCCGATCAAGCCGCGGCTAGGGCGAAGGCCGACGCGGAACGCGCCGAACGCAAAGCCACCAGGTACCTACCTGCTGCCGGTGAGCCCGGCGCGGCCGCGCTGCGCACACCCGGCAGATTCCGGCCCCCACGCCACCAAGACACCAGCGCGACGTTGGCGGGGGCGTACCCGTTCGTCGCCGAAGGCGGACTCGGCGCCGACGGTGTCTTCGTCGGCCAAGACCTCTACTCCGGCGGCTCGTTCGTCTACGACCCCTGGGTCCTCTACGCCCGCGGGATCATCACCGCCCCCAACGTCGTCCTCGCCGGCATCGTCGGGTCGGGCAAGTCCTCACTGGCGAAATCGCTCTACAGCCGCTCGCTGCCGTTCGGACGACGCGTCTACGTCCCCGGCGATCCGAAAGGCGAGCACACCGCCGTCGCCAACGCCGTCGGCGGCAAGGCAATCGTCCTGGGCCATGGGCTCAGCACGAGGCTGAACCCTCTCGATGAAGGCCTCCGGCCCACCGGGCTGTCAGATCAGGAGTGGGCCATCACCGTGGCCGCCCGCCGCCGTGACCTCATCGGCGCTCTGGCCGAGACCGTCCTGGCCCGCGGGTTGACGCCCTTGGAGCACACCGCGATCGACCTCGCCCTCACCGCAGTCGTCGCCCAGAACGATGTGCCGATCCTGCCGATGGTCGTCGACCGCATCCTCACCCCCGACCAGACCGCCGACGGCAGGCTCGCCGAGGACGGGCGGCTCGTCGGCCACGCCCTGCGCCGTCTAGTCGCCGGTGACCTCGCCGGCCTGTTCGACGGCCCCAGCACGATCCGGTTCGACCCGTCACTGCCGATGATCAGCCTCGACCTGTCCCGCGTCACCGAGAACTCCACACTCATCTCAGTGCTGATGACCTGCTCCAGCGCGTGGATGGAATCCGCACTGCTGGACCCGAACGGTGGGCAGCGGTGGGTGATCTACGACGAAGCGTGGCGGCTGATGTCCCACCCCGCCTTGTTGAAACGGATGGACGCCCACTGGAGACTCGCCCGCCATTACGGGATCGCGAACATGCTGATCTTCCACAAACTCTCCGACCTGGACAACGTCGGCGACGCCGGCTCCGCCATGCGCTCCCTCGCCAACAGTCTGCTGGCCAACGCCGAGACCCGGATCGTCTACCGCCAAGAATCCGACCAGCTCGGCCCCACCGCCCAAGCCCTCGGCCTGACCGGCACCGAACAGAAACTCCTCCCCACCCTCGGAGTCGGGCAAGGGCTATGGCGGATCAAAGACCGGGCCTTCGTCACCCAACACCAACTCCACCCCGCCGAGCTCGCCCTGTTCGACACCAGCTCACGGCTCACCTCCGGGGTGACGTGATGCCCCGCAAACCCCTCCGAGCCAGCCGACCGGAACCAGAAGAGACACCCGTCGTGCTGCCGCACGCGATAATCACCGTCACCGAGACCGGCGCCCTGGACGTCACCCTCGACGGCACCGACGTCCCCTCACCCCAAGGCGAAGCATGGACGCGCAGCACCTTCGGGCCCCTACTGGATGTCCTCACACGGAACCGGACCGTCACGGTGCGCATCGAGGTGCACGAGAGCGACGGGAGCATGTTCACCGACGTCATCCGCGCCCGCCGTCGCACCACGACCACACCAGCCGACACCACGGCCGCAACCGTCGCTGACGCCGTCGGCGACCCGGAAACCCGGGACAAGAGCAAGAGCAGGCGGCGGCCGGACCTGGTGGAGGTGACCGGGGACGGGTTCGTGCCCGGTGAGGACGTCGCCGCCGCGGTCATCCTCGCCCACACCGATGCCACCAGCACCGGTCATGCCCGCACCCTCCTGGACCGGGGTCGGCTCCGGTCGCTGCTGTCCGATGGCGTCGGCGAGGTGATGCTGTTCGGCCGCGTCTCGGGCACGATCCACGTGCGGCTGCCGTGAACACCCCATCCGGGCGGCAAGCCGGGTCGCTCGGCGACGAACTGACCAACGCCGCCCTCATCGCCCTGGTGGGCATGTTCGGGATCGCGCTGATCCTGCGCGCCTCCGGGTCGGTGGCCGCGTTCCTCGCCGGCACACCCCAACCCACCGCTGGACCCGCCGCCGGGCTCGGGGTGCTGTTCCACCCCGCCGACCCCGCCGGCGCGCTCGACGCGGACGGGCTCAATCCGACGGTGTACTGGATCATCACCATGGCAATGCTTACCGGGCTCGTCACGGCCGGGGCGTGGGCATGGACGCGACTGCGCCGCCACGCCCGGAAAGTCGAGACCGATCCGCGTCGCCTCGCCGGCACCGCCACCGCCCACGAGGTCGCCCAGACCGCCTCAGCGAAAGCGCTGCTGCGCCGCGCCGGCACCCTGCGCCCATCGCTGGATAAGCCCGCGCCCGGCGATATCGGGTATCGGATCGGTGCGTGCAAGGGGCGCGACGTGTGGGCTTCGGTGGAGGATTCGATCCTGCTCATCGGCCCCCCGCGCTCCGGGAAGGGCCTACACATCGTGATCCCGGCGATCCTCGACGCACCCGGCGCCGTCGTCACCACCAGCACGCGGCCGGACAACCTCACCGCCACCCTCCGCGCCCGACAACGACTCGGGCCGGTGGCGGTCTTCGACCCCCAACACCTCGCCGACGGCATCCCCGCCGGGATGCGCTGGTCACCCATCCGCGGATGCCAGGACCCGCTCACCGCGATGATCCGCGCCACCGGCCTGGCCGCAGCCACCGGACTGTCCGCCGGCGGGGTCGAATCCGGAGGCTTCTGGGAAGGCAAGACCCGCACCGCCCTCCAAGCGCTCCTGCACGCCGCGGCGCTCGACCAGCGGCCCCCAGCCGAGCTGTTCCGCTGGACCCTCGACCCCTCCGCCGCCGCCGAAGCCGTCGCGATCCTCACCAACCACACCTCCGCCGCCACCGGATGGGCCGACTCCCTCGGGGCGATGATCGACGCCGACCCCAAAACCCGCGACTCGATCTGGCAAGGCGTCGCACTGGCCCTCGGCGCGCTGGCCGACCCGCGCGTCCTCGACGCTGTTTCACCCGGGCCGGGTGAGAGCTTCGACCCCGAGACCTTCATCCGCGACCGCGGCACCCTCTACCTCCTCGCCACCGGCGCGGGCGCCGGCGCCTCCGCCGCCCTGGTCGCGGCGTTCGTCGAAGACCTCATCGAGACCGCCCGCCGCATCGCCGCCCGCTCACCCGGCGCACGCCTCGACCCACCCCTGCTGCTGGCCCTGGACGAGATCGGCAACCTCGCACCCCTGCCATCCCTGCCCACTCTGATGGCCGAAGGTGGCGGCACGGGCATCACCACCCTGCCCGTGCTCCAATCCCTCGCCCAAGCACGCGACAAATGGAACGACAACGCCGCCGGAGCCATCTGGGACGCCTCCATCGTCAAGATCATCCTGGGCGGAGCCTCGAATTCGCGAGACCTCCAAGACCTGAGCACGCTCATCGGGGAGCGAGACGAATACACCGACAGCGTGACCCTGGGTGATCACGGCACCCGATCGAATCAGCGTTCGGTGCGCCGTGTCCCGATCCTGCCGCCGGATCGCATCCGAACACTCCCGTTCGGCACCGGCGTCACCTTGCTACGCGCCGCGCCACCGATTATCACCGACCTACGGGCCTGGCCATCCCTGCCAGACGCAGCTCAGTTGAAAGCCGACCGCGCTGAGGTGGAGGCACTGCTTCGCGGACCCGGCTCTTGACGGGAGCACGCCTGGGTGTGAGCTGTGCACCTGCCTGACATCAGCGGCTTCGATGAGCGGGGTCGCGTGAGTGTCAGGAGGACAGTCTGATGGCTATCCGTACCCAGGAGTCGTTCTCGGGGTTCATCGCCGCGGACCCGCAGCTCAGCCAGACCTCGAAGGGTGATCCTCGGTTCTACTCCCGTGTCGGCAAGGAACACTTCCGTCGCGAGGATGATGGGTCGTTCACCCAGACCGAGACGACCTATCACCATTTGGTGATGTTCGGTCGTTCCGCCGAGCACGCGCATGCCCGGTTCGCCAAGGGCGACAACTTCATCGCCGAGGGCTACACCCGCGAGGTCAACTACGAACGAGGCGGCCAGGCGGTCGAGAGCCAGGAGTTCGTGGCCAAGAAGATCGGTCACGACGCCGCCCGTACCCGCTACGAGGTCGATCGCACCCCACGCCGCGCCGCAGAACGCGAAGCGCCAGGGTTCGAGCCGCCTGCACGGCCCGCCCAGGCACCACAGTCCACGGCCATCGGCCTGTGAACGCCTGGAGCCAAGCATCATGACCGACCTCACGCCTGAACCCGGCCCGATCGACGGTGAGGGACCTGGGCCGGACGAACCGGATGTGTTCGACGGGCCGCCACGCGTCAGCGACGCCGATCTGCCCGAGACACCGCACCCGGTGAACTGGAACCTGTTGTCAGCGCATGATCTGGAACAGGAATGGCTTGCGTTGAACCGGTGGGTGGACTGGCTACGTCGCACCTACGGACTCCCTGCCAGCGTGGTGCCGCCGTTCTGGCATCACCATCCCGAACTGCTCTGGGAACTCTCCGCGTTGCACCTGCACTGGCTGGGCGCTTACGACCCCGAGCAGAACGCCTCCGCGCCGATCGGCTGGCACCGCGACTTCGTCGACGCCCGCGCCCGCCTCCGGGACTGGGTGGCCGCATCGGGCACCCGCCTCGATCGTGACCGTCCTACCCGACAGACGACCTGGCCGGGCGAAGACCCGGCACCGCCGGTGGAGGATGTGGTGATTGCCGACCGCGACGCCGAGTTCGTGCAGTTCGTCCAAGCCCAGGTCCGCAAGCGCCAGGGGGCCGAGGACGAGTTCTACGCCAGCCTCAACGACGACCTCGAAATTGATGTCGACCCGGTAACCGGGGAGGTGCGGGACTGATGGGCGGTTATGTGAAAAAGACCGATCGGCGCCGGTACGAGGACCGGATCTTTGCCGTGCGCGCCCTCCACCGAGACCAAGCCGACCTGCACAAGCTCGCCGAGGTGCTGATCCGTCTGACCTTGCAGGAGACCGGCCGCAGTCGTGCCGACCGCCGCGCCGCCGAACCACCGGAGACCTACCACGACCCGGCTGCACGAACCAGCGCAACAGCGAGCGTCGCAGGGCCGTTGATAGAATAAGCACAGCAAAGCCTCGCGAACGCGGGGTGTTGTGGTCCTAAACCCCGCCACTGGCGGGCAACACGCACCGTGACCCGTCGGGTCTCGTCCTACAGCCACACCGATGGCTGCTCTCACGACCAACATCCCGTCCCCGGCATCTGGGGGCGCGAGCGACGAACCGCGTGAGAGGTAAGGACCCGATGACCACCACAACAACGCCTGCTGCTGATCCTGCGGCCAGCCTGATCGACCCGCCCGCCAGCACGGCAGCTGCCATCTCCTATCTGCGAGTTTCCACCCGCGAACAAGCGTCCAAGGGTGGCACGGACGAAGGCTTCTCCATTCCTGCCCAACGCGAGGCCGTGCGCCGCAAGGCAGACCAGCTCGGTGCAACCATCATCGAGGAGTTCGTGGACGCCGGAGCCTCAGCGAAGTCCGCCGACCGGCCCGACCTGATGCGAATGATCCAGTACGTCCAGGCCAACAAGGTCGCCTACTGCATCGTCCACAAAGTCGACCGGCTCGCCCGCAACCGCGCCGACGACGTGACCATCCACCTCGCCCTCCAGCAAGCTGGCGTGCTGCTGGTCTCGGCGGCGGAGAACATCGATGAGACTCCCTCCGGCATGCTGCTGCACGGCATCATGTCCACCATCGCGGAGTTCTACTCCCGCAACCTCGCCACCGAGGTCACCAAAGGCATGACACAGAAAGCCATCGGAGGTGGCACCCTGGGCAAAGCCCCCATCGGCTACCTCAACGTCCGCGTCCGCGACGACCAAGGCCGCGAGGTCCGGACCGTCGAACTCGACCCCGAACGCGCGCCCCTGATCGAGTGGGCGTTCAAGGCCTACGCCTCTGGGAACTGGACCGTCAGCCAGCTTCACGACGAACTCACTTCCCGTGGCCTGGTGAGCGTCCCCACCCCGAAGCGGCCACCGAAGCCGCTCGCCGTCTCCTCGGTGCATCGACTGCTGACCAATGCCTACTACAAAGGCGATGTCGTCTACCGCGGCACCCGCTACAAGGGCACCCACCCCGTGCTCGTCCCGACTGAGGTCTGGTACCAGGTCCAGTCTGTCCTCACTGCCCACAAGAGTGCTGCCGAGGCCACGCAGGTCCACGACCACTACCTCAAAGGCACCGTCCACTGCGGACAGTGCGGATCCCGACTGATCGTCTCGAACGCGAAGAACCGACACGGCAACGTCTACTGCTACTTCGTGTGCTCCGGACGGCACTCCAAGCGCACCGACTGCACCCGAGGGGCGATCCTGATCGAGGACGTCGAGAAGCTCATAGAGGACTACTACGCGCACGTGCAGATCAGCCCCGCGCAGCGCGATGCCTTGTCCGGGATGCTCCACCACGAGTTCGATCGGCTCATGGCCGCCGAAACCGACGAACTCGAACGCCTGACCAAGCACCGCGACCGGCTCGAACACGAACAAGATCGACTCATGCAAGCCCACTACGCCGACGCCGTGCCGCTGGCGGTGCTCAAACGAGAACAAAACCGCATACTCGGCGAACTCGACAGCCTCAACCGGCGCATCGACGCTCACCACGGCGACTACACCGACGCTCGTGCCAACCTTGACGACGCGTTGAACCTGCTAGCCGACTGCGCCGACATCTATTCCCGGTGCGACGACGCCAACCGGCGCCTCTGCAATCAAGCCTTCTTCACCAAGGTCTACATCGACGAAGACGACGACCTCCGCGTCGAGAACAACCGCCCCTTCGAGATGCTCCTCGACCCCGAAGTCAACGCCAACGCCCTCAACTGGGTTCAGAACGCCGACAAGGCCCGAACCCCAGCCAACGATTCCATTGGCAAGGGTTCGAGCCTTGTGCGCGGGGTGGAGCTGAGGGGACTCGAACCCCTGACCCCCTCGTTGCGAACGAGGTGCGCTACCAGCTGCGCTACAGCCCCTAGATGCGAGACCCCACGATAGCACCAGGCCAGCGGCCCTCGAAATCCGCAGCGCCGCCCTGAAATCCGGCCCCGACGCAGCCGATCCCAGGGGTCCGAACCCCCGCCGAGAGCCGCCGGACAACGACCGGGAAGGGCCGAAACGGGCCGGAAAAGCGTCGCGTGACCGCCCGATCGGCGGTCCCGCGACGTCAAGATTCGCCAGAGGTCAGCTACCGACCGCGTTCTGCCGCCACAGGGCGTCCTCGAAGTCGTCCTCCACCTCGATCGGCACGGGCTCGGTCGGGGTCGCCAGCGGTACCGGGACGGGGTGGTCGGCGCGGGCCTTGAGGGTGTAGGTCGGCGGCGGCACCGGCACCGGCTGCCACAGCTTCTCCTGCGCCACCGGGTCGACCGCGGGCGCGCTCGGCTGCGACGGGGTGGCCTGCGACACGGTCGGCTGTGACATGGTGGTCGACCGCGACGGGGTCGGCTGCGAGGTCGCCGGCTGCGAGGCGGGCGCCTCGGATCCGGCGGTCGCGCTCTCGTCGAAGACGGCCAAGTCGAAGAACTCGTAGGCGCTGCGGGTCCGGGCGGGCGCGCTCTCCTGCGCCACCGGGAACTCAGCGGCCGCCGGGCGGGACTGCGCCGCGCGCCGCTGCGACTCCTCGTCGGCGATCGTCCGGGCCCGCTGCTGCGAAAGCGCCTCACGCTCGGTGGCGCTGCGATCGGCGGTAGCGCGCCGTTCCCGCGCCGCCAGCACGGCCATCCGGTCCGACCGCAGCCAGGCCAACAGACCGAAGACTCCCGCGGCGCACAGGGCCGGCAGCAGCCACGACGTCCGGCCCAGCGCGGCCAGCACAAACGAGATGCCGCCCGCGAGCAGGAAGGTCAGCAGGGCGTAGGCCCGCAGCCGCCGCGGGTTCACCCCGTCCAGGGCACCGGTCAGCCCGCCCCACGCGGCGAAGGCTCGGTTGCTGTGTACGGATCCCAGGTAGGCCCGAGCCGCCGCAACCCCGCGCTCGGTCCGGGAGGTCGGCGCCATGCCGGGCCGAGCGGTGCCGGCCGGCTGCTCGTCGTGCTCCAGCGCACCCGCGGCGAGGATCGAGCTGCGGGTGTTGCCGGACGACGGCGCCGCCTCCTCGGCGGGCGCGGCCTCTTTGACCATGCGCCGCTGCAGCACGCGCATGTGCGACGAGAACCGGTCCACGGACCGGGCCGTCGAGACCTGCTCGCGGCGTCGGGCCACGTACAGCGACAGATAGGTCGCCCAGATGAGAAGGACGACGACGAAGATCAGGCTGCCCACACGAGAAAGCTAAGGTCTGCCCGGGACCGGCTGCTGGAGGCGTGCCGGTGTGTCGGCGAATAGAGTTACACGGCTGTCATTTAGGGCCCACCAAGGCCTGATTCGGTGCCTCACCAGCGCCTGATGTGGGGACCACCAGCGCGAGACCGGGCGCCGCCGCGGACACCGCCGGCCGCAGGGGTGGGGGTGCGACGGCTCACGGCGTACCGCCCGAGGCCTCCGCCCGATGCGCCTGGGCGGCGTTCCAGCGCCGCACCACCGACTCACCCGCGACGTCCTCGGTCGTCAGGGCGAAGCTGCGGTGGTCGCGCCAGGCCCCGTCGACATACAGCACGTTGCGACCCAAGCCCTCGTCGCGGAAGCCGAGCTTGTTCAGCACCTTGAGACTGGGCAGATTCTCGGGCTGGACGTAGGCGGCGACCCGATGCATCCCCAGCACGAGGAAGGCGTGGTCGATCAACGCGGCGAGCGCCGTCGTGGCGATCCCCTGACCGGCGGCCTCCCGCGAGACCCAGTAGCCGGCCTGCCCCGTGCGCGCCGACCCCCACACGATCTGCGTCAGGTGCATCTGCCCGACGATGGCGCCCTCGGTCTCGATGACGAACGGCTGAGCTCGACCGGCCCGGCCCTCCCGGTCGTAATGCCGGACCAGCTGGCCGTAGCGCAGCCGCTGCTCGGCCAGCGGGCTACTCGCCTCCCAGGGCTGCAGCCAGCCCACGTTAGCGGCCCGCAGCGACTCCCATTCGGCCCGGTCCCGACCGCGCAGGGCGCGCAGGATCACATCGGGTCGGCCGCCATGCCGCCGGACCCGCACGAGACTCGGCCACAGGTCGCTCACGGCGGGCCCGCCCCCGCGGTGGTGCCGCTCACCCGTGGTCCCCGCCGCGGATCTGGTCCAGCGCGTGCCCGAGGATCGGCTCCAGGGCGCGCAGCCCGTCGCGGACCCCGCCGGTGGATCCCGGCAGGTTGACGACGAGCGTGCGTCGCGCCACCCCCGCCAACCCGCGGGACAGCACGGCGGCGGCGACCCCACCCTCGACACCGACGCGCCGGACCGCCTCGGCCAGCCCCGGAAGCTGCCGGTCCAGGAGCGGCTCGGTCACCTCCGGGGTGTGGTCCGTCGGGGTCAGGCCGGTTCCGCCGCTGGTCACCACGACGTCCACGCCGGCGTCGATGGCCTCGAGCAAGGCTGCGGCGACCGGCTCGCCATCTTCGACGACGACCGGGTCGGGGCAGCTCAACCCCCAGGCGCGCAGCCGCTCGACGGCGATCGGGCCGCTGCGGTCGGGATAGACCCCGCGCGCCGCGCGGTTCGAGGCCACGATGACGCGGGCGGTGCGCCCGGCCGGCGAGCCCGGTTGCTGCGGCACCCGCTCGTGCGTCACGGCTGCTCGACCCAGTCGCCGGAGCGGCCGCCCGACTTGGCGACCACCCGGACGTCGGTGATGCGAGCCCGCTTGTCCACCGCCTTGACCATGTCGACCAGCGCCAACGCCGCGACGGCCACGCACGTCAAGGCTTCCATCTCGATGCCGGTGCGGTCGGCGGTCCGGCAGGTGGCCCGAATGTCCACCCCGTCATCGACGACGACCAGGTCGACCGTCACCGCGTGCACCGCGATCGGGTGCGCGAGCGGGACCAGGTCCGGACACTTCTTGGCCGCCTGCAGCCCCGCGATCCGGGCCACCGCCAGGGCATCGCCCTTGGGCACGGTGCCCTCGCGCAACGCGGCGACCGCCGGCGCGGACAACAGCACCCGCCCCGCCGCACTCGCCGTCCGGGTGGTGACGGCCTTGGCCGAGACGTCGACCATGTGCGCGGTCCCGTCCGCCCGGACGTGGGAGAGCCCGCCCGCGGAGGTCACGGCGTGTCCTGCAGGTCGTCGCGCACCGCGTCCACCGGGCCGAGCTGAATGCAGGTCAGGACGTCGCCGGGAGCCACATTGGTGACATCGGCCGGCACGACGGCCAGGCCGTTGGCGTCCGAGAGGCCGCCCAGCACGTGGCTGCCCTGCGCCCCAGCCAGCCGGATCGTGTGCCGCGACGGCGTACGGGCCAGGTGCACCCGGGCGTACTGGACCTTGCCCCCCGGGCTGGTCCAACCCTCCACCACGACGGCCCGCAGCGTGTTCTCCTCCCGCGCCGGACGCCCGGCGAGCACGCGAAGCGCCGGCGCCACGAACGCCTCGAAGGACACCAGAGCGCTCACCGGGTTGCCCGGCAGCGTGAACACCGGCACGCCCTGCTTGCCGATCAGGCCGAAGCCCTGCGGCTTGCCAGGCTGCATCGCGACCTGGTCGAAGGCGACCGTGCCGAGCCGGGACAGGCCCTCCTTGACGACGTCGAAGGCGCCCATCGAGACCCCGCCGGTGGTGATGATGGCGTCCGCGCGCAGCAGCTGGTGGCGCAGGGTGTCCAACAGCCCATCGACGTCGTCCTTGACCCCGGAGACGCGATAGGGCACGGCCCCGAGTTCGCGGATCGCCGCGACCAACATCACCGAGTTGCTGTCGACCACCTGGCCGTGGCCCGGCACGCGACCGGGCTCCACGAGTTCATCCCCGGTGCTGATCACGACGACCCGCGGCGGCGCGACGACGAGCACCTCCCCGTGACCCGCGGCCGCGAGCACCGCGATCTGCCGGGGCCCGAGCCGCGTCCCGCTGCGGACCACGATCTCGCCGGCCCGGACATCCTCGCCGCGGCGTCGAATGTGCCGGCCGGCTTCGGTGGGCGCGGTGATGGTCACGACGTCGGCGTTGCCGTCCGTATCTTCGACCGGCACGATCCCGTCCGCGCCGTCCGGGATGGGAGCACCGGTCATGATCCGATAGGTGCGCCCCGGCGGCAGCGCCAGGTGTCGAAGGTCTCCGGCGGCGATGTCGCCGACCACGTCCAGATCCACCGGTGTCGTCGGGCCGGCCGCGGCGACGTCGCCCACCCGCACGGCGTACCCGTCCATCGCCGAGTTGTCGAAGCCGGGCAGGTCGACCAGCGCGAGCACATCCTCGGCGAGGACCGCACCCTGCGCATCCAGCAGACCCATCAGGGACGGGGACACCCGGGACACCGTCGCGAGAATCCGCTCCAGGTGTTGTTCGACGCTGATCACGCGGGGGCACCTCCGGGCGAGGGCAGGCGGCGGGCAAGTACTGCCTGCACCCTAATGGCGCAGGCACACTGGACCGGTGAGCAGCCCCCGCGCGCCCCGCGAAAGCCCCGAACCGATCGCGGCGGCCAAACGTACGGCGCGCGCCGCCGTACGGGTGAGTCGGCGGGCCCGCGCCGCGCTGGCCGCGGACGACCCCCGCCGGGCCGCGGAGTCGGCGGCGGTGGCCGCCGCCATCCTGCCGCAGGTCCCCCCGGGTGGGACGGTGGCCTCGTACGTCGCGCTGCCCACCGAACCCCCGACCGGGGCCCTGCACGCGGCGCTGGCCGCCCGGGGCCTGCGCGTGATCGTGCCGATCCTGCGGCCCGACAAGGACCTGGACTGGGCGGTGCTCGACGGCCCGGACCGGCCCCTGGGTCGGCACGCCATCGCTACAGCCGCGCTGATCGTCGTCCCCGCCCTGCAGGTCGACCGGCGGGGTCGCCGGCTCGGGCAGGGCGGCGGCAGCTACGACCGGGCCCTCGCGCGAGCCGATCCGGCCGCCCGAATCGTCGCGGTCATCGACGACGACGCGCTGGTGGAGCAGGTCCCGCACGAACCGCACGACGCGCTGGTGAGCGCCGTCGTGCGCCCGGGCATGGGTTGGACGGAGCTGCCGATCGGGGCCGCGATCTGGGAAGATCGCCGCGAACCCGGGGATTTACCCCGCGCCTAGACCCGCGGCCGGAGGGAGCGACGTGTCCATCCTGGAGTCCTTCACGGTGTGGGACCTCGGGGTGTGGTTGATGGCCGCGAGCGCGGTCGTCGTGGTCGCCGTGGCGGCGGTCCGGCTGTCCACCCGCACAGGCCTTCCGTCGCTGCTGATCTACCTGCTCATCGGCGTCGCCATCGGCAAGGAGGGGCTGGGTTTCGAGTTCAGTTCGATGTCGACGACGCGGGTCCTGGGCTACCTGGCCCTGGCCCTGATCCTCGCCGAGGGTGGGCTGACCACCTCCTGGGAGAGCATCAGGCGGTCGGTCGCGCCGGCCGCCGTCTTGGCCACGGTGGGCGTGGCGATCTCGATCGGCATCGTGGCGGTCGCTGCGCATGTCTTTCTCGGCCAGCCCTGGTCGATCGCGTTGTTGCTCGGGGCCATCTTGGCCTCCACCGACGCCGCGGCGGTCTTCTCCGTGTTGCGCGCGGTGCCGCTGCCCAGCCGGCTGACCGGGATCCTGGAGGCCGAATCGGGCTTCAACGACGCGCCCGTGGTCATCGTGGTCGTGCTGCTCTCGGAGCACATCGCCGACTCCCCGGGGGTGGCCTACTCCGCGGCCGAGGTCCTCGGGCTCCTCATGCTCATCGTGATGGAGTTGATCGGTGGAGCGGTCATCGGGCTGCTGGTGGGGTGGCTCGGTGCCCGGGTCATGCGCTATCTGGTCTCGGGGCATGCGGGCCTCTTTCCGATCGGCATCCTGGCCTGGACGTTGCTCGGCTACGGGCTGGCCTCCGTCGCCCACACCTCGGGGTTCATCGCCGTCTACCTGGCCGGTCTGGTGCTGGCCAACCAGTCCTTGCCCCATCGGGCCGGCGTGCGCGGGTTCGCTCAGGCCATGGGCTGGCTCGCCCAGATCGGCCTGTTCGTGATGCTGGGTCTGCTCGTCTCTCCCGCCAAGCTGCTGCCGCAACTGCTGCCCGCGGTCCTGCTCGGGCTGGTGTTGCTCCTGGTGGCCCGTCCGGCGTCGGTCCTCGCCTCGTGTACCTGGTTCCGCTGTCCCTGGCGCGAGCAGCTCTTCCTGTCCTGGGCCGGGCTGCGCGGGGCGGTGCCCATCGTGCTCGCGACCGTGCCGTTCATCGAAGGCGTCTCGGGCGTCGACTGGTTGGTCAACCTCGTCTTCGTCCTGGTGGTCGTGTTCACGCTCGTGCAGGCCCCGTCGTTGCCCTGGGTGGCCGCCCGGCTGGGCGTCACCCAAACCGATCGCGCCCTCAACCTGGAGGTCGAGGCGGTGCCGCTGGAGGAGATGGGCGCCGAACTCCTGGAGGTTCGCATCGGCGACAAGTCTCGCCTGCACGGCATCGAGCTGTTCGAGTTGCGGCTCCCGCGGGGAGCCCAGGTGACGCTGATCGTGCGCGACAAGGCGTCGATCGTGCCTACCCCCACGACGCCGCTGCGGCGCGGCGACCAGCTCGTCATCGTCGCGGCTCCCGGCACGCGAAAGGTCGCGGAACAGCAGCTGCACGCCATCGACCAGGGCGGTCGGCTGGCCGGCTGGGAGGCCGCCAAGGGCAAGTCCGGTCCGCCGCGCCGGCCGGGCCCACCGACCGGGCACGGCCGGTTCCAGTGACCCAGGGGCGACGCGGCACCCTCGGTGGCGACCGCACTTCACGGGCTGACCAGGGGATCCCGCGCAGGCCGTGGCGCCCGGCCCGGTAGGATTCGCGGCGAACCCATCCGTATCGCGGGAGATGATGCATGCCCACCTATGCCTACGCCTGCACCGATTGCGGCCACCACTTCGAGGCGCGGCAGTCGTTCACCGAGGACGCCCTGACGGTCTGCCCGGAATGTGAGGGTCGGCTGCGCAAGCTGTTCAACGCGGTCGGCGTGGTTTTCAAGGGATCGGGCTTCTATCGCACCGACTCCCGCAGTGCCAGCTCGTCCTCGTCCGGCGCGTCGGGCGGATCCTCTGGCGGCTCGGGCGGATCGTCTGGCGGCTCGGGCTCCGGATCGGGATCGTCGGGCAGCGGGGCGTCGGCGGGCTCGGCCGGCTCAGGGTCCAGCTCGGGATCGGGGTCCTCGACCGGTTCGGGGTCCGGTTCCTCGACGCCGTCGGCCACCGCGAGCTGAGTCCACACCCCCACCCCGGCACCCGCTGCGTCCCCAGGGTTGGCGCGGGCTGACCCCGGTCGCGCGGCACGATCCTAGGCTGCCCCGGGTGAACCGCGCCCGAGCCTCCTTCCGTCCCGGCCCTGCGCCGGTCCGCACCAGCCTCTCCCCCGACCGCACGGGTCGCGCCTCCCCCCGGGGCGGCATGGCCCGCCGGCTGCGGCCCGTGCCGGGCACCCGGGCCGCGCGGTGGCGCCGGGTCGTGCTTCGCCGAATCGTCGCCGGACTGTTCGCGGCGGCGGCGTGTTGGCTGGCCCTGGGGGCGTACAGCGTACGGGGTGCACCGCCCGGCACCTCGGCGCTCGTGGTCACCGCGGACCTGCCGCTGGGCCACGTGCTGCGCCCGGACGATGTCGCCACCCGCACCCTGCCCGCGGACGCCGTCCCGGCCGGGGCGGTGCGCGCCCCCACCCAGGCCGTGGGCGTGCCCCTTGCCGCCGCGGTCGGGCGCGGTGAGGTGCTGACCGCCGTGCGGTTGCGCAGCGGCGGCCCCCCGCTCGCCGCCGGCCGGCGCGCCATCCACGTCCCGCTGGCCGACCCCGGAGCCGCCGCCCGGCTGTCCCCCGGCGACCACATCGACCTCGTCGCCGTCGCCGACGGTGCCGTCGTTGTCGAGGACGCCGTGGTGATCGACGTGGACCGCGGCTCGGTCGGCGCGTTCGGCGCGTCGGAGTCCGGTCGGGGGCTGACGGTCGGAGTGCCGACGGACCGGGTGGGCCCCCTGACCGCCGCGGCCCTCGGGGGCCGGGGCGGGGTCCACGCCGCCGTCCGACCCGCCGCCTGAGGCCGCCGTGAAGCCCGCCAGATCGGGCATTCCGGGCTGCTTAACTTCGCCAAAGACTTTGTGATGGAAACAAACTGGCGTCGATTGGGGACCTTGGTCCCGGGGTCGCTATGGTTGGCGCGGTCGTTCCGCCAGCACAGCGAGGTGCCCCGATCCGCGGCCGACACCCCCGCTAACCGACAGGATTTTCATGATCAAGGGTTTCAAGGAGTTCATCCTCCGCGGCAACGTCATCGACCTGGCCATCGCCGTGGTCATCGGTGCCGCCTTCCAGAAGGTCGTCGACACGATGGTGTCGGCCATTGTCACCCCGTTCGTCAACGCCGCCGGCGCGGCCGACTCCCAGGGCCTGGGCTTCTTCGTCCGCTCGGGCCAGGAGAACACCTTTGTCAACTTCTCCGCCATCATCAACGCGATCATCGTGTTCCTGATCACCGCGGCGGTCGTCTACTTCGTGTTCGTCGTGCCGATGAACAAGCTCGCCGAGCGCCGGGCCCGCGGGCAGGAGCCCGAGCCGGAGGCCGTGTCCGAAGAGGTCCTGCTGCTGCAGGAGATCCGCGACGAGCTGCGCGCGCGCCGCTGACGCGCCGCCGGCGGACCCAAGAGCCCCGCACTTCCCGATCTGGGAGGTGCGGGGCTCTCGGCTTCTCGGGGCCGGCGGTCGCCCCAGGGCTCAGGCCCGGTGCCAGGCTCAGGCCCAGTGCGGTGGCCGCTGGTCGCGCAGCCAGCGGTCCCGGGCGGGCTCGGCCGGGCCGGCAACGACCTCGGCGGTGCCGTCGGCCCCAGCGGAACCGGCATCGCCAGCACGGATTTCCCCGGCGCCGACAACCGCCTCGCCGGAAAAAGCGGCGTCGGCACCGGGGGTCGAATCCTCGCGCGGCAGGACCCCCGGAGCCTCGTCGGTGACGACTCGGCGCCGCCCCACCCGACGTACCGGGGGGCGCGGATCACTCACCGTTCGCCCCGGGCGGCCTCGACGATCCGGGCCACATCGCGCGCCGGGTCCCGGAACACGTCGGTGCTCCAGACGCTCACGCACCGCCAACCGAGACGGGTCAGCTGGTGCGGCCAGAGCCGGACCGCCTCACGGACCGTGCTCGCCTGCGCGTAGCGCAGGCCGTCGGTGAGGACCGCGACGGCGAGTCGGCCCGGTGTGTAGGGCTCCTCGATGGCCAGGTCGATGCGGCTCGCGCCCACGCCGTACCCCTGATGCACCACCAACCCCTCCGAGCGCAGCCGCGTGGCGAGTTCGCCGAGCAGCGCGTGCCGGCCATCGTCGCCGGTGGCGCCCACATGTCCGTCCCGTTCGGCATGTTCCAGCAGCTCGGCCATCCGAGACTGCCCCGGGCAGGACGCGATCAGGTGCGCCATATCCCTGGCGGTGACCGCGCAGACGATGTCGAGACGGTGCCGCGCGATCGCGGCGACGGTGTCGACCAGCCGGTCGCCGTCCGGGCGCTGCAACCGCTCGGGCAGCCGAACCCGCATGCCCGGCAGCGGCACCAGGCCGGTCGCGAAGACCACGGTGTCCCGGGAGGTGCCGGCCGCGCGGTCCACGGTCGTCACGAGCAGCCGCTCGCGCGCCCCCTCCGCGAGCACCGGCGCCGAGGCGGCCTGCGCGTCGCGGGCCAGCGCGTGCCGGATGAGCCGGTCCAATTCGGCCGCCTGGGCCGGGGTGATGGCCAGCACCGCGAGCGAGGACTGCGGGTGTCGCCGCAGATGCTCCACGGCCAGCTCGACGACGCGACTGTTCTCGCGGGTCTCGGCCTCGCCGATCTGGTCGACGGAGGAGATCACGGCGCCGGTCCGGACCAGCCGCAGGGCGGCCTCGCGGCCGGGGCAGGGCCAGGCCTGCACCGCTTCCTCCCGGGCCCCGACGGCAAAGGCCGCGAGCCGGGCGTCCCGGTCGCCGTAGACCTGGGTCAGGTGGCGAAGGGGCAGGTACGCCGCGAGCGCCTCCAACACCGAAACGGGCGCGGCCGGGCCCTCGTCCTCATCGTCGACGTCATCGGGGAGGGCCACCGTCTCGAAATGCCGAGGCCCCAAACCCTGCAGGTCACCGGCGGCGATCACGCGCACCCCGCGGGCCAGCGCCGAGACCGCATGCGCGACCGGCATCCGCCCGGCGTCGTCGATGATCACCGCATCGAAGGCGAGGTGCGTCGGCACCACCGAGGCGAGGGTCAGCGGGCTCATCACCCAGATCGGCGCGACGGCGGCGACCACGTCCCCGCACTCGGCGAGCAGGGAGCGGGTCGGGCGCGGGGTGCGGTCGTACGCCGCGGCAGCGCGCAGCACGTTGACCTGATCGGGGCGCGTGGCGGCCTCGACGCGGGCGTGGGCGCGCGCCCGGTCCAGCACCTGACGGGCCCGCGCGGCATGCAGCGCCCGGTCGCTGTCGACGAAGTCGGCCACCAGCTGATGCAGGGCCACACCGTCGTGCCCCCCGTAGGCGGGGTCCTGCTCGGCCACCGCGTCGAGCACCGAGAGCCACCAGACGAACTCGGCCTCGGCCACGACGCGATCGGCCGATACGTGCCGGTGCGCCAGGTCGTCGATGAACTCCCCCATGCCGGCCTCGACCAGGCCCAACAGCCGGGACCGGACCGCGGGAACCGCGACCGCTCGATCGGCCCGGTCGGCGAGCTCGGCCAGCCGCTCCTGCAGCCGGTCGATCGGCAGCGTCAGCAGGCCCGCACCGCCGCGGGTGCCGCCGAGTTGCGCATCCAGCCAGGTCAGGTCCTTGCCGAGGGTGGCGCACCGGGACAGCGCTTCGGCGGCGCCCTCGGGCACGCGGGGCTCGTCGTCGCGACCGGTCAGGGCCGCCCACCGGTCGCGCTGGTCCTGGGCGCGCTGCAGGGCCGCGTGCAGCGAGTCGATCCGCGCGTGCGGCAGGGTGAGGGCGCGCGCCTCCTTCTTCTGCGCACTGCCCCGGCCCCACCACGACGTGCGGGCCTCGGCAGCGGACTCGGTGGCCGCGATCAGGGTCTCGAGCGGTCGGGTGTAGACCTCGGGTTTGAAGTTCATCAGGGTCTCGCGGATGCCAGCGATGAGGCTCAACGCCTCGTGCCAGTCCTCCACCGAGCGCCCCGGCGGCAGACCGGCGTCGGCCAGGGCGTGGTCGAGCACCTCGCGATCCGCGGCGAGCCGACCCTGCGCCAGGTCGGCGGCGATCGCCACCGCCAGCTCGGCGTCCTCGGCGTTGCCGAGCTGGGCACCCCACCAGGGATCCTCGTCGCCCGGCGTGGTGGCCCAGGCTCCGTCGGCCGCGACCTGGGCCGTCTCCTCCGCGAGCGCCAGCAGGCGCTCCCGGCTAAGGGTGCGCAAGGCGGCCGGCGCGATCCGGACCCGCGACCTCGGGGCGTCGGCGTGCGCCGACAGCGCGGCCAGCGCCGTCTGCGCGTCGAAGATGCTGACATTCCAGGGCGCCCGTGGTGTGTGCACCGACTGGGTGTGCGCGGCGATCCGGGCGCGCAGCCGGGTCAGGGCGCGATGCGGGGCCTCGTCGGTGGGCCGCGGCTCCCGACGTACGGTCGCCAGCGCCTCCTCCTCCGGACTGCGGGCGGCGCGCGGCGGATCCGCAGGGTCCGGCGACCCCGCGGCGGCGCCCCCGCCCTCCGGCCCCCCGGCGAACCCCTCGGCGGGGGGATCGCCCGCCTCGTGCGCGGGCCGCTGCGCGAGGTCGTCGACGGCTCGGCCCTCGACCCGGGCCAGGATGTCCGTGGAGATGGTCCGCCGCAGCTCGTGGGGGTCGCGGGCGTCGAGCACCAGCTCGCCCAAGCCCACCCGGTCCAGGTGGGCTTTCAGGTCGGCGAGCTGTCGCGCGCTCTCGCTGACCACCAGAACCCGCTGGTCGCCGGCCACGAGCGCGGCGGCGACATTGGCGAGGGTCTGGGTGGTGCCGGTGCCGCGGGCCGCGTCCACCAACACGTGCCGACCGCTGCGCGCCGCGTCGACGACGTCCTGCTGGCTGGGGTCGGCGTCGAGGACCAGGGATTCGCGGCCCAGATCCGGTTCGATCGGCCGCCGGTCGCTGTCGGCCAGGCCGCCCGCGCCGTCCGCGCGCAGGGTCTGCTCCGCGTTCGGGTCGCCGGCCAGGGCGGCGATCACGTCGTTGCCGGCCAGGATGTCGGCGAATGCGGCCAGGTCGGCGACCATGGCCATCTTGCTCATCGCGAACGTCGAGATGACCCGGCGGTCGACGATCGTGAACTCCGGAACCCCGGCCAGCACCCGGCGCAACTCTCGATACACCGGCAGCGGATCGAACCGGCCGGTGGAATGGGCCAGGTCGGCCAGCGCTTCGCCCTTGATCCGGACGCCCTGCTCCGAGGCCATGTAGTGCAGGAACACGGGGTTGATCTCGACGCGGCTGGACAGCTCCATCTCCACATCGGTCTCGGCGCCGTCCACGGCGTGGAGCCGGGCGCTGCGCAGCATGATCGGGGCCTGCGGGCGGCGCACCGTGCCCGGGACGGCCCAGGTGGCCATGCCGACACAGACGTACCCGGTGTCCAGACCGTGGTCGTCGTGCAGCTCCAGGGCCTTGTTGCGAATCCGACGCGCGGTGGCCAGGGCCTCCCGGAACGCCGCCGGCTCGCGGACCAGGTGGGACAGGCGCACCCGATTGCCCGCCATGAGCATCGAGACACCGGTGGGGTGGGCCTTGGTCAGATCGAGGGTGCCGTCGGGGGTATCGCGGTACCACAGCAGCGCATTCGGCCCGCCCGTCTGGGCCAGCTCGCCGCGCCAGACGCGCAGCGCGGCGCCGACGCGTTCCCCCCGGGAGGGGGCGGCGCCGGGCTCCAGGGCGGAGTCGGCGACAGGGGTACGCCGAGCGCGGCGGGTCGCTGGGCGACGGACCGGACCCTCCGGCGGCTTCTGCGCGCGGGGCGAATCGGCGAAGCTGGGGGCGTCGGCGGCGGGGATCGCCGCAATCTCGACGTCTTCAGCGGTCTCGTTGCGCTCGTTGCGCTCGTTGCGCTCGTTGCGCTCGTTGCGCTCGTTGCGCTCGTGGTGACCGTTGCGCTCGTGGTGACCGTTGCGCTGCTGCCGGTCGCCGTCCGGGCCCAGGACCAGGTCGAGCGGTGCGCGCGCCGGGTCGTCGAGGTCGTCCTCCGCCAGCTCGGCCGCGGTCCTGATCCGGCTCGGCGGCGCCGCGGAATAGATCGTCTGGCCGCCCCCGTCCGCCCGGCGTTGCACGGTGTCGTTGGGCACGACGACCATCGGCGCGTGATAAACGTCCGGCTCGGCGGGCCGATCGTCGGCCATCGCGTCCTGCGGCTCCACCGCGCGCTGGCCGCCATCGGGATCGGTGACCTCGGTTGCGGCGTCGCCCCCGGCGGACGACGGGGCCGGGCGGTCGGGAGGTGCTGCTACCAGCGGCGGGACCTCGGTGTCCGCCACCTCGATGGCGGCAGCGGGATCGGTCGGCGGGCCTCCCGCCACCTCCCGGGCCGGCTCGATGACGCGGTCCGGCTCGATGACGCGGTCCGGCTCGATGACGCGGTCCGGCTCGACCGCATCGATCACCTGGCCCGCCTCGATCGCCTCGGCCCGCGGCGCGCCGACGAGGTCATCGACGCCGGACCCGTCGTCGTGGACGCGCCGCTGCGGGACGCCGGCCCGACCCGTCCGGGCGCTCGACGCCCGGCGCGCCGTGTCTGGACCGGGGCCGGCCGGAGGCTGCGGAGGGGCGGGACTCACCCCCCAAGGTTAAGGGCATCCGACGGGTTCGCGGAGCCGGGACCGGGCTGCTGTCCCTCCGGGCAGGTCGCCGCCCCTCAGATGCGTCGCCGCAGGTCACTGGACATTCGTCCAGTCGATCCGCGGGCGGCGAACCGTCCTTCGCTACGGCGCCCGAAGCATCCCCGGGCGGGCTCGCGCCAGCCCACGAGGCCTCATCCCAGGGCGTCGCGCTCGGCCCTGGCGCGGGTCCATTCGGCGCTCGCCTCGGCGACCGCCGCCCGTGACTGCTCGGCCTCGACCGCACTCGCCGCGGCCAGTGCGGCGACGGCACGCTCGTCCTGTTCCGCGACGCTGAGCTGGACGCGGATCTGCGCGGTCCGTCGGGCGGCGGCCGCGTGCCGGTCCTGCGCCTGTGCCAGGTCCGCAGCGGCGGCCGCGGCCCGACGCTCGGCCTCGCGCAGCGTCGACTCCGCCTCGCCGACCCGCTGGTCGGCCCGCTGTTGTCTGGCGGCCTGCGCGCGGACCACGTCGGTGGCGGGTTGCGGGCCGGCAGTGGTCGCCGTGGTCGAGGCGGCCACCGGCCGGGACGTCCGTGTCACGGGCCGCAACCCAGCGGGCGTCGGCAGGGCGGCGACTGCGTCATCGAGCTGGACCTCGCCGAACCCGGCGTACGACAGCGCCCGCACCAGCCGTCCCGAGGCGACCGCATCGGCCGCGGCGGGATCGGCGAGCGCGGCCACCAGCGTGGCGCGCACCTGATCGGCGGCGACGCCGAGGGGCTGCCCGCGGACGGCGGCAACGGTGGCGGCGGCGTGGACTGCCTCCGCCAGCAGGACGTCGCGCTGCGGCCGCAGCGCCTTCAGTGCCCCGACGTCGAGGGCGGCTTGAGCGTCACGGAGCCGTACGCCGAGGTCGGCGATCCGGCGGGCCGTCTCGGGGTGGGCGCGAACGAGCTGGTTGACGGCCCAGGCGGCCACCGTCGGGTGGCCAAGCTTCTTGACCGCAGCGGCCCCGGCCCGGTCGCCGGATCGGCGCAGCTCCACCGCCAAATGGTCACGGGCGGCGACGAATTGGTCCCGATCCAGGGCGTACAGGTCGGCGACGGCCTCGCCCACCGGATCGTCGCTCACCGCTTCATGATGCCCGGTGGGCCGGGCCGCTTCCCGAGCGAGCAGCCCGACCGCGGCAACGTACGCGGCGGCGTACACGGCGGCGTACACGGCGACTCGCGGTCCGCCGCGCGCGTGAGAGACTGTCCCGGTGCACGCCACCGGCGGGCCCAGCCCTCGTAGCTCAGGGGATAGAGCACCGCTCTCCTAAAGCGGGTGTCGGCAGTTCGATTCTGCCCGGGGGCACCACCTCAACAGCGCAAATCCGCCGGTGGATAGCCGTCGAGCTCAGTGCCACGACCGATGCTCGAGGTGAGGCTTCTCCGCCGAGTCGAGCCGCTCTTCCCAGTCTGCGCAGGCCGGCGGCATACCCACCTCGAACGACCAGCGGATAGCCTGCTCCAGCGTCATCCGGGACGTCCGCAAGTGAGCCTTGAGAGCCTGCTCCGTGATCCGCTCTGGACCCAGAGCCGCGTGCAGATGCGGATAGTCGACCGGACTGTTCCCGGCAGGATGCCAGTGCATCCGAAAGAGGTCGTGCTCCGGCACCGCCAGCCGGTACCGGTACGCCGTCGTCGTGACGCGCCATGGACCCCGGTCAGGCTCGTTCGTCCGGATGATCCGATAGCCCATCTGCGCCTCAAAGTGCCATCCGCTCCGGCTGTAGCCGTTACCCCCGTTGAGCATCCAACTGTGCTCACGATCAGGGGTGTTCTTGCCTCCCGGCGAGAGGGTGATCTTGGCCTGTCCCAGGCAGGAAATCGCGACTTCAAGGGGGTCGAGGAACGCACGCACGGCGTCCGTCGGCGTCCGCCCTGGCATGCGGGCGGCCTCGTCAGCGGCCGAACGGGGCCATGATTCGCAGGCGGATGACGTCCTCAGAGTCCGTCTCGTCGTAATCCCCCGCATCGAGCCGGCGCAGGAACTCCTCCCGGCCGATGCCGAGGCGGTCACGGGAGAGCGCCTCGAACATGGCCCGCCCCTCGTCGACCGTCATCTCTTCGACGTCGACCCCGGGCACAGCGCAGATGCTCACAACTCTCCCCTCCCCCTCGAACGTGTCTGCCTACCGGTCACCATAGTGGACGGCAGGACTGACAACGCTCTGAGTTTTCGACGCCTGCCATGCATGAACGTTGCCAATTCGTTGCCCGATGCGGGCCCCGAATCAGGGCGTCGACCCGGGGCACAGAACGATTCGCGGCGGGAGCGACCCGGTCCCGGTGGAGCCTGCCCGGCGTTGTCGGTGCCGCGACTTATGGTGTCGTGCGTGCCCGCGACCGCGTCCCGACACCCCGGCATGGGGGCGATCTGCCACGACGGTGGCGTCACCTTCCGCGTCTGGGCGCCGCACGCCCGCCATGTCGCCGTCATCGGCGACTTCTGCGGCTGGGAGACCAGGCGCAAGACCATGCTGGCCCGCGACCACGCGCGCGCCGGGACCTGGTCCGCGTTCGTGCCGGCCGCCCGGCCGGGCACGGAATACAAGTTCCTCGTCCGCCGCGGCGGCCCGTACCTGTGGCGGATGGACCCGTGCGGTCGGGCCGTGACCCACTCGGTCGGCAACTCGGTGGTCTTCGACCCCAAGGCCATCGACTGGGGCGACGCGCCGTACCGGTCTCCCGGCTGGGACGACCTCGTCCTCTACGAACTGCACATCCGCACCTTCGCCGCCGACGAGCACGGCCCGGGCACCTTCGACAAGGCCATCGGCCGCCTCGACCACCTGGCGTGGCTCGGCATCAACGCGGTCGAGGTGATGCCCCCGTTCGAGTTCGCCGGCGACGTGAGCTGGGGTTACAACCCGTCGCACGTCTACGCGATCGAGAGCACGTACGGCGGCCCGGCGGCCTTCGCGCGGTTCGTCCGGGCCGCGCACGAGCGGGGTATCGCCGTCATCCTCGACCTCGTGCACAACCATCTCGGGCCCACCGATCTCGACCTGTGGCGCTTCGACGGCTGGGCCAAGCGTCGCTATGGCGGCGCCTACTTCTTCAACGACCGGCGCGCCGACACCCCGTGGGGCTCGACGCGACCCGACTACGGCCGCAAGGAGGTGCGCAACTTCCTGCGGGACTCGGCGGTGATGTGGCTCGAGGACTTCCGCGTCGACGGCCTGCGATTCGACGGCACCAACTTCATCCGGTCGCGCTGGGGCGACGTCCGCCGCCCCGACGACTACCTCCCGTCCGGCCACCACTACCTGCAGGCGATGACCCAGGACCTGAGTGCCCGACAGCCGTGGAAGATCCTCATCGCCGAGGACATGCAGGGCGATCCCGTCGTCACCGAGCCGAGCGAATCCGGCGGGCTCGGCTTCCACAGCCAGTGGGACGCGAGCTTCGTGCACACCACCCGGGCGGTGCTGGAGCATCCTCGCGACGAGGACCGCGACATGGCGGCGCTTGCTGCAGCAATCACCGGTCACGGGGTCACCATGCCGCACCAGCGCATCGTCTTCACCGAGTCACACGACGAGGTCGCCAACGGCAAGGCCCGGTTGCCGGAGTCGATCACTCCCGGCGCAGCCGACTCGTGGCACGCCCGCAAACGCGCCGGCCTGGGCCTGATGCTCACGCTCACCGCCCTCGGCGTACCGATGCTCTTTCAGGGCCAGGACTTCCTGGAGGACCGCTGGTTCGACGACCGCCGCTACCTGAGCTGGGACAAGCAGCACCGCTTTTCGTGCTTCCTGCATCTGGCCCGGGACCTCATCCAGTTGCGCCGCGACACGGCCCGCACGACCCGCGGGTTGTCCGGCCGGCACTGTCACATCCTGCGCGCCGATCAGGAGCGCAAGATCCTGGCCTACCACCGCTTCGAGAACGGCGGCCCGGGCGACGACACCGTCGTGATCGCGAACCTGTCGACGCATCCGGTGCACCGGCAGGCTATCGGCTTGCCCCACCCCGGCCGCTGGCGGCTGCGGATGAATACCGACGCGCCGCGGTACGGCGACGGGTTCGGCGCGGTGCACCCGACCGACCTCACGACGAGTCCGGGCTGGTACGACGGGTGCGGGCAACACGCCGAGGTCACGATCGGGCCGTACGCCGCGCTGCTCTACTCCCAAGACGCCTGACCTTCGCCGGACTCTTGTCCGCTGCTGACGTCGCCGCACTCTTGTCCGCTGCTGACAGGCTTCGCGGCTTCTCCGGCAGCCTCGGTGTGTCATAACGGAAGGTGTGATCTGGGCGACAGTTCTATGCGGGTTGAATTCGTGTGCCGCTGAGCGCCGCTCGCGTCGTCTCCCGCGAGATTCCGTATTTAATATCGCACATAACGGGCACCTCGTGCTTGCGTGATCGGTTAGGTGTTCGAGATAATGGGCTATGACCTCGACGGACACCTTCGCACCGACTCCGGTGGCTGGGTTGTCGTCGTTCGAGGCGACGCGCTGGATGGGGGACGCGGTACGTCGCGTGGGGTCGGGGCTGCGGAGCTTGACCGATGCTGACGTGCCTGGGGCTGACGTGCCTGGAGATGGTGGTGGCTCGGTCCGGCTGGGGGACGTGTTGGCGTTGGTGCCGACCGAGGAGCTGGCTGGCCTGTTCGGGGATCTGGTGGCGCTGCGGGCGGTGGCGGAGGGGGCCTCGGCGGCGGTGTTGGCCGAGGCCGTCGCCCGTGGGGTGGTCGCCGCCTCGGATGATTCGCCGCGGCCGATCGGGCCGAAGATCACCGCGTGGGTGCAGGAGCAGGCCGCCGCGGCCGGTGCGCCGGTCACCGCCGGGGTAGCGGGGACCTATCGGACGGGTTGGGAGCAGTCCCGCCGGCCGGAGTTGGCGCCGCTGACCGCGGCGGTCCGGGCCGGGCGGATCTCCCTGACGGTCGGCGCCCGACTCGGCGCGGATCTGAGCACGTTGGCGGTCAAGATCCCCACCGACTGGTGGGACGCTGCGGCGGGAGAGTTGATCGCGCACGCCGCCACCGGGGCCTCCGCGTCGCAGTTGGGCAGCCTCAAAGAGGCGCTGATCGCCAGCTACGGCGACGAGGGTGACTTCGAGGAGCAGCAGAAGGAGCTGCACGCTCAGCGGCGGTTCACCAACCCCGTCAAGGACGGCACCGGGATGTGGGTCGGGAAGTATGCGATGACCAACGACGACTACGCCGCCCTCAAAGCCGCCCTCGATGCGCTGGCCGCACCGACCCCCGACCGCCGAGGGCGAGGTCGATGCCCGCACCGCGGAGCAGCGGAACTTGGACGCGATCATCGAGATGGCCCGCATCGTGGCAACCGACCCCACGTTGAGCGGCCACGTCCGGCCGGGCTCAGCGGTCAAGGCCCAGATCATCATCACGATCGACCACGACACCCTCGCCGCCCGCGTCGCCGCCGCCTACTCCTCCCCGCCCAACCACGCCGCCACCTGCACCGGCTGCGGCCACCCCTCGACGAGCACCGGCTGCAGCCACCCGTCGACCAGCGGGACGCGGATTAGCGGGTACGGGCTCGACGGGTTCGGCACTCCGCTGACCCCGGCCACGGTGCGACGCCTGGCCTGCGATGCCCGGATCATCCCAGCGGTACTCGGCACCGACAGCGCGATCCTCGACCTCGGCCGCGCCGCCCGACTGGCCAGCCCCGACCAAGTCCGCTACCTGCGCCTACGGGATAAGTGCTGCACCTTCCCCGGCTGCGACCGACCACCAAGCTGGTGCGAAGCCCACCACCTACGCGAATGGACCACAGACCTCGGCGAGACCAACGTCGACAACCTCGCGCTGCTGTGCACCCGACACCACACCGACGTCCATGCTCGCGGCCTCGTCGGGCGCCTAGTCGACGGCCGGATCCGCTGGCGCCGCCGCGCGTAGCCGCGGCCGTTCCGCGGACGTCCTCACTGGCCGCGGAACAATCGGCACCCTGGCCCATACGACGCGTGGCCGGGCATCCCGACGAAGTCCACGGGATGCCCGGCGACGAGACGACCTCAGTCCATGTCCTCCAGATCGGGGTGGTGGTGACCCTCGGCGTCGACGAGCTCGCCGTTCTCATCGAGTCGCAGCGCCCCGGTCATCAGCGCCACGACCTCGCTCATCCGGTGATCCGACGGCCGGACGACAGCGGCCCGGCGACCGAGCCGATGCACGTGGATCCGGTCCGCCACCTCGAAGACATGCGGCATGTTGTGGCTGATCAGGATGACGGGCAGGCCCCGGTCCCGGATCGAGCGAATCAGGTCCAAGACCTGCCCGGACTCCTTGACCCCGAGCGCCGCCGTGGGCTCGTCCATGATGACGAGCTTGCGCCCGAACATCGCCGCCCGCGACACGGCCACGGCCTGCCGCTGCCCACCCGAGAGGGTTTCGACGACCTGGGTGATGCTCTGCACGGTGGCCACCCCGAGAGAGTCCAGCTGGGCCTGAGCGGCCCGCCGCATCGCCTGGTGGTCCAGCATCCGGAAGACCGATCCGAGCACCCCGGAGCGCCGCTGTTCGCGGCCGAGGAACAAGTTGCTCGCGATGTCCATGGCCGGGGCGACCGCGAGGGTCTGGTACACGGTCTCGATCCCCATCCGGCGCGCGTCCAGCGGGGAGTGGAATCGCACCGGGGTGCCGTCGAGAAGGATCTCGCCCTCGTCCGGCACCAGCGCCCCGGACAGCGCCTTGATCAGCGTCGACTTGCCCGCGCCGTTGTCGCCGATCACCGCGAGGATCTCTCCGGGCTGCAACTCGAAGTCGGCGCCGGCCAGCGCCGTCACGCGGCCGTACCGCTTGACCAGCCCGCGCGCCTCCATCACAGGAACGACCGCCGAACCGGCCGCACCTGCGCCGGGCCCTACGCCTGCGCCTGCGCCCGGCCCCGAGCCCGCGCCCGCACCGGGCTGCGCCGCCGGGCTCACAGCGACCTCCTGCGGGCCCACTGGTCCAGTGCCACCGAGGCGATGACCAGCGCACCCGTGGCGATGTCCTGATAGAGGCTGTCGATGCCGGCCTGCGTCAATCCGGAGCGCAGCACGGCGACGATGAAGGCACCGATCAGCGTGCCCCACACCCCGCCGCGGCCACCGAACAGGCTGGTGCCGCCGATGACGACGGCCGTGATCGAGTCGAGGTTGCCGTTCTGGAAGGCGTTCGGATCGGCGTTCGGGATCCGACCGAGGGCCTGCCAGGCGGCCACCGCGTAGATCAGGCCGGCGAGGACGTAGACGCTGAACAGCGTCCGATCGACGTGGATCCCGGTCAGCCGGGCGGCCTCCGGGTCGTCGCCCACGGCGTACACGTGCTTGCCCCAGGCGGTGTGCGCGAGCAGGTACCAGACCCCAACGAACATCCCCAGCATGAGGAGCATCCCGGGCGTGACGTAGAACTGCCCGAACAGATAGCTGCCCTTCCCCAGTCCGGTCAGGAGCGGGTGGCTCACCGGCCACGACGTACCGGTCGAATAGAGCCGCGCGATCGCGGTGACCACCGTCAGCAGCCCCAACGTCACGATGAACGGGGGCAGCTTGACCCGGGTGACCAACGCGCCCGACACGGCACCGATGAGGGTGCAGACGGCGAACGCCGCGACCAGCGCCACCAGTGGGGAGTCACCGCCGGCCACCCGGGCCAGCAGCATCGTCCCGAGCACCATGATCGCGGCATTGGCCAGGTCGATGCCCGCGGTGAGGATGACCAGCGTCTGCCCGAGCGCCAGCGTGGCGACGACCAGCGTCTGCTGCACGACGAGGGAGAAGTTGTCGACGTCGGCGAAGGTGCTGGTCGTCAGCGAGAAGACGAGCACCGCCAGGAGCAGCGCCCCGAGCGGACCCAGGGCGGGATGACGCAGCATGCGCTGCGCGATCCCGCCCGGCCCACCGAACGCACTGCTCCGCGTGACGTCGGCCGAGCCCGCCGACTCGGCCCGATCCACCGAAGCGGTCACGGGTCAGCCCCAGCAGTTCTGCAGACCCCAGGCGGTGTCCTTGATGTCCAGCCCGGCCATCGGCTTGTCGCTGATGAGTTGCGCCCCGGTGTCCTGGAAGCCGCTGGGCTTGGTGCCGTCCTTGGCGAACTTCACCACCGCGTCGACGCCCTGCTCGGCCATCTTCTTGGGGAACTGCATGACGGTGGCCAGGATCTTGCCGGCCTTGACGTTCTGCACACCCGGGCAGCCGCCGTCGATGGAGGCCATCTTGACCTTGTCGGCCAGGCCCTTGGCCGCCAGCGCCGCATAGGCGCCCGCCGCGGCCGGCTCGTTGATCGTGTACACCGCGTTGACGTCCGTGCTGCGCTGCAGCAGGTTCTCCATCGCCGCCTGCGCCTTGTTCTGGTCGCCGTTGGTGTTCTGCTTGCCCAGGATCGCCGGGTCGCCCTCGGCGACGCCGATGCCCTGCAGGAACCCGCGGTGGCGCATCTCATCGACGGTGCCGCCTGCGGTGCCGTCCATCATCAGGATCTTCGGTGCGGTCCCGCCGAGCGCCGCCTTGACGTACTTGCCCTGCAGCTCACCGGCGGTCACGTTGTTGGTGGCGTACGTCGCGTCCACCGCGTCCTTGGGGTCGGTCTCGGTGTCCAGCGCGATGACCAGGATGCCCTTCTCCTTGGCCTTCTTCAGCGAGGCGATCAGGCCGGTCGAGTTGTTCGGCGTGACCAGGATGCCCTTGGCGCCCTGCTGGATGAGGTTCTCGATCGCGGCCACCTGCCCTTCGTTGTCGCCGTCGAACTTGCCTGCGAGTGCGACGAGTTCGGCGCCCTGCTTGTCGGCCTGCGCCTTGGCGGACTCCCGGAGCTTGACGAAGAAGGGGTTGGTCTCGGTCTTGGTGATCAGACCGATCTTCACCTTGCCGGCGGCGGCCCCACTGGTGGCGCCGCCGGTGCCGCCCGTCGCGGCGCTGCCGGACTTGGAGTCGCTGCAACCCGTCAGAGCCGCCACACCGACGAGCGTCACGGCGGTGAGGGTGGCGAGACGGCGCAGCTGCGGAGTAGAACTCATCGTCGGACTTCCTTTGCGGAGGGGGACCGCGGCGCGGGGCACGCCACGTATTCGCCCAAAATCCCGCCGCTGACCTGCGCTGTCAATCACCTCGCGGTCATGTCGTGCGCGAGTCCCCTTGGCGCGCACCCTGTCCCCGGGGTCAGGGTGCGCCGTCAGTCCCCCAGCACGACCGCGTCGGCACGGTCCCTGCCGGCCGCCACGACCCGCGCGTTGTCGGCGTCGCTGCCGGTCACGCTGCGCTCGTGGGCCTCCGCCGCGCTGCGGCCGAAGTGCCGGTGCCGGGCGACCAGTCGCTCCAGCCGGACCTGCTCGGGCACCTCGACAAACCAGACCTCGTCGCACAACTCCCGCACCGGGGCCCAGCGTTCGTCGTCCAGGAGCAGGTAATTGCCCTCCGTGATCACGAGGCGTACGTCGGGATCCAGGGGCCGTACGGCGTTGATGGTGTCCTCGATGTCGCGACGGAACTCGGGCACCCAGATGGTGCGCGGTTCGCCGGCACGGATCCGGCGCAAGAGCGCGACGTACCCGTCGGCGTCGAACGTGTCCGGCGCCCCCTTGCGGCCCACGGTGCCCAGCGCGATCAGCGTCTCGTGCGCCAGGTGGAAGGCGTCCATCCCGACCAGGACCGCCCCCGGATGCTCCGCGACCAGGCGGGCCGCCAGGGTCGACTTCCCGGCCCCCGGGGCGCCGGTCAGCCCCAGCAGCACGCGCCCGTCCGTGCCGGCCGTCAGTTCGCTGACCCGAGCGCTCGCCTGCGTCGCCGTCATCCGTCGCATGAAACGTCCTCTCCGCCAATAACCCCCACAGATCATGACGCGAAGTTGACCCTGCCGGGCAGAGTCGTTGACCGGCCCGGTGAAAAACTTGCCCATGCAGCCAAGCACGGCGTCCCCGGTCCCCGGCGAATTCGGACGCGAGGTGCCGGTGCGCGTCTTCAGCCCGGCCGCGCAGGCCATCCAGGACCGCGGCACGGTCGTCGTCGAGGACCTGACCGGGATCCTGCAGCACATCGCCCACGACGAGGGCCCCAACGGCCCGCAGTCACCGGTCACGCAGTACCTGCTCCGGGAGGGCGCCAGCCACCTCGCCGCGGCGCTGACCCAGGACGCCACGAGCGACCAGGGCCGGGTCCCGGCGATCCTCGCCACCCTCGTCGGCCACGATTCGTTCGCCACCAAGGTGTTGGCCGTCAGCCGCAACCAGCTGCGCCGACGCTGGCCGTTGGCGAGCGGCTGGTATGCCGATCTGATCTCGTACTCCCTTCGCCCCCAACGCTTCGCGCGCAACGCCGTGCTGTTGTTGCGGCAGCTGCCGGCCTGGATGGACGGGCCGTTGGGGGTGCTGATCGCCCGGTTCGCCGATGCCGAGGTCGAATCCTCCCAGGACCCGCACCTCTACCGGCTGGGCGAGACGATCATGACGCTGTGGCCGGACTACCCACCGGTGCGCCAGGCCCTGGACGTCTATCGCCAGTCGGTGGTCGAGACCTGGGCGCCGGTCTATGCCGGCATCCTCGCCCGGTACGGCCTGGTGCTGCGCGACGGGGTCGACATCAGCGATGCCTGCTGGGTCTTCCAGGCCCTCGTGATCCGCGAGGGCCTCGAACGCCGGATCGACCCGGAGCTGCGCACGGCGAGCATCCCGGGCATCCCCACCGCCCCGCTGTCGGCGCTGGCGATCCTGATCTACCTCGCCGGCGCGACGGACACGACGGACGGACGCGTGCTGGACTACCGCGAACTGTCCCAGCGGATGCCCGTGCACTGCCGGCCCGCGGCGACTCCCGGCCCCTAGGGCGTGTCTCCCAATGGTGAGGGTGTTGATGGGCGATTGTGGGTGGCATGTCGCGTATGCGGGTGCTTTCGGACGCCGAGTGGGAGCTGATCGAGCCGTTCATGCC
>JAIUNK010000028.1 GCA_020161845.1 Actinomycetota bacterium
GCCAGTCCTACCGCATGCGCCAAGCCCGAACCCGCCACGGAGGTGAGCCCCTGACCAAGTGAAAAACCCGCAGAGGGTGGGGACTTTCACTTGGCCACCAGCGGGGACCTGAGCTTGGCCATTGACACTCAGCTGCAGTGATGTCGCCAGGACAGCACCGGCAGCACCAATGCGATAGCGGTTTGTGCACGTCTCCGCCGCCCTAACCTGAGTTTCCTGCAGGCGCCCGCGCCGCCGTGATCGCGGACCTGGTGTCCGGTGTACCCCTCGAGCTCGCCGACCGAGGCCAGCCTCCACTGCGGCCAGTTTCGACCGTCAGGGCCGGGTCGGGTCGAGCAGTCGAAGTCCCTCGAACCGCCGAAAATCTCGGTCCCACGTCACGACGGTGGCCCCTAGTCGAACAGCACACGCGGCGATGTAGGCGTCCGGCACCAGGTCCGCTGCCGCCTGACCCTGACGGCAGCAGCGGGCCCACTCCTCGATCACGTCGGGGTCGCCCGCGCCTGTCCGGTAGCCGGGCTGCTGACGAACCGCCGCTACGAACTCAAAGACCTCGTCCACGCTGGCTGGAACCGGGAAGATGCGCCGATTCGTCGCGATGCGCACCAGCCCCACCCATACGGTGTCCGGGACGTGGAACGAGGTCTCTTCGTCAAGGATGCTCCGCCACCACGGATACACCACCTCGTGCTGCGGGTGATCGCCGCGAAAGCAGGCCAGCAGCACGTTGACATCGAACACCAACACGGGCTATTCCTCGCCCAAGGCCTCGTAAAGCCCCCGGTTGCTGGTCGCATCCACGCCCGGGACCAGGCCCGTCCCACCGGTGAACACGGGCACGGGCACTCTGCGCTGTCGTGGCGCGGCCGTGAGCTTTTCCTGAAGGGCTTCTTCGACGAACGCGCCCAGCGTGAGCCCCCTGGCTCGCGCCTGAGTCTTGGCCCGACCCAGGAGCGCGTCGTCAATGTTCACGGTTGTCCGCACCGCCCCATCGTATGACGACGATGCGCATCAGTGATGCTGTTGATGCGGGCGGCGCTGAGGCGGGCTGGTCATGCCTGGTGACGGCAGACGACCCGGCACCGACACGGCACAGGTTCGTCGCGTAGGGCGCGGGGCGACGCTTCAGACCGTGACGGGCCGCGCTCCGGCTGGGGTGTCCGACACGGTGGCGGACTGCCCGGTTGCTGCGGCGCGGACGACCCGGCCCAGTCCGATGAAGAGCAGGATGAACGCCGCGGTCAGCAGCATGTGCCCCAGCCCCGAGACGCCGGCGATGGCGGGGCTGTTCGCGCTCGCGTGGCCGAGCACCTGCAGGCAGCCCTTGACCATCAGTCCGCCGGCGAGCCTTACCGCCGCCCACATGGCGGCCGAGCGCTAGCACAGGGTGAGCAGGACGGGCCTTTCGTCGATTCCGATGGGATTGCCTCGACCGCACGGACGCGACCCCACCCCACGCCACCGCCAGACATCACCCGTTCGATGGGTACGGCCCGTCCGCCCGCCCTGTGGCACGACTGCCGCCCCATTCACCCCACTGACGCCCCCGATGAAGAAGGGCGGCAGTGGGGTAAAGCGGGCGGCAGTGCCGTTATGTCGGCCACAGGCGGTCATCCGGGAGACCCATCATGCGTCCGCCACGTAACCGCGGTACCGGTCGAGCACCTGCGACGCCTCCCCCCAGCCGCGCCGGTCCATCCATGACAGAAGGCGAGGCCACGACGCGTTTGACGTGCGGGCGCTCCAGCGGCCCAGCATCCCGTCCAGCGCATCCACGGCAACGGCTGGGTCGACGTCGACGGCGAAGGCCTTGAACTCGGCGCACCCCTGGAAGTCCAGGTCCTGGGGCAGCAGTCGACGGGCGAGCTCCCCCTTGCGCCCTGAACTGGACGTCCTCGGTGACGACGACATCCGCCTCACCGAGGATGGCCGCGCGGAGCACGTGCCGATCCTTGGCATTGATCGCCGCCTCCGCGTCGCAGGTCACCCCAGGCGGACAGGCGACCAGTGCTTCAGGGAATGCCCCTGACATCACCTCAATGAGTGCCGAGCGCTGCGCCTGGGGCATCGACCCTGGAAGGTGCCGTGTGGTCTCCGCCAGGATCGATTCGGACCACAGGGGCAAGTAGAGGCCGCCGTGGGCGAGGCTGAGGAGCACATCCCGGACGCGTGAGGGGACCAGAACGTTGGCGTCGAGGATCGCGCTGTAGGCCATGTAGACGGGGGCAATCAGAAATCGTCGTCGTAGAGGCCGGCGTCTGCGCCGATGCTCACCATCTCCTCGAGTGCTCGCGCGCGCGCTGTGCGCCGTCGATCCGCGTAAGCCAGCACGTCGGCGGTCTTGAGGCGTCGATGGGTCCCGGCATAGCGGCACGGGATGGTCCCGTCATCGACCAGCCGACAAACGTAGGTGCGCGAGACGCCGAGCATCGACGCGGCCTGCCCCGTCGTGACCTCCTCGTCCATTGCGCCGATGGCGACGCCTCGCCCGCTGGCGAACAGGGCAAGGACGTCGCGAAGCGCCACCGCGACCTCGGCGGGAACCTCGGCAGAATCACCGCCGATGCTGATGCGCACGGGCGACCCGCTCGCCGCCGGATTATCCGTCCCGTGGGCCAGCCCAGCCAGAGAACGTCGCAGGTCGCCATCGCCCGGAGGGATGGTGTGGGTGCGGGTGATGGTCATGGTGCTACCCCCTTGCTGTCCCCAGGGTATGCGCCAAACGCAACAAAGCCAACCCTTCCACGCGGGCCAAGACGGTCAGGCCGGCAGGGTCGTGATGGGGCGGGCCTGGACGATCCACAACCGGTACGGCGACTCGGCCGAGCCCGACGGCGCGCCGCCGGGCGTCACGGCCACCCGCTCGATCGCCCACTCCACGTCCACCGGGGCACCAAAGAGCTCCTCCGCCGCTAGCGCCGCCCCCGCCACCGCCTCGGCCTCCGCCGCGCTCAACGTGGGCGGCCCCCCCGCCGTACGCCGTTCCGCCAGCCCACCCGCCTCTTCGTCGAAGGAATGCACCACGCGCTGCACACCCGGCCGCTCGGCCAGCACAGCCAACCCGTCCCGGGCCACCTCGATCATGGTCGGCACCAGCAGCCCGTCGGTGACCACGTCGCCCAGTCCCGCCCCCACCTCGATCAACACCCGATCCCGCGACCCGGTGACCGGGTGCGCGGTGAACGCCACCCCGGCCGCCTGGGCCCGCACCAGGCGCTGCACGATGACCGCGGGCGCGTTCGCGCTGGCCGGCCCCGCAGTCCCGAACACCCCCTCGGCGTAGCGCCCCAACCCCTCCCATGACGAGGGGTGCCGCAGCTCAGCGATCGTCGCCTCCACCCATTGCGCGCCGCGGATCCCCAGCCGCGACGGCAACACCGAGGCGGCGCTGCGGTCGGGCTGATCCTCGTACGGCGACGAACTGCGCACGGCCACCGCCGCCCCCGCGCCACACCACGTCTCGTACGCCGCCCGCGCCGGCTCCCGCCACGACTCGTCCACGGCCGGGGCCACCCCGACGACGAACCCCTCGGGCACCGGCAATCCGGCGGCCATCAGCCGCGCCAGCCCGGCTGCCTTGTTGCCCACCCGCGCGCCGTCGCACGCGGCCGGTTCCGAGAGCGCCCACACCCGCTGCGTCATGCGCCCGCCCCCTGACGTGCCCGCACCGGCGAGCGCGTGATCAGCCGCACCGTCCCCGCCGTACCGTCCACCTCCACCACGTCTCCCTCGTGCAAGGCCGTGGTGCCCACCATGGTGGCGCACACGCACGGCACGCCGTACTCCCTGCTGATGATCGCCGCGTGCGTGAGCAGCCCACCGCCGTCGCACACCGCCGCCGCGATCCGGTCGAACGCCGGCGTCCAGCTCGGCGACGTGGCCGCGCACACCAGCACATCCCCCTGCCGCAGCAGCACGATGTCCTCCGCGTGCGAGACGACGCGGACGGTGCCGCGGGCCACGCCCGGCGACACGCCGTAACCCTGCAGCGTCTCCTCCCCGAACTGATCCCCCGCCCGGCCGACCCCCATGACCTGCCGAAACACCACATCATCCGGGACCTCCACTGAAGACCCCAGACCCGCGGGAAGCTCCCGCCGCCGCGACCGGCACGCGCTCGTGAAGGCGATCCGCTCGGCCACCACGTCCTCGACGTTGGCCCAGCTCAGCTCGCCGCGCAGCATCGCCTCGAACTCCTCCGCCAGCAGGTGCAGCGCCTGCGGCCGCGCCAGGCCGCGGCGCCGGGCGAACTCCCCCGCCGCGTCCGCGACCGGCAGGTGCGCTCGCAGGTCGATGACGTGGTTGTGTTCCTCGTTCCACCAGGACGCGTTGCCGGCGACGGCCAGCCGCCAGGCCTCCTCGAGCTCGTTCGCGGCCGCCGGGGACGCGCCGGCCAGGACCTGCTCGGTGAGGGCGCGGGCGTCCGCGGACCCCCAGGATCGCCGCGGCGGCCCGGCCACCAACGCCGAGCGCACCAACGCCAACAGCTGCGTCGCTTCGACCGACCAGGGCGCCGATTCGAGGTCGAAGAGGGAGTTGGTACGCCGTCCGTAGCGCGCCTGCACTCGCGCCAGATCGCGCACGAACGCCGCCGCGGCCGGCTCCCGGCGCAGCGCCGCCAGCACGCGAGTCGTCGGGGTACGCACCAGGATTCGCGCGAAACCACCGTCCCGGGCGGAGTCGGCGAGCGCTCGTACGGCGCGGTCCGCGTCGCCGATGCCGTTGGTCTCGCCCTCGATCATCCGGGTCGCGTCCACCTCGGCCACCCCGTGTCGGGCGCACACCGCCAGGTAGTGCTCGTGGACGGTCATCAGGCGGTACATGACGTCGAAGTGGACCTGCCAGGCGCGCCGGTGCAGCCGCCGCGCCCGGTGCCAGTGCGTCAGCAGCTCGGCGTCGCTGAGGGCAGGCAGGTCGACGCGGTCCAGGGCGTCCAGGTCGCCGCTCAGCTCGGCCGCGAGCGCCGCCCAATGCCGGCGGAAACCGAGCGCGTACGTCGTGAGCTCGGCGGGCAGCGAGTCGTCCGGCGTACTGCTCGCCGCCCCGCTCGGCGCCTGGCCCGCCGCGGCCCCCGGCGCCTCGCCCGGGAGCACCCCCAGGTAGAGGTGACACCCGACGAGGCGGGCCTGTATTCCACCCGGCAGCCTGAGCTCGGCGGCCGCCGCCATCGCCCCAGCCGCCAGGTCGTCCACCAGCGCGAACGCCAGCGGGACCAGGCCGCGCGGGGTGTGGAAGTCCAGCGCCCACCGGCCCACCAGGTCGGCCTCCGTGAAGGCGCGCAGGCGCCGCGCTGAGCCGGGTGGCGGGACCCAACCGGGGACCAACGGCTGGGCATGGGGTGACCATGTCGTCACGCCGCCCTCCCGTCCGCCCTGCTCGGGGACCTCACCGGCCTATCGGCACGGGGCCGCGCCAGCGCACCCGATCAGGCCCGCGCACCCGATCAGCTCGATGACCGGTTGATCTGCATGACGACCGCCTTGGGCTCGGTGAAGAACTCGCGGCTGAAGTCCCCACCCTCGCGGCCGACGCCGGAGTCGCCGACGCCACCGAACGGCGTACGCAGGTCCCGGATGAAGAAGCAGTTCACCCACACCGTCCCGGCGCGCAGGTTGCTCGCGACGCGGTGCGCCCGCGACAGGTTCTCGGTGAACAACATCGCGTTGAGGCCGTAGCGGGTGTCGTTCGCCATCGCCACCACCTCGTCCTCGGTCGAGAACCGGTTGACGATGCAGACCGGGCCGAAGATCTCCTCGCAGTACGGCGCCGCGTCCAGCCCCAGCCCGTCCGCGATGGTCGGGCGCACCACCCAGGTGCCGTCCTCGGCCACGCCGCCGGTGTGGATCGTGCCGCCGAGGTCGGCGACCTGGCGCACGTAGCCGGCCACCTTCTCGAAGTGCTTGCGGCTGGCTAGCGCCGAGAACTGCGTCGCCGGGTCGAACGGGTCGCCGACGACCAGCGATTCCGCCCGCGCCACAAAGCGCTTCAGGAACTCGTCGTAGATCTCGTCCTGCACGAACAGCCGCGACCCCGCCAGGCAGATCTGCCCGGCGTTGCGGAAGATCGCCTCGACCGCCCAATACACCGCATTGTCGATGTCGGCGTCGGCGAAGACGATGTTGGCGCCCTTGCCGCCGAGCTCCAAAGACACCGAGGCCAGGTGGGTCGAGGCCGAGGCCATCACCAGCTTGCCCGTCTGGCTGGACCCGGTGAAGGTCACCCGGTCCACCCGTTCGTCGCCGGTCAGCGTCGAACCGGCTGGGGCGCCGTGCCCGTTGAGCACGTTGAGCACGCCGGGCGGGAAGCCGGCCTCGACCGCGAGCCGGCCCAGCAGCGTCACCGACGCCGGGGTGTCCTCGCTCGGCTTGATGATGCAGGTGTTGCCCCAGGCGATCGCGGGCGCGATCTTCCAGGTCGCCATCATCAGCGGGAAGTTCCACGGCGAGATCGCCGCGACGACGCCCGCCGGCCCGAACTCGCTGTAGCTGTGGTGCCCGGTGTCCATCGGGAACACCTGGCCCACGTTGTCGCGCTGGTGGTCGGCGAAGAACCGGAAGTTGTGCACCGACCGGGCCACATCGTGCTTGGCCTGCGCAAACGGCTTGGCCATCGTGCGGGAGTCGTACGTCGCGAGCTCGTCGGCCCGGGCCTCCATGAGGTCGGCCAGCCGGTGGATGGCCTTGGCCCGTTCGACTCGGCCCATCCGCGGCCACGGGCCCTCATCGAAGGCCGTGCGGGCGCTGGCGACGGCACGCCGGGCGTCGGCCTCGCCGCCCTCGGAGGCCTGCGCCCAGACCTGCTGGGTGTAGGAGTTGTAGACGTCGAACCGGCCGCCGTCGAGCGATTCGACCTCCTCGTTGTCGATGATGTGCCCGAAGAACTCCAAGTCGGCCATGCTCAACTGCCCTTCTGATCGGACGGGGTGGACTGGGCGGCGGCGGCCCGGCGCTCGGCCAGGGTCACATCACCGGCCGCGAAGTGCTCGGCGGGTACCTCCCGCAGGATGACGCGCACGCTCTCCTGGGGCGCCACGCCGGTGTCGACCACCGCGGCCGTCAGCGCGGAGATGAGGCTGCGCATCATCTCCGGCGTACGGTGCTCGGCGGTGGTGAAGGTGCACTCGATGAGGGGCATCAGCCCTGCTCCCCCGTCGGTTCGCCCCCGGAGACGAACACCGAGCCCAGGTTGGCGAAATGGGCCGCCACCGAAGACCCCGGCGGCGCGAACACCGCGTCGGTGATCCCGCCGGTCAGCACGATCCACCCGGCCTCGATGGCCAGGCCGCGCTTGGCCAGGTCGTTCGCGGCCAGCGCCAGCGCCTCGCCCGGGTGCCCCTGGACGGCGGCCCCGGTCGCGGAGTCGACGATCTCGCCGTCCACCTCCATCAGCACCGCCTCGGTGGTCAGGTCCAGGGCGTCCGGCGGCAGCATCACCCCGGTCGTGACGAACGCCCCCGAGCTGGCGTTGTCGGCGATCACGTCGCCGGCGGTGAACTTGAAGTCCTTATAACGGGAGTCGATGATCTCCACCCCGCCCAGGACGTAGTCGACCGCGGCCATCGCCTGCGCGCAGGTCACCCCCGGCCCTTCCAGCCGATCCCGCATCACGACAACGATTTCCGGCTCGATCCGAGGGTGGATGAGCTTGTGCTGCGGCACGGGGTCGCCGGCGGGCAGGATCATCGCGTCGGTCAGCCACGCCACGAACGGGGTGTCGACGTTCATCCGCTTCTGCTTGGCCCGGCTGGTCAGGCCCAGTTTCACCCCGATCAGCTTCTCCCCGCGCGCCAGACGCCGCCGCAGTGTCTCGTCCTGAATCCGATAGCCGGTCTCGACGTCCAGCTCGGGCCAGTCGTCGGTGAACTTCACCCGGTCGCGGCGCTCCGCCTCGCAGGCCAGCAGCTCGGTCGCCGCCGAATCGATGTCCCATGCGGTGCCATTGGTCTGAGTCATCATTTCGCTCCCACCACGTTGGGGTCGGACTGCTCGCCGAGCAGCTCGATCGCGACGTCGATGATCATGTCCTCCTGGCCACCGACATAGCCGTACTGGCCGACCCGCTCCAAGATGGCGTGCGCCGGGACGCCGTACCGCTCGGCGGCACGCTCCGCGTGCTTGAGGAACGAGCTGTAGACCCCGGCCTGGCCCTGGGTGATCGAGCCGCGGTCCATGTAGGGCAGCGCGGGCAGGAACGGCCGTACGACGTTCTCGGCGGCGTGCAGGAGCTTGTCGGTGTCCAGCCCGGTGTCCACGCCGAGCCGCTCGAAGGTCACCGCGAGCACCTCGGTCGGGCTGTTGCCGGCCCCGGCGCCGAGCGCCGACAGCGCCCCGTCGATCTGCCGTGCGCCGGCCTGATAGGCGAGCAGGGAGTTCGCGACGCCGAGCGAGAGGTTCTGGTGTCCGTGGTAGCCGACCTGGGCGTCCTTGCCGATGCGGTCGACGACTGCCGCGACCCGGTCCTTGGCCTGGTCGAGGATCAGCGCACCGGCCGAGTCGACGACGTAGACGCACTGGCAGCCGGCGTCGACCTGGATCGCCGCCTGCTCGGCGAGCTCCTCCGGGGAGATCCGGTGGCTAAGCATCAGGAAGCCGACCGTCTCCAACCCGAGGTCGCGAGCGGCGCCGAAGTGCTGGTAGGACACGTCCGCCTCGGTGCAGTGGGTGGCCACCCGCACCACCTGGATGCCGGCGTCCTGGGCCCGCTTGAGGTCTTCGACCGTGCCGACCCCGGGCAGCAGCAGCGAGGCGATCTTGGCCTGCCTGGCCTCCTCGACCGCGACCTGGATCAGCTTGAGCTCGTCGGTGCCGGAGAAGCCGTAATTGAACGAGGAGCCGCCCAGGCCGTCGCCGTGGCTGACCTCGATGACCTCGACGCCCGCGTCGTCGAGCGCGCGCACCGTGTCGCGCACGTGCTCGACGGTGAACTGGTGGCGCATCGGGTGCGACCCATCGCGCAGCGTGGTGTCGGTGATCCGGACCTGCCGCGTCGTGCCGACCGCGGCGGTGGTGGTGCGCTCCTGCGGGAACTGGACGTCGGTCATACCTGCACCTCTTCCTTGTCGGTGCTCGCCTGCGGGCTGGAGTCCTTGCTGGTGTCGTGGGCCGCGGCCTGCTTGAGGGCCCGGTCCGCGGCGCTGCCGGGCAACGGCGCCTGCGTGGCCGCGCGGAACTCGACCTGCTGGGGGATGCCCTTCACCGGGTGCTCGACGCGGTAGGCCATCAGCTTGTCGCCGATGTGCGCGGCCGCGGCGGTGATGATGTCGAGGTTGCCGGCGTAATCGGGCAGGTAGTCACCGGCGCCGACGACCTCCAGGAAGATGGCCACTCGGGCCATCCCGTTCCACGTGTCGCGCGCCGGGTCGTATTGCGGCTCGGCCTTGAGCGTGTAGCCGGGCACGTACGTGCGCACCTGCGCGACCATGTCCTTGATCGATGCCGTGAGCTGGTCCTGCTGCGGTCCCTCCTCGGCGTACTCCTGCGGGATGGCTACGAACACCGTGTTGCGCATCTTCATCGGTGGCTCGACCGGGTTGAGGATGATGATGGCCTTGCCCTTCCGCGCGCCGCCGACCTCCTCGATCGCCCGGCTGGTCGTCTCGGTGAACTCATCGATGTTGGCGCGGGTGCCCGGTCCCGCCGACCGCGACGACAGGGAGGCCACGATTTCGGCGTACGGCGTCCGCCCGGTCACCCGGGTGACCGCGTGCACGATCGGGATCGTCGCCTGGCCGCCGCAGGTGATCATGTTGACGTTCATCGAGGCCGGATCCACGTTGCTGGAGACGGCCGGGCTGCAGAACGGGCCGACGGCGGCCGGGGTGAGGTCGACCGCGACGATGCCCTTCTCGGCCAGGCGCGGCGCGGTCGCGGCGTGGGCCTTGGCGGAGGTCGCGTCGAAGACGATGTCGGGCAGTTCCTCCGTGGGCAGCGACAGCAGCCAATCCACGCCACCGGCCGAGGTGGTCAGGCCGACGCTCTCGGCCCGGCGGAGGCCGTCGGAGGCGGGGTCGATGCCGACCATGTATGTCGGGGTGATCAGCTCGGACCGCCGCAGCAGCTTGAACATCAGGTCGGTGCCGATGTTGCCGGAGCCGATGATGGCGGCGGTCGCGGGTCGGGTGGGCAGGGCCACGTCAGTTCTCCTTCGCAAAGCGGGCGGTCACGCTGCCGAGGCCGGCAAACGTGGCGGTGACCGCGTCACCGGCCGCCACGGGGACCATGGGGGTGCACGAGCCAGGCAGTACGACGTGTCCCGGTTCGAGGGTGATGCCGAGCGCGCCCACCGTGTTGGCGAGCCAGACCAGGGAGTTGATGGGCGAACCCAGCACCGCCCCGCCCGCGCCCGTCGCCACGACCTGCGCGTTCTGGTGCAGCACGCAGCCGGTCAGGCGCAGGTCGACGTCGTCGATCCGGGTGGGCCGGCTGCCCAGGACGACCGCACCGGAGCTGGCGTTGTCGGCGATCGTGTCGAGGATCGAGATCTTCCAGTCCCGCACCCGGGAGTCGACGATCTCCAGGGCGGGCAGCACGAAATCGACGGCGGCGAGCGCCTCGGCGACGGTGACGCCGGGGCCCTTCAAGGGCCGGGCCAGCACAAAAGCGATCTCGGGCTCGATCTTGGGCTGCAGGAACCGCCCCGCCGGGATCGGGCTGTGCTCCAGATGGAACATGTCGTCCAGCAGGTGGCCGTAGTCCGGCTGGTCCACGCCCAGCTGGCGCTGCACGGTCGCGGCGGTGAGCCCGACCTTGTGACCCTTGATGACCGCCCCGGCGGCGACCCGCTGGCGGATCTGCAGCAGCTGGATCTCGTAGCTGTCCGCCAGCTCCATGCCGGGGTAGGTGTCGATGAGCGGTTCGATGGCCACTCGGGTCTGGTAGGCCTCCAGGAGCCTGGCGGCCGCCTGCTCGCGTGACGACGGGTCCACGACGACGTACTCCTTCATGCTCGACGTCCCGGCGGCCGAGCGGTCGCCGAGGTGCGTGATCGCGACGGTACGCCGCAGCCACGAGGGGATAAACGAGTGTTCTCCGGTGCCGAACGGTCCCGGTCAGCTCGCCATGGCCAGCCGGCTGGAGATCCGCCGGCCGACGGTGCTGACCAGCCGCGCCGTACGGTCGACCTCGGCGAGCATCCGCGTCGTCGGGGCGACGATGCTGACGGCGGCATAGGCCCGCCCGCCGAGATCCCGAATGGGCGCCGCGACGCTCGACAACCCCGAGACGGCCTCGCCGTGCGTGATGCCCACGCCGGCCTTGGCGGTCTGCCGCACCGCGGCCTGGTAGGCCTGTGCCGAGCGGATCGTGCCCACCGTCTTGGGCGGGAAGCCCAGCTCGAGGCGGGCCTCCAGCAGCGCCGGGTTGAAGGCCGCGATGACCTTGCCCGAGCTGGTGCAGTGTGACGGGAAGCGCCGCGGCACCGTGGCCATGATCCGGCGGCATTCCGCGGTCTCGAGGCGCTCGGCGTAGACGACGTCCGCCCCGTCGAGGACGCCGAGGTGCACGGTGTGGCCGGTGACCTGCCGCAGCTCCTCCAACAGCGGGAGTGCTACCTCCCGCAAGCGGAGCCGCTGCTGGGCGAGCTGGCCGAGTTCGAACAGGTGCAGCCCGAGCCGGTACTGCCCGGTCTGCGGGTTCTTCTCGGTCAACCCACGGCTGCACAGGGTCGTGAGCAGTCGATGCGCGGTGCTCTTGGCGATGCCGAGACGCCGCGCGATGTCGGACACGCCGAGTTCGGCGTCCCGGCTGAAGCAGTCGAGGACATCCAGCGCGCTGGTGACCGACCGAAGCGTGTCCGAGCGGGGCGTGTCCGAGCGGGGTGTGTCCGAGCGGGCCGGCTCGGCCGTGACCGCGGAGAGCGACATGGCGACTCCTTCACTGATAACCCCCAGGTGGGCGTCATCCCGGTTCTGACTGGACCCTGCCCTCTTCTCCCTGGACATTCGCCGATTGCGGCGTCAAGATCAAGGCATGTGTCCCGCTGAGCGGAATGCCGGGTCAGGACCGATCCGTCCGCCCATCGTCGCCGCAGCCGCCCGCCCGCGTCCGGGGTTTGCGGAACCCCCGCCCTCTCAGGTGGCGCGCCAGATGCTGCTCTTCGACGCCCTGTACCGGGCCGAGCAGGCGCTGCCGCTGGCCGAGCTCGCCCGCCAGGCCGGGCTGCCGAAGACCTCCACCCACCGGCTCGCCGAGGAACTCTGTCGGCACGCCCTGTTGGAGCGCACCGAGCTGGGCTACCGGCTGGGGATGCGCCTGTTCGAACTCGGCGCCGGCGTACCGCCGCAGCGCGCCCTGCGCGAGGCCGCCCTGCCGCTGATGGCCGACCTGCGCGAGGCCACCCGTTGCACGGTGCACCTGGCCGTGCTGGACGGTGTCGACGTCGTCTACGTCCAGATCCTCAACAGCCCGGGCGGGCGGCGGTTGCCGAGCAAGCTCGGCGGGCGCTTGCCCGCGCACGCGACCGGGGTCGGCAAGGCGATCCTCGCCTACTCCGTGCCGGAGGTCGTGACGGCCCGTATCGACGCCGGACTGCCCCGGCTCACCCCGCGCACGATCAGCACCCCGGGCGCACTGACGCGCGAGCTGGAACAGATCCGCAGCAGTGGCGTCGCCTATGACCGCGAGGAATCCACGATCGGGATCCACTGCGTGGCCGCCCCGGTCTTCGACGCCCAGGACCGGGTCGTCGCCGCGTTGTCGGTCACGGGCCGGTCCACCCGGGAGATCGTGCGGATCGCCCCGGCCGCCCGGACGGTCGGCCTCGCGTTGGGTCGCCTCCTGCAGGCCCGTACGGCGCCGCCGCCCGCCTGAGGTCGTCAGGCGGGCGGCCGCCGGGTCAGCTCCGCTCGACGTCGTCGGCCCACGAGGTCAACGCGTCGGTGAGGCGCATGGCGATCCCCGCGTAGCCCGCGGTGTCGCACATCATCTCGTCCGCGGTCGCGCGGTGGCCCGCGACGGCCTCGGCCAGAATCCGCCCCGCCGCCGAGTGGAAGTCGGCGTGGGCGGCGCGCACCGAGGACGCCCGGTTCGCGTCGAGGGTCTCCGCGTCGCCGGAGTAGAGCCACTTGCCGAAGGGGCAGACGTTGTCCCGGGAGGCGCTGTCCACGGTGACGCCCTCGGGCAGCCGGCCGGCGTCGATCGCCGTCCGCAGCCGCTTCTTCCAGGCCGCGTGGGCGGTGACGGCGGCCCGCAGGGGATGCACGGCCACGTCGGGGGCCATCGCCACGACCGCCTTCTGCTGGGCGGTGGTGGCCTGCTCCATCACGTCCATCTGCGCACGGGACCGGTCCAGACTGTCGCGCGCGCGATCGGTCGCGGCCACGCAGGAGGAGACATCGGTGCGCAGCCCCGCGGTCGCATCCGCGACCTTCGTCGCCGATCGGGTGATCTCGACGATCGTCGCGTTCTGCTCTTCGATCGCGGCCGCGATCGAGGTCTGGCTCTCCTCGACCCGGCGCAGCATCTCGTCGATCCGCAGGACCGCCTCGCGGACCTCCTCGCTGTTGGCTGCGAGTTGGGCGAGCTTGTCGCCGATCTCCCCGGTGGCCGCCGTGGTCTCGTCGGCCAGGCTCTTGACCTCCTCGGCCACTACCGCGAAGCCCTTTCCCGCGGCGCCGGCCCGGGCCGCCTCGATGGTGGCGTTCAGGGCCAGCAGCCGAGTCTGGTCGGAGATGCTGGAGACGGTCTTGACCACGCCGTCGATCTGGCCGGTGGACTCCGCCAGGGAGTCGACGGCGCCCCGTACGGCGTGCGCGGCGCGGCTGGCGTCCTCGACGGCGGATGTCGCCGCCGAGGCGGCCTGGGAGACCTCCCGCATCGCCGCGGTCATCTCTTCGGTAGCCGATGCCACGGCCTGGGCCTCGTCGGCGACCGTGCCGGTGGCGGCGGAGATCGAGGCGGCCGCATCCGCCGTTTCGTGGGTGGCCCCCGCCATCCGGGCGATGCACTCGGTGAGGTCGACGACCGCGACCGTCACCTGATCCCCGCGGGCCAGCAGGCCACGCAGGGTGGCCTCGGGCAGCTGCGAGGACGACTCACCGGCGGGACGGGGGGACCTGACCGCGCGACCGAACATGACGAATCCTTGCCTCTCGCAACGATAATGACGCGTCACTATCGGCGTTAACTGCCGATACCCAAGCCCTCGCCCCAATAGTCCAGATCGGGACCAAAGACGGTGGTCAGCGGGTCGTGGGCGGGTTCCCGGCGGCGTCCCGAATTCCGCTGGGCACAGCCGCCCGGCGGCTCGGGCCCGATGCCTCTTCGCCGAGCATCACCGTGACGCCTTCGATGCGCGCGTCCCTGCGGAACAGCGACTCGGTGACGTCGCTGGGGAGGAACTCCCCATCGATTGGCAGGCTGCGGCCATCAGCCAGCTGCACCTGGATCCGCATGCCTGCGCCTTCGCCCCCTGAGTCGGGCAGCCGGCGATAACGCATCGGTGTCCCGCAGAAGGTGAACTCGACCACGCCGGCCGCGCCCCATTCCGCCTCGCGGACGCGGCCCGGATTCACCCCGAGTCGGCCGTCCCGGATCGAGACCCCGAGTTCTGCCCATCGCGTCAGGATCTCTTCCTTGACCTGGCCGGTCATCCCCGGCTGTCGGGCCCCGCCGGCAGCGGGGGTGTGCGAGTAGGGGTCGGTGGGGAACGCGCCGTACTCCTGCGGACTTCGGCAATATCCCAGCCCGGATCGGATGTCTTCGTACGCCGCGGACAGCCCCGCCACTACCGCCGGGTCGCTGCCCGTCCGCAGGGCCAGGTCCAGCTGTTCCTGCACGGCCAGGAGCAGCTTGGCCACCATGTGCCAGTACACGCTGCCCAGCCCCTCGTAGCCGAAGAAGGTGCCGGACCGTCCGGTGAACCGGGCGTGCTGGAACACCTCCTCGAACAGCGCCGCCAGCGCCTTCCCGTCCCGCTGGACCAGCTCGGCGTACTCCTCCCGCTCACCCAGCCGCGCCAACGCCGCCTGGACGTCGCGCACATTGTGGATCGGGGCGGCGAAGTGCAGGTCACCGCGCCGGTCCCGGACGATGACGCTGCGGTCGGCGTCGTCGGCCAGGGCCTGCAGCAGCGGCAGCTCCTGCGCCCACCGGGCGTCGAGGCGGTTGCGTTCCGCGCTCGTGGGCAGGTCCCGATCGGGGTAGAGCAGGTAGCTGTGCCGGACCGGGCAGTAGAGCGCGCTGTGCCGCAGCCGTCGCAGCATCTCCAGGGCCTCCTCGGGCGCCACCACGCCGCTGGAGAGCGCCGCCACCTGCCCCTCCAGCATGAGGTCGAGGCGGTTGATCTGGAGTCCGGCGGCGGCTCCCGCAGCGCCCGCCTGGCTCCCGGCAGACGCGGGCTCCACCTCGAGCACGTTGTATGAGTGCAACAGGCCATCGTCGCGCCGGTTCGCGGCCAGGCAGTCCTCGACCAGCCGCGTCGCGGCGGCGAGGAAGGCAGCGACCTGCTCGGGGCGCAGCACGCGTCGGGCCCCGCCCGGACCGGCGTACACGGCGCGGCGGTACGTCGTGCCCGCGTGGCCGAAGGCATCCACCGTGGCAGGCGCGTCGAGGATGCCCGCCGCTTGGCCCTCCATCGCCGACGCCAGCGCGTCCATGAGCTGGAAGAGCTCGACGGAGACCTCGATGCCCTCCGGGCCGGCCAGCAGCGGGCCCACGACCTGCAGATAGCGCCGCAGGTAGGCGACCGTGACCACCGACAGGCCCCGACCGACCAGGGCATTGTTGGCATCGTTCCACTCCGGGCGCTGCGTGGTCATCCACAGCCCACCGCCCGGCACCAGGTTCACTATCTTGGCCGAGAGCAGCAGCAGCAGCTTCTCCCCCAGTGTGGCTAGGACCAGTTGGCCATCCTGGTCGTGCAGGAGTTTGCCGTCGCCGCCGATGCGTTCGCAGCGTCGCAGGACCCTTGTGGCATGCTCCGCGTCGTAGCGGACGGTGCCGGCCGGGTCCCGCACGATGTCGTCGTAGTCGGCGATCCGATAGGGCACGTCGGCGTGGGTGCAGGTCCGGGTTCGGATGGAGGCCTGGAGCCGCCCAGGATGGCACGCCCGGCTCAATTCCAGCAGCTTGGTGAGGTAGATGATCTGGTGATCGCTCCAATACCCGATGTTGGCCCACGGGTCATCGGGTTCCGGCACCTCCCAATCGATGCCGGCGTCCGTGACACGGTAAGGGTTGTAGCCGTCGATGGTGGTGGCATTGACGAACGTGCGGACCATCGGTTCGACGAGCTCGGGATAGGACCAGGCCAGCGCCTCCCAGTTCTGGAAGATGTCCCGCCAGTTCCCCTGGTAGCCCAGCTGCGGGTGGTCGCTCCGGCCCAGCACGATGTCGAACTGGTTCCAGGGTCGCGAGGGATCGCCGTGTCGGCGGCTGAAGGAAAGCGGCAGGAACTCGCCCACCAGGCGCACGAGATGCGGGCAGCCCGTCTCCGCAGCCCACACGGGCAAGTCCGGCAGGGCGACCGTCTCGGGAAGACGGGCCCACGCCTCGGCGTGTTCCTCGAGCAGACTCCGGCGGCGCGCCCCCAGAAAGCGCGTCAGGTCCTCCCGACGTACGTCGTAGTCGCGCGGCGGCACCCCGCCGCGCATCGCGTTGAAGAGCGCATTGGCGGCGTGGTGGCCACAGGCCACCTCGTCGGCGCTGTGTTGCAGGCCGTCCACCGAGGCCACGATGCGCGTCAGCGCGGCCCGGTCGGCCACGGCGTCCGCCGCCAGGGCCTGCGCGGACAGCGGCGCCGCGTCGGGCCCGGTCAGGTCGGCGACCTGGGCCCCATCCAGCGGTGTATCGGCGATGACGTGCCACTCGACGCGCTCTCCCGCGGCGATGCGGAGCCGCCGGTGGACCAGGTAGGCGCCGCGCGCGCCCCGCGACGCCGCCTCGTGCCGGATCGGCTCGCCACGGCGGAACCGGGCGAGTTGTCTCGTGCTCAGCAACGCCCCGACCGCCCCCGGTCCGTTCGAGCGGACCACGGTAGCCGCCAGGGCTTCGCTGGGTTCGGCTAGGTCGGTGAGGGTCGATCCCAGACCGAACAGGGCCAGCCCGTCCTGCAGGAGGTCGACGCGCTTGTAGGCGTCGAGCAGGTTGCTCAGCTCGTTCTGGGTGCGCGCGGTGATGTGTGGGGGGAGCACGTTGACCAGGCCATCGAGCAACTCGATCGCACATGGCCGGTCGGCAGTCAGCACGCAGCGGCGTACGAGCCCGAGACGAGCGCTGGCGCGCCAGCTCACGGCGAGGGTCAACCCCAGCTCGTCATGGTGCTCCTCGAAGGTGAGCACGTCGCCGAGAACCGTCTTGACCAGGTCGCGGCGCACCCCGGGCAGCGGGGCCCCCGGACTGGTGAAGGGCTCCCAGGCGACGGCCTGGGCCACGCCTGACAGGTCCTCGCTCCCCCCGCCCCACGCCTCCGGCGATTCCCCCGGCCCCCCGGCGGCGTCGGCACCGTCCGGCCATACCCGCATCAGCGTGAGCCCGCCACTGATCCCGGCGGCGTCGATGAGCTTGTCATCGGTGACATACGGGAAGAGCGCCTGGTCACGATTGCGCCGGCCGGCGGTCAGGCCGCCGGTGGAGGCGATGAACGCCCACACGTCGGTGGCACTGGTCAGCGACACCAAAAAGGGGGCGATGTCGTCGATCCCGCTGATCCGATAGGCCGATTCCGCCGCACCGGTGTGATCGCCCAGCCGCGAGTTGAGCCCAGACTCCGGGGCAGGCGCCGTGGCGCCACGGTCGTCGCTGACTGTCGTCGACATCGAAATCCGTCCTGTGAGAGAGCGCTCTCCGTAGACTGACACCAGAGCCCGCCCCTGGCAACCCATCTCCTCACGCGGTAGCCGCCCTCCTTTGCGCACAAACTGACCGCCACTCTTGACACCCCGGGCCGGGAGCGGGAGGCTTCGGAGAGCGCTCTCTCACTACGCCAATGGAGGCAGGACATTGAGGACACGAATCACGACGACCGCCGCACTGGTGACCGCGTTCGGGCTGGGCCTGGCCGGCTGCTCCTCCTCAGGACAGGAGGGCGATGGCTCGGGAAAGGTGACGCTGACCCTGGCCACCTTCAACGAGTTCGGCTATGAGGACCTGATCAAGGAGTACATGGCCGCCCACCCCAATGTGACCATCGAGCACAAGAAGGCCGCCACATCCAACGAGGCCCGGGACAACATGAACACCCGGCTCGCGGCGGGTTCGGGCCTGTCCGATATCGAGGCGATCGAGGTCGACTGGCTCCCTGAGCTGCGCCAATACCCGGACCGTTTCGTTGACCTGAAGTCCGATTCCGTCAAGGACCGCTGGCTCCCGTGGAAGGTCAAGCAGGCCACCACCGACGACGGCAAGCTCATCGGCTATGGCACCGACATTGGCCCGGAGGCGATCTGCTACCGCGCGGACCTCTTCAAGGCCGCCGGACTGCCCTCCGACCGGGACCAGGTGGCGACGTTCCTCGGCAGCACCTGGGAGGACTACTTCGCGGCCGGCAAGAAGTTCCAGGCGAAGTCCAAGGTGCCCTGGATGGAGTCCGCCGGGTCGATTTTCAACGCCATGGTCAACCAGGTCCCCAACGCCTACGAGGACAACGACGGGAAGGTCATCGCCACCGAGAACCCGCAGGTGCGTCAGATGTATGACACCGTGCTGCAGGCTTCCAAGGACGGCTTGTCGGCCGGGCTGGCGCAGTGGAGCACCGATTGGACCAGCTCCTTCCAGCGCAACGGCTTCGCCACCATGGTCTGCCCGGCGTGGATGCTCGGGGTGATCGAGGGCAACGGCGCCAACGTCAAGGGCTGGGACGTGGCCAACACCTTCCCCGGCGGCGGCGGCAACTGGGGTGGCTCCTTCCTCACCGTCCCGGCCCAGAGCAAGCACCCGAACGAAGCCAAGGCCCTGGCCGACTGGCTCACCGCGCCCGAGCAGCAGGTCAAGGCGTTCCAAGCCAAGGGCACCTTCCCCAGCCAGGAGGCCGCGCTGAAGAGCCCGGAGTTGCTCGCGGCCACCCGTCCCTACTTCAACGACGCCCCCACCGGCAAGATCCTCGCCGAGCGAGCCAAGGCCGTGACCGTCGTGCCGTTCAAGGGACCCAAGTACTCCGGCATCAACGACGCCATGCAGCAAGCGCTCGGACGGGTCGACGTCACCAAGACCGACAGCGCGGCTGCGTCCTGGGACAAGTTCGTGACGGCCGTCAAGGCACTGGGCTAGGCGATGCCCACCGTCACGACGGTCGGAGCCGCCCCCGCGGCGGCTCCGACCCCGACCCTGCGCCAACGACTCAGCAGGTGGGACGTCCGCATCTCGCCCTACCTCTACATCTCGCCGTTCTTCATCCTGTTCGCCCTCGTCGGGCTTTTCCCGCTGCTCTACACCTTCTGGGTGTCCTTGCATCAATGGAATCTCATCGGCGGGCAGGGCAAGTTCGTCGGGATCGGCAACTACAGCTACGTGCTGGAACAGCCCCAGTTCTGGGTGGGGCTGCGCAACACGTTCAGCATCTTCCTGCTCTCCGGCGTCGCCCAAACGCTGGGCGCCCTCGCCCTGGCGGCGGTGCTTGACCAGAACATTCGCGCCAAGACCTTCTGGCGGATGGGCGTCCTGCTGCCGTACGTCGTGGCCCCGGTAGCCGTGGGCGTCATCTTCTCCAAGATGTTCGCCGATCAATCCGGCCTCTTCAACGCGCTCCTGGACAAGGTCGGGATCGGAGCGATCGGCTGGCACGCCGACGTCCTGCCCAGCCACATCGCCATCGCCACGATGGTCAACTTCCGTTGGACGGGCTACGTCACGCTCATCTTCCTGGCCGCAATGCAGGCCATACCGCGCGAGGTCTACGAGGCGGCCTTGATGGACGGGGCCGGACGGGTGCGCCAGTTCTTCTCGGTCACGATCCCGATGTTGCGGCCGACCATCATCTTCGTGGTCATCACCGCGACCATCGGCGGCCTGCAGATCTTTGATGAGCCGCGCGTCTTCGACCAGAGCGGTCTGGGCGGCTCCGACCGCCAGTGGATGACCGTCACGATGTACATCTACGAGCTTGGCTGGGGGCCCCAGAAGAACTTCGGACGGGCCGCAGCTGTCTCGTGGGTGCTGTTCCTGATCATCATCCTCGTCGGACTGATCAACTTCATGATCACGCGGCGGATCGCCGCGAGCGACGCCCCCAAGTCCCCACCCCCCGAGGCTGTCGCCACCGGCACTGGAGCAAACCCCGATGCCGCCGCGGCCCACCGCAGCACGAACGGCGCGGCGACAGGCGACGCCCCCGGCCCACGTCACCCGGAGGTGACCCTATGAGCAGCGCCCCACAGGTCCGGCGGATCGGCCTGCGACCGCGCCGGAAGAACCTCAACGGAAACCGCCCGGGGTGGGTCACCTATCTCATCCTTACGGTGGTGCTGATCTTGTCGGCCTACCCGCTCTACTACTCCTTCCTACTCGGCTCGTCGGACGCGACAACCATCGCGCGCACGCCGATCCCCTCGCTCATCCCGCAGGGGAACTTCGTGGAGAACGCCGCGCGCGTGATGTCCTCGGACATCAAGTTCTGGACCTCGGTCCTCAACAGCGTCATCGTGGCCGTGGTGACCGCGCTGTCGGTGGTGTTCTTCTCGACTCTGGCCGGCTACAGCTTCGCCAAACTGTCCTTCCGTGGCCGGGGGCCGCTGCTGGTGTTCGTGGTCGCCACCATGGCCGTTCCTACCCAGCTCAGCATCGTGCCGATGTTCATCGTGATGGCCAAGTTGGGGTGGACCGGACGGCTTGAGGCGGTCATCGTGCCCGGCATGGTCACCGCGTTCGGGGTGTTCTGGATGACCCAATACCTGGAATCGGCCTTGCCCTTCGAGTTGGTGGAGGCGGCCCGCGTCGACGGCTGCTCGATGTTCCGCACGTTCTGGCATGTCGCTCTGCCCGCCGCGCGCCCGGCCGCGGCCATGTTGGGGCTGTTCACCTTCATCGGCTCCTGGACGTCCTTCTTCTGGCCGTTCATCGTCCTCGGGTCAGCCAATCCCACGCTGCCCGTGTCGATTCAGCTCCTCCAGGCGTCCTACTTCAAGGACTACTCGCTGATCCTGGCGGGCGTCACCATGGCCGCCCTACCCCTCATCGTCGTCTTCATCATCGCCGGCCGGCAGTTGGTCGCTGGTGTCATGCAGGGGGCCGTTAAGGGGTGATATGCCGTCAGGCGATACTGGTGAGCGGTCATCCCGCCCACCCCGCCGCATCGGAGGATCACCCGTCATGCCCGCCGCCGAACGCCCGCGCCGCCCCACGTTGGAGGATGTCGCCTCCCGCGCCGGGGTGTCGCGGGCGACGGCGTCACGGGTGGTGAATGGGTCGCAGTCGGTCGAACCAGAGCTCATCGCGCGCGTGCGGACCGCCGTCGAGGAGCTGAACTACGTGCCCAACCTCGCCGCTCGGGCCTTGATGACGCGGCGCACCTCGACGATCGCGCTGGTAGCCGCGGAGCCGGACACTCGCGTGTTCGGGGACCCCTTCTTCAGCGCGATCGTCCGCGGCGTGAGCCAGGAGGCTTCCCGGCACGGCGTCCAGCTCATGCTCGCCATGGCCCAGGGCCCAGACGACCTGCAACGCGTGGAGCGATACCTCCTCGGCGGGCACGTCGACGGGCTGTTGATGATCTCCGAACACGGCAACCACGGCATGGCGGCCCGAGTGTCCACCCAACTCCCCGTCGTCATCGGTGGCCGGCCACTGGACCCCGCCATCCGGGTGCCGTTCGTGGACAACGACAACGTCGGTGGCGCAACAATGGCCGCCCGGCATCTTGCCACGCTGGGACGCACCCGGGTCGCGACAATCACCGGGCCTTTAGACATGTCGGCCGGGGTCGATCGGCTCGCGGGCTTCCGTCGCGGCCTAGGCCGTCGCTTTCGCCCCCGACTGGTGGAGAACGGTGAATTCACGCTCGACAGTGGGGCTGCGGCGATGGCTCGACTGCTGCACCAGGATCGCGCCATTGACGGCGTTTTCGCGGCCTCGGACCTCATGGCGATCGGCGCCATGGCCACCCTGCGCAAATTCGGTCGCAGCGTTCCGGACGATGTCGCCGTCGTGGGTTTCGATGACATCGACTTGGCGGCGTTGTCGTCGCCGAGCCTGACCACGATCCGCCAGCGCACCACTGACCAAGGCCGCGCCATGGTTCGCCTGCTGTTGTCGCGGGTAGCGCCGGATGATCTGGACGCGCAGGACGAGACCGACACACCGCTGTCGGCCCACGGCGAAACCGGCGACAGGATTGTCCTCCCCGTGGAACTGGTCCTGCGCGATTCAGCCTGACTCAGCATGACGCGATCAGGTGGCCAGCGGACACGGTCACCGCTCGTCCAGCGCTCCTGTCGCCTGCGTTGGCATGGTTGTGGCATGGCGCACGTGCGGCTCAGTACGACGGTCGATGGCGACCTCCTGGCGAAAGCTCGCGAGATCAACCCCGGCGACACGGACTCCACCCTGGTCGAGGCCGCTCTGAGACTGTTGCTCCGGGAACACCGCCGGGCGAAGATCGACGCGGCCTACGCCAAGGCTTACGCCGACGGCAACGATGCGGTCGATGAGTGGGGCGATCTGAACGCCTTCCTCGACGCCGCCGTTGCCAGCCGCACGCCCGCCGACGAGTACTGACGGCATGGACCTGAGTCCAGCCGGCCCATGGCGAGCTGTGGTGGTCCGACATCGCCGAGGTAGACCCCCGTCCCGCAGTGATCTTGAGTCGAGTCCCAGCGATCCGTGGGCGACGACTCACGATGGTCGACTTTTGCAGCACCCGCCTCCGCGGCTTGCCCTCCGAGGTCATCCTGGAGCCAGACAGCGACCCCGTCACCAAGCCCTCCGTAGTCCAGCTTGATGCCGTCACCGACGTAGCCACGAACCAGCTCACGCGCCGAATGGGTCAGCTGAGCCCGGCGCGCATGCACGAGGTGTGCGCGGCTCTTGCGATCGCCGTGGCCTGCGACTGACACCGCGAACATGCCCTTCTTCGCCGGCATCAGGACAGATGCGGGTTCGCCGCCGGGGCGGGCTCATCGAGCCAGTCCAGGGCGTCCTGCGCGGTAAAGCCCGCCGCCTTCGCAAGCGCCGTTCGCTGCCAGTCGCGCACCTCCTGCAGCAGCCGAGCGAAGCCTCCCCCGGAGGCGAAACACGCGCGTGCCACGGCCACAATGTCGGCGGCGGCCTGCGCCCGTTCATCGGGCGCCAGAAAAGCCATCCACGGCAGCCGATCGGCCAGGCGGTCGACGAACGGGGTGTCAGCCGGATCGAGCGAGGCAGCGATGAGATCGGCGGCGAGATGGAGGGCTCGCTGTTGCATATCCATCTCGCTCTTGCGCAGCAGCAGCAGGCTTTCGCCGTCGCGTCGGGTGATCTCGACCGCGCCCACGTCGGCCGCGCTGAACACTTGGGCGCTGTGGCGCGACAGGTCGGAGGAGGTCACCGTCTGGTGCGTCGTCGTCATAAGTCTCATTCTTCTGAACGTATTCAGAAACGTCAAGCCGCGAGCGCCACGCCGGTGGTCAGGCCGAGGTCGTGCCGACCGCCTCGGCACCCGCGGTGGCGACCTGCGTGTCCTGCTCCGCCGAGCCGCCGGAGCAGCCCACCGCGCCCACCAGGGCGCCGTCCACATAGACGGGCACCCCGCCGCCGAACACGACGAGCCGGTCCCGGTGCACGATCCCGTGCCAGACCGGCTCGTCGTCCTTGAAAATCCTGTGCCACGCCCCGGTGGGCAGGCCGTTGAAGGCCACCACCGAATACGCCTTGTCGCGGGCGATCCCGCCGGACATGAACGGCGCGCCGTCGGGGCGCAGGAACGCCAGCTCGTTGCCGCCCACGTCGCACACCGAAATGTTGACCGGCACGCCCAGCTCGAGGCTCTTGTGCCACGCCGCGTCGATGGCCGCCATGGCGCCCGCCGCCGTCAACGTCGGGTGGTTCGCCGTCGTCGGCGCTCCCTCGTGGTGCACGCGTCCCCCTCAGCGCTTGATGAGCGGAGACTTCACTCCGCCGGTGGCCTTGTCGGCCTCGTTGAAGAAGTCCTCCCGGAAGATGTCCCGGGGGAACAGCCGGCGGCTCATCAGGGACTTCAGCGCGGCCTCCACCATGGCCGGGGGGCCGCACAGATAACCCTGGTGCCCCTTCAGACTCTCGTGGTCGGCCTCGAGCACATCGGTCACCAGGCCCTCGGCGTACCCCTCTTCCGCCGTCTCGGACAGGCAGGGCCGATAGGTGAACTGCTCGGGGTACTCCGCCTCGAGCGAGCGGAAGTAGTCCACGTCGTACAGCCATTCCTTGCTGCGGCCGCCGGCATAGAGCGTGATGTGGCCCGCGTAGGAGTCGTTGAGCAGCGCGTGCTTGATCATCGCGGCGATCGGCGCGAGGCCGGTGCCGCCGGCGACCATCACGGCGGGCGCGTCGCCGCCGACCTTGAGGACGAACCGGCCGTACGGACCGGACAGCGCCACCTGGTCCCCCACCGCCAAGTCCTTGAAGATCCACCCGTCGGTGGCCTTGCCGCCCTCGACACGACGGATCTGGAACTCCAGGCGGCGCCGCTCGGTGGGCGGGTTGGCCATCGAATACGTCCGGTCGACCCGGGGTTCGCCGGCCGCGCCCGGCACCATGATCCGCATGTACTGGCCCGCGTTGAACGACAGGTCGCGATCCAGCTCGATCGTCACGCGCCGGGTGTCGGTGGCGATCTCGGCCATCTCGACGACGGTGCCGGTGTAGTCCTGCACCGGGTGGACCTCGATGTCCTCGTCCACATCCACGTCGGCCTCGATGGTCACATCGCTCTGCGGAAACGCGCAGCAGACCAGTGTCTTGCCCTCGTCGCGCTCGAAGTCCATCAGCGCAAACCCCGACGACTCCCCGTGGTCGACCTCGCCGTCCACCACCTCCACCTTGCAGGTGGCGCACGTGCCATGGGTGCAGCTGTGCGGCACCCACACGCCGTTGCGCAGCAACGCGTCGAGGATGGTCTGGTCGGAGCGGCACTCGACGTCGCGGCCGAGCGGCTCGACGGTGACGGTGTAGGTCTCGGACATCGGTGCGGTTCGCCTCCGTGGGTGCAGGTGCCGGGGCCGTGCGTCGGGTCGCCCCGCGGGGCGGGCCGGCCGGGTGGTCGTGGTGACGGGCGCCGTACGCCGGGTCGCGGGAGGACTCGACGTACGGCGCCCGCGGCTGCTCGATCAGGTCAGAACGGTCGTGAACCGCTCGTTGAGCTCCCGATCGACGTAGAAGATGCCCTTGCCGAGCTGGTCCACGGTCCAGCGCACGACCGGGCGGTCGCGGTAGGCGTGGTAGCCGCCGGCGAAGACCTCGTTGCGGTTGCCCGCGGGGTCGAAGAAGTAGATCGTGGTGCCCCGCGTGATGCCGTGCTGGGTGGGGCCGATGTCGACGGAGACGTCGTCCATGGAGAACAGCGACGCCGCGCGGCCCACCTTGCTCCAGTCCTCGAGCTGGAACGCGAAGTGGTGCAGCTTGCCCTGCGGGCCGCCGATGATGGCCAGGTCGTGGACCTTCATCGAGGCCGACAGCCAGGTGCCGATCATCTGGTGGTCATCGTCGAGGGAGGTCTGCACGCGCTCGGTCGGGAACCAGTCCAGGCACTCGATGAAGAAGCGCTCGGTCAGCGCCGGGTCCTCGGCGGTGATGAGGGCGTGGTCCAGGCCGGGCACGCCGACGCCGGCCAGGTCGCGCGGGAAGACCTCGGGGTTGATGAAGCCGGTGTCGTTGCCCACCACGGTCATCTCCGAGTAGAGCTCGATGACGTGCTCACTGGGCAGGGTGATGCGGATGCCGTCGCCGGTCTCGACGTTCTCGCCCTTGCTCATGCGCTCGACGTTGACGCCGAAGGCCTGCGCGCGGTTCTCGTAGTCGTTGACGTTATCGGCGGTGGCGCACTTGTAGCCCAGCTTGACCAGGCCGACGCCGCCCTCCTCCAGCACCAGGCTGTGGTGCTCCCACTCGTCCCAGCCGCGCAAGTACTGCTTGCCGTCGCTAGCACCCACATTGCGCATGCCGAGGGTCCGCTCGTAGCGGTGATTGTCAACGGCTGCGAGACCACTGCTCAGGATTTCTGTGTCAAGGGCGGCTGGGGGTCGGTGGTGGTGATGGTGGCGCGGGGCTGGTTGATCCAGGCCTCGGTCGGGGGTCCTGGCGCGATGGGTGGTCGGGTGAATCGGTGTGGATTGGCGTGGTAAGCGGCGTCCAGGGTGGCTTGTCGAAGGGCTTGGATGTGGGGCCAGGTGCCGTTATGCACGCTGATCGGGGTGTAGAACTTCAGCCCGGAGTGGTAATGATGGTTGTTGTAGTAGTTTCGGAGGTCGTCGAGGAATTCTTGTGATTCGGTGAGGCTGTCGAACGAGCCCGGATAGGCCGGGCAGTATTTGGTGGTCTTGAACAAGGCCTCGGAGTAGGGGTTGTCGTTGGAGACGCGGGGCCGGGACAGGGACCTGGTCACGCCGAGCCGCTCGTACAGGTCCGCGACGGTGCCGGCGATCATCGCCGAGCCGTTGTCAGAGTGGATGACGTTGGGGATGACCCCGCCGAAACCCTCGATACACGCGGTGATGAACTCGTCGGTGTATTCCTCGCGGGGGCCGGGGTAAGACCGTGCGGCCGGCATGAAACGGGAGAAGATGTCGACCATCATGAACCCGTAATAGTAGAGGCCGCGGCGAGGCCCTAGCAGGGCCGTGATGTCCCAGGAGGCAACCTGGCAGGGCCCGGTCGCGTGCAGATGGGGCACCGCCCGCGGGGGATGCCTGGCCTGGTCCCGCCGCTCGGTGAGCAGGCCAGCAGCGGCCAGGACGCGGTACATGGTCCGCGGCGAGGCCAGATACTCACCGCGTTCGAGCAGCGTGTAATACACCTGTGTCGGGGCCTTATCCACAAACTCAGGACCCGTTAAGATCTCGATGATCCCGTCCCGTTCCACCCTCGACAGGGCGTTATGCGCCGCGCGGGGCAGCATCGGCCCATAAGCCCTACGTGGGGGATGCTGGGCGCGGTACTTGCTCGCGCGCGATAGCCCCACCAGGTCACAGGCCGCCCGTGCGGAGACATCCCCCGCCAGATCGTCGACGCACCTGTTCAACAACGCCCGGACTTCATCACGCTGTCCGAGCTCTTGGAGATCTGCTCCAAGAGCTCGAATGCTTTTCCCAGCGTCACCACGGTCCGCTGCGACGCCGCCAGATCATCCTCCAGGGCGGCCACCCGGTCTTTCAAAGCCGCGATCTGGTCGGCACGCTGGCGTTGGGCTCGTGCCGCGTCCTTACCCGGCTGGGCACGCCACTTCGTGATATGGCTGGAATACAAGCCGTGTTCGCGAAGATAAGCACCCTTCTTCCCGTCCGGGCAGGCCTCATACCCGCGAACAAATTCAGCCTTCTGTTCGGCCGTGAACGAGCGCCGCTGGGGTCGGGCAGGCGGGGCAGGGCGGTCGGCCTGGGTCATCGTCATCGAGAGTCCTCACGGGTAGAGCCCTCCACTGCGGTACACAACTTTCGAACCCAGTGGTCTCACGCCAGGCTGGCACGGAGGGTAGTGCGACACGGCGTCGGCCATGTCCGTCACGCGGGCGTGGACGTAACCAAGTCTGAGAACACTCATCGGGTCTCCTTAGGTGATGGGGGCCGCTGCGGACCCGGGGGCGGTCGCCTCGCGCTGCGCCCGCTCCTCCTTCTCGTACGCCGCGAGCCGGAACTGCCGGAGCATCGCGTTGGTCAGCCGGATCCGCTCATCGCGAAGGGGGATCGTGAGGTCGCCCCTGGGCACGGCGCGGCAGCTCAGGCACGTGCCGTCGGCACGTTCGGAGTCCGTGAGCACCGTGTCGCAGACGGGTTTGGCGTAGTCGACGTCGCCGCTGACGAGGTCGACCTTGCAGACGGCGCAGCCGCCCCGGCGGCAGCCGATGCGATAGGCGTAGCCCGAGTTGTACATGGCATCGAGGATGGTCTCCCCGGCCTTGACCGGGACCCTCTCACCATCGGGCTCGACGATCATCATCGGCATATGCCACTCCTTCAGGTCCGCGGGGCCGCCATCGAGATCGTGTGCTTGTGGCCCACGCCCAGCTCGGCCAGCGTCTTTGCCTCGTCGGGGGCGAAGTCGCCGCCGTCGTAGCCCCACGCGAAGGCGAACGCGGGGTCGTACGCCGGGTCGCTGCCGGCCCACGGGTCGATCATCTGCGCTTTGAAGTCCGCCCACGTCATGGCCGTCGGCGCCCGGAACGTCGCCGCGGCGCAGAACATCGGGTTGTCCTTCCACCAGACGTGCACGAGCATGTCGTCGCCGTACAGCTCCTGTCGGGAGCGGCTGGGGAAGTCGTAGCTGCCAAGCGCCTTGACCGCCATCTCAGGCCTCCTTCACCGCGGCCGCGTCGACGGCTGCGTCCTGTGCGTCGGGGTGGGCGCCCGTGATATCCGCCTGCTGGGCGTGCCACCTGGTCCAGTTCACATGGTCGAGGCTGCCCTCGTATTCTCCGTTGTCGCCCTCGGCGATGCCATACCAGGCGAGCACCTCCGGCACCGACGGTCCACCACAGTTGCCCTGATATATCTGATGCACCGGGAGCCAGGCCTGGATGTATTTCTCCGGCTCGCGATCGAAGATCCACTGGCAGCCGTCGGAGCAGAAGTTGTAATTCTCCCCGTTGTATTCGCTGTTGCGCTGGCAGATCGTCGTGGGATCGCCCGGCTCGGGGAAGGTCATCGGGATCTGGCAGACCTGGCACAGCTGCGGCAGGCCGCCGAAGAAGAACCGGCCGCCGTCGTCGGCGATCTCCTTAGCCCGATCCCAGCGGGGCTGGTAGTACTTCTCGAAGGTGTCCGGGTAGGCCTGCTTCAGCCAGGCCTGGTGTTCCTCGGTGGGAATCGTCGTGGTGAAGTTGGCCGCGAAGGAGAAGTTGTAGAACACCCAGTAGACCGCGTGGGAGAGGATCTCCTTCTCGTCGATCGCCTGCTGCACGAACCGCGGCGGCTTGATGCCGTAGTAGGCCAGGTCCGGGAACAGCCCGTCGAGCATCTGCCGCTCGAAGTACAGCTCGAAGGCCTCCTTCCAGCTCATCACCGGCCGGGGCAACATGTAGTCGAGCATCTGGGCGACGATGGCCGCGACGCGGTAGCCGCGCCAGAACCACTTGTCGACCCATTCCTGCACGATCGGCACGTTGTCCTCGTCCTGCTCCAGCAGGAACTTGATGGCCTCCAGACCCAGGGTCATGTGCCGGGATTCGTCGCTCTGTGCGGAGAAACCGAAGGTCATCGTCGGCAGGTCGCCGTTGAAGCTGGCGGCCGACATGAACGGCACGAACAGCAGGTTGGTCAGCAGGAACTCGAACGAGAAGCCGATGGCGATGAGGAACTCGAACGGGCCGGCCGACAGGGCATCGTCGAAGTAGCTCTTCGGCACCGACAGATACCAGACCCGGTCGTGCTGGGTCGTGAAGTTGTGGAAGCCGCTGTAGTACTTGTTGTAGTTGCTCAGCGTGTGGATCTCGGTCTGGCAGTGCCGCATCTCGTCGATGCTCTGGCACAGCGCCGCGAACCGCGGGCCCGGTCCGGCGAAGTGCCGGGACAGATAGGCGAAGTGGCGATGCGCCTGGTATTCCAGCGGGGTCACCCCGCCGAGGAAGATCTTCATCGCGTTCAGGTATTTCGCCTCGGACAGGGTCAGGTGGCCCTGGCCCTGGGCGAACCCGTCGAGCACGGAGTACAGGCGCTTGTCCTTCTCGGCCTGGTATTTGTAATAGGCATCCACGGTCAGCCGGAACGGGTCCTCCCATTTGGACCAGTCGTGGATCTTGATGCCCTCGTAGGTGACGTGCGGATAGAGCTTCTCGAACTCGACGTAGCTCGGCTCCCAGTCCAGATCACGGGTCAGCGCGGAGTAGCGCGCCTTCATGGAGAGCTTCTTGGGCTTCTTGGGGGTGGTAGTCATGTGTGGTCGTCCTGTCTGCGAAGGCTCAGTGTTCCCAGGCGATGACGATCTCGTCCTCGTCCCATTCGGTGAAGTTGCCGGCGACCGTCACGATCGCCATCTGGAACTCGTGGGTCTCCCAGTCGCGGCCCAGCCGCTCCTCCACCGACGCGCGCTTGACGACGAGCTGGGTGGCCGACTGCAGCTTGACGACGCCGGGGAAGTGGTTGGCGACGATGTCGGGGTTGTCCGCCACGATGGCCTCGATGAGGGCTCGGTTGTCCTCGGTCTCCTGCAGGTCCACGCTCACAAACCGGGCCTGCGCGACGCGCTCCGCCATTGCTCAGCTCTCCTTGATGTCCAGGCCGAGTCCGGCCAACTGCTCGATCAGGGCGGTGTGCACCCGGCCCAGCGCCTCGACCGCGCCGACCGCTTCGAAGCTGTCGATGTGCTCGGCCATCGCCGTCACGGCCGCGAGGGCCTGCGGGAGCTTGGCGGCGACGATGCGCTCGAACGCGGCCTTGTTGGCGGCGCCGTACTGCTCGTCGGCGAGCCAGGCCCGGTAGAGCGCGTCGAGCCAGCGGCGCTGGTCGGTGAACCAGGTCGACAGGTGCTGGGCGACCAGCGAATAGGCGCCGGCGCCGCCGAGCAGGGCGGCCTCGTCGAGCTCGCGGTAGAGCAGGCCGTAGATGAGGTTGTCGCTCAGGTCGTAGGCGATGACCGTGTCGGCCCAGTCGGGCTCGACCATGGCCTCCTCGACGTACCGGCGCAGGCCCTGCAGGTGGGCGTCCTCGACCCAGGCCGACTTGGCCGAGTCGAGCAGCTCCGCGCCGCCGCCGCCGAGGGCGATCCCGACCCGGGAGATGAGCTGGGCGATGCCGATCCGGTCGAACGCCGCGTAGCCGCAGCACTGCGTGATCGTCGTGCCGTAGCCGAACCGGCAGGCGCCGGAGAAGATCAGCTGGCCGGCGCTCTCGTAGTGGCGCATCGGCACGAAGGTGTCGGCCATGATGCTGCGCCAGGACTGCGGCAGCTTGGCGAACAGGTCGCGGGTCTGCAGGTAGTCCAGCGTCTTGCCGAACGCCTCGTGCAGACCGGTGCGGGTGGTGACGTACGGCGTGTAGTAGAACTGCCGCGGGTCGGTGAAGGAGTACGGGTCGGTCAGCTTGAACTCGCTGTAGTCCGGGTCGTAGAGCTCCTTGTCGGGCGCCCACGTCGGCCGGTAGTGGAAGTTCTCGGTGGCCTGAATGCCGATCGAGCCCTCTTCGTAGCGCGATGCCGGCCGGTCGCCGAACCGCTCGATCAGGTGCGTGAACGTCTTGCGTCGCGGCTCGATGACCTGGGTCTTCAGTTCGTACTGCAAGGGGTTACCTCCTTGGCTGGTCAGGGCGGTGCCTAGGTTCAGGCGGAGTGCGGATGCCGGGCGACGCCGGATTCGAGCAGCAGGAGCACGATCAGGTCGGGGACCGCCTCCGGGCCCACCAACTCGCGCGGCTCGTGGGAGGGCACGCCCTCGCCGACGATCTGGCCGTACGCTGCGCCGCCGAGGTACCGCGTCGAGACACGGGCCCCCCGGCCCCGGTAGTGGATGGTGAAGGCCAGCTCGGCGCCGCCCACCTCGTCTTCGAGGGACAGGTGGTCGTCGGCCGCGTCCAGCACGGAGTTGGCCTCACAGATGAGCTGCTCGGTCAGGGACCGGATGGCGATCTGTCGGTCGGTGCCCTCGTTCACGGCGTACCCGATGCTCGGCCGGGTGGCCGGCGCGGGCAGCTCGTCGGGGTCCAGGTCGCTGCCGACGATCTCGGCAACCCGAAGCATGAACGGAGTCACGGCACCCCCTTGCGGTCCATCGAGCGCTGGGAGGTCCCCGGCCCGTGTCCCCACTTCAACCCGCGCCGCCACCTGGGCGCCAGCGCCGTTCCTGCCTCCGGAACACCGCACCCGCCGCCTCCCACGGCCCCCCGCCCCCGCGACCCCCGCCCCCGCCTCCCGCGACCCCCGCCCCCGCGACCGTTCACCGCACCGCCCCTCATACCACGGTATGAAGAGGGCCGCGCCGAGCGGTCGCCTCCCCTACCACGGTATGAAGAGGGGCGCCGAGCGGCACTGCCTGGGCCAGCGGCCCAGGTCAGCTGCTGCTCTGGACGCGAGCGGGTCAGGGCTGGGTGACGATCTGACGCACCTTGGCGGCAAACTCGTCCGCGGAGAGCACGCCCTGGGCGTGCAGGTCGGCGAGCACGCCGAGCAGGATCTCCTTGTCGGTCGCCGGCCGCGCCCCGGCGGCGGCGCTGTGCGAGGCCGACGCCGCTCCCACGGCGGGCGAATTCCCGGACGGCATCGCGGGCGCCGGCATGGTCGCGGCCGGCATCGCAGCCGACGACGCGACGGGAGCCGCCGCGGGGACCGAGCCCGGTCGCGCAGGTGACATCTGGCCGGCCGCCTGGACGGCACCGGCCGCCGCGCCGGCCTGAGCGGAGACCGCCGGTCCGACCGCAGTCCCACCCTCCGCGCGACGCGGCGAGTGAACCTGGCCGGCAGCCGGTTCCGGTTTGCGGTGCCGCCCGAGGCGGCCGAGCTGACCGCCCAGTTGCGGACCCTGCTGCGCCACCGGCGCACCGGCGGGTCGGGTCACCTGGAGGGTGATCTGCGGTGCTCGGGTCAGCAGCGCGTCCACCAGCCGGTCGCCGTCCTCGCGGCGCATCTTGCGCACCACGAGACGACTGCTGGGGGTGAACAACGCGAAACCGTCGTGCACGGTCGGGTCGTAGTCCACGGTGACCACTTCACCGATGACGACGAATTGGACCTGATGCTTGCTGTAGTCGTCCCGGATCGCGACCACGCGTTGCGACGTGAGCGCGATCAGCCCGGCGGCCCCGGCATAGGTGCAGGCGGCCAGCTCGACGACGGTCTCTCCCGGAGCCAGTTCCTCGGCGAGGTCGCGCATGGCCGAGCGCGTGCCGAAGGTGACCGCCATTCGGACGGCCGCCTCGGCGATGTCTCGACGCACCTCACTCACGCGTGCTCATACGGTCGGAACGGACCAAACCTGAGCGGGTTTCGGGCGTCCGATAGGGTCCCGCGATGCGGCGGCATCGCGGTGGTCCCCGCACGCTGGCAAGCGACAGCGCCGCAATGGCCGAGACCGACGCGACGCGCCGGACGATGCGGACGGTGCGACCCGCAGACACCCCGTTTGGCACCCTGGGGTCGTGCCCGCTGCCTCCCCCGACGTACCGCGCGACCATCCCCCCGCCGGACCCCCGCGCGACCATCCCCCCGCCGGACCCCCGCGCGACCATCCCCCCGCCGGGCCCCCGCGCGATCCGGCCGCCGACCGGGCGGCCCAGGCCGCGCACAGCGTGATCGAGGGCTTCGGGCATCGCCTGGCCGGCCTGCCCGGCACGCACCTGGCCGCCCGCACCCAGCCGGCCCCGCCGTGCCGGGACCCGGCCTGGAACTACTGGTGGCAGGCGCACTACTTGGACGCGGTGGTGGATGCCGGCGGGCGGCACCTGCGGGCGGGCGACCTCGCCGGAGCGCGTGGCTACAGCCGGCTCGGCCGCAGGCTGATCCGTTCCGTATGGCTGCGCAACGGCGCCCGCTTCACCAACCGCTTCTACGACGACATGGCCTGGATGATCCTGGCCGCCGGCCGGCTCGACGACCTCGCGGCCGCCGTCGGGGAGCCCGCGCCCTGGGCCGGTCGCATGCTGCGACGGCAGATCTCGGCTCGGCTGCAGGCCGCCGAGAGCGCTGAACTTGGTGGCGGCCTCTACTGGACCACGAGCCGAGACCGCAAGAACGTCCCGGCGACCGCGCCCGCGGCGATCGCCTTCGCCCGGTCCGGCGCGCTTGCGCGGGCCCGTCGCCTCGTCGAGTGGATCTACGCCACGCTCTGGGACGAGACCACCGGGCTCGCCCTGGACACGGCGTACTGCGACGGCCGCTGCGACCCGACCATCTACTCCTATAACCAGGGCACCCTCCTGGGAGCGCTGCTGGCCCTCGGCGATGACGGCAGCCTGGCGCGCGCGCAGCGGCTGATCGCGGCGGTGGACGCCCAGCTGCGGGGGGAGTCCCCGGCGCCCGTGCTGCGGACCTACGGCGACGGCGACGGCGGCCTGTTCACGGGCATCCTGGTGCGCTACCTCGCCCTGGCGGCGGCGCACGCCCCGCTCGCGGCGGCCGCCCGGCGGACCGCCGCGGCGCTGGTGGCCGGCACCGCGGAGGCGGTGTGGGAGGGCAGCGAGGTACGTCGTCCGCCGGCGCCACACCGGGTCTTCTCGCCGGATCCGGCCGTTCCGGCGCGGGTAGCGCTACCAGCCGGCGCGGCCATCGAACTCAGCCCGCAGCTGCAGGCGTGGACGATCCTGGAGGCCGCAGCGACGCTGCAGCAGCCACCAGCGACGGTGCAGCAGCCACCGGCGACGCTGCGGTAGCGCCGGGGAATCTGCCGCAGGCGCGGGCACCCCGGATAGCGGACCACCCGACGCGCCGGCCGGGCTTGCGGTGCTCACGGTGCTTGCGGACAGCCCGCGCGGGTAAAGAGCAACCATGACGTCGGAGGATCCACGAGCCCGGGCTCGCCGCCTGTGCGCGTGGTGGGGCCGCCTGCAGGGCGCCGACCTCTTCCGAGCGATCATTTGCGACCTGCAGGTCGCTACCGCAGCGAGTGGCGGCACCCTGTTGCTGCACGGAGCGAAGCGCCCGCTGGTGGCGGCCGCGAGCGACGTGCCGGTGGCTCAGCTGGACAGCCTGCGCACCGACCGGCTCTCCCCGGGCGCCCGGTCCCTGCTGACCGGCACCGCGGTGCGGATCGACGACCTATCGACCGGCGCGCACGAGGCGGACCCATGGTGCGCCCTCGCCAGGGCCAGTCGGGTCGTCGCGGTGCTGGCGATCCCGCTGCGCGTCCGCTCCGGGACGGTGGCGGCGGTCACGCTTTTCGCGCCGAACGCTGGGCATTTCACCGCGCGGCGGATCTCGGCGGCCGAGGCCATCGGCTCTCAAGCCGCCCTCACGGTGCTCACCGAGTTGACCCGCGACGGCATCCATCGCACCGTCGACCCCCGTTCGGCCGTCGACCTTGGCGAGCACCGGGTGGCCGTGGCACTGCGCGGCGGATCCGCCAGCGAGACCAGCTTGCGGATGCTTCGCGGGATGGCGAACCTGCAAGCCCAGCACGTTCTGGGCGATGACTGAGCCTGCGCTGCCGACACGAAGGAGGGGGCCATCGCTGTCGCGATGGCCCCCTCCGAACGTCGCACCCCTACGACGTCCTCGCCCCTGGCGAAGTGTGGCGAATGCCCCCCGGCCCGTCTGTGGCTGCCGGGCGAACCCGGCGGCGTGCGTGGTCGCGGCGGGTGGTCCGCTCGGGTGGTCAGTGCTCCCGGGCCCAGGCCCGCGCCTGCGGCTCGCTCACGAACGGCGTACCCCAACTGCGCGATGCCGCGGAACCCACGAACCACTGCCGCATGCCCGAGTGGGCCGTGCTGCACCGAATGGTGTAGACCCGACCGGATGCCCCGCGTAGGCAGTCAGCCGCCCCCAACTGATACCGTCCCATGCCACTCTCCCCCTTGCTGGTGGATCCCCATCGATCCGATGTCGTCCTGACACTGATCCCATCGGAAACCGGACGGCTGTCCTGAACGATTCACCAGGGCGACCGTTCAGTTCTGACGAAGTCTTTACTCTTTGTAAGCTGACTTTACCTAAAGTCGCCTCGCCAGCCGGTCAGGCCAGGCCAGGGACGCGTGCGCCATCCTCCAGGTACACACATCCGGTGGACTCGAGGCCGTGCCGAACCCGCCGCGACACCGGCGCCCGGAGCAGACCCAGCGCCTCGTGAGGTGGCGCGAATCGGTATTCGCTGGCCTCGCTGCGCTGCAGCCGCACGGCCCGCGTCTGGACGGCCGGCAGCGTGCCGCAATGGAAGAGGTAGCGCAGCCCCAGCTTGCGACCCGGCTTCGCGGGACGGGTGTCGACGCACACCAGGCGGCCCGCCGTGACACTCAGCCCGGTCTCCTCCAGCACCTCACGACGGCAGGCGTCCCAGGGGGATTCCCCGTCCGCCTCCATGATCCCGCCCGGAATGGTCCAGCCCTTCTTATAGGTGGGCTTGAGGATGAGCAGCCCGCCCGCCTCGTCCAGGATGATCGCCCCCGCAGAGACGGGCAGTTCGGGGATCGACCAGTGCGCACCATTCACCACGACCCCAGCCTGCCCCAGCTGTTCCACCCCGGGCGTCATCGCCACGGCAACGCCGCCGCGCGCGCGTCGTCGAGATAGCGCTGGGTGCGTACGGCGAGCGGGACGAAGGCCAGCTCACCGCCGACGGCGGGCAGAACGCCGGCCGCGCTCCACTGCGACACCAGGATGATCGCCACTCCCCCGGCGAGCAGGGCCAACCCACCGGCGGCCACCAGGGGGGTGGGCGAGCGCGGTCGCGGGGTCCGACCGGCCGCTTCGGCGCGCCGGACGCTCAACGTCACGGCCAGTCCGTGCCAGCCCACCAGGGCGCCGGCGACGCCGAGAGTGAGGATGGCGCAGAACGCGGCGATCGCAGCATCGCTTCGATCGCTGGCGCCGCCCGCGAGGGCGAACACCGCGAGCGCGGCGACCACAGCGTGCCCGAAAACCATCACGGCCCAGGTCAGGACGAGGGCTTCCGCGCGGATCGGGGGGGCTTGCCAGGACCCGGGATCGGGTGTCCGCGCGCGATCGGCAGGGACCACGGCGTCCATTCTGTCGGACAAATCGAGCACAGCCCCAGCACTTGCGCCATGACGCCATCTGACGTCATTATGGCGTCATGGATCTGGCACCGTACGTCGCAGCGCTGCGCGAGCACTTGCTCACCGCCGCGGCACCCGACAGCGCACCGGCCGAAGCGCTCGCCCGGCGGCTCGTCCTGGCGCTGGCGCCGGCCACCCGGCTGGTCATCTTGGACGCGCTGAGCCGTGCCGCGGACGAACTCACGACCGAGATCGCCCCCGGCACCGTCGAGGTGCGGCTGCGCGGCGGCGAACCCCAATTCGTCGTCCAGCTGCCCGACCAGGACTTTGAGCGGCAGCGTGAGCCGCACGATCCCGACCGAGGCCCCGTGCCCGGCGGCGCGGGCCCGACCAGCCCGGGCCCGACTGGGACGACCGGCATGGCGGGCATGGCGGGCATAGCGGGCGCCGACTCGGCGACCGAGACCGAGCTGTCTCGGATCAGCCTGCGCCTGCCCGACCGGCTCAAGGTGCGGGCCGAGGCCGCTTCGGCCGAGCGCGGCATGAGCCTCAACGCCTGGCTCACCGCCGTGGTGGCGCAGGCGCTCCAGGAACGACCGAGCCCGCCCGGTCGCGGATCTGACGCCATGGCGCCACGGCCGTGGACCGGCCGGGCCCGGCCCGGACAGCAGCGCTTCACGGGGTGGGCTCGCTGAGCGATGCTCACCGCACCCATCCGACCAACCGAAGGAGAGCCACCATGCCCACCTACGACACGCCGGAGTGGGTGTCCGCCGACCTCGACGTCATCAGCGGCGATATCGCCCTGATCGGCTGGGACAAGCCCATCACGGAGGTCGACGTGCGACCGGCGTCCGGTCGCGGCCACGACGTCAAGGCCGCGGAGGCGACGGAGGTCGACTGCCACGGCGGCCGCCTGGTCATCCGCCAGAACGGCGATCGCCGGTCCTGGTGGGGCTCCGGCGGCAGCATCCGTGTGGTCGTCTCGCTGCCCACCGGGTCCGCGGTGCAGGTGCAGACGCGCGAGGGTGACCTGCGGTCGACCGGTCGGCTCGGCGACGTCCAGGCCAAGACCGGCGACGGCGACATCGTGCTCGGCGACGTCGGGTCGTGCCATGCCCGCAGCGCGGACGGCGACGTGCGGATCGGCGCGGTGGCCGGCGACCTCGAGGTCGCGACGGGGGACGGGGCGATCGAGGTCGCCTCGGTGTCCGGGTCAACCCAGGTGAACACAGGAGACGGCGATGTGCGGCTGGGCCCCACGTCCGGGCCCGTGCGGCTGCGCACCGGCGACGGCGACGTCCGGGTCGCCTCGATCGCCGCCGGGGGCCACCTGCGCACCGCGGACGGCGACATCACGCTCGACGTCTGCGCGGGTGAGGTGGATGCCGTGACCTCCGACGGCGACCTGCGCATCGGGTCTGCCGGCGAGGGCACGGTTCGGCTCTCGACCAGCGACGGCGACATCGTCGTGGGGGTCGCCAGCGGCACGTCGGCGTGGCTCGACCTCGACACCGCGGACGGGCGGATCATCAACGAACTCGAGGACGCCGGCGGCCCGGCCGAGGGACAGCCGATCATCCGGCTGCACGCCCGCACAAGCTCCGGCGACATCGTGGTCGGCCGCGCCGAACCCGCCGAGATCCAGGACGTCCTCGCGCAGCGCTGACCCTATCGCGCAGGGCCGGACGCCGCCGACCTCCCAGTCCCCCGACCCGGATGGTCGGCGACGTCCGGTATGTGCCCATCGACCGCCGGGACGAACGTCCGAGCCGGAACCCGTCAAGAGCCGTTCAAGATTGCGTAAATCCCGCCGCTACTGCGCCGGGTAGTCGTAGAAGCCCTTGCCGGTCTTGCGGCCCAATTCGCCGCGCGCGATATAGCCGTCCAGCAGCTCGATCGTGTTGGTCGGCAGGCCCGGTCGCTCGTGCAGATAGTGCAGTTCGATGTCGCGGACCACATCGAGGCCGACCTTGTCCATGAGTTCGAAGGGACCCCACGTCATCCCGAAGTTGAGCATCCACATCTGGTCGATGTCGGCCGCATTGCTCACGCCGTCGGCGACCACGGCCAGGCATTCGCGCTTGATCGCGGCCCAGATGCGGTTGAAGATGAAGCCCGTCGACTTGGTGGCCGCGATGAAGCCGTAGACGCCGTGCTTGGCCAGCTCTTCCTTCAGGAACGGCAGGATCGCGGGGTCGGTGTGGCCGCAGCTCATCAGGTCGGCGGCGGGCATCTCCGGCGGCTGGTAGAAGTGCACATTGCAGACCCGCTCCGGGCGCTTGACGAGACCGATCATCTCTTCGCTGGCGTAGGAGGAGGAGTTCGACGCCAGGATCGCGTCGTCGTCGGCGAGTTGGTCGAGTTCGCCGAAGATGGCCGTCTTCAGCTCCAATTTCTCGGGAATGCACTCGACGACGAGCCATGCGCCCTTGACCGCGGCGGCCATGTCGTCGGAGAGCTCGATGCGACCCACGGCGCCGCCGTCGATCGTCGCCGCCAGCGCCGGCAGGTTCTCCTCCACGTAGGCCTTGGCCGCCTCCCGCACCTCCGGGATCTTGTCGACCACCCGGACCACGCCCCCGCGGTCGGCCATCATGAGCGCGATCTTGCGACCGAGTGTGCCGCCACCGATGACGGTGACGGGTCGGGACTCGATGTTCTGCGGCATCGTGAACGCCATGGGTCTGCCTCCCGCGGTTGGGCTGGGCGCGGCCCCGCCTGCGGGGGTCGACTGGGGCCAATTCTCGTGGCGTCGACCCGGTTACCGGCCAGTTGCGAACCGGCCGGTACGGCGCCTCGGCACGGTGCGCGCCGCACCGTCGCGAGGTCCCTCCATCGGCGACCGCCGCTCCTGTGGATGACCGGCCTTGTTACGTCAGATCCGGTCGGGCATCGCGGCCGGGCTTGTCCACCGGGCGACCGTTCGTGACCTGCACTTTTGGCACCATGGTGCTAAAAGTGCAGGTCGTGAGCGGTCCAACGGAGTCACACGGCCCAGATCTTCCAGATCTTCACCAGGTAGTCGTGCATCGACCGGTCGGAGGAGAAGAAGCCGCTCCGAGCGACATTGAGGATCGCGGAGCGGGTCCATCCCTCGGTGTCGGCGTACGCCGCCTCGACCCGCTGCTGCGCCGCCATGTAGGCCTCGAAGTCGGCCAGCGCCATGAACGGATCGTCGTGCAGCCAGTTCCCGATGATCGAGCCGAACCGGCCGCGGTCGCCGTTGCTGAACGCGCCACTGCCGACGAGGTCGATCGCCGCCCGCAGCTGCGGGTTGGTCTCGTAGTAGGACCGCGGGTGATAGCCCTTGGCCTGCAGCGCCGACACCTCCGGCTCGGTCATCCCGAACAGGAAGAAGTGGTCGTCACCGACGAGCTTGCGGATCTCGACATTGGCCCCGTCGTCCGTGCCGATCGTCAAGGCGCCATTGAGGGTGAACTTCATGTTGCCGGTGCCCGACGCCTCCTTGCCGGCCAGCGAGATCTGCTCGGACAGGTCGGCGGCGGGGATCAGCGTCTGGGCCAGCGTGACGTTGTAGTTCGCCGGGAACGCCACGGCCAGCCGCCCCGCCACCCGCTCGTCGGCGTTGATCGTCGCGGCCACGGCGTTGATCAGCGCGATGGTCTCCTTCGCCAGGTAGTAGCCCGGCGCGGCCTTGGCGCCGAACACGAAGGTCCGCGGCGTGATCTGGTCCGGCGCGACCTTGCCGGAGATGATGCTCTCGTAGAGCGCGAGGATGTGCAGCAGCTTCAGGCTCTGCCGCTTGTACTCGTGCAGCCGCTTGACCATCACATCGAGCATGTGTCCCTCGGGCAGCTCGATGCCGTCGCGACCCCGCAGCAGCTCCCGCAGCCGGGTCTTGTTGTGCTCCTTGGCCGCGCGGAACTGCTCGCGGAACTCCTCATCCTCGGCATACGGCTCGAGTTGCTGCAGGCGATCCAGGTTGGTCTCCCAACCGACCCCGATCGCATCGGTGATGACCTGGGACAGCGAGGGGTTCGCGAGCTTGATGAAGCGCCGCGGCGTGATGCCGTTGGTGACATTGGTGAACTTCTCGGGCCACATCGCGCTGAAGTCGGGCAGCACCTTGTCGCGCAGCAGCTGGCTGTGCAGCTCCGCGACACCGTTGACCATGGTGGCCGTGGCGGTGGCGAGATAGGCCATCCGGACGGCGCGCGGGTGCTCCTGGATGATCGACATCCGGGCGAGCCGGGCCGGGTCATCGGGGAACTTCGTCCGCACCTGCTCCAGGAACTCCTCGTTGATGCGGTAGATGATCTCCAGGTGCCGCGGCAGGAGCCGACCGAGCAGCTCGACGGGCCAGACCTCGAGCGCCTCGGGCAGCAACGTGTGGCAGGTGTAGGCGAAACACTTGCTGGTGATCGCCCAGGCCTCGTCCCAGTCCATCCCGCGCTCGTCGACGAGCAGCCGCTGCAGCTCGGGGATCGCGATCACCGGGTGGGTGTCGTTGAGCTGGAAGATGATCTGGTTCGGCAACTCGTGCAGATCGAAGTCGGGCTTCAGGGTCTGCTCGACGTAGTCCTTGAGCGAGCAGGCCACGAAGAAGTACTGCTGCTGCAGCCGCAGTTCCCGGCCCTGCGGGGTCGAGTCCTCCGGGTAGAGCACCTTGGTGATGTTCTCCGCGAAGGTCTGCGCCCGCACGGCCTGGGCGTAGTCACCGGAGTTGAAGATCTGCAGGTCGAACTCGTGCGTGGCCCGGGCGCTCCACAGCCGTAGCGTGTTCACGATCCCGTTGCGATAGCCGGGCACCATGAACTGATAGGGGATGCCCTCGACGTTCCAGGCGGGGATCCAGCGGACCCGCTCCACCCCGCCCTCGACGTACCGTTCCGTGCGCCCGCCGAAGTCCACCCGGACCGCGCGGTCCGGCAGCGGGAACTCCCACGGACTGCCGAGGGAGAGCCAGCTGTCCGGGACCTCGTGCTGGCAGCCGTCGACGAAGGTCTGCCGGAAGATGCCGTATTCGTAGCGGATTCCATAGCCCACGCAGGAGACGTCCATCGTGGCGAGGGAGTCGATGAAGCAGGCGGCGAGCCGGCCCAGGCCGCCGTTGCCCAGCCCGGGCTCGATCTCCTGCTGCCGCAGCTTCGCCGGATCGATGCCGCACACCTCCATGGCCTTGGCGGCGATGTCGCCGAGATCCGTGGCAAGCAGGGAGTTGCCCAGCTGACGACCGAGCAGGTATTCCGCCGACAGATAGCCGATCATCTTGCTGGGTCGTTCACGCCGCTTGCGGGCGGTCTCCAGCCAGTCGGCCATCAGGTAGTGCCGCACGGTCTTGGCCAGCGCCATGTATTGGTCGTTCGTGGTGGATCGCGACAGTGCCACGCCCTCGCCGTAATTCAGCTCCCGCAGGAACTCGCGCACGAAGCCGTCCACGGTGTGCGGGGGCGAGACGACCGGGCCGAGCGCCAACGGATGGGCAGGCTTGTGGTCCGGACCCTTGGTGTGTTGGGCCATCGCCGGCGCTTCGGCGACGGGCATCGCTTCGGTCGCGTGAGGGGGGCGCGTGGGCTCTGTCGTCATCACATCTCCATGGCCGGTACGGGCAGGCTTGTCGCTCAATGCGTTGCCGGGCGCGGCGTCGCAGGTTCGTGCTCGGGACTCGCAGAACTCGGCCCCAAGCTAGCCGCAACCCGGGCCCCACAGGTAGGTCTCGCATAGCCCAAATGGTGCGTCGCGGAAGCGGGCCGTCCCCCGCGGGTGGCCGGGCGGGGCCATGATGACCGGGTGACCGAGCACTTACCGGGGGACGTGCCTGGGCATCAGGACGGGCACCAGGGCTGGGTGCTTCATGTCGACATGGACCAGTTCCTCGTGGCCGTCGAGCTGCTGCGCCGCCCGGAGTTGGTCGGGCTTCCGGTCGTCGTCGGGGGCCGGGGCGATCCCACCGAGCGGGCGGTGGTCTCCACCGCGTCGTACCAGGCCCGGGCCTTCGGCGTACGGTCCGGCCTGCCGCTGAAGGTGGCCGTCAAGCGTTGCCCGCAGGCCGTCTTCCTACCGGTGGACTTCCCCGTCTACGAGGCGGCCTCCGCGCAGGTGATGGCGGCGCTGCGCGCGATCCCGGGCGCGGTCGTGGAGGTGCTCGGCTGGGACGAGGCGTTCGTGGGGCTGCGCTGCGCCGACCCGGAGGCGGCGGCGCGGGGGGCGCAGGAGGCGGTGTACGACGCAGCCCGCTTGCGCTGTTCGGTCGGGATCGGCGACACGCTCGTGCGGGCCAAGATGGCCACGGGGTATGGCAAGCCGGGTGGGGTGTTCCGGCTCACCGCCGCGAACTGGTACGCCGTGCTGGGGGAACAGCCCACCACCGCGTTGTGGGGCGTGGGGCCGCGGATCGGCGGGCGTCTGTCCGGGCTGGGCATCCACACGGTCCGCGACCTCGCCGAGGCCGACGAGGGGGCGCTGGTCGCCGAGTTCGGACCCGGCAACGGCCCGCGCCTGGCCCGGCTGGGGCGCGGCGAGGGCCGCCGCCGTGTTGACGACACGCCCTGGGTGCCGCGGGCGCACGGCCACGAGACGACCTACCAGCGCGATCTCGTGGGCGTCGAGGAGGTGGCGGCGGCGCTGACCGTCCTCGCCGAGGCGGTGGTCGCGGACATCCGCCGCGAGGGGCGGCCCTGCGTGCGGGTGCACCTCAAGGTGCGGTTCGCGCCGTTCTTCACCCACACCAAGGTCCGCAAGCTGCCCGCCCCGACCTGGGATCCGGAGGTCATCGCGGCCACGGCGTACGCGCTCTACCAGGCCCTGGCCGACGACCGACCCGTGCGACTGCTCGGCGTCCGGGCCGAGATGGAGCCGCCGGCGGGCGGCTACTGACCGCGCCCGGACCGCTGCCCACAGCGCCCGGACGGCGCCCGGGTCAGTCGAGCGGGTTCTCCTCACCCAGGATCCGGGCGAAGTTCACGGGGTCGGTGACGCCCTCGGTCAGGAAGACGAGTACGTCGTCCTGCGGCGTCAGGCCGAGCTCCTGGCCGTGCGCGAGCAACGCGGCAAGGCCGGCCGCGCCACTCTCCCCTGCGTTGATGTAGTCGCGGTAGAGCAGCCGGGTGGCCTCCTCGGCGTCCTCGTCGGTGACCGTGACCAGGTGGTCGAAGCCATACAGGTTGTCCGGCCAGGCGGTCAGCGACGGTGTCCCGCAGTCCAATCCCGCCATCGCGGTGCCCGGCAGGTCGGGCAGGGTCGTCATCTCGCCCGCCTCGACGGAGGCGGTCACGCAGTCGGCGGTGACCGGCTCGACGCCGACGAGCAGGCGGGCCGGGCGCGGCGCGAAGGCCGCCGCCACCGCGGCACTGAACGCGCCGACGCCCATCTGGGCCACCACGACGCTCGGTTCGGGAGCGTGGCCGGCCTCCACCCGGGCGATGACCTCGTTGAGCATGGTCGAGTAACCATCGATGACCCACTTGGGTGCCTCGGTGTAGCCCTCCCACGAGGTGTCCGAGACGACGATGTGGGTCTCGTCCGCGAGCGCCGCCGACTCCTGGATGGCCAGGTCGTAGTCACCGGGGACGACGCGCACCTGAGCGCCGTTGCGGGCGATGGCCTTCTTGCGCGACTCCACCATGCTCTGCGGCACCAGGATGATGGACTCCAGGCCGAGCAGCTTGGCCATCCGCGCGACCGCCCGGCCGTGGTTGCCGTCGGTGGCCGCGACCAGCGTCAGATCCTGGCCCGACGCTCGGACCAGCTCACGCAACTCGGCTAGGCTCGGAGCCGCACTCGGCGTACGACCGAAGTGCGCCATCATCACGCGGTAGGTCGCCCAGGACGCGCCCAGGATCTTGAAGGCGGGCATGCCGACCCGCATGGACTCGTCCTTGACGTGCACGGACCGCACTCCCAGGGCCTTGGCGCATTCCGGCGCCGGGCGCAGCGAGGTCGGCGCGAAGCCGGGCAGGGTCTCGTGGAAAACGGCCGGGGCCGTTTCCATCGGACGAACCTTGGCGCGGTCGACGTAGGCATTGGTGACGACGCGGGACGGCTTCACGACCAACCTCCGGGTACAGGGGGGACTTGATACCTAGCTTACTGTCTATAAGACTTTTGGCAAAGTATCCGATCGTTCGTCTCACACCTCCGGTTCCGCCGAGGGGTCGCCTGGGGGCCGGCGGGGCCCCGAGCAGCTCCCTGTGCGCCGGCTGTGCGGGTATTACCGTCGAGTGTCACGACGTACGACGGGGGTTCTCCATGCGCATCCGCCGCTCGCTCCGCGCGCTGGCCGTCACCGGCATGACCGCGGCGCTCACCGCCAGCGGCGCCACCGGGTCCCGCGCCGCCGCACCCGGACTCGATGACCACGCCGGTGCCGTCCGCGCGACTACCGGCGAGCCCGCAGCGCACCGCGGGGCCGCCGCCCTCGCCGCGCCGTCCGACCTGCCCGCGATCTGCCGCCAGCAGAAGGCCATCATCTGCATCTCGAAGGCGGCCCGCACCCTGACCTATCTGGACAGCGGTCGGGACGTGATGACCGCCGAGGTGCGCTTCGGTCGGCCCGGCTTCGAGACGCCGACCGGGACCTGGAAGGTCGACACGAAGTCGCCAGAGAGCTGGTGGTCCTATCCCTACCGGGTCTACATGCCCTGGGGGATCAAGTTCGACAGCCGGATCGGCCTCTACATCCACTACTCTTCAGGCTTTGCCCTGAATCCGAAGACCTATATCGGCAGCCACGGCTGCGTGCAGATCGGCGACTGGGAGACGGCCCGCACGCTCCACGAGCGCACCGCGGTCAACACGACCGTGCACATCTACTGAGGCTGAGCGTCAACCTCTCCTGAGCAGTGCCGGGGCTACCGCTTCGTCCAGGTGGCGCAGTCCCGCGTCTCCACGAACGCGTCCGTCGGCAGGACCGTGACGGTCATCCGGCCCTTGGCCAGGTAGTTGGTGATCAGCGGGTCGGGCGCATCGCGCTTGCCCAGGCGCGCCACGTAGCAGCTGGAACCCGGCGGGTTCTCCGAGACGTAGGTGCCGGGCTGGACATCGACACCCACCTCGAAGAGCCCTGCGCCCGGGATCGTGCCCGGGGCAACCGACGGTCGTGCCGAGGTCGTGCCGACCGGCGTGCTGGCCGGCGCGGTGGCGGTTGTCGTCGTGGTGGCCGTCGTGGTGGCTGCCGTCGTGGTGGCCACAGTTGAGGTCGTCGACGGCGACCCGCCCGGCTGGCCGGAGCACCCGGCCAGCGCGACCAGCACCGCCGCGGCCGCGGCCCCCGCCGCTGTCGTTCCCACCTGCGTCCACTGCACGCACCGACCTTAACCCGACGACCGCCGAAGCCCACCGTGGCGCGGTTGTCCGGGGCCCAAAGTCACGAACCGACCGGGGATACTGGCCCTGGCAGCGCCGAACGCAGGAAAGGACCCGACATGACGGTCTCGCACCAGAGCAGAACGTCGGCCGCACTGTCGGTGACCCTCGCGCTCGCGCTGGCCGGCTGTGCCGGGTCGGGTGGCTCGCCCACCCCGAGCTCGCCGCCTGGGCCGACCGTCCGCACCGCTGGAACTGCTGCTGCCGCCGCCGAGCCAGCGAACGGTGCCGCGGTGGACGTGGCCACCTTTGCCGAGGCGATGACCCGCCCGGGCACGATCATCCTCGACGTGCGCACTCCGGAGGAGTTCGCGGCGGGGCACCTCCAGGGGGCCCGCAACCTCGATCTGGCCGGTGACTTCGCCGCCGGGCTGGCGAGGCTGGACAAGAGCGCGTCGTACGCCGTGTACTGCCGCAGCGGCAACCGCTCGGGCCAGGCCCTGGCGACCATGCACGCGGCTGGTTTCCAGCACGCCTACCATCTGGTCGGCGGAACCGTCGCCTGGCAACAGGCCGGCCGGCCCCTGGTCACCACCTAGGTCCGGCGAGTTTCCAGCCAGGCCATGGCGAGCTCGGATGACACGAGCCCCCTCGATGCGGCAGGGTCGCTGGCGTGACTGCTTCGCCGCAATACCGCGCCGCCCGGGCCCAGGAGATCCTCGCCGACGACCCGGCGGTCATCGCGAACGACATCGTGCCGGGCGAGATCACCGATGACATCGCGGTGATGACGATGGTGGTGCGGGCCGACCAGGCCAACTCGCACGGGATCTGCCACGGCGGGCTGCTGCTGATGCTGGCCGACACGACCGCGGCGTACGCCCTGAACACGGCGGAAACGGCCAGCCTGTGGGTGACCTCGACCTGCACGGCGCAGTTCCTGCGGCCGGCCCGGCTGGGCGAGGAATTGCGCGCCACCTGCCGGCTCGTCTGGGACGGCGGGGGTCGATCCCGGCTCTACGACACGGCCGTGACCAACCCGGCGGGCGAGGTCGTGTTGCTCATGCGCGCCCAGATGACGCGGCTCGCCGCGGCCGCCGAACCTGCCTAGGGTGCGCAGGCCGGGGCCGCGACAGGCATAGGCAGGTCACAGCCACCTCCGCCGGGGGACCTAGTCGGCCGGGGCGTACTGGAGTGGTCAAGCCAACCCCAGGAGCCCCGCCATGAACCCCGTCTTCCTCGCCGCCGACCTGGTCGCGATCACCCTGCTCGTCTTCGCCCTGTTCGTGCCCCGGCACGGCCGCCGCGACATGGTCGTCTCGTTCCTCGTCGTGAACATCGCCGTCTTCGCGGTCGCCGCCGCCCTCTCGGTCAGCACCGTCGCGGCCGGACTGGGGCTCGGGCTGTTCGGGGTGCTCTCGATCATTCGATTGCGCAGCGAGGAACTGGGCCAGCACGAGGTGGCCTACTACTTCGCCGCCCTCTCCCTCGGCCTGATCGGCGGCCTGTCCGCGCTGGAGGCGCCCTGGGTCGGCGGCCTGATGGTGCTGGTGCTGGCCGCCCTGTTCGTCGGCGACCATCCCGCCCTCACCCGCGGCAGCGTGCGCACCGATCTCGTCCTGGACCGCGCACACACCGACGAGGTGGGCCTGCGCGCGCACCTGGAGCGGCTGTTCGGCGGAACGGTCGACGACGTCGCCGTCCGCAAGATCGACCTGGTCAACGACACGACGTGGGTCACCGTGCGCCGGCACGGTCACCCACGCCGGGGGCGGGGCGCCGCCGACGCGCTCGGCAGCGGTACGTCGGGTGCCGGCGCGCTACGGCGTACCGCCGGCCTCTCGGAGACACGATGACGCTCGCAACCTTTGCCACCACGGCCGACCCCATCACCCTGGACGCCCTCGTGGATCAGGCCGGGATGATGACCCGGGTCGATCGGAAGTACCTGCTCGACACCGCCGCACTCGACGCGCTGACCGAGGAGATCACCGGCCCGGTGACGGTGCTGGACATCGCCGGACGGCGCACCTTCGCCTACCGGTCCACCTACTTCGACACCCCGCAGCTCGATGCCTACACCACCGCAGGACGCGGCCGACGGCGCCGGTTCAAGGTGCGCACCCGCGAATACCTCGACACCGGCACCACCTGGTTGGAGGTCAAGACGCGCGGGCCACGCGGCACGACGATCAAGCGCCGGGTCCCGCACACCGGTGACCCGGCCCATCTCGGCGGGGCCGGCCGGGATGCCGTCGCCCTGCTGCTCGCCGAGGCCGACGTGCTCGGGGTGGACGTGGGCACGCTCGCGGCGACACTGCAGACCAGCTACCGCCGGACCACCCTGCACCTCGCCGGCTCGCCCTCGCCGGATCCTCGGCCCGCCACCCGCGCCACCATCGACACCGACCTGAGCTGGGTGGACCTGCGCGACGGTGCCGGGGTCGAGCGACCGGACCTCGCGATCGTCGAGACCAAGGGCGTGCGGGCTCCCTCCCCCGTGGATCGGCTGCTGTGGCGGCAGGGGCTACGCCCACGCAGCGTCAGCAAGTACGGCGCCGGCCTGGCGCGCCTTCGCCCCGACGTGCCGGCCCTGAAGTGGCACCGCGTCGCCACCGGCTGCCTCGCCGGTGGCGGCCTGAGGCCTGAGGCCTGAGGCCTGAGGCGAACCCGCCGCGTCCCGCCCGGCCGCACTCCGGCCGGCGGCGCTGCGCCCTGCCGCGGCTCCACCCACACCCCCCATGACCCGCACCACCACCGCAAAGGAACCACTCCCATGAAGAAGCCCACCCGTCTCGGTCACGGCATCGCCGCCCTCGGCCTGGCCCTGTCGGTCGCCGCCTGCGGCTCCGGTAACGCCATCGCCGGCCTGACCACGACCGGCTCGAGCGCCTCAAGCACCTCCACCACCCGAAGCACCACGGAGGCCGCCGCCCGCACCGGTGCCGCCGCCGCCCTGCTGGGCGACAACGTCGAATCCCATGCACAGGCCGACGACGTCGACTACGACGCCGCGAGCGCCGTGACCGTCACCCTGTCCGATGCGGGCAGCACGGCCACAGGCGCCGGCGTCACCGTCAGCGGCTCAACGGTCACCATCACCCAGAAGGGCACCTACGTGCTCTCCGGGACGCTGACCAACGGGCAGGTCGTGGTCGACAGCTCGGCGCAGGGCAAGGTGCGTCTCGTCCTGGCCGGCGCCTCGATCAGCAGCACCAGTTCGGCGGCGATCTACGTCAAGGCCGCCGACGAGGCCGTCATCGTCCTCGCCGACGGGACGACCAATACGGTCAGCGGGGCCGCCGCCTCCACGACGACCACCGACCCCGACGCGCCCAACGCCGCCATCTTCTCGATGGCGGACCTGACCATCGGCGGCACGGGCTCGCTCACGGTCACCGGAACCGGCAACGACGGCATCGCCGGCAAGGACGGCCTGGTGATCCTCGGCGGCACCATCGACATCACCGCGAAGGATGACGGGATCCGCGGCAAGGACTACCTGATCGTGCAGGGCGGAACGCTCCGCGTCACCGCCGGTGGCGAGGGCCTGAAATCGGACAACGAGACCGACGACACTGTCGGCTACCTGCGCATCACCGACGGCACCGTGACGGTGGCCGCCGGCGACGACGGAATGCACGCCGAGGGCGACCTCAGCATCGAGGGCGGCACGGTGCGGGTGACCCGCTCCGCCGAGGGCCTCGAGGGCGCCAACATCGTGCTGGCCGGAGGCAGCACCACCGTCACCGCCTCCGACGACGGGGTCAACGCCTCGGCCGGCTCCACGACTGCCGGCGCCAGCCAGGGCGGTCCCGGCGGCGGACCCGGCGGTGGTGGCGGCATGGCGAACACCGGCGAACAGCTCATCATCAGCGGCGGGACGACGGTGGTCACGGCCGACGGGGACGGCCTGGACTCCAACGGCACGATCGCCATCAGCGGCGGGACGACCGTCGTCAACGGGCCGACCACGAACGGCAACGGCGCCCTGGACTCCAACGGCGGCATCACGGTCACCGGCGGGACGGTGCTTGCCGCAGGCAGCGCGGGCATGGCGGAGGCACCGGGTAGCGCGTCCACGCAGGGCTGGGTCCAGGTCGGCCTGCCCGGCGCGCTCCAGCCGGGCACGACCGTCCAGCTCGTCGACAACGGCCGGGTCGTCGCGAGCTACACCGCCACCCGGAGCGTGCAGAACATCGTCCTGGCCGGTGCGGACATCGCGCAGGGCCAGAGCTACGACGTGTACGTCGGGGGCCGGCTCGCCGCCGACGCGGTGGCTGACACCTTCTCCCTCGGCGGCGACGGCTCCGGTGCAACGAAGACCACGACCGTCACCGCCGGCCAGGCGACCGGTGGCATGGGCGGCGGCTTCGGCGGTCCGCGATGAGCGCCCCCAGCCAGGCCCCGCCGTCCCCGGTGCCCGCCGCGGCGTCGGCCCCCCGGCCCGGAGGGACTCGGCATCCGATCACGCGGCGCGGATTCCTCGGTGCCGCCCTCGGCGGGGTTGCTGCGCGCCGCCCGCGAGCGGTTGACGGTGCGCGAGGTGCCGATCGCCACGATCTACCTCGACGACAACGCCTCCTCGCACTTTCGGCCGCTGCACGATTCGGCGCGGATCTACCTGCCGTTCCTCGGCTACGGGCTGGCCTGGCTCGCCGGTTTCGTCGTGGACCTGGTGCTGCTGGCGGCCGTCATGGCCCTGACCGGGAACCTCACCGCATCGGTGGTGGCCGCACGGGTCGTCAGCGGGTCCGTGAACTTCACCCTGAATCGGACGTGGGTCCTCGCCGCGAACCTGACGCTGATCGGCGCGGCCGTCCAGCGGGCAGGGTTCACCGCACTGCCGCCCTCTTCGCCGCACTGCCGCCCTCCTTCAACGAGGGCGCCAGTCACGCGACTGGGGCGGCAGTGAGAAAACCCCTCCTCCCCGGCCCACACGACGTACGGCGTGGAGTCTCAGCCGACGCCAGCGTCTCGACGACGTCTTAAACGAGTGATGCCTCGCAGCCGATGAACCCCCGACCCGATCACCACGGCCGACCGGGCGTGCTGGTCCGAGCCGGCGAGCCGACGCGCACCGTCCTACGCCCGGTCAGAGGCGGGCCAGCCAGTCGTGCCAGGCGGCCAACCCCTCGCCGGTGCGGGCCGACACCTCGAACACCGTCGCGCTCGGGTTGACCGCAGCGAGGTTGGCCCGGAACAGCTCGAGGTCGACGTCGAGGTGCGGCAGCAGGTCGATCTTGTTGACCAGCACCACATCGCAGGCGCGGAACATCACCGGGTACTTCAGCGGCTTCTCCTCGCCCTCGGTCACCGCGGCGATCATCACCCGGGCGTGCGCGCCGACGTCGAATTCGGCCGGGCAGACGAGGTTTCCGACGTTCTCGATGAGCAGTACGTCGAGTGCGGCGAGGTCCAGCGCGGTCAGTGCGCGGGCCACCATGGGGGCGTCCAGGTGACACTCGCCACCGAACCCGGAGCCGGTGTTGAGCAGGGCGACCTGGGCGCCCAGACCGGCAAGCCGGTCGGCGTCCAGGGAGGTCTCGATGTCCCCCTCGACCACGCCGGCGCGCACGCCCTGGTCGCGCAGGTGCGCCAAGGTGTGGGCCAGGAGGGCGGTCTTGCCCGCCCCGGGCGCCGACATCAGGTTGACGCAACGCACCCCGGCGGCGTCGAAGGCGGCACGGTTCGCGGCGGCGGCGCGATCGTTCTCGGCGAAGATGCGCTCCAGCACCACGATCCGTTCGCCGCCGGTCGCATAGCCCGAGTGGTCGCCGTGCTGGTGGTCCTGGGGGTGAGAGCCCTGCGGGTGAGCGTGCGCGTCGGCGCCGTGCGCGTGGTCGTGCTCGGTTCCGTCGTCGTGCCGGTGGAATCGGCCCATCAGTTCTCCCGCTCGCTGGTTGCCTTGCTCGCCGACTCGCCGGGCGCCCCGCCCTCGCTCAACCCCGGGGCCACCCCGAGGTCGATCGAGGTGACCAGGAAATCCTCACCCTCGGTCACCTCGACGTCCGCGGAATCACAGACCCCGCAGGCCAGCACGAGGACGTCCGCGACCTCGGTGCTCGCACCGCACGGCCGGCAGGCCAGCACGACCGGCACCTCGTCGATGTCGAGGCGCGAACCGCCGAGCGGTCCGCCCGCGGTGACGAGGCCCCAACAGTACGTGAGGGTGTCCGGAACGACCTGGCGAAGCCGGCCGATCCGCAGGTGCACCGTCGTCACCGGTCGCCCGGCTCGGGCCCGCTCCACGACGTCCGCGATCGCGCCGCACAGCGACAGCTCGTGCACCGCCCACCTCCTCGCATCGGTGTTGTCGAGCGTTCGGGGCGCCAGACGAGCGCACCCGCGGCAATATCTTGGCGTGCTTCGACACGACATGGCGGTGGACCGGGCACTTGCCCGCGGTGACGGCGGCACCGGCCGGGTGGTCTTGTGGGAACGGCGGTGAGCACCCCGGCCGTGCGCCGGGTGCTGGCGGTCCGCGGCGTCGTGCAGGGGGTCGGCTTCCGGCCGCACGTGGCCCGGCTGGCCGGCGCGTTGGACCTGGCCGGGACCTGCCGCAACGACACCGCGGGCGTCCGGATCGAGGTCGAGGGCCCGGCGGCGGCGGTGGCGGCGTTCGAGCGGCGGTTGCGAGCCGAGGCGCCGCCGTTGGCCCGCATCGACGCGGTCGCAGCGCACGACGTACCGCCCTGCGGCGCGACCGGATTCGCCATCATCGCGTCGGCGGACGGCGCCGGGGAACGCACCCTGGTGCCGCCGGACACGGCCGTCTGCGCGGACTGCCTCGCCGAGCTGCGCGATCCCGCGGACCGCCGCTACCGCCACCCGTTCATCACCTGCACGAACTGCGGGCCGCGGCTGAGCATCACGGTGGATCTGCCGTACGACCGGCCGAACACGACCCTGGCCGGGTTCGCGATGTGCGCGGCGTGTGTGGCCGAGTACGCGGACCCGCTGGACCGCCGCTATCACGCCCAGCCGATCGGGTGTCACGACTGCGGGCCGAGGCTGTGGTACGCCGAGCCGGGCGGGCCGGCGCGCCCGCCTGAACCGGCGTCCCGCGCGGTCGACGGCGAGCGGGCCCTGCAGATGGCCGTGGCCACCCTGGCCGGCGGGGGCATCGTGGCCGTGAAGGGCATCGGCGGTTACCACCTGGCGTGCGACGCGAGCAACGCCGCTGCGGTGACCCGGCTGCGCGAGCGCAAGCACCGGCCGGACCGACCGTTGGCCGTGCTGGTCGCCGACCTGGTCGCGGCCGGGCGGGTCGTCGACCTGCCCCCCGGGGCGGCCGCCGTGCTGGACTCGCCGCAGCGCCCGATCGTGCTGCTGCCCGCGCGTCCCGACGCCCCGGTGGCCGAGCAGATCGCCCCGGGCCTGGGGGAACACGGCGTGCTGCTGGCGTATGCCCCAGTGCACCACCTGCTGCTGGCCGACCTCGCCGCCGCGACTGGGCGCCCGTCGGTGCTGGTTCTGACCTCGGGCAATGCCGCCGGGGAGCCGCTGTGCCATCGCGACGAGGATGCGCTGGAGCGCCTGGCCGGGATCGCCGACGGCATCCTCGGCCATGACCGCCCGATCGTGGTGCCTGTCGAGGACAGCGTGATCGCCTGGCCCGACCCGAACTCCAGCGGCGCCGCCGGTCGGCACGCCAGCTGCGCTCCCGGCGGGGCTGACGGCGGGGCAGACCGCGGGGTCCCGGTGCGGCGTTCCCGCGGGTACGCCCCGCTACCCGTGATGCTTGCTCCAGCAAGCGGCGTCGGGGCCAACACCGTCCTGGCCGCCGGGGCGGAGCTGAAGAACACCGTCGCGTTGGCCCGGGACGGGCTGGCCTTCGTGTCGGGGCACGTCGGCGACCTGGCGAGCCTGGCCGCGCAGGAGGCCCACCAGCAGGTCACCGACCAGCTGCTGCGCTTTCACCGAATGGCACCGGCGCTGCTGGTGGCGGACCGCCACCCCGGCTATGCCTCGCTGGCCTGGGCGCGCCGGTACGCCGCCGAGCTCGGCGTACCCGTCCTGGAGGTCCAGCACCACCACGCGCACCTGGCGGCCCTGGCCGCCGAGCACGGCCGGCTCGCCGAGCCGCTCCTCGGGCTGGTCTTCGACGGGACGGGATACGGCTGCGACGGGGGCGTCTGGGGCGGCGAGCTGCTGCTGCTCGGCGAGGGCGGGAGCACCGCGCAGCGCCTGGGCCGGCTCGGCGACGTGCGTCTGCCGGGCGGCGACGAGGGGGTGCGACATCCGATCCGTACGGCGGTGCTGGCGCTGCTCGACGCCGGGCTGGACGTGGCCGACCATCCGCTGGTTGGGCAGCTGAGCCCGGCCGAGCTGGCCGTCCTGCGGCGCGCCCACGACACGGGGCTGGCGACGGTCCCGACCAGCAGCGTCGGGCGGCTGTTCGACGTCGTGGCCGCGCTGCTCGGGGTGCGTCACCGCGTGACCTACGAGGCGCAGGCGGCCATCGAGCTGGAGGCCGCCGCCCGCACCTGGCGCCGGCTGGCAGGGACCGCGTCGACCGATGCGCCGAGGCTGCGGCTGCCGGTGCGCACCCTCGGCGAGCTGACGGTCCTGGATCCGGTGCCGCTGGTGCGGGACCTGGCCGAGCACACCCGCGCGGGCATCCCGCCGGGCCGCCTCGCCGACGCCTTCCACGCAGCGCTGGCCCGGGCCGCGGCGGAGCTGGCGGCCGGGGCGGCCAGCTCCCACGGCGTACGGACCGTGGGCCTGACCGGTGGCGTGTTCGTCAACCGGTTGCTGCTCGCGCAGACCTCGCGCGAGCTGCACGATCGGGGCCTGTCCGTGCTGACCCACCGCGTCGTGCCCGCCAACGACGGCGGACTGGCCCTCGGCCAGGTGGCCGTCGGCATGGCAACCTTGGCAAGCAGCACCGGCGGCCCGATGGCCGGCGACGCCGGACGAGAATGAGGAGAGACCCATGTGTCTGGCCGTACCCGGCCGCGTGCTGACGATCTACGCCGAGCGCGGCACCACCATGGCCGACGTCGACTTCGGCGGCGCCCGAAAGAAGGTCTGTCTGGCCTATCTGCCGGAGACGCAGGTCGGCGAATACGTCATCGTGCACGTGGGATTCGCGATCCAGCGCCTCGATGAGGCGTCCGCGCTGGAGACGCTGGCGACGTTCGAACGGATGGGCCTGCTCGCGGAGGAGTTCGGCGAGCCCAGCGGCGAGCCGTTCGGCGAGGCCGGCCGCGAGGCCGCTGCCGAGCCCGACGGCAAGTCCCGGCCGGCGGTGCCGCAGTGAAGTACCTCGACGAGTTCGGCGACCCGGACCTGGCCCGCGCCCTGCTGGACCGGATCCATGCGGCGACGACGCAGCCGTGGGCGATCATGGAGGTCTGCGGCGGCCAAACCCACTCGATCATCCGGCACGGCATCGACCAACTCCTGCCTGCGGGGCTGGAACTCATCCACGGCCCCGGCTGCCCGGTCTGCGTCACCCCGCTGGAGACGATCGACCGGGCGCTGGCCATCGCGCGTCGGCCCGAGGTGACGTTCTGCTCGTTCGGGGACATGCTCCGGGTGCCGGGCAGCCGCGACGACCTGTTCACCATCAAGAGCCAGGGCGGCGACGTGCGGGTCGTCTACTCCCCCTTGGACGCCCTGACCATCGCCGGAGAGAATCCGGACCGGCAGGTGGTCTTCTTCGGGATCGGGTTCGAGACCACCGCCCCCGCGAACGCGATGACCGTGGTGCAGGCACGCCGCCTCGGCATCCCGAACTTCAGCCTGCTCGTCTCGCACGTGCTGGTGCCCCCGGCGATCGCGGCGATCATGGAGTCCCCGGCGTGTCGGGTGCAGGCCTTCCTCGCGGCGGGTCACGTGTGCAGCGTGATGGGGCTGAGCCAGTACCATCCGCTGGCGCAGCGCTATCGAGTCCCGATCGTGGTCACCGGGTTCGAGCCGCTGGACCTGCTGGAGGGCATCCGGCGTACCGTCGTCCAGCTCGAGGAGGGCCGGCACGAGGTCGAGAACGCCTACCCGCGCGCCGTACCCGCCGCCGGCAATCCCGCCGCTCAGGCGGTCCTGGAGGACGTCTTCGAGGTCACCGACCGCACCTGGCGCGGGATCGGGTCGATCCCGGGCAGCGGGTGGCGGCTCTCGCAGCGGTACGCCGAGTACGACGCGGAACGGCGCTTCGACGTGACGGGCATCCGCACCGACGAGTCGCCGCTGTGCCGCTCGGGCGAGGTGCTCCAGGGCCTGATCAAACCGACCGAGTGCGCGGCATTCGGGCGGGAGTGCACCCCGCGGATGCCCCTGGGCGCGACGATGGTCTCGACCGAGGGCGCCTGCGCGGCGTACCACGCCTACCGCCGCCTCGACGTCGCCCCGACATGAGCGACATGAGCGACATGAGCGACCTGGACTTCGAGGGCTGGACCTGCCCGGCGCCGCTGCGGGACACCCCCACCGTCGTGATGGGGCATGGGGGCGGCGGGCAACTGTCCGCCGACCTGATCGCGAACCTGTTCCTGCCGGCCTTCGGCGCGGCCGCGCAGGCGGACCTCGGCGACTCGGCCGTGCTCGAGGTGCCGGCCGGCCGGCTGGCGTTCTCGACCGACTCCTACGTGGTCAAGCCGATGTTCTTCCCCGGCGGCTGCATCGGCGACCTGGCGGTCAACGGGACCGTGAACGACCTGGCCATGGCGGGCGCCCGGCCGCTGTTCCTGTCGACCGCGTTCGTGGTCGCCGAGGGGACGACGATGGCCGAGCTGGGGCGGATCGCCGAGGCGATGGGAGCCGCGGCGGTGCGCGCCGGGGTGCGCCTGGTGACCGGCGACACCAAGGTGGTCGACCACGGCAACGGCGACGGGGTCTATGTGACGACGGCCGGGATCGGGGTTGTCCCCGACGGCCTCCGGATCCACCCGGACCAGGCGCGCCCCGGCGATGCGGTGCTGCTCAGCGGCCCGATCGGGCGGCACGGGGTAGCGGTGCTGTCCCGCCGCGAGGGCCTGGAGTTCGGCAGCGAGGTGGCCAGCGACACCGCGCCGCTGCACGGGCTCGTGGCGGCGCTGGTGGCCGGCGGCATCGACGTGCGGGTGCTGCGCGACCCGACCCGCGGGGGCGTTGCGGCGACGACCAACGAGATCGCCCGGGCCGCGGGCGTCGGCATCGAATTGGTCGAGCGGGACCTGCCGATCCCCGCGGGAGTGCGCGACGCGTGCGGCCTGCTCGGGTTGGATCCGCTGCAGGTCGCCAACGAGGGGATCCTGCTCGCGATCGTGCCCGCCGACCAGGCGCAGGAGGCCGTGACGATCCTGCGCGCTCAGGAGTACGGCGAGGGGGCGTGCCGCGTCGGCCGCGTCGTCGCCGACCATCCCGGCGTGGTGGTCTGCCGCACCGGCCTGGGCGGCACCCGCGTGCTGGGCCTGCCGATCGGGGAGCAACTCCCCCGGATCTGCTGACCGGCGCTATCTGCTGACCGGCGCTCCCGCCCTGGCCACCCCCCAGCGCTCCGGTCGGAGCGTCGGTGGGGCTGGGGCCACGACGACACACCGATAGGAGCGTCGGGGCAACGGTCAGCGGCCCCGGAAGCGATCCAAGTCCCGGCGTTCCCGCTTCGTCGGCCGGCCGGCGCCCCGCAGCCGCAGCGCCACTGGCGCGGGCCGCTCCTCGCGCGGCGGCAGCGGCGGCGACTCGTCGATCAGGGCCTCGGCGGCCAG
>JAIUNK010000029.1 GCA_020161845.1 Actinomycetota bacterium
TCTTCCCCGGCGGCTGCATCGGCGACCTGGCGGTCAACGGGACCGTGAACGACCTGGCCATGGCGGGCGCCCGGCCGCTGTTCCTGTCGACCGCGTTCGTGGTCGCCGAGGGGACGACGATGGCCGAACTGGGGCGGATCGCCGAGGCGATGGGAGCCGCGGCGGTGCGGGCCGGGGTGCGCCTGGTGACCGGCGACACCAAGGTGGTCGACCACGGCAGCGGCGACGGGGTCTATGTGACGACGGCCGGGATCGGGGTCGTCCCCGACGGCCTCCGGATCCACCCGGACCAGGCGCGCCCCGGCGATGCGGTGCTGCTCAGCGGCCCGATCGGGCGGCACGGGGTCGCGGTGCTGTCCCGCCGCGAGGGCCTGGAGTTCGGCAGCGAGGTGGCCAGCGACACCGCGCCGCTGCACGGGCTGGTCGCGGCGCTGGTGGCCGGCGGCATCGACGTACGGGTGCTGCGCGACCCGACCCGTGGGGGCGTTGCGGCGACGACCAACGAGATCGCCCGGGCCGCGGGCGTCGGCATCGAATTGGTCGAGCGGGACCTGCCGATCCCCGCGGGAGTGCGTGACGCGTGCGGCCTGCTCGGGTTGGATCCGCTGCAGGTCGCCAACGAGGGGAACCTGCTCGCGATCGTGCCCGCCGACCAGGCGCAGGAGGCCGTGACGATCCTGCGCGCTCAGGAGTACGGCGAGGGGGCGTGCCGCGTCGGTCGCGTCGTGGCGGAGCATCCAGGCGTGGTGGTGTGCCGGACCGGCCTGGGCGGCACCCGCGTGCTGGGCCTGCCGATCGGGGAACAACTCCCCCGGATCTGCTGACCGGCGCCATCTGCCGACCGGCGCTCCCGCCCTGGCTACCCCCAGCGCTCCGGTCGGAGCGTCGGTGGGGCTGGGGCCACGACGACACACCGATCGGAGCGTCGGGGCAACGGTCAGCGGCCCCGGAAGCGGTCCAGGTCCCGGCGTTCCCGCTTCGTCGGCCGGCCGGCGCCCCGCAGCCGCAGCGCCACTGGGGCGGGCCGCTCCTCGCGCGGCGGCAGCGGCGGCGACTCGTCGATCAGGGCCTCGGCGGCCAGGGGGGCGCTGACCCGCTTGGCGAGCGGGGTCCGGACGATCAGGATCCGATCCCGCGGCTGGCCCCGCACGACGACCCGCATCCCGGGTCGCACGAGCGTCGCCGGCTTCGCCCGCACCCCGTCCACCGCGACGTGCCCGGCCTTGCAGGCGGTCGTCGCCAGCGAGCGACTCTTGTAGATGCGCACGGCCCACAGCCAGGCGTCGACGCGGACGGCGGCGCTGTCCTCGGCCATGACCGACAGGGTACGTCGTGCGCGGTGGCCACCGGGCTGCCGGGCGCCGGGCGCCGGGTCGACACTCCGGCCGATGCCGACGACGCAACAGGCGATTACCGGGACGTTTGTCCCTGACGGCGAAGCCCCTGGTCGGCGCATCGTCGTGACATGGAGGGGGACCAGCGCACTCGGCGTACCTTCCGGCTTGTCCCGGCGGCACCGCGTCGGCCGAGCCGGGCGATGCGCCTCGTCACGCGCGTCCTGGCCACCGAACCCAAGCTGATGGCCGACGCACAGGCCTTCGCCGAGGCGCACCTGGACCGCGACTACCCGCAGCCGGTCGAGCCGCCCGTGGCGCTGCGCCGGGTCGCCGACATCACCACCGAGCAAATCGCGGGCCGGACCGTGTTCACGGCCCGGCCACGCCGCGGGGGTACGCCGTGGCACGTGCTCTACCTGCACGGGGGCGGATATGTCAGCGAACTCTTCGGCGTGCACTGGGACATCGTGCTGCAGCTGCTGCGCCACACCGGCGCCACCGTCAGCATCCCGATCTACCCGCTGGCCCCGGAGCACGATCACCGCAGCGGCAATGCCTACGTCGAGGCGGTCTATCGGGAGCTGATCGAGCGGTACCCGCCGCAGCGGACCGTGCTGGTGGGCGACTCCGCCGGTGGTGGCATGGCGCTGGTCCAGGCGATGCGCTATCGCGATCATGGACTGCCGTTGCCGGCCCGGCTGGTGCTCTTCGCGCCCTGCACCTCGGTGGTGCCGACCAACCCCGAGGTGGACGAGATCGAGCCGCGCGACGTGATCCTGGCCCGGCCGGGCGGCGCCCTGGCGGGCCTGTGGTGGGCCGGCCCGGACGAGCCGTCCCACCCGGACGTCAGCCCCCTCTACGGCGACCCCACCGGCCTGCCACCCGTCGACATGTACGTCGGGACCGCGGACATCCTCTGGCCGGACGCGCGGATCATGGCGCGCCGCATCGCCGAGGCGGGGGGCGAGGTGCGACTCGTCGAATACCCGGAGGCCATCCACGTCTTCATGGGCGCGACGTTCACGCCGGAGGCTCAAGACGTCTATCGGCGGCTGGCGGCCACCCTCGACGTGGAGCCTGCCGCCGCCCGCTATGCGCGCGACCCCGCGGTCGCCGTACTGGGCGCCCCGGCCGTGATCTTCCCGCACCAGCTGGCCTTGCGCCTGCGCCAGCAGGGCACGCCGTGGATCCGGCACGTGGGCGTGCGCGCCCACCTGCGGCTTTCCCCGCGTGGGGGCCGGCTGGAGCAGTTCATCGCGGGGCTGCGCCCGGCCCGACCGTAGCCCCTCCGACAGGCGGGTCCGGCAACCCGGGCCGGGGCCCGGGGGCTCTTTGACCGATGACGGGCTCTCCGTCCGTGTCAGAGAGGTGGCCCCCATGCATTCATCCGCGTACCGTCGCCGCAGCAGCGTCGCCGCCGGGATCGCCGCCGTCGCCCTGGTGGGCGCCGGTGCGCTGGTCCTCGCCCCGCCGAGGGGTACGTCGCAGGCCGCCGCGGCCCCCGCGCTGCACACGTTCGGCACCTGCGCCGAGGTCGACGCCTGGTTGGCGGACCGCCGGGAGGACCAGCGCGGCGGCATGTACTCGACCCTCGAAGGGACCGCGGCCGGGGCCGGCTCGGGAGACGTGCAGCAGGCCGCCGGATCGGCGCTGCCCCGGCCGGCGGCTGGTGCAGCGGACGGGGCGTCGGCGGGGGCATCGGGCGCCGCGGTCGGCGCGAGCGGCACCGGCACCAACACGCAGGAGGCCGGGGTCGACGAGGCCGACGGCGCGAAGGCGCGCAACGGGCTGCTCTACACGGTCGAGGGCGACCGGCTGCGCATCCTCGACGTGAGCGGGCCGGCCCCCGTGCTGGTGAGCACCCTCGCCCTCACGGGCGACTCGGCATCCCCGGGCTCGCCGACGACACCGAATACCACGAGCGACAGCGTGGCACCGATGGCCGGCGGACCGACCGAGCTGCTCCTGGTCGGCGACCGGGTCGTGGTGTTCGCCAGCATCCGCCCACCGACGCCGGCGAGCTCGACGACCCCGCTGGGGTCGGGCTCCGACGCACCGGGCCTGGTGGACCCCCGCGCGACGGACCCCCGCGCCACGGTCCCCCGCCCGACGGTCCCGCCCGCCAGGGACTGGACGATGGCGCGCGCCACCGTCATCGACGTCGCCAATCCCCGCTCCCCCATGCTGGTGACCAGCATCGACACCCCCGGCCGGACGATCGCCGCCCGCGAGCACCGCGGGATCGTCCGCTGGGTGACCGCCTCGGTCACCCGCCCCGACGGCCTGGAGTGCACCCGGATCGCGCACCCCGGCGAGCCGTCGGGTGCGGGGCTGATCGCCGTACGCTCCCTGGAGCCGGCGAAGGCGCAGCAGGGGCAACCGGGCAGCGTCGTCACCGACGCCACCGGCGTCGCGGCCGGCGGCGAGATGGTCTACGCCAGCACGGACCGGTTGTACGTCGCCACGACGCGCGGCGGTCGGTGGGGCCCGATGCCGTCCGTCCTCGTCGGACCGGGCGGACCCGGCGGCCCCGGTGTCACCGGCCCGGATTCCCCCGACGCGACGCCGCGCACCTGGGTCCACGGGTTCGACCTCAGCGCGGGGTCGCAGCTGCGGTACGTCGCCTCGGGCAGCGTCGACGGCGTCCTGCTCAACCGCTGGGCCATGTCGGAGCGCGAGGGGCAACTGCGCCTGGCGACCACGCGCACGCTGCGTACCGGGGCAGCGGACCCGGCCACCCCCAGGCCGCAGGTCCCTCAGTCCGCCCGGCCCGTGCCGGTGCCCGTGCCGCCCACCGACGCCGCGGTCACCGTGCTGGCCGAGCGCGACGGCCGGCTGAGCCAGATCGGCCAGGTCACCGGGCTCGGCAAGGGCGAGCAGATCAAGTCCGTGCGGTGGTTCGACGACCTGGGCGTGGTCATGACGTTCCGCCAGACCGATCCGCTCTACGTGCTGGACCTCAGCGACCCGACGCGGCCGAGCGTGCGCGGCGAGCTGAAGGTGCCCGGCTTCTCCGCCTACCTGCATCCGATCGGCGACCACCGGTTGCTGGGCGTGGGTTCGTCGGCGACGGACCAGGGCAGGGTCACCGGCGTGCAGGTGGCGACGTTCGACCTGTCCGATGTCGCTCGGCCGCGGCGGATCGACGTCACCGACGCGCCGAACGCGTTCACCCCGGTGGCCGGCGACGCCCGACTGTTCAGCTATCTACCCGCGGCGCGCACCGCGATCGTGCCCGGCACCTGGCCCGGGACGACCCCCGCGGCACAAGCCCCGGGCGGCGGCGCGTATCCCCTGACTCCCTCGTACGGCGTGCGCGGGTTCGCCGTAGGCGGCGACGGAAGACTCACCGTCACCGGCACCGTGCCGACCCCGGACGGCTCGGGCCAGCAGGTCGCGATCTCGCCGACCCGCGTTGCGCTGGTCTCCCCGGGCTGGGGCGCCCCCGCCACGGTGACCCTGCTCGAGGCCGCCGACGGCCGGCTCGCCCAGACCGGCCAGCTGCGACTGGCCCCCTGACGGGCCGCCGCCGATCAGGTGTAGGGGCGGCCCTCACGCTGCTTGCGCAGTTCGTCCTGGTGCCCGCCGTACTGCTCGGGGTGTTCCAGCGCCGAGGTCCGGCGTAGGTACCTGTTGAGCAAGGACGTCAGGCCCCACAGCACGACGCCCAGCACGAGCAGCCAGCCGCCGATGACGAAGTCCTGGGCCGCCCGACCCGAGAACGGGCTGGCCAGGAACGCCGCGCTGAGACCGCCGATGATCGGCACGATCGTCGGCGCCCGGAAGTGCTCGTGCTCGACCTTGTCCTTGCGCAGCACGAGCACCGAGACGTTGACGACGGTGAACACGACGAGCAGGAGGAACGCGGTCGTGCCACCGAGCGCCTGCAGGTCGGCGAACCAGATCAGAGCCATCGCGAGCAGCGTCGTGAAGATGATGGCGACCCACGGCGTACGGCGTCGGCTGATCCGTCCCAGCCCCGCCGGCACCACGCGCTCCTGAGCCATGCCATAGAGCAGCCGCGACGCCATCAACATGTTCAGCAGCGCCGTGTTGGCCACCGCGAAGACCGTGATCCCCGCGAAGACCCCCACCGGGAACCATGGAGCCCCCGCCTGGAGCACCTTCAGCAGCGGCGTGTCGCCCTCGCCCAACTCCTGCGAGGACACCAGCGAGATCGCGGAGACGGCCACGAGCAGATAAACCACCCCCGTGATGACCATGCCGGTGAGCATGATCTTCGGGAAGGTCCGAGACGGATCCTTGGTCTCCTCCGCCATGTTGACGGAGTCCTCGAAGCCGACCATCGCGAAGAACGCCAACGCGGTGGCGGCGGTGACCGCGCCGAAGACGCTCTCCCCGGCGGGCACGTCGATGCGGGTGAGCTGGCTGGTGTCGCCCTTGCCGGACGCGAGCGCGGTCATGCCGACCGTGATGATGATGACGAGGCCGGTCAGCTCGATGACCGTGAGGACCACGTTGGTCTTCACGCTCTCGGAGACGCCGCGCAGATTGATCGCCGCCACGAGGCAGATGAAGAGCAGTGAGAGCGCGAGGATCCCCGCCGACGCCGGCTTCCAGTCCAGGCCGCCGACCTTGGCCAGGTTGCTCGCGAAGGCCTTCGACGCCGAGGACGCCGACGTCAGTCCGGAGCACATCACGGTGAACGCGACGAGGAACGTCACAAAGTGCACCCCGAACGCTCGGTGGGCGTAGACCGCGGCGCCGCCCGCTCGCGGGTACTTCGTGACCAGCTCCAGGTAGCTCATCGCGGTCAGGATGGCCACGACGAACGCGCACAGGAACGGCAACCACACCGCCCCGCCGATCTCCTTGGCCACCTTGCGCCGTCCACCCCAGAGCGGACATTCCGCCTGAGCGAGAATCGTCCTCGACGCAGCGAGGGGCAGGCGTCCCCACGCCCGCCCCTGCGCCGCATCGCGACGGATGGGTCATTCCGCTGTCGTCCGTGACAGCGGAACCCTCCCCCCACCCGGCTCCCCAGCCGGGTCCTGCATCCCCTCCCGGCTCCCCAGCCGGGCCCTACATCCCCCTCCCGGTTCCCCAGCCGGGCCCTACACTTCCCACCCGGTTTCCCCCCCGGCACTGTTCTCATCGGCGTTCAAGACGTTCGTCCAATCGGACTTTCGCCAGAGTTGATTCAAGAGCTCGCAAAGTCCGTCAAGGAGGTCCCTGCGGTGACCGGTCGCGGGCCTTGAGGTTTACAGCGTGAAGACGCTCACGGTCTGCTGGAGTTCGGACGCTACGTTCGCGAGGTCAGCCGCCGCCTGCCGGACCTGACCCACCTCGCCCTTGGTCTCGGTGACGCTGCGGGCCGACTGAGAGGACCGCCGGACCACTTCGTCGGAGCCGTCCGCGGCGGCGGTCATGTTGCGGCCGATCTCCTGGGTGGTCGCGTTCTGCTCCTCGACCGCGCTGGCCACGGCACCGGTGGATTCGGAGACCTGCACGGTCGCGTCGTGCACCGTGCTGGCGTGGGTGCGCAGCTCGCCCAGGATCCTGGCGATGTCGGTGGTCGCCTCGCCGGTCTTCTGCGAGAGCTTATTGACCTCGTCGGCGACGACGCTGAAGCCACGACCGGCCTCCCCGGCGCGTGCCGCCTCGATCGTGGCGTTGAGGGCCAGCAAGGTGGTCTGCGAGGCGATCCTGGAGATCATCTCGACGATCCCGTCCGCATTGGTGGCGGCGGTGGTCATCAGCTCCGCCGAACTCGCGGCGTCGGCCACCCGGGTAGAAATGTCTTGAGTCCGATGGGAGATCTCCTGCACGGTGCTGGCCATCTCGCGGGCCGCCGTCGCGACGGCCTGGATGCCGGCGTTGACGGTCTCCACCGCGCCGGCCGCCTGCTCCGCCTGGTCCTGGGCCGCGCCGGCGCTGTCATCCAATCGACTGCTGGTCGAGGACAGCTGCTCCGAGGCTCGCACCAGGAAGGCCGCATTGCCCATGATCGACTGGACGCTTGCCCGCAGGTTGCTGGTCATCTCCTGGACAGCGGTGCCCATGACATCGTCGGCGCCGCGGGGATTGACGTCCACCCGCAGATCGCCCCTGGCGATCGCGGCGGCAGCATCGGACATCTCGCGCAGGTAGCCGGCGGTGTCGTGGACGGCCTGCTGGGCCATACCGATCTCGTCGCGCCGCGTCGTCGGGGGCACGTCGTCCGGAATCCGACCCACCGCCAACTGCCGCAACAGTCCGGCGGAGCGACGCAACGGCAGGGCGATCGAGAACAGCAGGATGAGGAGCGAGGCGATGGAGATCGCGCCCGAGGCGAGAATCGCATAGCGCAGCAGGGACCGGCTGGTCGCCAAGCCGTCCCCGGTGGCCTGCACGGCGTTCAGGGCCACCGCCTTGTTGTCCGCGGTGAGCTCGGTCATCAGCTTCTGGATCCGGTTGAACAGGTCCGTGTATTGCGCCATGGTGGACTGCACCTCGGCGTTCGTGCCCCCGGATTGAACGACGTCGAGGGTCTTGAGCACCCAGGCCCAGTACTCGTCGAGCATCGCGCCCAGCGTGTCGATCTTGGCGCGATCCTCAGAGGTCGAGGTGGTATCCCGGTAGGCCGCAATCGCGGCCTGTCCGTTGTGGTGTGCGGTGTCCAATTCGGTGCGGATCTTGGTGCGTCGCTCCGGATCGGTGAAGAAGCAATACCGATAAATGTGCGCCCGCATCAGCGGGACCTCATAGCTGAGCTTCGTCATGGCGTCCAGGCCGGGCACGGCCTCCCGGCCGAGGTCCTCCTGCACCTGCGTCTCCACGCTGTCGAACCGCCGATCCATCAGCACATTCGCGGTCATCAGCGCGACCATGATCGCCAGGAAGGCGGAAGAAAGCTTCAGGACAACTGGCCAGTTTCGAAACCTCATGCCGACCTATCGTCGGTCGATCGCCGGTAATAAGAGTTCACCGATTCGGTTATCAGACCGGGACCTACGGCGCGTCTCCACTATGGGCGAGCCCGCAGCGCGGCTCCCCTGCGGGTTCTTGTCGCCCACGCATTGGTCGGCCGTGCGGGGGCTCGCTACGCTCGCTCATCCCTGCCAGGCCGACCAGAGCTGGAGAAGGGACTCGAACCCTCAACCACCTGTTTACAAGACAGGTGCGCTGCCAATTGCGCCACTCCAGCAACGCCGTACGCCGTGCGGGCGCACTGCCCCCGCCGCAGGCGACGACCCCATGATCCTAACCGGGCACCGCGTTACCCCCGACGCGGCCCACGAGGCGAGGCCATCCGACCGCGCGCGGCCTGGGGCCGAACGCGGCGCGGCGCAGCCCGAGCCCCCCTGTGAGGCCCGGGCCGCGCCGGTGCGAGTCAGCCGTGCCGCTCGATCAGCGGCTCAGCCGATGGATGGGTCAGCGGTAGGACGCCTGCGACACCGCGAGTTGCAGGGTCTGCGGCGACACCGTGCCACCCTCGGCGGCGGCGACCAGCGCCTTCGTGTTGGCCTCGACGAGCTTGACCTTGGCGTAGGTGGCCAGCTTGTCGAGCATCGGCTGCGTGAAATAGTCCAGCCCGGAAGCGGGCAGGCCGAGAAGCTTCTCGGCCGCGGCGATCATCGGCACGTCCGTACGGCCGGACGCGGGGGCGCCGAGCTTCACCGACAGCGCCGACAAGGCCTTGGAGTCCCAGACACCCGTGCCTGTCCCGGTCCAGGACTGGACCAGCTTGGTGTCGGCCGGCTTCAGGGCACCGGCGGCCGGCTTGACGACCGCAGCGGGGGCCGGGGCGGCGGCGGGGGTGGCGGCCTGCGCAGCCCGAGCCGGGGCGGCGGGAGCAGCCTTGGGGGCCGGAGCAGCCGCGCGCGGCTGCTGGGCCGGGGCGGCGACCCGAGCCGGGGCCGGAGCGGCGCCACCGGCGCCACCGTTGGCGCGGGTCAGGCCCGCCCGCGCCGAGCAGACCGGCCAGGCGCCGGGGCCCTGCATCGCCAGCAGACGCTGCGCCACGGCGATCTGGGCCTCGCGGCTAGCCAGGTCGGCGCGCGACGCATACGCGCCACCGCCGGCAGCCAGCCAGCTGGACTGGGTGAACTGCAGGCCGCCGTAGAAGCCGTTGCCGGTGTTGATGTTCCAGTTGCCGCCGGCCTCACAGGCGGCGACGCTGTCCCACACGTCGGCGTGGGCGGCGGAGGGGGCGAGGACGACGCCGACGCTCGCGGTGGCGAGGGTGGCGATGCCGACGCCGACGGAGCGACGAAGGGTGCGGCGCGCCGCAGCGTGCTTGGGGGTGTTGGCCATATGCCTTCCGATGTCCTTCCTGACGGGCGCCTGCGGGGTTAGCTGTCGGGTTCGGGCGTCAGGTGCCCGGCCGGCGGTTGCCGGCTTAACCCCAAGCCGTGTGGTCACGGCATTCCGGCCCTGGGCCGGTTGGTTTCCCCACCCTCGTCTGTTCCGGCTGCTGCCGGTCGTGTCCGCCGACGAGGTTTGGCGCGCGGACACATTGCGGTCTGTGCGGATCGGTCGCGGTTGGCACGTCCGCCGCATATCGATCGCAATCGACGAACCCGACCTGGGCATCGTTGCGTGGCAGGGATACGGCGGCGCACCGGAGCGCGACCTTGGCAAGAGTAGCGGCGAGGTCACCCAAAAGTCACGGTTGCGCAACGGAGATGTCACGAAACGGCATGCATCGGCGTGCCGTAAAACGCATCTGCGCAGGCCATGAACCGGGAAGGGCCGCGTGTCGACCACTCGAACGGTCACGAATGTGAAAAGGATCTCACGAGCGCCGGGGGCCTGAGCGGTCCGCATCCCGAGACACGCCCCGCCGAAGACGCCACTCGCCGCATCTCCGCGAGGCGCCGGTCGCCGGTCGCCGGTGCGAGGCGCGGTTCACGCGAGGCGCAGGTCACCGGCCCCGCAGCGACGGCGGCCCCTGCGACGCCAGCCCCCGTACCCAGCCGAACGGATCCTCGGTCAGCGGGATCCAGGACGGTTCGAAGCCGCTGGACTGGGACACCAGCGCAATGGCCGCTGCCGCCAGGATCACGACGCCCGCCAGGATGGTCGCCCCGGCCCGGCCGGGGGTCAGCGAGCGGACCACGACGCGCGTGCCGCGCCGCACCGTGGACCCCCCGGGCCCCCACCAGCCCACGATCATCGCCGCCGCCGCACCGGCCAGCAGCGGCGCCGCCGACGACGGATCGCTGGCCGCGCCGGGAACTCCGCCCGGACCCTGCAGCGCGATCGCGCCGGCGACGGCGCTTGCCCCAGCAAGCGCCGGCAGGATCGCGCCGAAGATGCTGCCCAGCGCGGCGCCGAGGGCGTAGGCGGGCGTCCGCAACACCGCCCCCGCCACGTCGCCGCGGCGCGGCCCGAACTCGCCTCGGCGCAGCTGCAGCCCCACCGCCGCCCGCTCAACCGTTCGCGCGATCCAGGACCAGGCGACGCCCGCGCACAGGGCCGCCACCGGCGCGACCAGCGTCAACGCAGCGAGCAGCGCCCCGAGCGCGAGGATGACCCCGGTCCGACGCCCCCGAGGGCGTGGCGGCGGCGACGTCGGGGGCGTCGGACCGGCCACCGGCGGTGCCGTGACAGGCTGGCGCCCGGCGGGTGCCGACGCGGGACTGCCGGGGGGCATGGCGTCGTACGCGGCCGGTCCGCCGTGCCCCGGGTCGCGGAACGAGGCGTACGCCGCAGCCGGGGCCGGCCACCCAGGCGACGCGCTGTGCCCGTCTCCGACCGGCGAGGAACTCGGCCCCCAGGACGGCGGACTCTCGGAACTCGGTCCGGACCCAAACGACGGCGCCACGCTGGGGCGCGGCGGCGGGTCGGGCACCACGGGCACCGCCGACGTGCGCGGCACGGCCGGGATGACCTCGGTGGTGGGGACCGTGGGGATGGACTCCGTGGGGATCCCGCCGGCGGCGTATCGCTCCAGCTCCGCCAGGATCTGTCGCTGCGTCGGTCGACCGGCCGGCCGGGGGTCCAGGGCCGCGCGCAACAACGGAGCCAGCCGCGGGTCCACCCCGGTCAGATCGGCCTGGCCGGCGCGGATCCGGGTCAGGACCGCCTCGATCGGCCCGTCCCCGAAGGGCACCCGCCCGCTCGCGGCGAACGCCAAGGTCGCCGCCCAGGCCCACCAGTCGGTGGCCTCCGTCACGCCGGCGCCATCGAGGATCTCCGGCGCCAGGAATCCCGGGGTGCCCATCACCAGTCCGGTCGAGGTGATCCGCGCATCATCGGCCCCGTGCGCGATGCCGAAGTCGATCAACACCGGCCGTCCGTCATGCAGCAGCACGTTGGCGGGTTTGAGGTCGCGGTGGACGACGCCCATCGCGTGGACGGCCGACAGTGCCTCGGAGAGGTCCTTGGCCAGGGACCACAGGGCCTCGGGTGGCAGGGGTCCGTGCTGGTCGACGTAGCGGTCCAGGGACGGACCGGGGACGTAGCGCATCACGACGTACGGTCTGGGCCCCGTCACGTCCGCGGCCACGATTCCGGCCACCCCCGGATGCCGGATCCGGGACAGGTGGTCGACCTCACGGGCCAGCCGGGCGCGAGCGCCGGGGTCGTCGAGGACGTGATCGCGGAGCAGTTTCAACGCGACGGCCCGGCCATGATCGTCCAGCGCGAGATGCACGATGCCCATGCCGCCGCGGCCGAGCTCGGAGCACAGGCGGTAGCCGCCGATCCTCGCCGCGCCGCTCGCGCGGATGCCCCGCGCATCGCCCGCTCCGGCCCCCGGCGCGCCGGACGAATGCCCCGCCCCCACGGTCGAGCTCATCGACAATCCTCCTGGTCATGGCCGCGCACCCCGAGCGGCCGACGGCGCGCCCGGCAGCATCCCGGCGACGCCTCGAACCAGCGTACGTCGCCTGCCTGGGACCCGCCCGGGTGGCGGGCCGTGCGCGAGTTGGCTTCGCAGCTCCGACGTTCGGCGCGCGTGGGGCGCTCCCGGCACCGCACCAACAGCGGACGCCGAAGCGGCGGCCCACCACTGGTGAGTCCCCACCTGCGCGGCCATAGAGTGGGTGAACGCCGAAGCCAGGTGAGGAGACAGGACACGTGAGCGAGCGCACTGGGGGTGGGTCCGATTCCGCAGGTCGGCCCGCGGACCATCAGGCCGACGCCGGTCCGAGCACGGACCGGGGCAGTTATGACTTCGTGGTGGCAGCGAACCGGCTACCCGTCGACCGCAAGGAGGACAAGGACGGCACCGTCAGCTGGCAGCGCAGCCCCGGTGGCCTGGTGTCGGCGATGGACTCGGTCATGCGGGGCCGCGAGGGCGCCTGGATCGGTTGGGCCGGCGACACCGGGCAGGCGCCGGAGCCGTTCGTGGATTCCGGGATGTACCTGCACCCGGTCCAACTCACCGAGGAGGACGTCGCCGACTACTACGAGGGCCTGTCCAACGACACGCTGTGGCCGATCTACCACGACGTGATCGTCCCCGCGACGTTCCATCGCCGCTGGTGGCAGGCCTACGTCCGGGTCAATGAGCGGTTCGCGGCGGCCATCTGCGAGGTCGCCGCCCAGGGCGCGACGGTGTGGGTGCACGACTACCAGCTGCAACTCGTGCCGGCGATGCTGCGCACGATGCGCCCCGATGTGCGGATCGGCTGGTTCAACCACATCCCCTTCCCGCCGGTGGAGCTGTTCGCGCAGCTGCCCTGGCGGCGCGACATCGTCGAGGGCCTGCTCGGCGCCGACTTCCTCGGGTTCCAGAGGGCCTCCGATGCGGCCAACTTCCGGCGGGCCTGCCGCGATCTGGCCAAGCTCTCCGTCAAGGGCGAGCTGGTCTTCACGCCGGGGGACGGCGGGCAGCGACGCGCGGTTCGCGCCGCCGGCGTACCGATCTCGATCGACACCGACCACTTCACCGAACTGGCCAACCGCCCCGAGGTGCGCGCCCGGGCCAAGGAGATCCGGGCCTCGCTCGGCGACCCGACGGTGCTCATGCTCGGCTGCGACCGGCTCGACTACACCAAGGGCATCCGGCACCGCCTCAAGGCCTACCAGGAGCTCCTGCGGGACGAGGTGATCACCCCGCCGGAGTACTGCCTCATCCAGGTCGCGGTACCGAGCCGCGAGCGGGTCGACGCCTACAAGGATCTGCGCGAGCAGGTCGAGCTGACGGTCGCGCAGGCCAACGGCGACTACAGCAGCCTCGGCTCGACCGCGATCGAATACCTGCACCAGAGCTTCGACCAGGCCGAGATGGCGGCCATGTATCAGGCCGCCGACGTCATGCTGGTCACCCCGTTGCGGGATGGGATGAATCTCGTCGCCAAGGAATACGTGGCCTGCCACCCGGACGACTCCGGCGCCTTGGTGTTGTCCGAGTTCGCTGGTGCCGCAGAGGAACTCACCCAGGCCTATCTGTGCAATCCGCACGACATCGAAGGCCTGAAGAACACCATCATGCGCGCCGCGACGGCCCCGGTGGTGGAGCGGCGCCGGCGGATGCGGGCCCTGCGTCGCAGGATCCGGCAGTACGACGTGCAGAACTGGGCGGCCGGCTTCCTGCGGGCGCTGGAGGCCGCCCCACAACGGCCTAGCGCCGAGGGCACCGCGGCCGTGCCGAGGCCATGACGATGCCGGACCAGGCGCCCTCGGGGCGCGGCGGCAGCGGCAGCAGCGCCGAGAGCGGCAGCAGAAGCGCCGGGAGGAGCGACGTGACCGCGCCGGGTGCGCGGCTGCCCGGGGACGTGCTGCAGCTCGTACGTCGGGTGGCGGCACTGCCTCGGATCGTGCTGGCCACCGACTTCGACGGAACGCTGGCGCCGTTCGTGCAGGACCCGATGCAGGCGCGGCCGGCGCCGGAGGCGGTGCAGACCTTGCGCGCGGCGGCCTCGCTGCCCGGGGTGACGACCGCTCTGGTCTCGGGGCGGGATCTGCGGGTTCTGCAGGATCTGTCGGGCTTGGCCGACGTGCCGGGGGTGGTCTTCATCGGAACCCACGGCGCGCAGAGCAGCCGCGACGTGGGCTCCGGCCTGCTCACCCCGGCCCAGGCCGCCCTGTTGGCGGAGCTGGACACGGCACTTCAGTCGGTCGTGGCCGCGCACCCGGGCAGCCGCCTCGAGCGCAAACCGGCGGCGGTGGTCCTGCACACCCGCGGCATGCCCGAGCCGGCGAACTCGGCGGCGTTGGCCGCGGCCGGCGAGGTCGCTTCGGCGCATCCCGGCGCGCACCCGTTGCGCGGCAAGGACGTCCAGGAGATCGGGGTCATCGAGGCCAGCAAGGGGACGGCGCTGCGGGCACTGGCGGCGGACGTGGGCGCCGATGCCACGGTGTATCTGGGCGACGACGTCACCGACGAGCTGGCCTTCGCGGCCCTCGACCCGGCCCGCGGCGACGTCACGGTCAAGGTGGGCGAAGGCGAGACCGCCGCGGTGTGTCGCGTCGCCGACATCCCCACCGCGGTCGCCGTACTGGCCGCGTTCGTCGCCGAACGCGGTCGGCGCACCAGCTGAGCCCGCCGCACGGACCGCCCCTGCGGCGGCACGGGCACCCCGGCGCGCCCGACCCTCGGTCCGGTCAGGCGCGATGCCATCCCCGGTGGTCAGGCCGAGCGGCCCCCACGGCGGCGCCGGTCGGGGACCGGCGCGGTGAGCCGATCGGCGGAAGGCCCGGTAGCGGCGACTTTCCCCGCGGCGAGCGGCGCCGGACCGGTGGACTTGCGTACGACGAAGTCCGGCCGGAAGACGAGTTCGGCCCGCGGGGTCGGTAGGCCTTCGATCTGGGCGAGCAGCAGCGCCACGGCCGACTCGGCCATGCCCGGGGTGTCCTGTCGGACCGTGGTCAGCGGCGGGTCGGTGTAGGCCATCAACAGCGAGTCGTCATAGCCGACGACGGAGACGTCGTCGGGCACCCGCAGCCCGCGGCGGCGCGCCTCGGCGATCGCCCCGAGAGCCATGATGTCGCTGCCACAGGTGATCGCCGTGCACCCCGCTGCAAGAAGTTGCGATGCCGCTTGCGCGCCGCCGTCCACCGTGTAGAGGGTGCTGGCGATGAGATCGGCCACGTCGTCCACGCCCGCCAGGTCCGCCATCGCCTGCCGAAAGCCGGTGATCTTGCGATGCGCGGGGACGAATCGCTCCTGGCCCACGGCCAGACCGATCCGATGGTGGCCGAGACCGACGAGATGGGCCACCGCCAGCGCCATCGCGCCGACGTCGTCGTTGCTGACGAAGGGCGCGTCGACGGTCTCCTGGTAGCCGTTGACCAGGACCATCGGCAGACCCCGCGCGGTGAGGGCGTGATAGCGGGACATGTCCGCCGTGGCGTCCGCGTGCAAGCCCGAGACGAAGATGATGCCCGAGACGCCGCGCTCCAACATCATCTGGACGTAGTCGTCCTCGGCGATCCCACCGGCCGTCTGGGTGCACAGGATCGGGGTATAGAGGCGCGCGGCCAGGCCGGACTCGATGGCCTGCGCCAGCGCGGGGAAGACCGGGTTCTCCAACTCGGGGACGACCAGTCCGACCAGACCCACGCTGGCCCGACGCAGCTTGGCCGGCCGGTCGTAGCCGAGCATGTCGACGGCCGCCAGAACGGCCACCCGGGTCGACTCGGCCACCCCGGGCTTGTCGTTGAGCACGCGACTGACGGTGGCCTCGGAGACGCCCGCCTGCAGCGCGACGTCCGCTAGCCGCGGTGCTCGCATGAGTCCTCCTTCCTGACGACGCGACTATCCCCCAGGTAACAAAAATGCGCAAGATCCCCACTGCTGCTTGTGCAATTTCTTGCAGAGCCCTAGGCTCCATCGCGGAGCGGGCGACGGGGCCCGCCACACAGACCCGAGGAGCACACAGCCATGCGTCGCAGCGTCTACGCCGCCACCTTGCTCGCCACCACGGCCATCGCGGTGACGGCCTGCGGTGGCGGATCGACCCCCGCAGCCACGACCACCACCTCCGGCTCCAGCACCGCCAACGCCGCTGACATCAAGGGCGAACTGACCTGGTGGGACACCTCGGACGCCACGAACGAGGCGCCCGTCTACAAGGACATGATCGCCGAGTTCACCAAGCAATACCCGAACGTCAAGATCAACTACCAGTCGGTGCCCTTCGGCGAGGCGCAGAACAAGTTCAAGACCGCCGCCGCCGCCAAGTCCGGCGCCCCCGACATCCTGCGCGCCGAGGTCGCCTGGGTGCCCGAGTTCGCCTCGCTGGGCTACCTCTACAAGCTGGACGGCACCGACCTCGTCAAGGACATGGACGACTTCCTGCCGGCCCCGAAGGGCTCGACGCAGTTCAACGGCGGCACGTACGGCGTCCCGCAGGTCACCGACACGCTCGGCCTGATGTACAACAAGAAGATGCTGGCCGACGCCGGCGTCCAACCGCCCAAGACCTGGGACGAGATGAAGGCGGCCGCGGCCACCATCAAGGCCAAGACCGGCAAGGACGGCGTCTACCTCAACCCGGCCGGCTACTACCTGCTCCCGTTCATCTACGGCGAGGGCGGCAACCTGCTCGACCCGGCGGCGAAGAAGATCACGGTCAACGACGCGCCGGCCGTCGCGGGCGTCACGAAGGCCCAGGAGCTGCAGAAGTCCCCCGGATTCACCAAGGCGCCCGCCACCGAGGCCTACAAGGCCATGATGGACGCCTTCAACGCGGGCAACGTCGCCATGCTGATCCAGGGCCCGTGGGAGACCGCGAACGTCTCCAAGGCCACCACCTTCGGCGGCGCCGACAACCTCGGCATCGCCGCGGTCCCGGCCGGCTCCAAGAAGGCCGGCGGTCCGGTCGGCGGCCACGACTACGTCGTCTACCAGGGCATGAGCGCGGACAAGGCCAAGGCCGCGACCGCCTTCATCACGTTCATGACCAGCGCCGACACCCAGGCCAAGATCGCCGACAAGCTCGGCGTGCTGCCGACCCGCAAGTCGGCCTACGCGAAGGTCACCAACGCTGCGGTGAAGGCCTGGCAGCCCGCCATGGACGTCGCCGTCGAGCGGGCCTGGATCCCCGAGGGCGGCCAGCTCTTCGCGCCGCTGGACCAGGCCGCGACCAAGCTGATGGTCAACCTTGCCGACCCGAAGGCGACGCTCACCGAGGTCGCCAACAAGTACAAGGCCGAGGTCGTCAAGGACTACAGCACGGTCGGCTGAGTGCGCCGTCTCAGCTGACCACCCCGCACGCCGTACGGCGGTCGGCCACCCCGGCCGCCGTACGGCGTGTTCCACCGCCCGCCGCGTGGCGTGTTCACCGCCCGCGGCGCGATGCGGCAGCCTCTTGTTTCCAGCCAGCGCGACCACCCAGGAGGGTTCGCCCATGACGGCCGTCGTCGTCCGGATCAGGGGGGCCCGATGAATCGCCTTCGGGCCTCGTGGCACAAGCACTGGTATGCGTGGGCCTTCGTCGCCCCGGTCGTCATCGTGCTCGCCGTGCTCGTCTTCTATCCGCTCGTGCAGGGCATCTGGCAGTCGTTCACGAACCTCACCGAGGCCAATCAGGCCCAGGAGATCTGCGTGAAGACGCTCGGCGGCACCGAGGACTGCAGCCCGAACCCCAACCAGGCTCAGTTCGTCGGACTGCAGAATTACGCCGATCTGCTCACCGGCCGGGTCGGCGAGTTCTGGCATCAGCTGGCGATCACGCTGATCTGGACCGCGGCATGCGTCTTCTTCCACTACACGCTCGGCCTCGGCCTGGCGATCCTGCTGCACCGGGAGATGCGCGGCCGGGCCATCTACCGCGTGCTGCTCATCCTGCCGTGGGCGGTGCCGGCGTTCGTCTCGGCCTTCGCCTGGAAGTTCATCTTCGACCGGGACGCCGGGATCGTGAACGCGCTGATCACCGGGCTGGGCGGCCAGGCGGTGGACTTCTTCGACACCGTTCCCAAGGCGCTCGCGGCGTGCATCATCGTCAACGTCTGGCTGGGCGTGCCGTTCATGATGGTCGCCCTGCTCGGCGGGCTGCAGGCCATCCCCGGCGAGCTCTACGAGGCCGCCGAAATGGACGGCGCGACCGGCTGGCAGCGGTTCCTCAACGTCACGATCCCCGGCCTGCGGCCGGTGTCGAACTCGGTGATCCTGCTCGGCACCATCTGGACCTTCAACATGTTCCCGATCATCTTCCTGGTCAGCCGCGGCGGCCCGGCCGGCGGCACCGAGATCCTGGTGACCGGAGCGTTCCGCGCGGCCTTCGAGGGCATCCGCAACTACGGCTTCGCCGCGGCGTACGGCGTGGTCATCCTGTCGATCCTCGTGCTCTACTCACTCGTCTACCGTCGGGTGCTGCGCAACCAGGGTGAGGTGTGGTGACATGACCCAGCCGTCCAGCTCCACGTTGCCCGTCGTGGCCGTCCGCGACGCCCAACGGGCCGCGGCGCGGAGCAATCCGGGAGGCGCCGGGCGACGCCGTACCCGCCGCGGGCACCGCAGCCCGGGTGCCTCGATCGCCCTGCACGCCACGCTGCTCGTGGCCACCTTCGTCGCGGTGTTCCCGATCGCCTGGATCGCGCTGGCGTCGTTCAAGCCCTCCGGCGAGGTCGGCAAGCTCGGCCTGCCGACGAGCCCCACGCTCGAGAACTACTCGAGCCTGTTGGGCACCACGGACTTCACCCGCTGGTTCGCCAACTCGGTGATCTGCGCGCTCTTCACGATGCTGATCGGCATCGCGATGTCGGCGACGGCGGGCTATGCGATCAGCCGGTTCAACTTCCCCGGCAAGCGCTCCCTGATGTGGACCTTCCTGGTCACCCAGATGTTCCCGGTGTCGATCCTGATCGTGCCGATCTACACGATCATGTCGGCGCTCGGCCTCATCAACACCCACATCTCGCTCGTCATCGCCTACTGCACGATCGCGGTGCCGTTCTGCACGTGGATGCTGAAGGGCTATTTCGACTCGATCCCCGGCGAACTGGACGAGGCCGCACACGTCGACGGCCTCGGTCCGTTCGGGACGTTCTGGCGGGTCATCCTGCCCCTGGCCCGCCCGGGCCTGGCGGTGACGGCGTTCTACACCTTCCTCACGGCGTGGGGCGAGGTGGCCTACGCGAGCGCCTTCCTCAACACCGACGACAAATACACGCTGGCCTACGGGCTGCAGATCCTGGTGCCCCGGCCGCCGGCGCTGCCGCACTGGGATCTGCTGACGGCGGCCGCCGTGCTGATCACGATTCCCGCGGCGATCGTCTTCTTCTTCGCCCAGAAACACCTGGTCGCGGGCCTGACTGCCGGATCGACCAAGGGCTGACCCGGATCGTGCCGTAGCCTGATCCCACAACCGCATACCGCCCGGCCCGTCGAGGGCCGGGGCCATCCATCCTTTACAACGGATCGTCCGGCACGTTCCTGCCGGTGAAGGGAAGACAACGTCGTCATGGCCACCGTACGTTTTGATCACGCCACCCGGACCTACCCGGGCAATGACAAGCCCTCCGTGGACGCCCTGAACCTCGACATCGCCGACGGCGAGTTCCTGGTTCTGGTTGGCCCCTCCGGATGCGGCAAATCCACCTCCTTGCGCATGCTCGCGGGCCTCGAAGAGGTCAATGACGGGCGCATCTTCATCGACGACAAGGACGTCACCGACCTGTCCCCCAAGGACCGGGACGTGGCGATGGTGTTCCAGAACTACGCGCTCTACCCGCACATGTCCGTCGCGGACAACATGGGCTTCGCCCTGAAGATCGCGGGCGTCGACAAGAGCGAGATCCGGCGCCGCGTGGAGGAAGCCGCGAAGATCCTGGACCTGACCGAATACCTGCAGCGCAAGCCGAAGGCGTTGTCCGGTGGGCAGCGCCAGCGGGTGGCGATGGGCCGCGCGATCGTGCGCGAGCCGAAGGTCTTCCTGATGGACGAGCCGCTGTCCAACCTGGACGCGAAGTTGCGGGTGCAGACCCGCACCCAGATCGCCTCGCTGCAGCGGCGGCTCGGGATCACCACCGTCTACGTCACGCACGACCAGGTCGAGGCCATGACGATGGGCGACCGGGTCGCGGTGTTGAAGGACGGCCTGCTGCAGCAGTGCGACAGCCCGCGCCGGATGTACGACCACCCGGACAACGTCTTCGTCGCGGGCTTCATCGGCTCGCCCGCGATGAACCTGTTCGAGGTGCCGGTGGACGGGGGCGGGGTGAAGTTCGGTACGGCGTCCCTGCGGCCCAGCTTCGGCGCGACGCCACAGGGTGGCCGGGTGACGCTCGGCGTGCGGCCCGAAGACCTGGACATCGCCGATCAGGGTCTGCCGGTCACGGTGGAGGTCGTCGAGGAGTTGGGCGCCGACGCCTATGTCTACGGCTCGATGGACGGGGCCGAGGCGGCGGACAAGTCGATCGTCGTCCGGGTCGACGGCCGGGTCCCCCCGGAGAAGGGCGCCCGCATCCACGTGCTGCCGAAGGCGGACCACGTGCACTACTTCGACCCGACCACGGGCCTGCGCCTGGGCGACTGAGCTCTTTCCCGCACTGACGCCCTCTTTCCCGCACTGGCGCCCTTCTTCAAGAGGGGCGCCAGTCGGGCAAACAGGGCGGCAGTCGGAGGGTGTGCCGGGAATGCGCAGGGGTGGTACGGCGCGTCGCCGTACCACCCCTGGCTTCTGCCCGCTGACGCGCGATAATCGCACAGTGCCGCTGCAGATCACCGCTTCTCGCCCCGACCCGGCGCTCCTGGACCTGCCCTGGGGGACGCCACTGGAGGACTGGGAGGGGCCCTACCTGGCGCACCTGCCGCGGGGCATTTCCCGGCATGTGGTGCGCTTCGTGAAGGTCTCCGGGCGGGTCCTGGCGGTCAAGGAGATCAAGGAGGAGATCGCGCGGCAAGAGTACGGACTGTTGCGGCAGCTGCGCCGTCTGGAGCAGCCGACGGTCAAGCCCTTCGGGGTGATCAGCGGTCGGACGACGCCGGAGGGGCAGCCGCTCGACGCGTGCCTCTTGACCCGGCATCTGAAGTTCGCGCTGCCGTATCGGGCGGTGTTCAGCCAGCGGATCCAGCCGGACACGGCGCGCCGGTTGCTCGACGCGCTCGCCGTACTGCTCGTGCGGCTGCATCTGGCCGGTTTTTGGTGGGGGGACGTGTCGCTGTCGAACACGCTGTTCCGGCGGGATGCGGGCTCGTTCTCGGCGTACCTGGTGGATGCCGAGACCGGCCAGCTGCTGCCGACGCTGACGCGCGGGCAGCGCGACCATGACCTGGAGATCGCGCGGGTCAACATCGCCGGGGAGTTCATGGACCTAGCGGCGATGGACGGTACGCCGGAGGATCTGGACCCCATCACGATGTCGCAGCGGGTCATCGATCGCTACGAGCAGTTGTGGGGGGAGCTGACCGGGGCCGAGAACTTCGCGAGCGAACAGCGCTGGCGGGTCGATGAGCGCATCCGACGTCTCAACGCCCTGGGGTTCGACGTCGATGAGTTGTCGCTGTCGACGGACTTGGCGGGGACGTCGATCCAGATCCAGCCGAAGGTCGTGGACGCGGGCCACCACAGCCGCCGCTTGATGCGCCTGACCGGGCTGGACGTTCAGGAGAACCAGGCGCGCCGGCTGCTGAATGATCTCGATTCGTATCGGGCCGGGCAGGGCCGGCAGACCGAGAGCGAGGAGATCGTCGCGCACGACTGGATGGCGCACGTCTACGAGCCGATCGTGTCGAACGTGCCGCCGGACCTGGCGGGGAAGCTGGAGCCCGCGGAGATCTTCCATGAGGTGCTGGAGCACCGGTGGTACATGTCGGAGAAGGCCGGCCGCGACGTGACCACGCTGTGGGCGTTCGTGGACTACCTGAACACGGTCCTGCCGAAGAAGCGGGACGAGGAGGCGATCGTCGGCGTCGACACGGTCGAAATGCCCGTGGTCGCGATGTTCGACGACTGACTCAGCCGGCGCGCTTGGTGACTCAGCCGGCGCGTTTGGTGGCCACGGCGTACAGGGCCACCCCCACCGCGACGCTCGCGTTCAGCGATTCGATCGAGGCGATCGGGATCGAGACGATCTGGTCGCAGGTCTCCCGAACGAGCCGGGACAGGCCCTTGCCCTCGGAGCCGACGACGACGACCAGCGGCACGTCGGTGAGCTGCAACGACGGCAGCTCCACATCCCCCGCCATGTCGAGGCCCACCACGAAGAAGCCCGCCTTGCGGTAGTCCTCCAGCGCCCGGGTCAGGTTCGCCGCCTGGGCGACCGGCACGCGCGCCGCGGCGCCGGCGGAGGTCTTCCACGCGGCGGCGGTGACCCCGGCGGAACGACGCTGCGGGACGACGACGCCGTGCCCGCCGAACGCCGCGACGGACCTGATGATGGCGCCGAGGTTGCGGGGGTCGGTGATCCCGTCGAGGGCCACGACCAGCGGGACTCCCGGCAGCTCGGGGTCGATGAGGTCGCGCGGATCGGCGTACGCATAGGGCGGCACCGCCAGCGCCAGACCCTGGTGGATCGCGCCGTCGGTGAGCCGGTCCAGCTCCATCCGGGTCGCCTCCAGCACGGGCAGGCCGCGCTCGAGCGCCAGTTTGAGCGCCTCGCGGACCCGGTCGTCGGAGTCGAGCCGGCTCGCGACGTACATCGTGCTCACCGGCACCTGCGCGCGCAGCGCCTCCAGGACGGAGTTGCGGCCGGTGACGAGCTCGGTGGCAGACCGCGGACGTCGTGCCGGGCCGCGTCCCTTGGCCCCGGCCGCGCCGCCGCCGGGCCGACCGGCGCCAGCGGACCCGGCCGCGCGCTTCGCGGCCTTGTGCGCCTTGTGATAAACCCGGTCCTCGGCCTTCGGCGTGGGGCCCTTGCCCTCCAGGCCGCGGCGGCGCTGACCGCCCGAGCCGACGGTGGGGCCCTTCTTGGAGCCGGCCTTGCGGGTCGCCCCGGGCCGGCGCGCGTTGCCGGGCATCAGACCTCCTGCTCTGAGCGGCGGGCCAGGTTCCAGCGGGCGCCGGCCGGGGTGTCCTCGACGACGACCCCGGCCGCGGCGAGTTGGTCGCGGATCGCATCGGCGGCGGCGAAGTCGCGCGCCTTGCGTGCCGCGGCGCGCTGCTCCAGGCGGTCGGCGACGAGCGCGTCCAGCGCCGCCGCGGTGCCGTCGTCCCCGCCGGCCGCGCTCCCGGACCACAGCGGGTCGAGCGGGTTGACTCCCAGCACGGCGGTCATCGCGACGACCGCGCGGGCGGCCTCGCTGGCCGCGTCGGGATCGCCCCCGTCGAGGGCGGTGTTGCCGGCCCGGACCGTGTCGTGCACGACGGCGAGCGCCCCGGAGACGCCCAGGTCGTCGTCCATCGCGGCGCGGAACGCGGCGGGCAGCTCCACGGCGCGGGGGTCGACGTCGCTGACCTGCGCGCGCCGCAGGAATCCCTCGATCCGGTCGACGGTCGCCTCGGCTTCGGCCAGCGAGCCCTCGTGGTATTCCAGCGTCGAGCGGTAGTGCGAGGAGGTGATGTAGTAGCGCACCGCCAACGGCCGGGCCACCTTCGTCACCTCGGCCACGGTCATGCCGTTGCCCAGCGACTTGCTCATCTTCTCCCCGGCCGCGGTCAGCCAGGCGTTGTGCAGCCAGTACCGCGCGAACCCGTATCCCGCCGCCCGCGATTGGGCCTGCTCGTTCTCGTGGTGCGGAAACCGCAGGTCGACGCCGCCGCCGTGGATGTCGAAGGTGTCGCCCAGGTATTTGCGGGCCATCGCCGAGCACTCCAGGTGCCAGCCGGGACGACCGCGGCCGTACGGCGTGGGCCAGCTGGCGCTGTCCGGGTCGCCCGGCTTGTGGCCCTTCCACAACGCGAAGTCGCGCGTGTCGCGCTTGCCGCGGGGGTCGGCGTCCTGGGCGGCCTCCATGTCGTCGATGCTCTGATGGGTCAGCTCGCCGTAGTCCGGCCAGGACCGCACGTCGAAATAGACGTCGCCGCTGCCGTCGGGCGCCGGGTAGGCGTGGTTCCGGTCGACCAGGCGCTCCATCAGCTCAATCATCTCGGGGATGTGGCCGGTCGCGCGGGGCTCGTAGGTCGGCGGCAGCACCCCGAGGGTCTCCAGCGCCTGGGTCGTCTCGCGCTCATGGGCGTAGCCCCACGCCCACCACGGCGCGTCGTGCTCGGCGGAGCGCCGCAGGATCTTGTCGTCGATGTCCGTCACATTGCGGACCATCGTCACGGCGTACCCGTGGCCGATCTCCAACCACCGCCGCAGCACGTCGAACGCGACCGCGAAGCGCAGGTGCCCGATGTGTGGGGTGCCCTGGGTGGTGAGCCCGCAGATGTACATCCCCACGCGTCCAGGCTGCAACGGCGTGAACTCGCGCAGGTCGCGCGTCGCGGTGTCATACAGGCGAAGGGTCACGAGTGCACAGCCTAGCGGCCGGGGTTGCGATCACCGCAGGGCGGTACGCCGTGCGAGCCGGCCTCACCAGTCGATGTCGTGGTGCCGGCACAGCGGCCGAAGCACGCCCTGCAGGTCGCCCCACAGCAGCGAGCTGGGCCGCGCGCCGAGGCGAACGAAACCTTCCTGCGAAGCCGGCCGCACGATGTAGGTCCCGTAGTCCTCGATGTCGACATAGGCCAGCGAGATCTCGCGCTGATCGCACTGCGCGCCCCAGACCCGCCAGGGCCTGGCCCACATGTCGGTCAGGGTGTCGTCGGCGTGCGCCGGGGGCGGTGCGGTCGAAGTCGTGCAGCGGCGCCACAGCTCTTCGCGTTCGATCGGTCCGTGCTGGTCGGCCCTGGTCTGCAGCATCGGCTGGAGGCGCCCCCAGCCGGCCAGAACGATCGGTACGGCGTCCGCCGGGAACACCAGCAGTTCGCTGGCCGCACGCTCCGCCGCCGATGGGGGCACCCCGACATAGAGCATCTGTCGGGATCCCACGTAGAGCCGCGCTCGGCGGGTCGGGTGGTCCGGCCACGCCTCGTACAGCAGGACGACGGGGGCGCCGCGCAGATCGTCCCGCAACCGCCGCCCGGCCGGCGTGAGCTGCCCGTCCTCACCGACCAACCCGAGGTCGGCCAGGGCCACCTGGTCGGTGGCCGGCAGCCCCGCGACCGACCCTAGGCCGCGGACGGCGTCGGCCGCCTCGAGCGAGACCTGCACTGCGGGCAGGGAAGCAACGGTGACCCGGTTCATCTCAGGCAACCTTCGGTCGGGTGTGCGCGACGATATCGGCGAGCTGGTCCTCCAGCGGGAGCAGGTCCACCAGCGCGCAGTCCACCTCGATCCGGACCGAGCGCTCGGCATCGACGAAGACGTAGCAGTCGTGCGCCAAGGTCGCCCCCTGCTCGACCCTGGCGGTCTGGACCAGCCGACCCTCGCCCCACACCGGGTGCGGCCAGACGTCGCTGCTGGTCAGGATGGCCTGGGGGTGGGCGCGCTGCACGGACTCCCAGACTCGACCGGGCGCGTCGTACAGCGCGTCGGTCGACTCCACCACGCTGATCGAGACCCGCGGCCGCGGCCCACAGCCGCGATGCGGACCGACGAGCACGAGGTCGGGCCACATCGGACCTGCGGTCGCGTTCGACGCGTCGTGCTCCGCCGTCCACGAGCTCGGGGCATCAACGATGCAGGCGCGTCCCTCGACGCGTTGTCGCTGCGTTGTCTTCATTCGTTCACGCCTATCGACCGGGCTCAGCACCCACCGACTCGGACCGCCGGGCTGTGGCGGTTCTACATCGCGGACACTTGCCGCCCGCGGACTTCTCTGATGTCGAGAGTGCACCAGAGAACGGCTATGTCACCAGATCTGAGCGGCTCCAGTTTCACACTTGGTCTTAACTCTCAACATGTGAGACTTGATCCGGCGCCCTCGGGCTCTCGCGAGAACTTCGGTACACCCTCGCTGAACTGCTATTTCGTCGCCGCGCTTCGAGCTTCGTCACACCGGCCCCGGGCGCCACACGGCAATCGCTGGGAACGGCGGTTCTTTAACAGTTACACGCAAGGTGAAGTTGTGACACGGACGTCCGACTCATTACGTCGTCCTCTCCCGATCCGCTGCGCAGCCCGCCCAAGGACAGGCCGGGCACGCAAGGAGAGCCGCCGAACCGGCGGAGGACGCCGCGGATCCGCTCAGCCCTGGCGGCCGGCCATCGGGACCACCAACGCCGTCGCGATCGCCGCCACGCCCTCGCCGCGGCCGGTCAAGCCCAGTCCGTCGGTGGTCGTGCCGCTGACGCTGACCGGGGCCCCGCAGGCCTGCGACAGGACGGCCTGCGCCTGCGCTCGGCGCGGGCCGATCTTCGGTGCGTTGCCGACCACCTGGATGGCGACATTGCCGATCTCATAGCCCGCCGCCCGCACCAGCCGAGCCGCCTCGGCGAGCAACACGATCCCCGAGGCCCCCGCGAACTCCGGGCGGGAGGTGCCGAAGTGCGCTCCGAGGTCGCCGATGCCGGCGGCCGTGAACAGGGCGTCGCAGGCGGCGTGGGCCGCCACGTCGGCATCGGAATGCCCGGCCAGCCCCGGCTGCCCCGGCCACTCCAGCCCCGCGACCATCAGCGGTCGGGCCGGATCGTCAGTGAAGGCGTGGACGTCGATGCCGGTGCCCACCCGAGGCAGGACCGGACCGATCCCGGCCGTCGCGTCGCCTGCTCCGGTCATAACGGCAGCATAGGTGGCGGGCCAGGCCGCTCGCCGGTCCGATCGGCTCAGCCGGCCGACCCGCCCGCGAGCATCCGTTCAACGGTGGCTAGGTCCGCCGGGGTGGTGATCTTTGCGGCGAGGGGGTCACCCGGCACGACGTACACGCGCCCTCCGCACGCCTCGACCAGGCCCGCGTCGTCGGTGACCAGCGCGACGTCGGGGTGCTCGGCCGCGCGGGCGTGTGCCTGCTCCAGCACCTCCCGGACGAACCCCTGCGGCGTCTGGATCGCCCGCAGCGACGCCCTGGCCGGTGTCGCGACGACCAGTTCGTGGGCATCCACCGTCTTGATGGTGTCGACGACCGGCACACCGGGGATGACGGCGTCGTGCCCCGCGCGCAGGGCGGCGACGACGCGGCTGAACAGGTCAGGCGGGGCGCAGCACCGGGCCGCGTCGTGCACGAGCACCAAGCCATCGTCGCTGGGCAGCGCGCCCAGGCCGCGGGCGACGGATTCGACTCGCTCGGCTCCACCGGCGACGACGGCGACCGCCGCGGACTCGGCCTCGGTCACCAGGTCGCGCGCGGCGGCCAAGTGACTCGGTGGGGCGACGACCACGACGTGCCCCACCTCCGGGCAGGCGAGCGATCGGTCCAGCGCGTGCCGCAGGAGCGGCTTACCGGCCAGGGGCACGAACGCTTTGGGAACGTCGCAGCCGAGGCGGTGACCCGCCCCGGCTGCCACGATGATGACGCCGACGTTCACACGTCGAGACTAGAGGCGCGCAGACGCGCGCCGAGCGTCAGGAGGCGAGCACCTCATCCAGCATGGACTCGGCCCGGTCCTCGTCGGTCTTCTCCGCGAGCGCCAGCTCCGACACCAGGATCTGGCGTGCCTTGGCGAGCATCCGCTTCTCGCCGGCGGACAGTCCGCGGCCCTTCTCGCGGCGCCACAGGTCACGCACGACCTCGGCGACCTTGATCACGTCGCCGGAAGCGAGCTTCTCGAGGTTGGCCTTGTAACGACGCGACCAGTTGGTCGGCTCCTCGGTGTGCGAGGCCCTCAGGACCGCGAACACCCGGTCCAGGCCCTCCTGACCGACGACGTCGCGAACACCGATGTCTTCGCAATTGTCGGCTGGTACCTCGATGGTCAGATCTCCCTGTGCGACCTTCAGAACCAGGTAGAGCTTCTCCTCGCCTCGGATGGTGCGTGTCTTGATCTGCTCGATCAGAGCCGCCCCGTGGTGCGGGTACACAACCGTCTCGCCGACATTGAAGACCATGTGTCTTATTCCCCTTTCGCGATCTCGAGAGTATCACGACCGACCCGGTAGCCGGAACCCCGGCCCCCTCATTTGCGCTGGTCAGTGGCTCACAGGGGACCACACCATCCATCGATCCGCGCTTGACAGAGCGCGTCCCGGCATGGCACGCGAGAGGGTGCCGACCCCACCGGGGCGACCGTCCGTCGCGTCGGCCGACCGCCGGTCGCAGCCCGCAGAGGCACAGCGCCGGGCCCCTCGCTACAGCCGAGTACGCTGACCTGCGTGACCTCGCGTACGCCGTTCTCCCGCACCGCCTCCCGCCGCGCCCCGCGTGCCATCGCCACGGGACTGCTGGGTCTGGCCGCCACCTTCAGCCTGACCGCCTGCCAATGGACGTCGCCGATCACGACCCAGCTGCAATACGCACCTGCCGACGGCACCATGACCGAGGTAGGCACGATCAAGGTGCTCAATGCGCTGATCGTCGCCGAGAAGGCCGACGGCCCCGGCACTGTGGTGGCCTCCTTCGCCAACCAGGGGTCCCAGAAGCAGACTGTTCAGGTCAAGGTCGCCGATCAGACGGTCGGGACCGTCGAGGTGGCCCCCGGCCAAGTGGTTCAGGCGAGCACGGCGGACAAGCGACTTCAAGTCGCCAAGGTCCCGGCGCCCCCCGGCGCCCTGCAAGACGTCGTCTTCGGCACCGCCGATGGGTCGGTCGCCCCCTTGGCCGTGCCGGTGCTGCCGCCGAACCCGCCGTACGCCACGCTCAAGCCGACCGCCGCGACGGCGGCGCCGACGACTTCCCCCGCGACGACTGCCCCGGCGGCTGGGGCCCCCGCCCCGGCCGGCGCGGCAACGCCCGCGCCGACCAGCTGACGCACCCGAACCCGCCGGACGGCCCGGGCCCCCGCGGCTGCCGGGCCGTCCGGCTCAGTCGTGCTCTTCGAACTTGTACCCCAGGCCACGCACCGTGATGATGTGCTGCGGGTTGCTCGGATCCGGTTCGATCTTGGCGCGCAAGCGCTTGATGTGAACGTCGAGCGTCTTGGTGTCGCCCACGTAATCGCTGCCCCAGACCCGGTCGATGAGCTGCATCCGGGTGAGCACCCGGCCCGAGTTGCGCAGCAGCATCTCCAGCAGCTCGAACTCCTTGAGCGGCAGCGCCGCCTGCTGACCGCCCACCGTGACGATGTGCCGCTCCACATCCATCCGCACCGGGCCCACCGCGATCGTCGAAGGGACCAGGTCCTCGGGCTCGGTGTGTCGACGGAGCACCGCCTTGATGCGAGCCAAGAGCTCACGTGAGCTATAGGGCTTGGTGACATAGTCGTCGGCCCCGATCTCCAGACCCACGACCTTGTCGATCTCGCCGTCCTTGGCCGTGAGCATGATGACCGGAACGGTGGACCGCTGTCGCAGCGTCCGGCAGACGTCCACGCCGGAGATCCCGGGCAGCATCAGATCCAACAGCACCAGATCGGCTCCGCCACGGTCGAACTCTTCGAGGGCCGCGGGGCCGGTCTCGGCGACGACCACCTCGTACCCTTCCTTCTTCAGCAGGTAGGACAGAGGGTCGGAGAATGAGATCTCGTCCTCGACCACGAGGATGCGGGTCATCGGTTCACCTCTCCGCCGGCTCGACCGCCGGCTCATCGTCCCGGCCCGGGGGCCTCCGGGTGGGAAGTTCTGGCAGCACCGGCGCAGCGTCGTCGGCGGCGGCGGGCAGCCGGATCGTGAAGGTCGATCCCTGGCCCTCCTCGCTCCAGACCTTGACCTCGCCGCCGTGGTTGCTGCAGACGTGCTTGACGATGGCCAGGCCGAGACCGGTGCCACCGGTCGCGCGGGACCGCGCCGGGTCGACGCGATAGAAGCGCTCGAAGATCCGATCCAGATCGGCGGCGGGGATGCCTTGCCCCTGATCGGAGACCGTGATCTCGACGATCCCCTCGACCTGCCGCACCCCGAGGGCGACCCGCGTGCCCGCGCCCGAATAGTTGACCGCGTTGGTCAGCAGGTTGTCGATCGCTGTGCCGAGCATGTGCGCGTCGCCGAACACCGACGCGTGATCCTCCGTCGCGACGACGACCTCCATCTGCTTGGCCTCAGCGAGCGTCTGCACCCGTTCCGCGGCCTCCCGGGCCACGGCCGCCACCCGGATCGGCACCGGGTCGGTCAACGACTCCGAGGTCTGCAACCGAGACAGGTCGACGATCTCCTGGACCAGTTGCGTCAACCGGGCGCTCTCCACCCGGATGCGCTTGGCGAACCGTTGCACGGCCTCCGGGTCGTCGCTGGCGTCCAGGACCGCCTCCGCCAGCAGCGAGATCCCGCCGACGGGGGTCTTCAGCTCGTGACTCACATTGGCCACGAAATCCCGGCGGACGGCTTCCACCCGCTGCGCCTGGGTGTGGTCGTCGACGAGCAACAACACCTGGTCGGCGCCGATCGGCGCGACGCGGGCCTGCACGGTCATCATCCCGGGGCCTAACGGCCCCCGGGCGAGTTCCAGGCGAGCCTCCCGGGTGACCCCGTCGCGCCGGACGCTGCGCACCAGCTCGCGCAGCTCGACGTGGGCCAGATCTCGGCCCCGGATCAGGCCGATGGCGCGCGCCGCCGGGCTCGCCAGCACCACCGCGTCGCCCACATCGAGGATCACGGCGCTGCTGCGCAGCACCCGCAGTACCGCGGCGATCGCGGAGTCGGTCCGCACGGTGCCCTCGGCCGGTGCGCCGGGGCCACCCGATGAGCCGGGTGCGCCGGCTGCGGTCGTGGCGGGTCGGGTCGACGACCCGACCCCCTCGAGGGTCGTCCCGACCCGCCGGTCCCGCGCGGACCGCCGGATCCCGCGCCTGGTGCCGACCGCGACACCCGCCGCGCCCGCGGCCCCGGCAGAGCCGAGAATCGGCAGCCACCACGAGATGTCCACGTGATGCAGAGTACGCATAAGGCGTGCCCGGCAGTGCCCTCACCTGCCGTTCCCCGCGCGTGGGGCGTAGTGTTCACCTCGACGTCCGACGTCGTTCATCCGCAGCTGAAAGCCTGTCGAGCGCCCCAACTGACGACGGCTCGACCCCCCAGAGAACCAAAGGACATCATGCGCGACGCGTTTCACGAGGACCTGGACCGGATCTCCGATCAACTCGTCGAGATGACCAGGCTGGCGGGTGCCGCGATGTCGCGGGCCACGACCGCCCTCCTCGACGCCGACGTCTCGATCGCCGAGAGCGTCATCGCCGCAGACAGCCACCTGGACGAGATCCGGGTCGCTGTCGACGACCGCTCGATCGATCTGCTCGCCCGGCAGCAGCCGGTGGCCACGGACCTGCGCATGGTGGTGACCGCCATGCAGATGGCGGCCGACTTGGAGCGCATGGGTGACCTGGCCAAGCACATCGCCAAGGTCGCGCGACTGCGCTTTCCGACCTGCGCCGTGCCGGACGAAGTACGCCCCACCATCGTCGAGATGGACTCGGTGGGCCGCGGCATCGCCGACCGGACCGGCGAGATCATCGCGAGCAAGCAGGCCAACGGGGCCTTGCAGCTGGTCCAGGCCGACGACCGGATGGATGAGTTGCACAAGCACGTTTTCGCGCTGTTGACCGACGCGGCGTGGCACCACGGCACCCAGGCCGCGATCGACATCACGCTCCTGGCCCGCTACTACGAACGCTTCGCCGACCACGCGGTCCTGGTGGCGCATCGCGTCGCCTATCTCGTCACCGGCGAATGGCGCACGGTCGACGCGCACGCCGAGGAACGCCTGCTGGAGCGCCACGAGGCGCCGCCGCAGTAGGTCCAGGCGGTGGGGGTAGGCCGCGCCGATCTCTCGCCCCCAGCCAAGCCAGCAGGCCCGCCCCGGGATGCCCGGGGCGGGCCTGCTCACGTCGTACGTCGTCGCCGGTGGCCGCTTCGAGCCACCGGCGCCGCGGGATCAGCGACCCTGGTTCGCGACCGCCTGCGCGGCGGCCGCGGCCGCCTCGGGGTCCAGGTATCGGCCGCCGGGGGTGACCGGCGAGAGGTCCTCGTCGAGCTCGTAGACCAGCGGCTGGGCCGTCGGGATGTTCAGCGCGGCGATGTCCTCATCGGAGATGCCGTCCAGGTGCTTGACCATGGCCCGCAGGCTGTTGCCGTGCGCGGCGACCAGGACCACCTTGCCGGCCTTGAGGTCGGGGACGATCTCGTTCTCCCAATAGGGGATCAGGCGCGCGACGACATCCTTGAGGCACTCGGTCGGCGGGTTCTCGCCGTCGATGTGCGCATAGCGCACGTCGTGCGCCTGGCTGTATTCGTCATCGGGGTCCAGCGGCGGCGGCGGGGTGTCGTAGCTGCGGCGCCACAGCATGAACTGCTCCTCGCCGAACTCCTGCAGCGTCTGCTTCTTGTCCTTGCCCTGCAGCGCGCCGTAGTGCCGTTCGTTGAGGCGCCAATTGCGCTTGACCGGGATCCAGTGCCGGTCGGCCGCATCGAGGGCGATGTTCGCGGTGTTGATCGCGCGCCGCAGCACCGAGGTGTGCACGACGTCGGGCAGGACGCCCTGCTCGGCCATCAGCTTGCCGCCGGCAACGGCCTCGTCGCGGCCCTTGTCGGTGAGGTCGACATCGACCCAGCCGGTGAACAGGTTCTTCTGGTTCCACTGGCTTTCGCCGTGGCGCAGGAGCACGAGGGTGTAGGTCATGCGCCCACTCTAGTTGCGTGGACTGTCCTGGTGAGGCGACGGAACCGGCTCATCGCCGGGGTCGGGAACAGAGGGAACGGCGGCTTCCAAGGGCTCGACGTGGAAGACCGGATCGTCCTCGCTACCGGTCAACAGATCGCGGAATGCCTCCAGATTGCGCAGCGATTCGCCGCGCGCCACCCGCCAGGCCCACTCGCGCTTCATCGAGGTGAGGAAGCCCAGCACCAGCAGCTCGTTGAACGCCGCATCGGCACACTCCAACACCACCCCGAACAACCGATCCAGCGCCTCCTCGCCGACCGCCTCCAGCGGCAGCCGCGCCACGACGTACACATCGTCGTTGGTGTCGATCGCGTAGCTCACGCCCGGCGTGCGCAGGTTGCGCCGGAGCAGGTAGCGGAAGAACTCGACGTGATTCTCGTCCGGATGGCGGATCACGAAGGCCGACAGCGACGCCTCGCGTTCGGTGAACAGGATCGAACAGACCGTCTTGAGCTTCTTCTCGCCGGGCAGCACGATGACGAACTCGCCGTCCCGGGGGCCGGGGTCGACGGGGAGGTCCTGATCGGCGGCGAAGGCGCGCAGCGCCGCCTCGGCCTGGTCGCGAAGTTCGGTCATCGGTCGGCTCCTCACGCCGTGCGCCGGGTGCCCGCGCGGGCGCTCGCCCGGGCCAAGGCCTCCAGTGTGTCGGATCGCCGGCTGGCGGCGGCCTCGGCGTACACGGCCAACAGCCGCTCGGCGGTGCCGTCCCAGCCGAACCCGCGGGCGTGCGCGACGCCGCGGGCCGCGAGTTCCGCGCGGCGCGCGGGGTCGTCGAGGAGGGCCTCCAGCGCTGCGCTCCACTGCGGTACGTCGTGGCCGGGCACGAGCACCCCGCCCTTGACCGCGGTCGGCAGCCCGCCCACGTCGGCGGCCAGGACCGGGGTGCCACAGGCCTGGGCCTCCAGGGCCACCAGGCCGAACGACTCGTTGTACGACGGGACGGCCACCAGGTCGGCGGCCCGGTACCACTGCGCGAGGCGCTCCCGCGGACCGGGCGCCTCGAACCGCACCCGGTCGGCGATGCCCAGCTCGGCCGCGAGGTCGGCGAGCGCGGTCGGGCGCGCCAGGCCGGCGCCGCTCGGGCCGCCGTTGACGACCACGCGCAACCGGCCGGCCAGATCGGGTCGGCGGCCGATCAGCTCGGCCGCCGCCTTGACCAGCAGATCCGGGGCCTTGAGGGGCTGGATGCGGCCGACGAAGGCCACCACCAGATCGTCGGGGTCGACGCCCAACTCGGCCCGCGCGGCGCCCTGCTCGCCCGGATGAAAGGTGCGCAGGTCGACGCCGGGATTGACGACCCGGACCCGGTCGGGCTCGGCGTCGTACAGGTCGATCAGCTCGGTGGCCTCCGCATCGGTGTTGGCCACCAGCCGGTCGGCCACCGCGACGACCTGCGCCTCGCCGAGTTCCCGATCCTCCGGTTCCGGCGCGTCGCCCTCGGCGAGGTGAGCGTTCTTGACGCGGGCCATCGTGTGCATCGTGTGCACCAGCGGGACGTGCCAGCGCTCGGCGGCGAGCCAGCCGACCTGCCCCGAGAGCCAGTAGTGGCTGTGCACGACGTCGTAGTGCCCCTCCGGCCGGGCCGCGACCGCCTGCATCACCCCCGCCGCGAACGCACAGAGCTGGCTGGGCAACTGCTCCTTGGCCAGGCCCTCGTAAGGGCCCGCCGGCACGTGCCGGACCACGACGCCCCGGTCGACCTCGACCACCCCCTGGTCGCCGGACGTCGCCCGGGTGAACACCTCGACCTCCACGCCGCGGCGGGCCATCTCCAACGCACTGTTGAGCACGTAGACGTTCAGGCCGCCGGCGTCCCCGGTGCCGGGGGTCTCCAGCGGCGAGGTGTGCACCGCGATCATCGCGACCCGCTCGATCCGAGCCTGCGCCTGAAGGCCCATCCCCGCTCCTTCCCACCGCCGGTCGACGGCGTGCGATGCCCGCCTGCCGCCGGCCCCGTGGATGCAACACGGCACGGGTCGCCCGCCTTCCCGGCCGGTCCTCCCGGCTGGTCGACCTCCGCGCCGGCCCCGGCCCGCCTACGGTGGCCTGGTGCGGCGCAGCGACCCGGTGGGCATGATCACGAGGGGCACCACCCATCCCCATCGGCTGCGGCGCTGCGATCGGTGGCTGCTGGCGACCCAGGCGGCGCGGTTGCGCGCGCAGGCGGCGCCGATCGTCGTCGACCTGGGGTACGGCGCCTCGCCCGTCACCGTGCTGGAGCTGCGCGACCGGCTGGCGGCCGCCGTGCCGGACGTGCAGGTGGTGGGACTCGAGATCGACCCCGACCGGGTCGCCGCCGCGCAGCCGCTGGCGGCCGCCGGGCTCACCTTCGCGGCCGGCGGATTTGAGGTGCCTCTGCCGGAGGGTCGCCCCGCCGCGGTGATCCGCGCGTTCAACGTGCTGCGCCAGTACGACGAGGCGCAGGTGGACGGCGCCTGGACGCACCTGTGCTCCCGGTTGGCCCCGGCCGGTCTGTTGATCGACGGCACCTGCGACGAGGTGGGGCGCCGCGCGGCCTGGGTTGCGCTGGCCCCCGACGGGCCGCGTTCGCTGACCCTGTCGGTGCGCCTGGCCGACATCGAGCGGCCCTCCGATGTGGCGCCGCGGCTGCCGAAGGCGCTGATTCATCGCAACGTCCCGGGCGAGGGCGTGCACGCCTACCTGGCCGCGCTGGACGATGCCTGGACTCGGGCCGCACCGCTGTCGGCGTACGGCCGTCGACAACGGTTCGTCGAGACGGTCCGGCAGGTCCGCGCCGCGGGCTGGCCGATCCTCGGCGGCGTCGCCCGGTGGCGGCTGGGCGAGATCACTGTCGGCTGGGACGCGGTCCGCCCGAACCGCCTGGCGCCGCACGCCGGCGAGGGGCCGTCGGATCAGCTGCGCTGGTAGTCGTCCTCCAGGCGGACGATGTCGTCCTCGTCGAAGTGGCCGAAGCCGACCTCGAGGATGCGCGCCGTCGCGGTGCCCGGGTTGGCCATCCGGTGCACCGCACCCTGCGGCACCCAGATCTGCTCGTCCTTGCCGGCCCGCCAGGTGCGATCGTTGACGGTGACCTCCATCGGCGCCTCGTCGAGCACGGTCCACAACTCGGCCCGATGCGCGTGCTTCTGCAGCGACAGCCGTTGCCCGGGCCGCACCGTGATGACCTTCACCGTGACCGTCTCGTTGGTGCAGAAGCTGCGGAAGTCCCCCCACGGACGCTCCTCGGTGAAGACGTCCTCGGTGCGGTCGTGCATGCTGCTCACTTCGCTGGCCCTTTCGGTTCCCCGGAATCGCCGCCGGTCAGGAACTCCCCGACGGACCGCCTCAGCGTAGCGCGGTGCGCCCAGAGCAGCCCGCCCGGGGGGAACACGACCAGCTCCGCTCGGCCCAGCGCAGCAGCCAGTCGCCGGGCCACCGCGACGGGGTGGACGGGGTCGTCCTCCTGCGCGATGACCAGCGCGGGGGCCGTGACGGCGGCCAGCGGGGCGGCATCCGGCACGGGGATCTGCCGTGGCATCTCGCGCAGGGCCCGGACCGGTCGGGTGGCCAGCAACCAGCGGGCGTGCCCGGCCGCCCACTGCGCGACGGCCGGGGCCGCCTCGGGGGCTGCGGCCTGTTCCTGCGCCAGGGCGAGGGCGAGGTTCGGCGCGTCACCGGCGGCCACGAGTGCGGCGAGGGCGTCGGCACGGGCGAGCAGCGGCGCCTCGCGGGGAGCGTCCAGGGCGGCCGGCAGGACGAGCACGATCCGCTCGAAACGGCCGGGGTCCTCGGCGAGCAGGGCGCACAGCGCCCCGGCGCCCATGCTGACCCCGAGCGCCGCCGTGGCGCGGGCCTCGTCGGCGGCGGCCCGAAGGTCGGCGGCGAGGTCGGCATACGTCCAGTCCTGCGGCAGCGGAGCCGACGCCCCGTGGCCACGGAACTGGAAGAAGACTCGGCGGCCCCGCACCCCCGAGGCGAACGGCCGGGTCGTCTCGATGGACTGGCCGAGGCCGTGCGCGAAGACGGTGGCGGGCCGACCCCCGCCGTACGACGCCCATTCGAGCGGTCCCCCGGGCGTTGCAGCGAGGCCGGCTCGGCCATGGCGCGACGGGGTCAGCCCGGGGTGCCGGCGGCGCTCACCAGGAGCCGTACGGGCCGCGTCCCGTCGCGCCGCCCTTGCCGCGGGTGGGCGTGTACCGGCGGATGGCGGGGCGCACGTCGGCGAGGAAGACCCCCGCGGCGACGACCGGGATGAGGCCGACGCCGAACAGCTGGTTCATGCCCGCAAACCCGATCAGCATCGCCACACCGGTGATCCCGACCCACCACTTCTTGGTCAGCTTCTCGGCGGTCGCATAGGCCGAGGCGGGATAGCGCAGCGACTCCACGAACGCGAAGACCTCCATCGCCAGGGCCGCCACACCGAGGATCAGCAGCACCAGGCTCTGTGCGCCGTAGAGCGATTCGATCATGGGGCAAGGGTACGTCGCGACCCCGGGTGAGCACGTCGTGGCGCGGCGGCCCCATGTCCACGTCCCGACTCGGCGCTCCTCGGGGCGTCGGGGCGCGCGAGCACGCGAACGGCCCGGTGGCGATTTGCTCGCCACCGGGCCGAATGCGGACTGTCCTGCAGCGCTCAGCTCACTCCGCGGAGCTCGCGGGCAGCTTGTCGCTCGGGGTGTCGACCGGAGCCGTCTGCGGAACCACGGGGGTGACCGCGGGCGACGGCGGCATGTCGGCCGGGGTGGCCAGCACCTGGTCACCGGCGGCCGGGGCGACCTTCGCCGCGCGCTTGGTGGCCCGCGGCTTGGCCGTGCTGGCGGCCGGCGCAGGGGTCGAGGCAGAGCGCTTGGCAGCGGGCTTCGCCGCGGCCTTCTTGGTAGCGGCCTTCTTCGCCGCCGCCTTCTTGGCCGCCGGCGCCTTGGCCGTCGGCGTCGTGGCACCGGCGTCGACACCGGCGCTGACGACCGGACGAACCGCCTCGGTGGTCGCCGAACCCGGGGACCGCCGGCGCCGCGCGATCGGCTTGCGCACCTCGGCGGTGACCGACTTGGCGGCGGCCATCGGGTGGCGGCCGGCGTGGCTCACGGCCTCGACCATGTGGGTGGCCTGGTCGACGACCTTGTCGGCCTGCTCGACGGCGGCCCGCCGGGTACGCCGGGCGACGCGACGCCCCTCGGCGACGCGCTTCTCGGCTTCGTGACGCCCCTGGCCGACCATCTGGCTCGAGCGCTGCATGCCCTCTTCGACGAGGTGGGTCGAGCGCTGCTTGCCTTCCTCGACGAGATGCGAGGCCTGCTGCTTGCCCTCCTCGACCAGCTGGCTCGCCTGGTGGCGGCCCTTGTCGACGACCTGGCCGGCTTCCTTGCGGCTGCGCCCGGCGATCTCACCGGCCTGCTTGATCAGGCCCTGGGCCGTCGTGCTGGCCTGACCCGCCAGGTCGACGTCCTTGCCGCGCCGGGCCAGGTCGACGTACTGCTGGCGGCCCTTGGCCACCGTGCGCTTGGCCTGCTTGACGGCCTCCTGCGGGAGGTGCTTGGCACCCTTGATGGCCTTGGCCATGTCGCGGTTGGCCTTGTGGCCCAGCTCGTCGGCACGGTGCTGCAGGTCGTCGATGCCGAGCTCGGCGTCCTTGGCGGCCTTGTGACCGAGCTCGACGAGCTTCTCGACGGCAAGGTCCGACGCACCGACCATGGCGTACAACGGAGTCAGCGCTGACTTCTCCATGTCACGGTCGGTGGGGGTGTCGGGCGTGGCGTTCATGTACATCTCCTTGGATCCCTGGTGGTACGTAGGCTGGGCCCGGTGCCGCTGAGCCGTGCTGGCCCCGACCGGTGGAACGTCGAGGACGGCGTACCGTCCGTCTCCGACGATGCGGGCGTAGGCGTCGAGCAGGGCCCTGCGCTGCGGGCCGTCGAGCCGTGGGTCGTTGCGGATCGCGACGCGCGAGTCCGCCCCGTGGGGTGCGTGGTCTGGGTCGAGCAGCCCAGCACGGACATACAGCGACTCGGCCGACAGGGACAGGCCCTGGGCGAGTTGCTGCAGAATCTCCGCGCTCGGCCGACGCAGGCCGCGCTCGATCTGCGACAGGTACGGATTGCTGATGCCGGTGACGGCGGACAACTGGCGAACCGAGAGATTGGCCGCTACCCGCTGTTGGCGGAGATAATCACCCAGTTCTCGCATCCCCGTCGTCGGCGACGGAATCGTGGTCACGGGCTTAGTCTGCTAATTCTGGCAAGCATTGAGCAAGCGCAGACACTGCGACTTTGGACACGTTTCCGCGCGCGGAAGGACGCCGCGCAGGATCGGCAACCGAGCTGAACTGCGTTGTGGGGCAGCAAAATCGGCGATTCCCGGAGCAACCGGGCAGACCGGTCGCGGTGGTCGAGACGGCGCGTCGACCGGCACCGGCGTGCTTGCTGGCGGCCAGGGTGCTTGCCGGGCGACCAGGGCCGCGCTTGCTGACGAGGCTGGCGTGCTTGCTGGCGAGGGTGGCCGACGTGCTCGCTGACGAAAGCCGGCCGACGTGCTTGCTCGCGAAATGGCCGGCGTGCTTGCTGGCAGGACTGAACAGCGTCGTCAGGGCGCGACGACGACGGTCTGCGCCACCGCCACGTCGCCGGCAGTGAGCACGGCGTCGGGGGGCGTATTGCGGCGCACCACCGCCAGGGCGATCGGACCGGACTCCCAGTGCCGCGCCACCGTGGTCAACCGCCCGACGGGCCGGCCGCCCGCATGGAGCGGCTCGCCCGCCGACGGCAGGGTGTGCCCCGAACCGTCCAGGTGGCCGAAGACGATGCGGCGTGGCGGCTTGCCGAGGTTGTGCACTCGGGCGACCGTCTCCTGGCCCCGATAACACCCCTTATGCAGGTGCACCGCCGTGCGCAACCAGTCCACCTCGTGCGGGATGGTCCGGTGATCGGTCTCGGCGCCGAGCCGGGGCCGCCAGGCCGCGACCCGGGCGGCTTCGGCGGCCCACGTGCCGGCCAGGGCGCGATCGCCGACGGCCGCACGCAGCTGGTCGCGCGGCACGATGAGTTCGCGCCAGGCTCGCTCCGAGCCCGGGTGTGCGGAGCCGGGCAGATCCGAGCCCGGGTGTGCGGAGCCGGGCAGATCCGAGCCCGGCTGATCCGAGCCCGGCTGATCCGAGGCAGGCCCGTAACAGGCGGTGTCGCCGACCGGACCCGGCCAGGGGTCGCGCCAGGCCATCGGCTCGCCGGGTTGCGCCTCGGCGTCGACCGGCTCGCCCAGGACGGCGTACGCCTCGGTATGGTCGACGACCTCGACGCGCCGCATGAACCGCATCCGGTCCAGCCACGCCACCAGGTCCCCCGCGGTGCCGGGCTCGACGCTCAGCCAGGTGGTGACGCCGTCGTCGACGAGGTGCAGCGCATGCTCGATGTGACCGTGCGGCGAGAGCACGAGGGTCTCGGCGGAGCGGTACGGCGCCAGGTCGGCCAGCTGCTGGGTGGTCAGCGAGTGCAGCCAGTCGAGGCGGTCCGGGCCGCTGACCGTGACGACCCCGCGATGCGAGAGGTCCACGACGGCGAGTCCCTCGGCCAACAGCCGCTGTTCCCGGATCGGGTCGCCGTAATGCGCGGCGACACCGGTGTCGATGCCGCCGGCCTCGACGGCACCGGGAACGGACAACAGATCGGACCTCACAGCTCCTCCTTCTCGCAGGCGGCGCACCAGCCGTGCACGGCCATGTGCCGCACGTCGACCACGAAGGCCGCCCGCTCCATGACGGCCCGAGCGAAGCCGTCGACGAGGCGTACCGGCAATTCACTCACCGCCCCGCAACCCAGGCAGACGAGGTGCAGGTGATTGGCGTGGGTAGCGAGGTGGTAGGACGGCGCCCGGTGCTCCAGGTGCGTATGCGACACGGCCCCGACGCGCTCTAGCGCCTCGAGATTGCGATAGACGGTGGACAGCGACAACGGCGGCCCCCCGTCCCGATCGACGGCCTCCGCCACCGCGTCCGGCGTGGCGTGTCCCAGCGAACCGACGGCGGCGAGCACGCGCTCGCGCTGCGGCGTCATGCGCATGCCCCGGGCGCGTAGCGTCTCGGCCACCGACGCGACATCCGGCGACTGCGGCCCCTCGAACGTCACCCGACCGAGCCTAGCCCGCCGCCACCCCGCCCTGGCGGGCGGCCCCGAGCGGCGTCGGTACGGCGTACGAGCGGCGTCGGCCCGGCTTGACCAAGTCGAACGTTCGACCTGATTATGGACAGCGGGGAATACATGGGGCCCGTTCCGAGGCCCGTTGAGGGGGCCGTCTTGTGGCCCGATCTTCGCTGGGGGAGCGACATGGCAAGTCTTGCTGGGCTGATGCGTCCATCGCTGGAACCGCCACCACACGAGCACTCGAACGACGGGTCGCACCCGCCGGCGCGCCCGCGTCGGCGGCGGGTGCGGCTGCTCCTGATCGCCGTGATCAGCACGGTGGCGTTGGTGGTGGCCGGTATCGCCGGATATGCGCTCTATCTCGAGCGAGTCGTCGAGAACTCGCTGGCCCATCAGTCGCTGCTGCCGCCGGAACCCGCCCGGGCACCCGGCGGGCCGGCTCCTGCGGCGGCGCCCGCCCGGCAAGCAGCGGCCGGCACGGCGCTGAACGTGCTCATCGTCGGCAGCGACCGGCTCCCCGGCGACACGGTGGGCCGCTCCGACGTGATGGTGCTGGCGCACGTAGACCGGGACCGTTCCGCGGTCACGCTGGTCCACCTGCCGCGCGACATGCAGGTGGCCATCCCCGGACATGGCTCCGACAAGATCAACGCGGCGTTCGCGCTCGGTGGCGCGCCGCTGCTGGTGAGCACCGTCCAGGATCTGCTGGGCGTGCACATCGACCACGTCGCGATCACCGGCTTCGAGGGCTTCAAGGCGATGACGGAGGCCCTGGGCGGGGTGGACGTCGAGGTCGAGGAGTCCTCCCCCGGGTTCGCGCGGGGCAAGACGCACCTCAGCGGGGAACGGGCCCTGCTGTTCGTCCGCGAGCGCTACCACCTCAGCGAGGGGGACATCTCCCGCGGCCGCCGCGAGCAGGCCTTCCTCAAGGCACTGATGCTGCGCGCCGTGGCGCCGCAGACCATCGCCGACCCGCGCAAGCTCGCCGCGTTCTTGGAGGCGGGCGCCAAGAACACCACCGTCGATCAGGACCTCACCGTGGATCGGATCCGGGACCTGGTGCTGCAGATGCGCGCGCTGCGGCCCGGGGACATCCGCTTCATCACCGCCCCGATCAGCGGTTTCGCCACCCGGCCGGATGGTGCGTCGATCAACATCGTGGACACCGCGCGGATGACGCAGCTAGGCCACGCCCTGGCCGTGGACGACCTGGCCAGCTACCCGGACTGACTGGCCAGCGACCCGGACTGATCTGTAGCTGTCCTTGTGAAGCGCTCGGCCGGCAAGAACGCAGGCGTCGGAGCAGCGTTGGGGTCGTGATAGCAACCACAATGCTGCAGTCATGCCTGCAACCTTGGGGACTGTGAGGTCTCGTGGGCGGGGGCGCCCGAGTGAAGGCGGGTGCCCGAGTGAAGGCGGGTGCCCGAGTGAGCGTGCGTGTGCCCAGCCCGGGCGGCGTACGAGCCTCAGCCCACCCGCTTGAGCCGGGCGGACAGGTGACTCTGCAACGGGTGACCCATCGCGGCCATGTCCATCGCCCACATCAGCTCGCCCTCGACGTAGCCGTACATGCGGGTCGCCGCGTTGTACGCCTTCGCCTCCGGGCTGCGCATCACGCTGTCGGTGCGCAATTGCACTGCGGGCCGAACCGGGTCCTTGGCCCCGACATACATCTCGACGATCCCGGTCGGATGGGTGAGCAACAGCTCGATCTCCCCCGAGGCCAGGACCCGCCAGAACCCCAGCTCCGTGGCGGACTGGCGGACCTGGTTGCCGGCGTCGTCCAGCAGCCAGGAGCGGCTCTCCCACCGCAGGAAGGCGCGTTCGTCGTGGCTGCAGATCACCTCCTGGCCGAAGTTCGCCGCCGTCATGCTCGGGTAGCCCACCACGCCGGCGCCCTCCCAGCGCCCGACCAGCCAGGCGAGCGGTGCGAGCACCGGTGGCAGGGTCACGTCGAGTTCGAAGGCCATGGGGGCTCCTGAAGGGTACGTCGGGGGATGGCGCGGACGGCGAGTCCTGGCGGCATTCTCGCGCGTCAGGCGGCGAGCGCCACCAGCAGGGCGACCACCACGCCGACGAGCAGCCATGAGCCGGCCCCGGAGGCGACCTGCGGGCGCCGCCGCGATTGGGTGGGTTGCACGAAGAAGATCTGCCGCAGCGAATAGGACCCGAGCCCGGCAGTCAGGCCCCCGCCGGCCACGACCCACGACGTCAGGCCGGCGACGTCGACGAACCGGGCGGCGACGACGGCGCCCGCAGCGGCCAGCGCCGCCGCGATCACCACCGCCGGCACGTCATCGACCCAGCGGCCCCGGATGATGTCCGCCAGGGCCGCGCACACCACCGCGGACGCGACGACCACGACGGCGCCGAGCGCCCCCGGCCGGGTCAGTGCCGGCAGCGAGCTGGCCCAGGCGGCGATCAGCAGGACGCCCGAGACCTCCGATGTCAGCGACTCCACGAGCCGCGGCCTGCCGTCGCGTCGGGCCAGCTGGTGCACGAATGTCGCCAGGACGGCGACCGCCAGCGCGGCGACCACGGCGTCGAGATCACCGATGCCGGCCACGACGGGGCGGGCGAGCCACCCGGTGACCCCCAGGACGGCGGCGGCCACGGCGAGGACGCCGGTGGTGCCTCTCGGGCTCGGCAGGTTCAGCAGCGGCACCCAGCCGATCACGACGGCCAGCACCCCGAGCCCACCGACCAGCGCGACCCCGAGGGGCGCCCCCATCAACGCGCACGCCGCGGAGGCGAGGGCCGCCAGCACCGCCGTGGCGGTGACCAGAGGACGCCACGGTCGGACCGGCATCAACGGGCCGGCCAGGGCGCTGGGCAGCGGGACCGGCGCGTCCAGCGGCTGGTCGCCCCGGTCGTCGTACGCCTTCGGCACGGCGCTCATCCGCCCGCGAACGGAGGCAGGACCTCCAGCGTGCTGCCGGCGGCGGCCGACGCCTCGCGCTCGACGGCGACGCCGTCGAGCAGCGTCGAGGCGACCTGGAGGACGGGCCGCAGGTCGGGGTGGTCGGCCTCGGCAGCCGCGAGGACATCGGCAACCAGGCCCGGTTCGCGGCGCTCTTCATCGACGCCGGTGGCCGCGCGCGCGGCCGCCCAGTAACGCACCGTGACGCTGTCGGAGTTGGGCTCGGTCACGGGCCTAGCCTGCCATGGCCCGGCGGGTGCCGACAGCATCGGCCGGCGCCGGTCCAGATCTCGACCGGTGGGCTGGCCCGGCGGCACCGCGAGACGACCTACCCTGGGACGGTGGCGGAACTCGTGGTGATGACCTCGGCGTTGGGGCCCAGCGCGGAGGTGCTCCCGGCCCTCGGCTTTCTTCCGCACCAGGTCAGGGTGCTCCCGCCCGACTTGACGGCGCTCCTCGACGACCGGCACGTGGACGCGATCCTCATCGACGCCCGCCGCGATCTGGCCGGCGCCCGCACCCTGTGTCGATTGCTCGCGACCGCGGGGACGGTCTGCCCGGTCATCGCCGTCGTCACCGAGGGCGGCCTGGTCGCCGTGGCCGCCGACTGGCAGCTCGCCGACCTCGTGCTGGACAGCGCCGGCCCGGCGGAGGTCGAGGCGCGGTTGCGCCTGGCGCAGACCCGGCAGCTGGCCGTCGAGCCGGGCCTGGCCCCCCCGATCGCCTCGGGGGATCTGGTGATCGACGAAGCGACCTATTCGGCGCGGCTGCACAGCCGGCTCCTGGACCTGACGTACAAGGAGTTCGAACTGCTGAAGTACCTCGCGCAGCATCCGGGCCGAGTGTTCACCCGCGCTCAGCTGCTGCAGGAGGTGTGGGGCTATGACTACTTCGGCGGCACCCGCACCGTCGACGTCCACGTGCGCCGCCTGCGCGCCAAGCTGGGCACCGAGCACGAGGCGCTGATCGGCACCGTCCGGAACGTGGGCTACCGGTTCGTCCCAGAGGAGTCGCTGGTCTGAGTCCCGCGGGGAGTCTGCGGCCCGAGCAGTGGTGGAATGGGCCCCATGCGGCTGCTGACCAGGACCCATCTCGCGGACGCCGAGCGCGCCGCGGTGCTCGACCTGATCGGTCGCGCCACGGACCACGACGACCGCTCCCCGCTCTCCGAGCAAGGGATGCTGCACGTCCGACCCGCCCCGGTCCCCGGGGTGACGCACCTGCTCGCGACGGCCGACTCGCTCGCCACTGCCGATGACCTGTGCGGCTACGCCCAGCTCGACGCCCGGCCGGGCGGTGCGCCCGCGGCCGAACTCGTCGTGGCCCCCGCGGTCCGCCGCCGTGGGCACGGGGGTGCGCTGCTGGACGCGGCGCTCGCGGCACAGCCGAGCGTGCGGGTGTGGGCGCACGGCGTGCTGCCGGGCGCCGCGGAACTGGCCGCCTCGCGGGGGCTGGAGCCGGTCCGGGAGTTGCTCAAACTGGGTCGGGCGCTGCAGGCCGACGACGACTTCGACACCAGGCTCCCGCCGGGCTACACCCTCACGACGTACCGGCCGCAGGACGCGACCCAGTGGCTGACAGTCAACGCCGCCGCCTTCGCGGACCACCCCGAGCAGGGCCGGATGACACTGACCGATCTGCGCGAGCGGGAGGCCGAGCCGTGGTTCGACCCGGCCGGGCTCTTCCTGGTGCGGGACGAGCAGGGCCGGCTCGCCGCGTCGCACTGGACGAAGGTCGAGGACGGCGTGGGTGAGGTGTACGTCGTCGCGGTGGCCCCGGACCACCAGGGCCTGGGACTGGGCCGCTCGATCACCGCGATCGGCCTGGCGCACCTGCGCGAGATGGGGTTGTCGCGGGTGGAGCTCTACGTCGACGGGGACAACTCCGCGGCGATTGCGACGTATCGGGCGCAGGGGTTCCGCACCCTGACCCGTGATGTGCAGTACGCCGCGCCAATGTCACGATAGGGCCATGGCCCGCGCCCGCACCGTGTCCCCCGCAGCATCCGACGCGGAGCCCGTTCCGCCCGCTTCGGCGCCAGCCCCCGGGCCCGGCTCCGGCCCTGGCGCCGGCCCCGGTCCCGGCACTGGCAACCCCATCGCCGACCCCGGCGAGAGCGGCACCACGCCAAGCGCCGGCGCATTGACGTCCGCCCCGGCGGCCCCGAAGCCGCGGGCGGCCAACGGGCGCTTCGTGCGGCTCCGGGAAAGCGCCGCCGAGGCCGACCCGACGCAACTGCCCGAGGAACGATTCCTCGATCGTGAGATCAGCTGGCTGCAGTTCAACGAGCGGGTCCTGCAGCTGGCCATGGATCCCGACCTCTATCTGCTGGAGCGGGCGCGATTCCTGGCGATCTTCGCGAGCAACCTCGATGAGTTCTTCATGGTGCGGGTGGCCGGCCTCAAGCGCCGGATCGCCACGGGCCTCGCCGTACGCTCCGCCTCCGGACTCGAGCCGCGCGAACTGCTCGACCGGATCCTGGGCGGCGCCAAGCAGCTCATGGAGGCGCACGCGCGGTGCTATGCCGAGGAGGTGCAGCCCGCCCTCGCGGAGGAGGGCATCGTCCTGCAGCGCTGGACCGAGCTCGCCGACGACGAGCGCCGACGACTCTCGTCCTGGTTCCGCGACCAGGTGTTCCCGGTGCTCACCCCGTTGGCCGTGGACCCGGCCCACCCCTTCCCCTACATCTCGGGGCTCTCCCTCAACCTCGCCGTCACGCTCGTCAACCCGAAGACCGGCAACGAGCACTTCGCCCGCGTCAAGGTGCCACCGCTGCTGCCCCGACTGGTGCGGGTGGAATCGGAGGACGGCTCCTCGGAGCTGTACGGCGCCCGCTTCGTGCCGCTCGAGGAGATCATCGCGGCGCACCTGGAGCACCTGTTCCCCGGGATGGACGTGCGCGAACACTTCACCTTCCGGGTGACCCGCAATGAGGACCTGGAGGTCGAGGAGGACGACGCGGAGAACCTGCTCACCGCGCTGGAGAAGGAGTTGACCCGGCGACGGTTCGGGCCGCCGGTGCGCCTGGAAGTCGACCGCGACATGGACGACCACGTGCTCGGGATGCTGATGCGCGAGATGTCGGTAGGCCCCAAGGAGGTCCTGCGGCTGCCCTCGCCGCTGGACCTGCGCTGCCTCAACGCGATCGCGGACCTGGACCGGACCGAGTTGAAATATCCGAGCTTCGTGCCGCGCACGCACCCCGACCTGGCCCGGGTCGAGTCGAGCAAGGCCGCAAACATCATGGCCGCGGTGCGCGCCAAGGACGTGCTGGTGCAGCACCCCTACGACAGCTTCTCCACCTCCGTGCAGGCCTTCGTCGAGCAGGCCGCGGCCGACCCGAAGGTGCTCGCGATCAAGCAGACCCTCTATCGGACCAGCGGCGACTCCCCCATCATCGACGCGCTGATCGACGCGGCAGAGGCCGGCAAGCAGGTGCTCGCGGTCGTCGAGATCAAGGCCCGGTTCGATGAGCAGAACAACATCGAGTGGGCCCGCAAACTCGAGCACGCAGGCGTGCACGTGGTCTACGGCATCGTGGGCCTCAAGACGCACTGCAAGCTCTCCCTCGTCGTCCGGCAGGAGTCCGACGGGCTGCGCCGCTATTGCCACGTCGGCACCGGCAACTACCACCCGAAGACGGCGCGCCTCTACGAGGACTACGGCCTGTTCACCTGCGACCCGAACGTCGGGGAAGATCTCACTCGGCTCTTCAACCAGCTTTCCGGGTGGGCCCCGCGGAGCAAGTTCAAGCGGCTGCTGGTCGCGCCCCGATCCATTCGATCGGGCCTGGTCGACAAGGTCGAGGAGCAGATCTCGCGGGCCACCGCGGGCAAACCGGCCTACGTCGGGGTGAAGGTCAACTCCATCGTCGATGAGCAGATCATCGACGCGCTCTACCGGGCCTCGCAGGCGGGGGTCGACGTCGACGTGCTGGTGCGCGGCATCTGCGCCCTGCGTCCCGGAATCCCGGGGCTCTCGGAGCGGATCCGGGTGCGCTCGGTGCTCGGCCGGTTCCTCGAGCACAGCCGCGTCTTCGTCTTCGGCGTCGGTGGGGCGGACGGGGTGTTCATCGGCAGCGCCGACATGATGCACCGCAACCTGGACCGGCGGGTCGAGGCCCTCGTCGGCATCAGCGACCCGGGTCACATCGAGCAGCTGGTCAGCAACGTCGCCGCGGGCATGAGCGATGCGACGTCGAGCTGGCACCTGGACGGGTCCGGCCGGTGGACCCGGCATGACCGCTTGGAGGATGGGACGGCATCGGCCGACCTGCAGGCCGAACTCATCGAGGAGCACTCCCGCCGTCGCAAGCGCACCCGCGCGCGCTGAGGCGCCGGACGGAACGGGGTGGGGCAGGCGATGAGCGGGGCTCGGGCCAAGGGCCCTGACCAGGTGCGCACGGCGGGTGTGCTGCCGTGGCGGCGGCGGCACGGCACCTTGGAGGTGGCCCTGGTGCACCGCAAGCGGTACGACGACTGGTCCTGGCCGAAGGGCAAGCTCGACGGCGGCGAGCTCTGGCCGGCCGCCGCGCTGCGCGAGGCCGCGGAGGAGACCGGCCTGCGGGTCCGGTTGGGCGTGCCGTTGCCGTCGGCGCGCTATCCGATCCCGGCCCGATCGGGCACCCCGCAGGAGAAGATCGTGCGCTACTGGGCGGCCCGACCCCTGGGCGGCGGTGGCGGGCTGCGGCACGAGGTCGACCGGATGCGCTGGGTGAGCGTGAAGGCCGCCCGACGCCTGATGACCTACCGGCGCGATGGCGAGCAGCTCGATGCCCTGGTCGCGGCCGAGGACTCGGGCGCGCTGGCGGCCTGGCCGCTGCTCGTGGTGCGGCACGCCCACGCCCTGGGACGCAAGGCCTGGTCGAAGAAGGACTGGCTGCGGCCGCTGGACGATCGGGGCAGCGCCCAGGCGCGCGATCTGGTCCCGGTGCTGGCCGCCTACGACGTACGGCGCATCTCCTCCTCCTCCGCGACCCGCTGCATCCACACCATCTCGCCCTACGCCAAGTCGGCCGGCCTGAAGGTCCACTCGACCGCGTGGTTGTCCGAGGAGGGCTACGAGGACAAGCCCACCAAGATGGCGGCGATCGTCACCGACCTGCTCGCCGAGGGCCGTCCCGCGCTGGTCTGCAGTCACGGTCCGGTGCTGCCCGACATCGTCGGACTGCTGCTCGACCGGAGCGGCAAGGGTGCCGCGCGGGCCATCCTCAAGGAGGCCGCCGAGGACACGTTGGTCAAGGGCGAGGCCCTGGTCGTCCACGTGCGCGGCCGCGGGAAGGCCGCCCGCGTGGTCGCCGCTGAACGGCACCAGCCGCTGCGCTGAGCCGTACGGCGCAGGCTGGTCGGGTTCCAGTTGGAACGAGCGGGCCGCGACCGTTACGGTGATCGAGTGTGCCGGGCCGCGGCAGCCCCGGGTCCCAATATCAGCCGCTACGAGCGGCCACGCGCCGAGAGGCGCTCCCGGTCCGGCACACCAGAAACCCCGTGATCGCCCATGGCGCCCCGTTCTGAGCGCCGGCCACTCGGCCACTGCCTGTGGCACGGTGGGCATCACCGGCGGCGGGGTCTACGACGCCCTCGTGGGCGAGGCCGCGCGGACGAACGGACGTCGCCTCCTCACCCGTGATCACCGCGCGCGGCGGACGTATGAGCTGCTCGGCGTGGACTACAGCCTCGTGGGGATCTGAACGCCGGCCGCGGCACCGGAAGCATCCACGATCGCGGTCTCCCGGGCCGGCTCCAGGTCTATGGCACGTTCCGGACCGGTGGCAAGATCCGCCGCTGCCGGGCCACAACCGGCCAGGGCGTGCAGTTCGCCGTCGTGGGCCGCGACGCCCCGGGCCCGGCGGGCCGGGCCCTCCCAGCCGCAGGCGGCGCAGATCGCGTGGGTGAAACTGCCCCGCTCCACGCACGCTGCAGGGGCCGGCTCATCGGCAGCGGGGACCTGCGCCGCCCGTCGAAAACCGCGCCGCTTCGAGTCCACCATCGCGCCTACGGCTCCTCTCGGGTCCCGGTGTTCCGCCAGGATCTCGAGCCATCGTCACACAGCCCCGTGCCGGCGTGCGCCGTTCCGGCGATAATCCCTGTCGGGGTGACTCGACCCGCGGACGAGGCCGCGCACCTGGCGCCGCCTCGGGTACCCGAACATCGGCCCAGACGCCTGGGGCCTGAGGAGAACTCAGCCGAAGCGGCCCGAGATGTAATCCTCGGTGGCGCGCTGGCCGGGATTGCTGAAGATCTTCTGCGTGTCGTCGATCTCGATGAGCCGGCCGGGCTTGCCGGTGGCGGCGAGGTTGAAGAACGCCGTGCGGTCGCTGACGCGCGCTGCCTGCTGCATGTTGTGCGTCACGATGACGATCGTGTATTTCGCCTTGATCTCGTTGATGAGATCCTCGATCGCCAGCGTGGAAATCGGGTCGAGTGCCGAGCAGGGTTCGTCCATGAGCAGCACCTGCGGCTCCACGGCGATGGCCCGCGCGATGCACAGCCGCTGCTGCTGGCCGCCGGACAGGCCCGCGCCCGGCTTGTCGAGCCGGTCCTTCACCTCGTTCCACAGGTTCGCCCCGCGCAGCGACTTCTCCACGACCTCGGTCAGCGTCTTCTTGTTCTTCACGCCGTTGAGACGCAAGCCGGCCGCGACGTTGTCGAAGATCGTCATGGTCGGGAAGGGGTTGGGGCGCTGGAAGACCATGCCGACCGTACGCCGTACGGCCACGGGATCCATGTCCGAGGCGTAGAGGTTCTTGCCGTCCAGGGCGATTTCGCCCTCGACGCGACCACCGGGGATCACCTCGTGCATCCGGTTGAGCGTGCGCAGCACGGTGGACTTGCCGCAGCCGGACGGGCCGATGAACGCGGTGACGGAGCGGGGCTCGACGGTCATCGACACGTCCTCCACCGCCTTGAAGGCGCCGTAGTAGATGTTGACGTGGTTGACGTCGATGCGCTTGGCCATGGGTTTCCTAGGTCGGCTTTCGGGAACTAGCGGGTCGGTCGGTCGAGCCTCCGGTCGCTCACTTCACCTTGCTGAAGTGAGCGACCAGACGACCCGCGACGTTGAGCACGAGGATGATCAGGATCAGCGTCAAGGCCGTGCCCCAGGACCGCTCGATCGCAGGGGCGAGCGCCTCGGTGCGCTCCTGGTTGATCATCGTGGGCAGGGTGGCCATGTAGCCGTTGAAGAGGTTCATGTTGATGAACTTGGTGTAGGGGGTGAGGATCAGCAGCGGCGCCGTCTCCCCCATCACGCGGGCCAGGCCGAGCAGCACACCGGTGACGATGCCGCCGAACGCGGTCGGCAGCACGACGCTGGCGATCGTCTTCCATTTCGGCACGCCCAGCGCATAGGACGCCTCCCGCAGCTCGTTCGGGACGAGCTTGAGCATCTCCTCGGTGGACCGCACGATCACCGGGATCATCAGCAGCATCAACGCCAGTGACGAGGCGAACCCGTTGCGCTGGCCGCCGAGCGTGGTGATGAAGACGGCGTAGATGAACAGGCCGGCGACGATCGAGGGCACCCCGGTGAGGATGTCCACCATGAAGCTGACCACTCGAGCGAACGTGCCGCGACCGTATTCCACCAGGTAGATCGCGGTGAAGATGCCGATGGGCACCGAGATGATCGAAGTGACGGCCGCCATCAGCAAGGTGCCCATAATGGCGTGGTAAGCCCCGCCGCCGGAGAGCCGAGAGGTCATGTTGGCCTGTGAGGTGCTCCACCAGCTGCTGGTGAACAGCATGTGCAGGCCCTCGCTGAGCACGGCGTACAGGATCCAGACCAGCGGCACCATGGCCAGGAAGAAGCAGGCCCACATGACGATGGTCGCGATGGTGTTCTTGGCCGCGCGGCCCCCGGACTTGCTGCCTAGCTCCAGGTGGGCGGGAGTCGACGAGTTGTCGCGCGCGTCGGCGGGTGCGGTGACGGTGCTCATTCGGTGAACGCCTTCCTGCGCTCGATGACGACCCGGGCGATGGCGTTGACGACGAACGTCAGGAGGAAGAGCACCAGGCCGGCGGCGAGATAGGCGCCCGTCTTGGCCGGGGTGTCGAACTCGCCCGCGTTGTTGGCGATCCGGGAGGCGAATGTCTCCCCGCCGCGGAAGACCGAGAAGCTCCAGGGCGCACTCGGAGCCAGGGCCGACACGATGATCAGGACCGCCACCGTTTCACCCAGGGCGCGGCCGAGGCCCAGCATCGAGGCCGAGATGACACCGGGCTTGCCGAAGGGCAGCACGGCAGTCTTGATCATCTCCCACTTCGTCGCCCCCAAGGCGAGAGCGCCCTCCTTGTGGGTCACCGGGGTCTGCGCGAACACCTCCCGAGACAGGGCGGTGATGATCGGCAGGATCATGATGGCCAACACCAGTCCGATGATGAAAATCGTCGAGGCCGAGCTCACCGTGGTGCTGCCCGGCGGCGTCGCGAAGATGGGGATCCAGCCGAGCACACTGTTGAGGCCCTGCTGAATGCCGCTGTCGCGGATGAAGAATCCGAAATACAGGGCGCCCCACAGGCCGTAGACGATCGAGGGGACGGCGGCGAGGAGATCGACGAGGGCAGCGGCGGGTTGCTGCAGCCACGGCGGCGCGTACTGGGTGAGGAACAGCGCCACCCCGACCCCGAGGGGTACAGCGACGAGCAGGGCGATGATCGAGCTGCTCACGGTCACCCAGAGCATGCTGGCGATGCCGAACCGGGGATGGTCGCCCGCGACGGTCCATTCCGAGGAGGTCAGGAAGTTGGCTTCATTGCGGGCCAGAGCGGGGATCGCCTGCATGAGCAGGAACACACCGATCAGGGTGACCAGCGCGATGACGAGCGCGCCGGACCCGACGGACAATCCGAGGAAGATGGTGTCGCCCGCCCGCCGACTACCGGATCCACCGCCGGCGGCAGGGGTCTGGGCCGCGTCGCCGGCCCGCACGTTCGGGTCGACGGGCGGTTCGGTGTTGGGCACTCCAGTGGAGGACGTGGTCATCGGACCTTCTGACGTGAGGTGAAGAGAGGGTGCCAGGTGGCGGGGGCGGACACCGGCGCTGGGCCTGCCGGTGTCCCGGCCGACCCAGCGCCGCGGGTCTCACTGGATGGCGTCGATCGCCGTGGTCACCTTGTCGGACACCGACTTCGGCAGCGGAGCATAGCCGACCTGCTCGATCAGCTTCTGGCTGTCGGCGCTGGCGAAGTGCTTCAGGAACGCCTTGACGTTCTTGCCCTTGGCCGCGTCCGGGTACTTGCTGCAGACGATTTCGTACGTGATCAGCAGGATCGGGTAGGCGCCCGCCTCCTTGGTCGCGTAGTCGAGCTTCAGCTTGAGGTCGTTGCCGGTCCCCTCCTGCTTGGCCGCCTCGACGGCCTTGCCGACGTTGGCGCCGGTCAGCTCGACGGGGCCGCCGCCGTTGTCGATCTGGGCGATGCCCAGCTTGTTGTCCTTGGCGTAGGACCACTCGACATAGGTGATGCCGCCCGGCGCGGACTTGACCGCGGTGGCGACACCGGCGGACTTCTCCTTGCCCTCACCCTTGCCCGTCCACTTCTTGGCCGGCTTGGCGGTCCACTTGTCCGCCGCGGCGGCAGCGAGGTAGTTGGTGAAGTTCTCGGTCGTGCCCGACTCGTCGGAGCGGAAGAAGACCCGGATCGCGGAGGACGGCAGCTTGGCGTCCTTGTTGACCGCGGCGATCGCCGGGTCGTTCCAGGTGGTGATCTTGCCGTTGAAGATGTCGGCGAGCAGCGCGGGAGTCAGCACCAGCTTGTCGACGCCCTCCAGGTTGTAGCCGATGGCCACCGGCCCGGTCACCATCGGGATGTCCCAGGCCGGCGACTTGCACTGGGCCTCGGCGGTCTTGGCCTCGTCCGCCTTGAGCACCGAGTCCGACCCGGCAAAGTCGACCTGGCCGGCGTTGAACTGCTTGATGCCCGCACCGGATCCGGTCGGGTTGTAATTCACCCGGGCTCCCGAGCACTTCTGCTGGTAGGTCCGGGTGACCTCGTCGACCGCGTTCTTCTGAGCCGAGGAGCCCTCGCCGTTGAGCGTGCCGGTGCCGCAGTCCCCCGCCGCGGCGGAGCCGCCCCCCGCGGAGCCGGTCGCTGCCGGGGCGGCGTTGTCGGAACCGCACGCGGCGAGCCCGAGCACACCGACGAGCGCCAAGGTCGAGACCGCGGCCATACGCTGCGTCTTCACGATGATTCGTACCTCTCCACTGACCGTTTGCAGGAACGGCCATTGCCATTCCGGTGCCGAGCCTAAGGAGGACGCATGTCCCGCTTCGTTCGGGATCGTGAACGGAAGGTGAACACCCCGCGGACGTGTGGGAAGTCACTCGCATCGGGGACGTGAGGCGGCCACTCCGGGCCTGTCCTGCCCATACTCCTGCACTGTCAGTCCAGGTCCCCGCGGCGCCACGCGCGCGCGGCGGCGGTGAGATCTTCCGCCATGGCCAGCACGGCCGCGGCCGAGCGCGCGTGCCGCTCGCTGAGCTGCTCCGTCGTCAGGTCGCGGGCGCGGGGATCGCACACCGGTACGCCGGGATCGCGCGCGGCCCGGCCGGCGGCCACGACCCGGCAGAACGCAGCGGCTCGGTCCAGGGCGACCGCGACATCACCGTCATACATCCCCCGCAGGATCGCGTCGGCGAGTTCCCGCATCGCATCCGGTCCCGGCGGGCTGGCCGCCCCGGCGATGACCGTGGCCACGTCGGCGTGGGCCATCCCCTCGGCGAAGTCGTTGCTGGCCGCCAGCGGATCACGGCGGACCCACTCGCGCACGACGTACAGCCGCCACAGTGTTCCCGGCAGGCTGCGGGGCGGTCGCGACGCCCACAGCTCCGCGACCGTGTCCAGACCCAACTCGTCGACGAGCCGGACGAGCCGGTTCGTCACCTCCGGATCGGTGGACGCCCGGCCGGTGCGCACCATGATGGCGGCGGTCTCGTGAGCGATCTCGCTGATCACGGCCGGGTCGAGCCGGTCTTCGCCGAAGGAGTCCAGGCCGGCGGGGTCCAGCGGCGCAGGCCGCCGAAACACCGGTCGCCGCGACGGTCCTGCGGCGCTGTCGCCGCCGCGTGACTCGTTGGCGCCACCGTGCGCGGTCAAGCTCAGTCCACCGTGCTCGGCCCGACGACCACCGCACCGTCGCCGAGCAGCGTGACGTGACCGTCGTTGGACAGGGCCGCCGTCCGGTCGCTGGCCAGCAGGATCACCACGCCTCGGGTGGAGCTCATGCCGAGGTCGGCGTCGACGGGGTCCGCACCCAGATTGACCGCCACCCGGTGCCGACCCCGCTCGACGACCACCAGTCCGCTGGCTTCGTCGTGTCGCACGACCACGGCCGAGAGGTCGCCGTCGCGCAGGTCGGCACGGGCGCGGCGCAGCGCGATCAATGCCCGGTACCAGCGCAGGGTCTTGCGGTGATCGTCCTCGCCGACCTCACCCCAGTCGAGCACCGACCGCTCGCGGGTCGCCGGATCCTGCGGATCCGGAACGTCGGCGGCGCCCCAGCCATGCCGACCGAACTCCGCGCGACGGCCGTCGCGCACCGCCTCGGCGAGCGCGCCGTCGAGATGGTCGGTGAAGTACTGCCACGGCGTACTGGCCCCCCACTCCTCCCCCATGAACAGCATCGGGGTGTAGGGACTGGTGAGCAGCAGGGTGGCCGCACAGCGCAGCCGCCGCGGCGACAACGTCGCCGAATGCCGGTCGCCTTCGCGACGATTGCCGACCTGGTCGTGGTTCTGGGTGCAGACCACGAAGCGCCAGCCCTCGACCCCGTCCGGGACCGGCCGGCCGTGCCGGCGACCCCGGAAGGTGGACCAGGTGTCGGCGTGCAGGTACGGCGCGCGCAGCACCGTGGCCAGCGCGCCGGGCTGGCCGAAGTCCTCGTAATAGCCCTGGCGCTCGCCGGTGAGCGCCACGTGCAGACCGTGGTGGACGTCGTCCGCCCACTGACCGTCCAGCCCCAGACCGCCCTTGTCGACCGGCAGCACCGTGCGCGGGTCGTTGCGATCGGTCTCGGCCACCACCCAGACGTGCCGGCCGAGATCCTCCGCCAGCTGGCGCACCCGCGCCGCGACGTCCTCCAGGATGTGCACCGCGCGAGTGTCGTGCAGTTCGTGCACCGCGTCCAGGCGCAGCCCGTCGAGGTGGTAGTCGGTCAGCCAGTGCTCCACGTTGCCGACGACGTAGTCGCGGACCGGGTCGGAGTTGGGCCCGTCGAGGTTCAGCGCATGCCCCCACGGCGTCTGGTGCCGGTCGGTGAAATAGGGGCCGTAGCTGGACAGATAGGCCCCATCGGGGCCGAGGTGGTTGTAGACGACGTCGAGGCAGACGCCGAGGCCCCGGGCATGGCAGGCGTCCACGAACCGCTGGAAGGCCTCCGGCCCGCCGTACGGTTCGTGCACCGCCCAGGTCGCCACCCCGTCATATCCCCAGCCGTGCCGACCGGGGAACGAGGCCACCGGCATGACCTCGACGACGTCGATGCCGAGGTCGACGAGATGGTCCAGGTGCGCGACGGCGGCATCGAACGTGCCCTCGGCAGTGAATGTGCCGACGTGCATCTCATAGAGCACCGCGCCGGCCAGTGGCACGCCCGCCCAACCCTCGTCCGTCCAGGGGTATTGGTCCGCGTCGTAGATCTGGGACAGCCCGTGCGGCCCGTCGGGCAGCCGGCGCGCCCGGGGGCTCGGCAAGACCGGGCCGTCGTCGAGGCGGTAGCCGAACCGGTCGCCCGGCCCGGCCGGCACCTCGACGCGCCACCAGCCCTGCCCGACCGGATCCATCGCGTGCCGAGTGCCATTGAGCTCCAGGTCCACCGAACGGCTCGCCAGCGGAGCCCAGACCGAGAAGGTCCGGCATCCGCTCGCACCAGCCGCCGGTTGGGCCGTCGCGGCGTCGGATTCGGCGCCGGCCAGCGGCGGATCGTCCGGCTGCAACTCGCGGTCCTGACTCATGGTGTCCTTCGGGTCGGGTCTCGGGTGGCGGGTCTCGTGGGTGGCGGGTGGCGGTCGCCGTACGGCGGTCGCGGCGTACGGCGTACGGGCCTCGGCGGACGACGGCCTTAGGCGCGTTGTGTGGGTTTGGTCTCGATGGCGTGTCGGTGCCTGACGTGAGGGTGCCCCTGGCCAGCGTGGTGGGTGTCGAGATCGCCACCTGGCAGGGGCACTTCTATGGTGAACGTCGAGGACCT
>JAIUNK010000030.1 GCA_020161845.1 Actinomycetota bacterium
GGTCGAAGGGCTACAGATCAGCCTCGTCGCCGCCCGGACCAAGATCGCCCAACTCAACCAGATCGCTCCTGAAGGACCCCATGATCACGGCGCCGCCGTGCCGACCTGCCCCCGCTGAACACGAAGTACAGAGAACAAGCGCGGGTACGGCTTCCACCCCCTGTGCGCGTTCGTCGATCACGGCCCCGACGGGACCGGGGAGCCGCTGTCGATGCTCCTGCGGGCCGGGAACGCCGGCTCGAACACGGCCGCCGAGCACGAGAGCCCCATCAAGGCCGCTCTCAAGGGCGTGCCCGGGATCAACCCGACACGACCGGGCAAGAAGGTTCTCATCAGGACCGATGGTGCTGGCGGCAGCCGGGAAATCCTGCAATTCCTGCACCGCCGTGGCGTCTCGTACTCGATCGGGTGGACCCTGCCCGCGAACACCCCCGACCTGTACCGGCTCGTCCCCGAACAGGTCTGGCAGCCCGCCTACAACGCCGACGGTCAGGCCCGACCCGGCGCGGACGTGGCCGACTTCACCGGCCTGCTCACGTTGAAGAACTACCCACCGGGGATGCGGGTCATCGTCCGTCGGGAACACCCTCACCCTGGCGCCCAGCTGCGGTTCGACGACGTCGACGGCTATCGGCTGACCGCGTTCGCCACCAACACCACCCGGGGGCAGCTCGCCGACCTCGAGCTGCGCCACCGCCGACGCGCCCGCTGCGAGGACCGCATCCGCATCGCCAAAGACACCGGCCTGAACAACCTCCCCCTGCACGACTTCGCGGCCAACCGCGTCTGGCTACTCATCGTGCAGATCGCGAACGACCTGCTCGCCTGGATGGCCATGCTCGCCCTGACCGGGCACGACGCCCGACGATGGGAACCCAAGACCCTGCGCCACCGCCTCTTCACTGCCGCAGCCACGCTCGCCCGGACCGCCCGCCAACGCCTCCTCCACGTCAAGAAGACCGGGCCATGGGCGGGCCTGTTCACCACCGCCTGGACCACTCTGACCAAGCTCTCACCACCCTGACCAGCTCATCTCGCCCAACAACCCGACGACCCGAGGCAGTATCCCTTCGTGCGTGGAACACGACGCCCACCGGAACCGACATCCGGACCACTGTCGTACCCACCCGCAAGAATTGACCCCGTACAGACGGCAACGGCGCCGGCTACACCAGCGCCGCCACCTCATGAAACATCCGGGCTAGTCATCCTCGCCCTGTCGGGCGGCCCGTTCCGGGCGGAAAATGGGGGTCGTCCGCTCGGTGACGTCGTTGCGCTATGACCGGTGAGGTCGTGGGCTAGTCGGGCGCTGGGACCGTGTTGTTGGGCCTTTCCGTGGTGCTTCGAGCCCGAGGATTAGCTTCGTGTTACCCGAACGGTTCCCCGGGCGGACGGTTCGACGTGGATGTGCCGGATCGAGCGGGAGGTGCCGATGCTCAACGATGTCATCGACGATGGAGTGATTATCGAGCGGGTCGCTGCGATCGATGTCGGGAAGGCCGAGATCGTGGTCTGTGCCCGGGTGCCCTCGCCCACCGGGCGGCGCAGCCGGGCTCAGGAGGTGCGTAAGTTCGCCACGATGACCCCGGCGCTGATGGAGTGCAGCGACTGGCTGTCCCAGCTGCAGGTCACCCGGGTGGTCATGGAGGCCACCAGCGATTACTGGAAGCCGGTGTTCTACCTGCTCGAAGCCGCTGGGTTCGAGACGTGGCTGGTCAACGCCAAAGATGTCAAACACCTGCCCGGTCGTCCCAAGACGGACACCTTGGACGCGGTGTGGCTGTGCAAGGTCGCCGAACGGCAGATGCTGCGGCCCTCGTTCGTACCACCCGAACCGATCCGCAAGCTGCGAGACCTGACCCGCTACCGGGTCGACCTGATCAACGAACGGAGCCGGGAGAAGAACCGCGTCGAGAAACTCCTGGAAGACGCCGGGATCAAACTGTCCGTGGTCGCCTCGGACATCTTCGGCGTCTCCGGGCGGGCGATGCTGGCCTCCCTGGTCGCCGGCGAACGCGATCCCAAGATGCTGGCGGGACTGGCCCGTACCCGGATGCGGACCAAGATCCCCGCCCTGCAGGAGGCCTTCGTCGGCCGTTTCACCGATCATCACGCCTTCCTGCTGGGCAAGATGCTCGCCCGGATCGACCGGATCGACGCCGACCTGACCGACCTCGACACTCAGATCGAGGCGATGATCAGCCCTTTCGCTGAGGCTGTCGACCGGTTGGACACCATCCCCGGCATCGGCGCTACGGCGGCCCAGGCGATCATCGCCGAGATCGGGGTGGAAATGACCCGCTTCCCCACCCCGGCGCATTTGGCCTCCTGGGCCCGGTTCGCCCCCGGGGTCAACCAGTCCGCCGGCAAAACCAAGGGCAACGGCTCCACCGGCCACGGCAACCCCTACCTCGCCCGCGCCCTGGGCGAGGCCGCCCTCGCGGCCTCCAAGACGGACACCTTCCTCGGCGAGCGCTACCGGCGGATCGCCCGCCGCCGCGGCAAGAAGAAGGCCCTGGTCGCCGTCGGACGCTCCATCCTGGTGATCCTCTGGCACCTACTCAACGATCCCGACGCGGTCTTCATCGACCTCGGCCCCGACCACTACACCAACCGCGTCGGCACCCAACGCGCCGTCCGCAACCACATCCGCGGCCTGAACGCCCTGGGCTACACCGTCACCCTCAACCCGGCCGCCTGACCACGAACCCGCACCTCACGACGTGGCCAACCGTGTGGTCACCTTCCATTTTCGGATTAGGGCGTGTCTCCCAATGGTGAGGGTGTTGATGGGCGATTGTGGGTGGCATGTCGCGTATGCGGGTGCTTTCGGACGCCGAGTGGGAGCTGATCGAGCCGTTCATGCCGTCTTCGGAGGGCAAGCGCGGCAGGCGTTTTCGTGATCACCGGGCAGTGGTCGAGGGGATCATCTACCGGTACCGGACTGGGATCGCCTGGCGGGACCTGCCCGGGGAGTTTGGTCCGTGGCAAACGGTGTGGAAGCGGCACCGCCGCTTCGCCGGGGACGGGACCTGGGATGCGGTCTTGACCGCGCTGCTGAGCAGGGCGGACGCGGCCGGGGTCATCGACTGGGACGTCGCGGTGGACTCCACGGTCAACCGGGCGCATCAGCACGCGACGAACACCACCCGGGACACGGGGGGCTCTGTCGAATCACAAGAATCTGCTCATCGAGCCGCCTGACCACGCGATCGGGCGGTCGCGTGGGGGCCTGTCGACCAAGGTCCACCAGCTCTGCGACGGCCACGGCCGCCCGATGGTGGTGCTGCTGGGACCCGGGCAGGGCAGCGACTCCACGATGTTCACCCACGTGCTGTCCGCGGTACGAGTCCCGCGCCAGGGGCCAGGACGGCCTCGCACCACCCCGGACGCAGTGCTGGCCGACAAGGCGTACTCCTCGCGTGGTCACCGAAAATTGTTGCGGGCCCGTGGGGTCAAGGCCGCCATCGCCGAGCCCCGTGACCAGCAAGGCCACCGCAAACGTCGGGGGTCCAAGGGCGGGCGACCCCCGAAGACCGACCCCACGTTGTACGCCAAGCGCCACGTCGTGGAGAACGGCTTCGAGCGGTTCAAGCAGTGGCGCGCCATCGCCACCCGCTACGACAAACTCGCTCTGACCTATCGCTCGGGCATCGTTCTGCGGGCGGTCACCCTCTGGCTACCAGCATTGGGAGACACGCCCTAGGGGGATCCTCCCCCTGACGGATCCCCTTGCCAGGGTGCAGGATTCGCCCCATGGGCCCGGCGCAGGCCATACGCCGAGGCCACCCGAGATCGAACGTTCCCGTGGGGCCAGCGCGTCGAGCGCGCGCCGGGGCGGGTACGTCGTGGGCTGCGGCGTACTCGCCCCTCGTCACCCACCGGACCGGTCCCCTCGCTAGCGCTCCTCCGTCGCAGCCGGCGTTGGCCGGCCCAGGTCGGCCCGCTCTGCTGCTGTCGACGCGCGAATCGCTTTGCGTCATAATGAAAGATCACCCACCCGACCTCGTCGGAGGGACGACATGCACACCATTGCCCTGCACGACCTGTTGCACATGCTGCAGTTGCGGCACAGTCCGGCCGGGGCGGCGAGCCAGCCCATCGTTCTGGTCGATCTCGACGAACTCGAATCCCTCTCGCCCCGCGAGGCCAGCCTCCTAGCCCACCGGCTCCCGGACGACCTGCGCATCTACGTCGGCGTCCGCACTCGACCGCTGCCGGTCCCCCTGATCGGACCCGGCCAGCAGATCCTCGAACGACTCACCACCACCATCAGCCCCACGGTGGGCGCCCTGGCCGACGGCACACCGGAGGGTCCCGCATCGGCGACCTCGGCGGTCGTCCGCGTGGACGACCCGCTGGAAACGGCGGCGCGGATCGCGGAACAGGGCCGTCGCACCCCCGACGCCGTCCACGTGATGGACACCGTGCTGCGGATCGCCGAACGGGCCACCGCCCGGGAAACGCTCATCTCGGAGTCGTACGGCTACGCCGCCCTGCTCGACGGCCCCGAATACGGGGCGTGGCGCACCGTCGCGGGGGCGCCCGTGGGCCCGCCCGCGCAGATTCGCCGCGACCGGCACGGCGACACCAACGTCGTCACCATCGACTGGACCACCCCCGAGAGCGGCATGGATCATGCGCTGCGCCTGGCGGTGGCGCAGGCGCTGCTGGACGCCCGGCACGAGGGGGCGGACGAGATCGAGCTGCGCGCCGAGGGACCCGACTTCTGCGCCCAACCCATTCCCGACGATGACCCGGCCCGCCGCGGTGACGCCCGCGCCCACCTGAACCGGCTGCAGCGACACCCCGGCGTGGCGGCCTGGCTCGTGCACCGCCGACTGACCGTGCGGGTGCAGGGCCGGTGCTGCAGCGCTGGCCTGGAACTCGCCGCCTTCGCGCATACCGTCATCGCCGACCGGGACGCTCGGTTCTGGGTGCCCCATCTGCCTTACGGGCTGTGCTTCGGCGCCGGGGGCTCGGTGAGCCTGACGAGTCGGATCGGGCGGTGGCGCACGGCGTACCTGGCCCTGTCCGGCGCCTCGATCGACGCCGCCACGGCCCTGCGGTGGGGACTGGTCGACGTCATCGCCGACGCGCACGCGCCGTCGCGCCCGCCGTACGAACTGGTGGGGGCCCCGTCCAGAGCCTGAGTGGCTGGACGGTGGCGCGGGTTTTGGCCGGGTAGCCGCGGTTCAGGCGGCGTAACTGCGCAGCCGCGCCAGCACCTCGGCGCCGCGGTCACCGGTCGCGCGCAGCTCGGCCTGCGCCACGTCGAGGCGCTGGGCGGCCACCCGGCAGAAGTCCGCCCCGCTGCCTCGGATGGTCACCTCGGCCTGGCTCGGTCCGAACTCCCAGGCAGCACCGCTGGGCCCGGTCAGTTCGCAGCGGAGGCTGGGTGCGGTCTCGCCGCGCAGCCTGTAGGCATAGGGCAGGGTGGCGTGCGCCAACCACGCGACGTGCCGCAGCCGCTCCGTGGCCGGGTAGGGCAGGCCGAGCGGGTCGGCGATGTCGAGGCCGTGCGTCCAGTGTTCGGCCAGCCGGGTGGTGGCCAGGGACGCCGGGCGCATGGTGCCCTCGACCCAGGTGATGCGGCTGCTCGGGTCGGCCGCGCGGAACGCCGCCAACGCCGGGACGCGAGCTGCCTGCCAGCGCGCCACCACGGTTTCGCCCGAGGCGCGCTCGGCCCCGACGTACGCATCCATCGCCGACTCGACCGTGCCGCCGAAGGCGCGCCAGTCGAACGGCCGCCCCGCCAGCGTCGCGACGACCGCCTCCTCGCACTGGGCCAGGTGCAGGACGACGTCTGCGACGCTCCATCCGCCGCAGGCCGAGTCCCGGTGCCAGTCCGCGGGGCTCAGCCGCGACAGCAGGTCATCGAAGGCGGCCTCCTCGGCGGCCAGGGCGTCGTAGATCTCCACCCGCGGCAGTCTGTCAGTCCGTCGAGTCCCGCGCACGGGCGGCGAGAACCCAGCCGGCATCCCAGCATCACTGCGTCCTTGTGGGCCACCGTGAGCGACCGATAGTCTTTATGTACACGATGTACATCGAGACTATCGGGATGCGCCGAGAGGGCCGCCGGAGCGGAACTCCGACCCCGAACACCAAGGAGAGGCCCATGCCTGTCGCCACTTTCGAGACGATCGCCGCTGCGCGCAGCGGCTTCAAGGATCTGATCGACGCAGCCCACTCCGGCGGTGCTGGCGTCGTCCGCCGCTCCAGCGAAACCTACGCCGTCGTGCCGCTGGAGCTGATCCGGGAAAGCCTGCTGCCCTCTCTCGGCACCACCCCCGAGGTTTTCCGCGAGGACGATGGAGTGGGCCTGGTCCTGCCCGGGATGCCCTTTGCCACCGAGGGAAACACGCTGGAGGAGGCTGCTGCCGACATGGTGGCGGCCCTGCGCGAATACGCCGAGGACTGGCCACGCCTGCGTCAGGCCGCCAACCACCGCAAGATGCGGTTGCTGGTTCCTTTCATCGACCTGTCCACCGACGAGCAACTCCTCGCCTGGCTCACCGGACTCCCCTGAGAATGCCTGCCTTTCCCGCGCCCACCCGGAACGATCACCGCTCGTTCTGCGAGATCGACGGGTGGACTCTCGTGCGCGACGCCAAGGGCAAAAACGTCAACCACCACCTCACCTACGAGCTTGGCCTGCCCGACGGGCGCATCCTGCGAACCCGGATCTCGCAACCGCCCGACAAGACGACCTACGGCCGGCGCCTATGGGGGCACATCCTGCGCGATCAGCTCGACGTCAGCCAGGAGGACTTCTGGGCTTGCGTGCAGAACGGGGCCCGCCCACTGCGTGGCACCGAGCCGCCGCCACAGCAAACCGTCCCCACCGAGCTGTTCCAGCTGCTCGTCACCCGGGCCGGGATCGCCGAGGCCCGGGTGCTATCGATGACCAAGGAGGAGGCCATCGCGGCCGCCGTCGCCTATTGGTCCCGGGCGACTCCTGAAACGAACGGAGCGCAGTAGTGGCCAGGGTCGGCGCAGGAGCCCGTGTTCCGGGGGCTGGACGACCGGCCACCTAGACTGCCGTCGTGGACTTCTTCTCGGCCTACGACCAGGGCTTTGTTCGGGTGGCCGCCGCGACCGTACCCACCGCGATCGCCGACCCGGGCGCCAACACCGCGACCATCGTGGCCTTCGCGCGGGAGCTCGCCGATCAGGGGGTCGGGCTGATCGTCTACCCGGAGCTGTGCGTCAGCGGCTACGCGCTGGAGGACCTGCTGCTTACGGGCACCCTGCTGGAGGGCGTCGAGACCGCGCTGGCGACGGTGGCCCACGAGACCGCTGACCTGGCCCCGGTGATGGCGGTCGGGGCGCCGCTGGCCTGGCGGAACCGCGTCTACAACTGCGCGGTGATCCTGCACCGCGGCGAGATCCTCGGCGTGGCGCCGAAGTCCTACCTGCCGACCTATCGCGAGTTCTACGAGCGGCGCCACTTCGCGCCCGGCGACGACGTACGGGCCACGATCACCCTCGCCGGCCGGGAGGTGCCGTTCGGACCGGACCTGCTCTTCGCGGCGTCCGACGTGCCGGGGTTCGTGCTGCACGTCGAGGTGTGTGAGGACATGTGGGTGCCGATCCCGCCGAGCAGCGCGGCCGCGCTGGCCGGGGCCACGGTATTGGCGAATCTGTCCGGCTCCCCCATCACGGTCACGAAGGCCGAGGATCGCAAACTGCTTGCTCGGGCAAGCAGCTCGCGGTGTCTCGCGGCGTACGTCTTCGCGGCTGCCGGCGAGGGCGAGTCGACTACGGACCTGAGCTGGGACGGGCAGACCTTCGTCTACGAGAACGCCGACCTGCTCGGGGAGTCGGAGCGGTTCCCGGCCGGGCCGCGGGCCACGGTCGTCGACGTCGACCTGGACCGGCTCGTGGCGGAGCGACGGCGGCAGGGGACGTTCGACGACAACCGGCGTACCCACGCCGCGACCCTCGACGGGTTCCGAACCGTCTCGTTCGCGCTGCGCCCGCCGCGCGACGACATCGGGTTGCGGCGCGCGGTCGATCGGTTCCCGTTCGTGCCCGACGACCCCGATCGGCTCGCGCTGGACTGCTACGAGGCCTACCACATCCAGGTCAGCGGCCTGGTCCAGCGGATGCGCGCGATCGGCTCGCCGAAGGCCGTGATCGGGGTGAGTGGCGGGCTCGACTCGACGCACGCGCTCATCGTCTGCGCCCGGGCCATGGACCTGCTGGGGCGGCCGCGCTCGGACATCCTGGCGTACACGATGCCCGGGTTCGCGACGTCGGCCGGCACCCGCTCGAACGCGGAGCTGCTGTCGCGGGGGCTCGGGGTGAGCTTCGCGGAGCTCGACATCCGACCCGCGGCCGAGCAGATGCTGCGCGACATGGGACATCCGTATGCGGTGACGCCGGCGGCGGAGCGCGGCCGCGAGGTGTACGACGTGACGTTCGAGAACGTGCAGGCCGGGCTGCGCTATGACTATCTGTTCCGGCTGGCCAATCATCACGGCGGAATCGTCGTCGGGACCGGCGACCTCTCGGAGCTGGCGCTGGGCTGGTGCACCTACGGCGTCGGCGATCAGATGAGCCATTACGCGGTGAACACCGGCGTGCCGAAGACGCTGATCCAGCACCTGATCCGTTGGGTCATCGCGACCTCACAGTTCCCCGGCGAGGTCAACGCGGTGCTGCAGGCCGTGCTGGACACCGAGATCAGCCCCGAGCTGATCCCGGCCGGCGCGGACGGCAAGGTGCAATCGACGCAAGACTCGATCGGGCCGTACGCGCTGCACGACTTCGCCCTGTATTACCTCTTGCGGCGCGGCTACCCGCCCCGCAAGATCGCCTACCTGGCGTGGCACGGCTGGCGGGATGCGCAGGCCGGCGCGTGGCCGCCCGGATATCCCGCGGACGAGCGGGTGGCCTACGACCTGGCGGAGATTCGGCGCTGGCTGCAGGTCTTCGTGAAGCGGTTCGCGACGCAGCAGTTCAAGCGGTCGGCGATCCCCAACGGCCCCAAAGTGATGGCCGGCGGCTCGCTGTCGCCGCGCGGGGACTGGCGGATGCCCTCGGACGCCAACGCGCGGGGTTGGCTCGCCGACATCGAGGCCCACGTCCCGGAGTCGTAGCGGGTCCCGACCAATCCCCGCGATCTGATCCCGGGCCGCCCGACAGCCGGCGCCGCGAGTTATCCACAACCCGACCGTTCACGACCAGGCCTTTTAGCACCATGGTGCCAAATGTGCAGGTCACGAACGGTCGGTTCGCCTCAGCGGCCGAGGATCGTGGCGACCTCGGCGATGTAGGCCTGCTCGGCCTGCTCGGTGGTCATGCCGGTGCGGCCGGCCCACGCGTCGTACTTGGCCCGGCCGACGAAGTCGGTCAGGCCAGGGCGTTTGCCGCTGACGTCGCCGACCGTGGCCTGCTTGAACAGGCCGTAGAGGGCGAGTTTCTGCATGTTGTCGGGCTGGGCGTCGGAGGCTTCGAGTTCGGCCTTCGCGGCCTCGAATTCTGGGCTGGCCATGGCCCTCAACGTAGCCGCCTCGGCCGCGCCGTACGGCATGTTCAGCACCCGCCGTCGCGCACGCACACCCCGCCAGGCCGGCCCGGCTGGGGCGATAGGCGGGGATGTAGTCCGGCGGGGCGCTCAGCGGGGCGCCGCCACCGAGCCGTGGGTGGTCTCGGCCAGGCCCGAGTCGGCCGGGTAGATCATGGCCTCGGGCGGGCGCTGGGTGCGCTTGGCCACGGGGTAGTACACGGCGGCGGTCAGCAGCAGCCCGACGATCCAGGAGATGTCGGTGCCGCCGAGGGCCTTCGTGAAGGGGCCGGTGTACATGGTCTGCGCCAGGAACGGGATCTGCGCCAGCACGCCCAGCACGTAAATGGCCAGGGTGGGCCAGTTCCAGGCGCCGTACCGGCCGGACGCGTCGTACAGCGCCGGCACGTCCACCCGCTCTCGGCTGATCAGGTAATAGTCCACGAGGTTGATCGCACTCCACGGGGTGAACACCATCAGCAGCACCAGGACGAAGTTCTTGAAATTGTTCAGGAAGTCCGCGCTGGCCAGCAGAGCCACCAACACCGAGGCGACGATGAAGACGCAGACCCACAGCGCCCGCAACATCGGCGGGATGACGGCGGACTTCTGGAACGCCGAGACCGTGGTGAGCATGGTCATCGAGCCGCCGTAGGCGTTGAGCGTGTTGACCGTGAGCTTGCCGATGACGATGACCAGGTAGAGCACGATCGCGATCGCACCACCCCCGGAGAGGTCGCCGATGAAGCCGACCTGGTTCTTCAGGAAGCCGGACTTCGGGATCGACGCGATCAGCGCCCCGAGCGCCATCGACCACGACGATCCGAGCACAGAGCCGCCGAAGGTGGCCCAGAAGGTGGTCCGGCCCGGCGTATCGGCCGGCAGATAGCGCGAGTAGTCGGCGACATAGGGGCCATAGGTCAACTGCCATCCAGCGCCGAGGGAGACGGCCAACAGGAACGTCACCACGTCGAAGTGCGGCTCGGCGAAGAAGGCCGCCACGTCATAGCCGGTGAACAGCTTGTAGGCGAGCCACAGCCAACCGAGGATGCCGGTGACGGTGGCGATCCGGCCCAGGGCGTGGATCCATCGGTACCCGACGATCGCCACCAGCGCCGTGAGGGCCCCGAACACCATGATGCCGACGGCGGGCGCGCTGATCCCGAACATGCGGTTGATGGCCTGCCCGGACAGGACCGTGCCGGTAGAGGCGAATCCCAGGTACATGAGCACGACCAGCACCAGCGGCACGATCGCCCCGACGACCCCGAACTGGGCCCGGCTGGAGATCATCTGCGGCAACCCGAGCCGCGGGCCCTGCGCGGAGTGCAGGGCCATGACGATGCCGCCGAGGATGTTCCCCAGGGTCAGGCCGACGATCGCCCACAGCGCGTCCGCGCCGAAGACCACCGCGAGCGCCCCGTCGACCAGGGCCGTGATCTGCATGTTCGCGCCGAACCACAGGGTGAACTGGTTGGCCGGGCTGCCGTGTCGTTCATGAGCGGGGACGACGTCGATGCTGCGCCGTTCGACGCCGGGCGATGCATTCATGGCTACTCCTCCAGGAGACGTCGGGGTCGCGGCACTGGTCGCGGCACAGGTCACGACGGCGGGTGTCGGCGCGCGACGTACAGTACTCCGCTGGAGCGTGGCTGGGGCCGCACGCGACCAGGGACGATGCCGCGGCGGGGGGCCCGGCGCGGGCAGTACTGTACGTCGCCAGCCGACACCGGCGCCCCCGGGCCTGCCCACCGGCGACGTCACCCAGCCATCGTCCAGGCAGGCCTACTAGGCTCAAGGCTGTCGGCCGTTCCTGCAGGGGTGCATCTCGCGCCTTGGGAGCGGCCGTTGCCATGCACGAGCCGATGGTCAGCACGGAGCTGACCGGGACCGACGACAGAACAGGACGACAGGCAGCACCATGCGGACGCGTACCCCACCGACCGTCCCCCACCGTTCCGACGTGACCGACGTGACCGACGTGACCGACCCGGACTTCCCCACCCACCCGATGGGCCCGGCTGATCTGCGGACCGGGGACCCCGAGCCTGCACCCGACGGCGAGGCGTTGGAGCGGGTCGGCCCGTCCGCGCCGCAAGTCGTGGGAAGTGCAGCCGCCGCGGTGAGCGCTGCCCTAGTGGCGTCGCAGTTGGGTGTCGCCGGCACGCTGATCGGGGCCGCCGTGGCCTCGATCGTGTCCACGGTCTGCGCCGCGTACTACACCAGCATCGTCACCAAGACCCACCAGCGGGTGCGGGGTCTGGGCGGCGTCACCCGCCCGGCCAGGGTGCCACCGAACCCGAACCCGAACCCGAACCCGAACCCGTCCCGGGCGCGGCAGTGGTGGCTGGGTGCCGTCGCCGCCTTTGTCCTGGCCGTCGCGGGCATCACGGCCCTCGAGCTGGGCCTGGGACACCCGGTCTCCGCCACCGAGAAATCGGGGACGAGTGTCGGCACGGTGGTGAATCCGGCTCCGCGACAGGCCGACCCGACGACGCCAGCGACCTCCCCCGCTGCGACGCCCGGCGCCACGGCTTCGCCGGCCACGACGCCGACGACCGGTGCGCCCACCTCGTCACCCGGCGCGACGGCAGGTCACACGGGCTCGCCGGCACCCGGCGCAGCTACGGCGCCGCCGGCGCCACCCACCGCGCCACCCACGAAGCCGGTCACGGCGCCGGCAGAGCCTCCACGAGCGAGCTGACCAGTCGGGCGGCGGCCCGCGCGGTACGGCCGTCGAGGTCATACGGCGGCGCCACTTCGACGACGTCCACCACGGCGAGTTTGCCGCTGGCCGCGATGTGTTCGCACACGGCGAGCGCGGTCTCCATCGGCACGCCATAACCGGCCGGCGCGCTCACCCCGGGGGCCACCGCAGCGGGCAACACGTCCATGTCGATCGACAGGTGCAGGACGTCGGCGTCCGCGATGGCGGCGTCGACGACCTCCAGCACATGCGCGAGCCGGTGGGGCTGGCAGTCACGATCGAGCAGGTACGTCGCGTCCAGCGCATCGGCCCGCTCGAAGAGGGCCCTGGTGTTGGCCGAGGCCGCGATGCCGAGCACGGTGTAGTCGAACGCGCGGCCGTGCTCCGCGTCGTCGCGGGCCATCTGCAGGAACGGCGTGCCGGACGAGGCCAGCGGTGCATCGCGCAGGTCGAAGTGCGCGTCGAGGTTGATGACGCCGGTATGGGCGTCGCGGGTCCGGGGGCAGCGACGGCGGCCGAGGAAGGAGCCGTACGCCGTCTCGTGGCCGCCGCCCAGCACCACCACCAGGCGATGCCGGTCCAACGCCCAGGCCACCGCCTCGGCGAGGGCCGACTGCGCCCCTTCCAGGTCCTGCCCCACGACGCGAATCGTCCCGGCGTCGCGCAGCGCGGGACCGCCGGCGCACAGCGGGCGATGCACGGCGAGCGGGGCCAACGCCCGGCGGATCGCGTCGGGGGCCGCGGCGGCGCCGGGGCGGCCGTGATTGCGGCGGACGCCCTCGTCGCTGGCGAACCCGATCAGCGCAACATCGCGGGCGACATCGCCCGGGACGTCGCCCGTCGGGGCCGGCTGCGGCACGATCGACGCCACGACCTGATGCCAGCGGGCGTGTTCCGGGCCGTCGCCATCGACTCGGCCGACCCATACGTCCTCCGGCGTCGACAGCCACCGCGCGTCCATGGCCACGATCATCCCCGATGCGCCCGCCGGATGTCCGGCACTCGACGCCGAGCCGAAGCCGCCGGGACGCCGCCGGGCCGTCTCGCGGGCGCCGAGTCTCGGATCCGAGACTCCGCGTGCGGGGCCCCTGTGGCGACCACCCGCCCCGGCACGGTTGCATGGAGACCCACCACCCAGCGGCCCAGCCCACCCAGCGGCCCCGCCGAATCAGGAGGCACTCATGGCGCTACCCGGCGCGCGCCCGGTCCGAGCCCCCCGCGGAACCGAGATCTCCGCCAAGTCGTGGCAGACCGAGGCTCCCCTGCGGATGCTCATGAACAACCTCGATCCCGAGGTGGCCGAGCGGCCGGACGACCTGGTGGTATACGGCGGGACCGGCCGGGCCTGCCGATCCTGGGCCGCCTTCGACGCGATCGTCGAGACGCTGCGCGACCTGGAGCCGGACGAGACGCTGCTGGTGCAAAGCGGCAAGCCGGTCGGGGTGCTGCGCACCCACGAGTGGGCGCCCCGCGTGCTCATCGCCAACTCCAACCTGGTCGGCGACTGGGCGACCTGGGAGGAGTTCCGTCGGCTGGAGGCGGAGGGCCTGATGATGTACGGCCAGATGACCGCCGGATCCTGGATCTACATCGCCACCCAGGGGATCCTGCAGGGGACCTACGAGACCTTCCATGCCGTCGCCCGCAAGATGGCGCAGGAGGGACGGCTCCCGGGTGCCGCCGGCGCCGGTGTCGCCGGCGCGGGTGTCGCCGGCGGCGAGGCCGCGGACGACGGTACGGCGTCGCTGGCGGGCACCCTGACCCTGACCGGCGGCTGCGGCGGGATGGGCGGGGCGCAGCCGTTGGCCGTGACCCTGAACGGCGGCACCGTGCTGGTGGTCGACGTCGACCGAGCCCGCCTGGAGCGCCGAGTCGCCAAGCGCTATCTGCACGGGGTCGCCGCGGACCTCGACGAGGCCGTCGAGCGGCTGCGGGCCGCCAAGGACGCGCGTCAGCCGCTGTCGGTCGGCGTGGTCGGCAATGCCGCCGAGGTCTTCCCGGAGATGCTGCGCCGGCATCGGGCGGGCCAGATCCGCGTCGACATCGTCACCGACCAAACCAGCGCGCACGACCCGCTGAGCTATCTGCCTGCCGAGATCCCGGTCGAGCAGTGGGCGGCCGAGGCGCAGGCCGATCCGGTCGGCTTCACCAAGAAGGCCCGCGAGTCGATGGCCGCCCAGGTGGCGGCGATGGTCGAGTTCCAGGACGCGGGGGCCGAGGTCTTCGACTACGGCAACTCGATTCGTGACGAGGCGCGGCATGCCGGCTACACCCGCGCGTTCGACTTCCCGGGGTTCGTCCCGGCGTACATCCGCCCGCTCTTCTGCGAGGGCCTCGGCCCGTTCCGCTGGGCGGCGCTGTCGGGTGACCCGGCCGACATCGCGGTCACCGACGCGGCCATCAAGGAGCTCTTCCCCGACAACGCGCACCTGCACCGGTGGCTGGACGCGGCGGCCGAATACGTCGAGTTCGAGGGCCTGCCGGCCCGGATCTGCTGGCTGGGCTATGGGGAGCGGCATCGCGCCGGGCTGCGCTTCAACGAGTTGGTCCGAGACGGACTCGTCAAGGCCCCGATCGTCATCGGCCGCGACCACCTCGACTCCGGCTCGGTCGCCAGCCCCTACCGGGAGACCGAGGCGATGGCCGACGGCTCGGACGCGATCGCGGATTGGCCGCTGCTCAACGCCTTGGTGGCGGCGAGTTCCGGCGCGACGTGGGTCTCGATCCATCACGGCGGCGGCGTCGGCATCGGGCGCTCGATCCACGCCGGCCAGGTCGGGGTCGCCGACGGAACGGAACTGGCGGCGCAGAAACTGTCCCGGTTGCTGAGCAACGACCCCGCCATGGGGGTGATCCGGCACGTCGACGCCGGCTACGCCCGGGCGGCCGAGGTGGCCGCCGAGCGCGGCGTACGCATCCCCATGGCCCCCACCACGCGCGCCTGACATGGCGAGCGAGCTGATCACGGGCATCGGCGAGCTGTGGACGGTCGATCCGGAGGTGCTCGAGGACCCGGATCTGGGCTACGGCGCCGGGGTACTGGCGCAGGCGGCCGTCGTCGTCGAGGACGACCGCTTCGCCTGGGTGGGACCGGCGGCGCGGGCCCCGGCGGCGGACCGCCGCACCGATCTGGCCGGCCGCGCCGCGCTGCCCGGCTGGGTCGACAGCCATTCCCACCTGGTGTTCGCCGGGGATCGGGCCGCGGAGTTCGCGGCCCGGATGGCGGGGCGGGGCTATGCCGCCGGCGGCATCGGCGTGACGACCACGGCGACGCGGCAGGCCACGGACGACGAGCTGCGGGCGCTGGTGCGGCGGCGGGTCGATGACGCCGTGCGCGGCGGCACGACCTACCTGGAGACCAAGACCGGCTATGGCCTGTCCGTCGACCAGGAGGCGCGGGCGGCGCGGCTCGCGCGCGAGTTCGTCGACGAGGTCACCTTCCTCGGGGCCCACCTCGTGCCGAGCGAGTACGCCGGGGGCCAGGGGGGCCCGCCGGATTCGGCCGAGAACGGCAGGACGGCGTACGTCGATCTGGTCTGCGGTCCGATGCTTGCTGCCGTACGCACCGACGTGACCTGGGCGGATGTCTTCTGCGAGGAGGGCGCCTTCGACGTGGCGGAGTCCCGGCGCGTTCTGCTGGCCTGCCGGGAGGCGGGGTTGGGGCTGCGGGTGCACGGCAACCAGCTGGGTCACTCCGGTGGTGTGGCGCTGGCCGTCGAGGTCGGCGCGGCGAGCGTGGACCACTGCAACTTCCTGGCCGAGGCGGACGTCGCGGCGCTGGCCGAGGCCCGCGACCACACGGTCGCCACGGTGTTGCCCGCCTGTGACCTGTCCACCCGGGCGCCGCTGGCGCCGGCCCGGACGCTGCTGGACGCCGGCGCGACGGTCGCGATCGCCAGCAACTGCAACCCGGGCACGAGCTACACCAGCTCGATCAACTATTGCGTCGCCACCGCCGTCCTGCAGATGCGGCTGTCGGTGGCCGAGGCGGTACGGGCGGCGACGTACGGCGGGGCCCGCGCCCTGCGGCGTTCGGTGCACGACACCGACGGGGCGCGGCCGGCGGTGGGCACCGTGCGCGTCGGCGCGCGAGCCGATCTGCACGTCCTGGACGCGCCCTCGGCGACCCACCTCGCCTATCGGCCGGGGATGCCACTGACCTGGGCGGTGTGGCGGGCGGGCCACCGGAGTCGGTGAGCGCGTGCGAGATCGGCGCCATGGATACGTCGGTGCCGGCCTGTCGCTGGGAGCCCGGCGTCGCGGCACTTACCATGGAGTTGAACGACCGCACAGGTGGAGGGTCGCGTGGAATATCGCAGCCAGGACCCCGACATCGACGTCCCGCGGCTACGGCTGGATGAAGTCGTCCTCGCCGCCGCAGCCCGGGTCGACCCGGACCGGGTCGCGATCCACGACGACCTGACCGGGGAACGGCTGCGCTATGGCGACATCGCCGACCGGGTGCGGCGCGTCGCCGCCGCACTGGCCGACCGGGGCATCGGCCCCGGCGACGTGGTGGCGCTGCACCTGCCCAACGGCGTCGAGTTCCCGATCCTGCTGCTCGCCGTGAGCGCCTGCGGCGCGACGAGCACGTTGGTCTCGAGCGCCGAGTCCGCGACCGGGCTGCACCACCAGCTGCGCATGGTCGGGGCCGCGATGCTCATCGCCCACGCCGACCTGACGGGTGTGAGCGGCCGGGTCGCCGCGGCCCTGGGACTGGAGGAGGACCGGTACGTCGTGGTCGGCGCCGCCGACGCGAACCTCGGATCCGCCGGCTCTTGCCCTGCGGGAGCCACCTCCTACGGCGATCTCCTGGCTCACCCTCCGGAGCGCCTCGACGTGGCCGTCGACCCCGAGATTCACCCGGTCTGCCTGCCGTTCTCCTCGGGTACGACCGGGCTGCCCAAGCCGGTGATCCTGCCGCATCGGGCGCTGGTCGCGAACGCGCTGCAGGTCGCGTCGGCGGTGGGGATGCGGCGCGGGCAACGGACCCTGGCGGTGCTGCCGTTCAGTCACGTGTACGCGCTCACGACCAGCCTGCTCGGCAGCCTCGTCCGCGGCGACACGATCGTGACGATGCCCCGGTTCTCGGTGGCCGGGGCGGTGCGCTTGCTCGCGCGGGAGCGGATCACGCTGGCGTACGTCGTCCCGCCCGTCGTCACCCTCCTCGGCACCCACCCAGCGGTCGACCCGGCGGACCTGAGCGAGCTGCGCGTGCTGGTCTCCGGGGCCGCGGCGCTCGACCCGGCGATCGCTCGGGCCGTGGCCGACCGTTTGGGGGTGGAGCTGCTGCAGGGTTATGGCCTGTCGGAGATGGCGCCGGTCACCCACATGATGCGGCTCGGCGCGCGGATGCCGGTGGAGACGGTCGGCACGGCGCTGCCGGGGATCAGTTTCCGGGTCGTCGACCCCCAGACCGGCCGGGACGTCGCTCCCCCGCCGCCCGGCGGGATGACCGCCCGGGGTGAGCTGCTGGTCCGCGGTCCCAACGCGATGCTCGGCTATCTGAACATGCCGGCGGCGACGGCGGAGGTGCTGGGCGAGGACGGCTGGGTGCACACCGGTGATCTGGTGACCGTCGATGATCGGGGCCGGGTCCGCATCGTCGATCGGCTCAAGGAGGTCCTGAAGAATCGCGGTTTTCAGGTGCCGCCGGCGGAGTTGGAGGCGTTGTTGCAGGAGTACCCGGGCGTCGCCGACGCGGCCGTGACCGGAGTGGTCGGTGAGGATGTCAGCGACGAGCGTCCGTTCGCGCTGGTGGTGCGGAACGTCAGCGCCGGCCCCGGGCCGAGTGAGGAGGGCCTGCTGCGGTACGTCGCGGACCGCACCGCCGACTACAAGCACCTGGTCGGGGTGGCCTTCGTGGCCGGCGTGCCCCGTTCGGACGCGGGCAAGATCATGCGCCGCCAGCTGGGCGGCCTGCTGCCCGCGGATCGAGTGCCCTCCCGGGTCGGCGCCTGAGCCCGGCACGGGGCAGCCCGGGCACACGTGGGCGCGAACCTACGTGGGCGGGCAACCCACGTGGGCGGGCAGCCCGGGGACACGTGGGCGCGACCTACCTGGGCGGGCAACCCGGGAAGGCGTGAGGCAAGCAGCCCGGGCCCGACGATCAGCCCGCGACGCGCGTCGGGCCGCCGGGCTCGTCCCCCAGTCGCCGGGCGTGTGCGCCGACGATCCCGTCGTAGCGACCCGGGGTGCAGGTCAGCAGGAGCACCTGGGCGTCGGCACCCACCAGCGAGAACGCCGCGGCCATCCGGCGCAGCCGGCGCGGGTCGGTGTAGCCGAGCGCATCGTCGATGACGACGGGCACGCCCTGGTCGGGGTCGACGAGCGTCGCGACCGCGAGCCTCGTGAGGATCGCGAGTTGTTCCTTGGCCCCGGTCGACAACGCGTCGTAGGTGATCCGCTCGCCACCGAGAATCCGGGCCTCGATGGCCAGGGCGTCGTCGACCTCGATATCCAGGTCTGGACCGTAGACCACTCGTCCCAGGCGGCGCACGGCGTCGGCGAACGGCGCGACGTATCGGCGCTGAGCCGCCGCACGGTGGCTCTGCAGGGTCTCGTGCAGAAGTCGGGCCGCCTCGGCGCGGCGTTCCACCGAGGCGAGGCGCCGCTGCGCGTGGTCCAGGTCGGTGCGCGTGGCCTCGAGTGCCTCATAACGGCCCTGCCGACCGCTCTGCTCCAGGCGCGCCTCGATGGCCAGCCGTTGGTCCCGCAGGTCGGCGACGCGGTCGCCGGCGGTGGCGACGGCCGATCTCGCGGCGTCGAGGCGGAGCTGCAGCTCGGTCACCTCGACATGACCGAGCGCCGCCATGGCGGCGGCGAGCCGCGCCCGGGCTGCGGTCCGCGTCGCGTCGACCGCCTCGACCGCAGCCGTGAGGGACTCGTCGGGGTCGGTCCCGCGGAGTCGCTCGAGTCGGTCGCGGGCCGCGTGGAGTTCGCGGCGGGTAGCCACCAGCAGCGAGTCGGCCCGGGCATGCGCCGTCCGAGCTTGTTCCACCGCTGCGCGCAACGCTTCGTGGCGAGCCGTGCTGCCGGCCAGGTCGTCGGTCGCCGCAGCGAGAGCCTCCCGCGCGGCGGCCGGGTCGCCAGGCTCGGCGCCTTCGATGTCCGGCTCGGCGCCAGGCTCGGCGCCGTCGACGCCAGGCTCGGAGCCTTCGACGCCCGGCCCGATGTCAGCACGCCCGGGCGGCGTTGCCCGGTCGGCCCGCGGGAGAGCCGCGAGCGCCTCCCGATCAGCGGCGAGCCGCGCTTCGGCGGCGGCCAGGTCGTCGCGGAGCCGGTCGAGGGTCGCGCCGGCGAGCAGGTCGTCGAGGCGATCCGCGGCCCGGTCCGCCCGATGCTGGGCAGCGGTTCGCTGGTCCAGCAAGGCGCGGGCCTCGACGGCGTCGGCGGCACCGGCCGCTGCGAGCGCGTCGTCGAGCTCGCGCTGGGCCTGGGCGACGGCCTCGCCGCGAACGGCAGCACCGGCCTCCGGGTGCACGGTCAGCGTCAGTTGCCCGGGCAGCACCAGCTGCACGGTCTCGGTCAGGCTGCGTTCATAGTCCGCCCCCGCGTCCAGGGTGAGCTCGGCCCCGTCGATCGTGACGCGCTGGGCGCCCTCCAGGGCCCGCAGGGTCAGCCGGGCGCTGTCCGCGTCGCACTGGGATCGCGCAAGGTCCAGGCCCGTGACGGCCCGCTCCACCCGGCGTACCGCCGCCTCGTCGAGGGAATAGCGGGCCAGCTCCGCCGCGGCCTCGCGGCGATCGATGTCGGCGCGAGCAGCCCGCTCCAGGCGTTCGGTCATGGCCGTCACCTGCGCGGCCGTCCGATCGGCCCGGTCGACGAGGTCGGCCTGCCGCACGGCGGCGGTCAGCAACTCGACCCGCGTGGCGGCCACCTGGCGCTGCGCGGCCAGGTCGGCAAGCCGCAGCTCGTCGAGCCGCAGTTCGCCGGCGAGCTCCGCGACCGCCTCGGCGTGGGCCTGCACCGTCGCGGTTCGGGTGTCGATGTCGGCGATCAGCTCCGCCCGTTCCTCGCAGCGCTCCCGCGCCCGGGCGGCGTCCCGATCGGCGGCCTCGGCCGCACCGGCAGCTTCGGCGCGCTCCGTCTCGAGGGCGGCCACGTCGACCCACCGCGCCTCCAGATCGGTCAGCTCGTCTTGGGCGTCCGCGAGGACGCGCGCCGAATCCCGAGCCCTCTCGGCGACCTGTTCGTGGGCCCGCACATCGGCGTCCACCTCGGCGACCGCGGCCTCAGCGGCGGCGGCCGCGGTCGTCGCGGCGGTCACGGCATCGAGCGCCGCGCGGTATTCACCTGTCGGCTGCCCGCGCGCGGCGGTCAGATAGCGCGCCACTTCGGCCTCGACGGCCGCTATCAGGCTCTCCGGTCCGACGGCCGGGGCGCCGGGGTCACCGTCGCCGGATAGGTCGCGGGGCGGCCGCGTCCGGTCCGCCACCCGACGCTCGGCCCGCTCGCTCGCATCGGCCGCACCCTGGTCCTGGTCCAGGCCCGTGTCGTGGTCCAGATCCAGGATCGAACCATCCGCCAGGGCGGCTTGGGCGGCGGCGTCGAGGGCCGCGGCCAGGGCGGCGCTGCCGCCTAGCTCGACCTGTGCCAGGGGCGCGGCCTGCATCAGGCGCAGGGCTCGCCACAGGGGGACATCGGTGGTCTGCGCGATGATCTCGCCGACCCGCTCGTGGGCGGCGACCCCGGTGAGCTGCTCGATCCGCGGCGCGGTCACGTGCAGCTCGGTCGCCGGCTGCCGGAACCATTGCTTGCGGTAGCGGAACCGATAGGGGCCGAAGGACAGCTCGGCCTCGATGGTGGTGGGCACGTCCCGGCCGACCGGCCGCAGCGCCAGGACGTGACGCTTGCGGCTGCTGTCCTTCTCCTCCAGGAGCACGTCCAGCGCCTCGATCATCGTGGTCTTGCCGATCTCGTTCGGGCCCTCCAGCACGATCACGCCGTGATCGGGGAAGGCGACCTCACGATCCGTCACGCCCTTGACGTTGCTCAGCCGCAGCCGGTGGATCCTCATCGAGCCTCCGTCCGCGCCAGCCGGTAGAGCAGGGCCAGCGCATCCCCCGCGGTGGCATCGGCCGCGGCGTCGCGGCGTAGCTGGGCGACCGCGGCGCCCAGGTATCCGCCCGCGGGCAATGCCGCGAGGTCGTCCTCGCCGCAAAACACGACCAGATCCGTATAGGCGTCCCAGGGGAAGCACCCGGCCAGCCGGTCGGCGTGCCGGTTCAAGACGTCATACAGGGCGGCGTTGTCGGCGAGCGAGAGGGTGCCGACCAGCGCGTGCCGCACCACCGTGCGATCCGCATCGGCGACGGCCGCCAGTTCGGTGTCCAGCGTGGCGATGTCGTCGCCGTTGGCGATGTCGTGCGTCCAGTCCAGGAACCGCCACCGACCGACGCGCACCGCCTCGGTGCTCACCGAGCCGTCGGCGGCCAGATCCACCACCAGCACCTCGCCCGCGGCGGTGTCCCGGAAATCGGTCACCTCGGGGGAACCGCTGTAATGCACCCGCCCGGTGCCCCCGACGGACAGCCGCGAGTGTCGGTCGCCGAGCGCGACATAGTGCACGCTGCCTGCCTCGATCGCCGCTTCCAGCGCGGCCAGCCGGATCGCCGAGGGCCCCGGCGACTCCGGCGCCAGCACGTCGATCTGGCCGTGGCCAACGAGGATGCGGCGGGTTCCGTCCGCCGCCAGGTCGGCCAGGACCTCGGCGGTCGGATCCGTCAGCGGGGCATTGGACAACAGGGGAGCCGCCAGCAACTCGACGCCAGGGGCCACCGGCGTGCCGCCCGTGACGGCGAGCACGTGCACGTTCGGGGGGCATTCCCGGCGGAACACCGGGCTGCGATAGATGGTCGCCGCGTTGTAGGCGTCATGGTTGCCCGGCAGCAGGTAGACCGGGGCCTCGATCGCGCCCAGCACGTCGAGGGTGCGCCGCACCGTCTGCGAGCTGAGCAGGTTGGAGTCGAACACGTCACCGGCGACCAGCACGAAGTCGCAGCGCCGCTCACGGGCCAGGGCGCCGAGCGCCCGGACCGCGTCCAGCCTCGCCCCGGCATAACGCGCCTGGGCCTCCCCCTGCAGGAAGTGCCGCGTCATGCCCAGCTGCCAGTCGCTGGTGTGCAGGAACCGCACTCCGGTCGCGCTCGGCGCCACGGTCCCTCCCCTCGGTCGCGTCGTCGGCGCAGCCCCACCAGCGGGTCCGTTCGATCCGATCAACGTTTTCAGGCTAGTAGGCACCTCCGACAACGCTCCGGCACGACGCACGGGCGGCGCGTCACCGCAGGTCGCGATCGGTGCTGCCGGACTCGGCGTACGATGCCTCCAGCCGCGCCCGGCCCCTCGCCCACCCCGCCGGAAGACCCTGATGCCGCCCCGACCCCGCCCAGCGCACCCCTCGCTTCGGGGCCGCCTGAGCCCAGCCCTCCTGCTCGCCGTCGCCGCCGGGGGCACGCTAGGCACCCTGGTGCGTGCCACGGTGGCGGCCACGCTGACCGCCGCAGGCCCGCCCGTGGGCGCCGGCTGGCCGTGGGCGACCTTCGCCGTCAACATCACCGGATCCGCCCTGCTGGGTGCGCTGGTGCAGGCTCTCGCGCTGCGTGGACCCGACGAGGGGCGCCGGCGGCTGCTGCGGCTGGGCCTGGGCACGGGCCTGCTCGGGGGCTACACGACCTATAGCTCCTTCGCCGTGGAGACCGCCACCCTGGGCAGCGGCGGTCACCTGGCGCTCGCGGCGACGTACGACGCGGTGAGCCTGGCGGTCGGGTACCTCGCCGCGGCGCTGGGATTCCTGATCGCCGACGCCCACGCCCGGCGGTCTGGCCGGAGCACCACACCGTGATCGTCCTCGTCGCACTCGCCGGCGGCCTCGGCGCGGCCTGCCGCTTCCTGATCGACTCCGCGCTGGCGGCGCGCACCCGGCGCAATTTCCCGGTGGGCACCCTGGTCATCAACGTGACCGGCTCGTTCCTGCTCGGGCTCCTCGTCGGCTGGGCGCAGCAGCACGGTCCGGGCGCCGAGCCGGCCCGCGCGGTGCTGGGCACGGGTTTTCTCGGTGGCTACACGACGTTCAGCACGGCCAGCGTCGAGCTGGTCCGGCTGACCCGAGCCGGCCGCCGGGCCGCGGCACTGGGCCTGGCCTGCGGGATGCTGGGATTCAGCGTCGCGGCAGCCGCCGCGGGCGTGGCCTGCGGCACCCGTCTGTGATCCCTGCACCACTGCCCGCTCTGGTCCGCCCCGGGACAGCGGACGGCCCCGACGCCGGTGGGCGTCGGGGCCGTCGGGGGGAGGCGCCGAGGACGATCAGGCCCGGCCGTAGGTGACCGCGGAACTCCAGATGCGGTGCAGGCCGGTGGTGCCGCCCGAGGACGGCGCGTCGTACATCATCCCGTTTCCGGCGTAGATGCCGACGTGGTAGGTGCCGAAGAAGACCAGGTCTCCCGGCACCGGGTTGGAGACGTACGCCGTGGCGGCGCGCTGCGCGCCGGCCGTCCGCGGCAGGGACACACCGGCCTGGCGGAACACGTATTGCGTGTAACCGGAGCAGTCGAAGCCGCCGGTGCTGGTGCCGCCCCAGACGTAGGGGATGCCGGAGAGACCGGCCGCGATGCCGAGGACGCCGCCGGTGGCCGGGCGGTTCACGGTGGCGGGCTTGGGGGCGGGGGCGGCGTACGTCGCAGCCAGGGACGTACGCGTCGGCGTCGTCGTGGCCGCGCGAGCGGCGGTGGTCGACTGAGCAGCGGGGCGCACCCGGTTGGCCACGGCGACCGTCGTGAAGGTGCTCTTCGTCGCGGTGGCGGCGGGGGTGGCGTTGACGACCTGCATCCCGTAGGTGACCCGGGTCGTGCTGGTTCCCGAGAGGATGACGGACTCAGCGGCCGGGGCCTGGGGTGCTGCGGGGGCGGCGTTCGCGGGACCGGACAGCGCCGCCACCATGCCGCCAGCGGCGGCGACCGACGCGGTGGCCGTCACGGCCGGCCGGGCGCTGCGCGCCGCGGCGGCGGACAGGGAACGGAAGGGATTCAGGCGACCAACGGCGCGGTGGCGCCCGGCAGCGGAAGCAGACACAGGGAATAACCTCTCCAGCCGCCTGCGAGGTGAGCTGTCGGGTTCGGGCTGGAGATTACTGCCCGGCCGCGGTGTGTAGGGCCGCGACTTCACCCCATGGGTCTCGCCAGAGACCCGGGTGGGTCCCCCGCTCCTGCCGATTGCGTGGACGATATTCGAGATCCTTCAGCGGCCGGCAGGACTCGGCGCTCCGCTCCAGGAGCCGCCCCAGGGGTGGGCGACGAGGTGACGCTATCCGTTCATTCGGCGCAATGTCACGTTCCCATCACGAAAGGCGTAAGGAATGGTCACGGCCGACCCAACGAACCGGCAATCACCGCAGTTCAGGACCGTTACCCAACATGCTGTGAATTGAGTCACAACCGTGACCTTGCGGGGCTTGAGACCCGAAGAACGGGGTAGTCGGCCGGGTCAGATGTCCCCGTGTCGCCGGGGCACCGTCACCCAGACCTGGCCGGCGATCTCCTTGCCGACCTCTACCGCCGCGTCGCCGCTCCCGATGCGCCAGCGACCATCCACCACCACGACATCCACCGACCGGCCCGGCACCGCACCGGCCGCCTGCAACAGCGTGAGCACCTCGCCGTCGTGCTGCACGGGTTCACCGAGCCGGCGAACCTCCACCCGGCAGGGCTCCGGCCCCGCCAACTCGGCCAGCGGGATCACCACCGAGCGCATCTCCCGCTCGGCCGTCACCCCCAACTCGTCAAGCCCGGGGATCGGGTTGCCATAGGGACTCTGCGCCCGTTCGTCGAGCAGCGCCAGGATCTTGCGCTCGACGCGGTCGCTCATCACGTGCTCCCAGCGGCACGCCTCGGCGTGCACGTGTTCGTATTCGAGTCCGATCACGTCGACCAGCAGCCGCTCCGCCAGCCGGTGCTTGCGCATCACGCGGGTGGCCCGGAGCCGGCCTTCGGGTGAGAGCAGCAGACTGCGGTCGGGCTGGACGGCGAGTAGACCGTCCCGCTCCATCCGCGCCACGGTCTGGGACACGGTCGGTCCGGAGTGCCCCAGGCGCTCGACGATGCGGGCACGCAGCACCGCCGTGCCCTCCTCTTCGAGCTCGAAGATGATCCGCAGGTACATCTCCGTCGTGTCGATCAGCTCCGTCACCCCGACATCCTCTCAGCTCCTGCACCGTCGGTCTCCCCGGTCCGGGCGCGACCGGATCTGCCCCTCGACGGCGGCGAACTGCTCTGCTGAAGAGCCTTGCTGGGGAAAACCTTTCACTTTGGGCAAAGACTTGAACTTCTGGTCGGACGTGCTTTAGCCTTCAATCACGCCGCGCGGACGTGGCCTAGGACCCCCGAGCTGGGTCACGCCCGCCGGTTTTGTGAAGAGGACGCTGGCGCACCCCCTGGCTGCCGGCGTCCGGACCGGGCTCACCCTGGCACCGGTCGCCGAAGGGCCGGGTCGATCATCGACCCGGCCCTTCCGCATGTCCAGGCCCAGTACGCCCGCCGTACGACGCGCCGCGGCAGGCTCGTTGCGGTCAACCCGATACCAGAGCATCCCGCCGCGTCGGACACAATGACGACATGCCCCCCGCACCCCACGAGGACGCGCTGCCGACCGCGATCGCCGAGGCCGACCGCGCCTCGGGGCGGCTGCGCTACCGCGGCGTCGATGTGGCGGATCTGGTCCGCCAGGTGACCTTCGGGGAGGTCTGGGGTCTGCTCGTGGACGGACGCTTCGGGGCCGGCCTGCCGCCCGCCGAACGATTCCCGCTGCCGATCCGCACCGGGGATGTCCGGGTCGATGTGCAGAGCGCCCTGGCCATGCTCTCCCCGGTGTGGGGCTTCCGCCCGCTGCAGGACATCGACCTGGCGACCGCCCGCGAGCAGTTGGGCCGGGCCTCCACGATGGCGATGTCGTTCATCGCCCAGTCCGCCCGTGGCGTCGACGTACCCGTCATCCCCGAGCACGAGGTCAGCCGCGCGGACACGGTCGTGGGCCGGTTCCTGACCCGATGGCGCGGGGCCGCCGACCCCGACCACCAGCAGGCCCTGGACGGCTATTTCACGGTCGCGGCCGAACACGGTCTGAACGCCTCCACGTTGACCGCCAGGGTGATCGCCTCGACCGGCGCAGACGTCGCGGCCTGCCTGTCCGGAGCGGTCGGCGCGATCAGTGGTCCCCTGCACGGTGGGGCCCCGGCGCGGGTGCTCCGGATGATCCAGGAGGCCGAGGCGCACGGCGATCCGACCTCCTATGTGCGCGGTCTGCTCGACTCCGGCGCTCGCCTGATGGGATTCGGACACCGGGTGTACGACGGCGAGGATCCGCGCGCCGCGGCGGTCCGCGCGTTGGCGCTGCGGCTCGGAGCGCCCCTGTGCGATGTGGCCCTGGCCACCGAACGCGCGGCGCTGGACGCACTGGCCGAGCGCCGCCCCGACCGTCCGCTGGGGGTCAACATGGAGTATTGGGCCGCAGTTCTGCTGCACGGTGCGCGGGTCCCCCCGCGGCTGTTCACCCCGTTGTTCGTCTGCGCCCGCGCCGCGGGGTGGTCGGCGCACATCCTCGAGCAGAAGGCGCAGGGCCGCCCGATCCGGCCGGTGGCCCGCTATGTCGGCGAGACCACCCGGGCCCTGGAGGCCGTGCCGGGCTGGGCCGATATCCCGCCGGCGCACCGGCTCGCCGGCTGAGCCCGGTCGCCGGCTGAGCCCGGGTCGCCGGGTCGCCGAGTCGCCGAGTCGTCGGCTGAGCCGGTCCCGGCACCGCCGGGCGGGGCTAGCGCGGCAGCAGGGGCGCGACCAGCACCGCCACGAGCAGGCCGAACAGGGCGACGAGCACGATCACGCGGCGGGTGTGCGGCGTCATGACCACGGTCCTTCCGGGAAGCCGCGAGCGCCCGCCGGTCAGGGCGTGATCTCGGGCAACGGGGTAGGCGGCGCCGCCCGGCGGACGTCGACCACCAAGCGGGGGCTTCGATCGCGACGGTATCGCAGCCGGACTCCGCCATAGACCATCAGGTAGACCAGCGCACCCGCCAGGGACAGGACCGCCGCCGCGGACCCCACCGCCAGCGTCCAGCGCGCCCCCCAGGCGTCGCCGATCCAGCCGATCAACGGCGACCCGAGCGGGGTGCCCCCCAGGAAGATCGCCAGATAGAGCGCCATCACCCGGCCGCGCAGCTGCGGCTCGACGCTCAGCTGAACGATGGAATTGCAGGTGGGCAGGATCGTCAGCGCGCTCAACCCCACCGGAACGAGCAGCACGGCGAAGAGCTCGTACGTCGGGGCCAGGGCAGCGGCCAGCATCGACGCGGCGAAGCCGGCCAGCGCCAGCAGCACCGTCCGCAGCCGGGGCCGGGCCTGACGGGCGACGAGCAGCGCCGCCGTCAGCGAGCCGATCGCCATGATCGAGCCCAGCAGCCCGAACTCCCCCGGGCCCTTGCCGAACACCGTGGTCGCCATCAGCGCGGTGGTCATCTGGAAGTTCATGCCGAAGGTGCCCTGGACGAAGACGATGGCCAGGATCAGCAGGATGTCGGGCCGGCGCGCGACGTACGACCATCCGGCGCGCAGCTGGCCGCGTCCGCGAGCCAGGCGCACCGGGACCAACCGGCGGCCGTCCATCGCCGTCAGGGAGGCGACGATCGCGGCGTAGGACAGGGCATTGGCGGCAAGCACCCACCCGGTGCCCACGACGGCGATCAGCAGGCCCGCCGCGCCCGGACCGAGAAGCCGCGCCAGGTTGAAGTTGGCGCTGTTGAGGCCGACCGCGTTCGGGACCAGCTCCGGGCCGACCACCTCGGCGACGAACGCCTGCCGGGTCGGGGCGTCGAGCGCGGCGAAGGCGCCGGTGAGGAAGGCCAACAGGTAGACCTGGGCCAGCGTCACCGCGCCGGAGAGCACGAGCGCCGCGAGCACCGCCTGGGCCAGGGCCATCCCCAGCTGGGTGATGACGAGAACCCGGCGCTTGGGGTAGCGGTCCGCGAGCAGCCCGGCCCAGGGCGCGAACAGCAGCATGGGCAGGAATTGCGCGGCCGTGACATATCCCAGCGCGGTCGAGGAATGGTCCGTGAGCTCCACGAGGACCAGCCAGCTCTGGGCCGTCCGGGCCATCCAGGTGCCCACGTTGGAGACGAGGGCGCCGACGAAGAACAGCCGATAATTACGCTCGACGAGCGAGGCGAACGTCGCGCCGGCCCTCACAGGGCGGCGACACGGGACAGGATGCGCACGACCTGGGGGATCGCCGCGACGTCGTCCTGCGCGAGTTGGCGCAGCCGCGAGGTCACCCACAGGTCCTGCCGGTGGCGCGCCTCCTCGATCAACGCCCGGCCGGTCTCCGACAGCCCGATCAGCACGACCCGGCCGTCGGTCGGGTGCTTGTGTCGCTCCAGGTAGCCGGCGTCGACCAGCCCGTTCACGGTGCGCGTCATGCTGGGGGCACTGACCGACTCGCGCTCGGCGATCTCCCCCAGCGGCAACGGGCCGTCCACCAGGCGGGCCAGGACGGCCAGCTGGTGAGGCGCCACCGAGAAGGGCGCCGCCTCGTAGCGAACCCGCCGGGCGATGCGCTGGCAGGCCGACCGCAGGTCGAGACCCAGCCGGGCCAGCTCGTCCGGGTCGGCGGCGGGGTCTCCCCCCGGCTGCGTCCCCAGCTCCGACCGACCGACCGGGTCACCCATTGCGCCAGCCATGCCCAAACCTCCGGACCCTTCCGTGCCATCGGTGCCGTGGAATGCCACCACCATCGAACACCTGATGCCGATCCCACGGTACGCCGACGGCCCGCCCCGGCGTCATCCGCCCCCGGGGCCCGACCCGCCGGCCGGTAAGCTCGCCCCATGGGCCAGCGCGAACGTCGTCAGTGGCGGCCCGATCCCGAGCCGTTGCGATGGCCGGCGACGCTCCTGCTGGGACCCCTGATGGGACTGTGGGCGCTCGCCCTGATCGTGACCCTGCTCGTGCCCGCCCTGCACACCGGCGAGCGGTCCTGGTGGCCGTGGTGCTGCATCATCGGGCTCGCGCTGGGCGCGCTCGGCTACGGCTACCTGCGCCGCGGTCGAGGCAACGCCGCCGACGCCTGAGCGCCGGGCGGGCATCGGGCAGGCGATCGGGCAGGACCTGCAGGCGGCAGGCTCGCACCGGCTCGCGGCCGGCTCGCCGCGCGCGGGTCAGACCGGCTCGTCGGCCAGGACGTCCCAGGTCATCTCGTCCATGACGGGCGGGCCGACCGGGACCGGGGAGGGTGGCACGACGTCGGTCTCGCTGTGCGCTCCGCAGCCGTGGTCGAGACTGACGACCTGACCGTCGCTGGGCGACCACGCGTTGGCGCAGACCCCGAACAGGGCCCGCAGCGCGCCGGCCATCGGCACGTAATAGCCGCAGGTCGTGCACCGTTCCTCGGCCTTCTCGGCGATCGGGCCCAGGGGCCCGTGCGGCCCGTCGTACCACCGTTGCGCGGCCTTGTCGCGGCCCTCCGCGGACAGCACCCGGGGCCGGCCCAGGCCGAGTTCGAAGATCGCGAGTTGGTCGACGTCCTCCGCACCGGTGGCCTCATACCCCGGCTCCAGATTCTGGTCATCGGCGAGATAGGGCAGCACGTCACCGGCGCCGAGGTCCCCCGGGGCCAGGCGCTGGGCATACGGCAGCCAGTCCGGCGCGAGCAGGGCCCCCTCGCCCGGCAGCAGGTGCGTCTCGCAGACCGTGACGTGCTTCGCGCGCGGCACGCGCGCCACCGTCACGGCCCAGGTCCAGCCGCGGTAGGCCGGGGCGGTGCAGGCGAACAGGTGCGTGGCCAGGCGTTCGGCCTCCATCCGCACGCCCAGGTGGTCCCCGACGGTGCCCGGCTCGGCGATCTCGGTCGCGGCGGTGCGCGCCTCCTCGATCGCGGCGGCGAGTACGGCGTCCTGCTTGGTCACCATGGTCGTGTCCTCACGCGCCGTCGAGATGGCCGGCGACCGCCCGCAACACGGCGGCGACCTTCTCGGCCTCCTTGCGGTCCGGGTGGTGGCCACGGCGGAAGCTGTTGCCGACGCGGTCGAGCATCTTGATCAGGTCCTCGGTGATGACGGCCATCTCCTCGGCCGACTTGCGGTGTTTCGCGTGCTGCGCCGCAGCCACCGACACCGGCGCCTCGAGGATCGACACGCTCATCGCTTGGGTGCCGCGCTTGCCCGCGGCGATGCTGTATTCGAGCTTGGTCCCCGGCTTCAGGCTCGTCACGCCGTCCGGCAGCGACTTTGCGGGCACGAAGACGTCCTCGCCGCCCGACTCATCGGACACGAAACCGAAGCCCTTCTGCTCGTCGAAGAACTTCACCTTGCCTGTGGGCACGTCGCCGATCACACCTTCTGCCGCGTCACGGAAAACCGCCGCCCGTTCGGACGGTGTTGCCAAAGGCTATCCGTTCCGGTACGTCGGCGCCGACCGCAATCGACGTACGGTCGCCGCCGGGACCCGACGCCGAGCCCGCGCCCGACCCGCCTGCTGTGCGCCGACCCGTTGCTGCCGATAGGCACGGGAAGTCCCCGAGCCGCCAGGAGCCACCGTGCCGCACCCCCTCACCCGACGTCAGCTGCTGCAGCTCGGCGCCGGCGCCGGCCTGCTGATGGGTGTCGCGGCCTGTGGGCCGCTGGGCGGGTCGGGCTCGCCGTCCGGAGCCGAGTCCACAGCCGCCACCCGGTCACCCGCCCGGCGCCGGGTCGGCAAGGGTCCGCGCGCGCCGAGGCCGCTGCGCACCCCAGCCGGCCTGAGCATGCTGGCGCACCAGGACGGCGATCGGCTGCTGCTGCACACCACCGGAGGCGACCTGGACTATTGGGCCGGGGTCAACCTCGGCAGCACCACGCCGGGCCACCAGCCGGGCGAGCTGGCCATGACCGAGCAGGATTACCGGCGCTGGTTGCCGATGATGCGGAGCCAGGGCGTGCGGGTGCTGCGCATCTACACGATCCTCCCGCCGGCCTTTTATGCCGAGCTGAAGCGCTACAACGAGGCCAACGCGGACGACCCGATCTATCTCGTGCACGGCATCTACCTGCCGGACGAGTCCTACCTGGACAGCGGCGACCTCTTCGCGGCGGGCCCGACCAACGCGATGATCGCCGAGGTGCGCGACGCCAGCGCCGCGGTGCACGGCCGGCTCCGCCGCGATCGCACCCCCGGGCGGGCGTCCGGGCAGTGGACGGCCGACGTCTCGCCGTGGACCGCGGCGTGGCTGCTCGGCGTCGAGTGGGATCCGGTCGCCGGGCTGGCCAGCGACGCCGCCAACGCGCGCCAGCCGGCCTATGCGGGGCGCTACTTCACGGCCGGCCCGGACTCCACGCCCACCGAGCGCTGGATCGCGGCCCGCATGGACGAGCTGGCCACCGCGGAGGCGGCGGCCGGGTGCTGCGTGCCGATCGCGCTGGTCAACTGGCCCACCGCCGACCCGCTGAAGCACCCGCAGGAGCCGCTGCCCCGCGAGGACCAGCTCTCGGTCGACGCCAACCACGTGCGCCCCACCGCGCAATGGCCGGCCGGCACGTTTGCGTCCTATCACGCCTACCCCTACTACCCCGACTTCCAGCGGCTGCAGCCCAGCTACACCTCGGCGGCCGATGCCTACCTGGCCTATCTGCTCGACCTGAAGCGGCACCACGCCGGCATGCCGCTGATGATCACCGAGCTCGGCGTACCGGGTTCCCTCGGCTCGGCCCACCTCGGCACCCGCGGTCGCGACCAGGGCCACCACGACGAGGTCGACCAGATGCGGATCAACGCCGACCTGGTGCGGCTGGTCGCGGACGCCGACCTGGCCGGGGCGCTGCTGTTCGGCTGGGCCGACGAGTGGTTTAAGTTCACCTGGAACACGCTGCCGCGCCACCAGGCCGTCGTCGCCGACCGGCGGGCCCTGTGGCACGACGCGCTCACCAACGAGCAATGGTTCGGCCTGCTGGCCACCGACCCCGTGCCCGCGGGGCGCCGCGTCGTGCACGAGGCCGGGCAGGGCATCCGCAGCGTCGCGCTCGACCACGACGCGGCGTACGTCTATCTCACGATCGAATGCGACGGCCGGCCCGCGACGTACGAGCTGGGTTTCGACGTCATCCCGGGCACCGGCGGCACGCTGCCCTCCGGCGGCGGCGACGGGCACGACGACGTGGCGGTGCTGATCGACGTGGCGGCCGGCACGGCGGATTGCCTGGTCCGCGCCGAACTCGACCCGGTGGCCCTCGACGGTCTACCGGCCGGCACCGAACCCAAGCCGCGCCCGGACGGCTGGCAGCTGCACCGGCTGACCCTGAACCGGCCCTATACGGTGCCGGGCACCACGACCTATCGGCCCCCGGAGATGCAGGACGTCGGGCGGCTGATCCGCGGCCATTGGGAGCCGGACGCCCGCGAGCGCGACTCGCGGGCGACGTGGCGGATCGAGCCGGGCGACACGATCACCACGGTGCGGCTGCGGCTGCCATGGGGCCTGCTGATGTTCGCCGACCCGTCCTCGCACAGCGCCTACGTCCCCACCAACGGCGTCGCGCGCGCCGTCACCGTCACCGGCGTGGCCGCGACGGTGCTCGCCGACGGCGCCGCCGCGCGCTTCCCGATCCGCTGGGACGAATGGAACGCCGCGCGCCACACCGAACGCCTCAAGCGCGGGGTCGAGCAGGTGGCCGGCGAGCTGAGCCAGTACGCCGGCTGAGCGAACCCGCCCGCGCCACCGCCCGCCGGTCGAGGGGCCGGCCCTCAGGCGTGCTTGATCGCCGCCGCCTGTTCCAGGTGCAGCAGCCGCACGGCCTCCTCGCGCATCTCGATCTTGCGGATCTTGCCGGTCACCGTCATCGGGAAGCTCTCCACCACATGCACATACCGGGGCACCTTGTAGTGCGCCAGCTTGCCCGTGCAGAACTCCTTGATGTCCTCCTTGGTGGGCGCCTGGTGGCCCTCCCGCACGATGATCCAGGCCATCAGCTCCTCGCCGTACTTCTCGTCCGGGACCCCGATGACCTGCACGTCCGCGACATCCGGGTGCAGATAGAGGAACTCTTCAATCTCGCGCGGATAGATGTTCTCCCCACCGCGGATCACCATGTCCTTGATCCGGCCCACGATGGAGCAGTAGCCGGCCTCGTCCATCACCGCGAGGTCGCCGGTGTGCATCCAGCCGTCGGCATCGATAGCCTCCTGGGTCTTCTCGACGTCATTCCAGTAGCCGAGCATCACCGAATAGCCCTTGGTGCAGAACTCCCCGGTCATGCCACGCTCGACCGGTTCGCCGGTGGTCGGGTCGACGACCTTGATCTCCAGGTGCGGCATGACCCGGCCGACCGTCTCGGTGCGCAGCCGCAGGTCGTCGTCGCGCCGGGTCGACGTCGAGACCGGCGAGGTCTCCGTCATCCCGTAGTTGATCGCCACCTCGCCCATGTGCATCTCGGCGATGACCCGCTTCATGACCTCGATGGGGCACGGCGAGCCGGCCATGATGCCGGTGCGCAGGCTGGACAGGTCGTACTCCGCGAAGTTCGGCAGGCTCAGCTCGGCGATGAACATCGTCGGCACGCCGTACAGGCTCGTGCAGCGCTCCTGCGCGACCGCCTCCATCGTGGCGGCCGGCTCGAACGTCGGCGCCGGGATGACCATGGTCGAGCCGTGCGAGGTGCACGCGAGATTGCCCATGACCATGCCGAAGCAGTGGTAGAAGGGCACCGGGATGCAGACCCGGTCGGCCTGCGTGTAATGCAACATCTCGCCCACGAAGAAGCCGTTGTTCAAGATGTTGCGGTGGCTCAGGGTGGCGCCCTTGGGGAAGCCCGTGGTGCCCGAGGTGTATTGGATGTTGATCGCGTCCGCCGCCGAGAGGCCGGCGGAGCGCTCCCGCAGCTGCTCCTCGCTGACCTCGGCGGCGGCGGCCAGGATCGCGTCGTAGGACTCGTCGTCGAAGAACGCCACCCACTCCAGGCTGGCGATCTTCGGCGCCACGGTCTCCACCATCGCGCGGTATTGGCTGGTCTTGTACGACGTCGCGGACAGCAGCGCCCGCATCCCGGACTGCGCGACCACATATTCGAGCTCGTGGGTCCGGTACGCCGGGTTGACGTTGACCAGGATCGCCCCGATCTTGGCGGTGGCGTATTGGAAGATGGTCCACTCCGCGCGGTTCGGCGACCAGACGCCGACCCGGTCGCCGACCTCGATGCCGCGGGCCATCAGGCCTCGCGCCAGGATGTTCACGTCCCGGTCGAACTCGGCCCAGGTCCAACGGCGTCCACTCCACGCCTCCACCAGGGCCGCACCGTCCGGGAAAGCGGCGACGGTCCGCTCCAGGTTGGCGCCGATCGTCTCCTCCAGCAGGGGCGTCTCGGCGTCACCGCGGGAGGAGGAGAGCTGGGCTGCGATCTGGTCCGACATCGTGGTCCTTCGTCCTTCGGAGGTTCCCGGCGACGGGCGGCCGGTTAAGCCAGCAGTTTTCCCCAGGCGCCGAGCGGGCGCCAGTCCCTGACCGACCAGGGGGACGCCCGCGAGAGGAACCGGGTGCCAGCGGCGTTCGGCGCAGCGCCGTACGGTGGAGCGGTGCTCGCCCATCCCCGCCGCGGTTCCTCGGGTCCGCCGGTGCGCAGTCTCGCCGACGATCTGCGCGCCCGCAGCGACGCCGAGCTGGCCGAACTGCTGGCGGCCCGACCGGACCTCTCCCGGCCGCTGCCCGGCGACCTGACGGCGCTGGCGGCCCGCGCCGCGACTCCGGCGAGCCTGTCCCGGGCCGTGGACGCCCTCGACGCGGGCGCTCTCAGCGTGCTCCACGCCCTGGTCGGGGCGGGCGATCCGGTGCAGGAGGCGCAGCTGCGCCGGGACCTGGGGCTCACCGCCGCAGCCCTGCGCGCGGCCGTGACCGATCTCTGGCGGGTGGCGCTGGTCTGGCGGGGCGGGGACGGCTGGCACGTGCCGCGGGGGGTCGCCGACATCCTCGGACCGTCGCAGGCGCCGGCGGTCGTCCTGGACCAGCCGCCGCTGCCGGCTCGCGAGGTGGGCCCCGAGCCGGTGGACTCCGCGGCGGGGGCTGCGACGGCGGACCTGCTCGAGATGGTCGACGAGCTGGCCGACCTGTGGGGGCCCACGCCGCCTCGGGTGCTGCGCGCCGGTGGCCTGGCGGTCGCCGATCTCAAGACCGTCGCCGAGGCGCTGGACCTGCCCCCCGCGCATGCCGCGTTCGTGGTCGAGATCGCCTATGCCGCCGGTCTTGTCGACGACGACGGCGCACTGGATCCGGTGTGGGCACCGACCGCGGCGTACGACGACTGGCAGCAATCCGGACCGGCCGGTCGCTGGCTGAGCCTGGCGCAGGCGTGGCTGGCCACGACCCGCGCGCCCTCCCTGGTCGGACGGCGGCACCAGGAGAAGGGCCCGGCGATCAATGCCCTCGCCGAGGGCGCCGCCACCGCACTGGGCCGGTCCGTGCGGCACGACGTCCTGTCCCTGCTCGCGGCGGTTCCCCCCGGCGCGGCGCCGGACGTTGCGGCGATCCAGGCCCGGCTGGCCTGGCTGCGGCCGCGCCGGCCCGCGGCGGTGCTGGCGGAACTGGCTGCTGCCGCGCTGGCGGAGGCGGCGTGGCTGGGGATGACGGGGTACGGCGCGCTCGCGTCGGCCGGGCGGGCCCTGCTGCGCGGGGCTGCCGAGGAGGAGATCATCGCCGCCCTGACGCTGCCCGATCCGGTCGACCACGTCCTGCTGCAGGCCGATCTCACCGCGGTGGCGCCCGGCCGGTTGGAGGGCCGGCTCGCGGCGTTTCTGCGGCTCGCGGCCGACGTCGAGTCCCGGGGCGGGGCGACCGTCTACCGGTTCACGCCGGGCAGCCTGCGCCGCCCGCTGGATGCCGGGTGGGACGCCCAACAGGTGCTCGACGCCCTCGACGGCGCCAGCAGCACCGGCGTACCGCAGCCGCTGGCCTATCTCGTCGGCGACGTGGCGCGCCGGCATGGCGGCTTGCGGGTGGGGGCGGCCACGGCGTACGTGCGCAGCGACGACCACGTGGCCATCGAGGACCTGGTGGAGCGGCCGGACCTGGGGGCGTACCGGCTGCGCCGCCTCGCCCCCGGCGTGGCCGTCGCCCAGGTCGCGCCCAATGTGCTGCTCAGCGCGCTGCGCCAGGCCGGGCTGTTGCCCGTCGCGGAGGGTCCCGAGGGCGCGGTCGTGGTCCCGCCGACGACCCATCACCGGGCCCGGACCCGGCGCGGGGCCCACTCGCTGCCGGGTGCGGGCCGCGCCGGGGCTTCGCGGCCGGCGCCCCAGGCGGATCCGCCGCTGAGCGCGGCGGTGCACCGCCTGCGCGACGGCGAGGAGCGGCTGCGCTCGGCCGAGGTGCACCGCGCCGACCTGGCGCGCAGCCCGCTGCAGGAGCTCGACCCGGGCCGGCTCGCCGCGCACCTGCGCGATGCCGCGGCGGCCGAGCGCGCGGTCTGGATCGCCGTGGTCGACGCGACCGGCTCGCCGCGTCGCCTGCGGCTGCGCCCCGACCGGATCGAGGGCGGCCGGGTGTACGGCGCGGTCGACGCGGGACCCGGCCGGTCGTTCTCGCTGCACCGGATCAGCGCGGTCGGGCCCGCCGAATGAGCCGCCCGCCTCCTAGGGTGGTGCCGTGGTGAGGATCTCGACCGTCGTCGTCGACTGCTACGACGCGCCCGGGCTCGCGCAGTTCTGGGCCGCCGTGCTGAACTGCCCGACGCGTTTCGAGGCCGAGGAGTACGTCGTGCTGATGAGCGCCCCCGAGGTCGCTTTTCAGGCGGTCCCCGATCCCACCCCGGGCAAGAACCGTTGGCATGTCGACCTGGCCGTCGAGGATCTGGCGGCCGAGACCGCGCGCCTGCTGGAGCTCGGCGCGACCCTCGTGGAACGCGTGTCGATGCGCGGCGGCGAATGGTCCGTGCTGGCCGACCCGGAGGGCAACCAGTTCTGCGTCGTGGGTCCGTTCGACCTCGACAACGCGTAGCTCCGGCGGGGCCGACTGGACTGGTGGCGGCTCAGCGCAACCGCAGCCGCGCCCACACGCCGAGGTGGTCGGTCCGGGGCACGGCCACGGTGCCGGCGTCGACCACCTGGAATCCGCTGGACAACACGTGGTCGATCTGGGTGAACGCCGGCAGCCGCCGGCTGGACGGCCAGGTCGGGGTCCATGCTTGACCGGTGACGCGGAGGGCATCGTCCATGCCGGCGGCCAGCTCGCGGAACGCCGGATGCGGCCAGCCGGAGTTGAAGTCGCCGGCCACGATGAGCGGGCCGGTCGTCTCCTGGCGCCACCGCGCCAGGGCAGCCAGGTCCGAGCGCCACGCGGGGAGCTTCGCCTCCGAGGTCGGGGACCGCGGGTGGACACCCCGCAGCGTCACCGGGTGGCCCGCCACGTCCAGCCGTACGATCGGCTGCTGCGGCTTGGTCGGATCGTCCTCGTGGTCCGCGTGGTCGTCGCGCTGCAGCACGGTCATCGGGAGCCGGGACAGCACGGCCGTGCCGGCGGATTCGGGGAGGCTGCGGCCGGAGTCGTACGGCAGCTCGGCGCGGATCCCGGTGCGACCGCTCAACCGGGCCACAAACCGCTGGTCGGCCTCGGTGAGCACGAGGACGTCGATGCGCCGCTGCGCCACGATCGTGGCGATGCTGGCGACGTCGGCCATGCCGTATTGCACATTCAGGGCCAGCACGGTGAGCTCCGGGCCGTCGGCGGGCCGCTGCGGTGCCGGGCGCAGGACCGGCACCATGGCGACCGCGCTGACCAGCAGGGCGATCAGCGCAATCAGGACCGCGCGGCGGGCGCGCAGCAGCGCGGCGAGCCCGGCCACCGCCAGGGCGGCGGCCGGGACCACCAGGTAGAGCGCCTGGGCCATCGGGGCCGGGCCGGTGAGGTCCCACCACCACACGGTGGCGGCCAGCAGCGCGATGACGGCGAGAACCTGCAGCGCCCGGCCAACGCGGGACTTCACCAGATCCGGACCCGCTCCTGCTCGGGCAGCCACAGGGCGTCGCCCTCGCGGACGTCGAAGGCGTCGTAGAACTCCGTCAGGTTGCGCACGATGTTCGCGCGGAACTCCCCCGGCGAATGCGGATCGACCGCGAGCAGCCGCCGGGCTTCCTCGGGGCGGGCCGCCATCCGCCAGATCTGCGCCCAGCCGGCGAAGAACCTCTGGTCGCCGGTGAGATCGTCGATGATCGGGGCGTCGGCGTCGCCGCGGGCGATCCGGTAGGCCAGGTGCGCGATGGTCACCCCGCCGAGGTCGCCGATGTTCTCCCCCACGGTGAGGGCGCCGTTGACCTGCTCCTGGGGCAGGTCGCGCGGGTGGAAGCCGTCGTACTGCGTGATGAGCCGGCCGGCGCGCTCGTCGAAGGCCGCCCGGTCCGCCTCGGTCCACCAGTCGAGCAGGGCGCCCGCGCCGTCGTACCGGCTGCCCTGGTCATCGAAGCCGTGCCCGATCTCGTGCCCGATGACCGAGCCGATCGCGCCGTAGTTGACGGCGTCGTCGGCGTCGACGTCGAAGAACGGCGGCTGCAGGATCGCGGCGGGGAAGACGATCTCGTTCATCCCCGGGTTGTAGTAGGCGTTGACCGTCTGGGCGTTCATGAACCACTCGTCCCGGTCGATCGGGGCGCCCAGCTTGCGCCACATCCGATCGGTCTCGAAGGCATACCCCGCCCGCACGTTGCCGAGCAGGTCGTCCTCGCTGAACGTCAGACCCGTGTAGTCCCGCCACCGGGCCGGGCAGCCGATCTTCGGGGTGAACGCGTCGAGCTTGGCCAGGGCCTTCTCGCGGGTCGCGGGCGTCATCCAGGCCAGCTCACCGATGTCGCGGCGGTAGGCCTCGACCAGGTTGCCGACGAGTTCGGCCATCCGCTCGCTGGCGTGCGGCGGGTAGTGGCGCTCGACGTACAGCCGTCCCGCGTCCTCCCCCACCAGCTGGTCGACCAGCGCCACGCCGCGCTTCCAGCGGTCGCGCTGCTGCGGGGTGCCGGACAGCGTGCGTCCGTAGAAGTCGAAGTTCTCCGCGACGAGCGCGTCGTGCAGGTAGGGGGCGTAGGCGTGCAGGATCGCCGAGCGCAGCCACGCCCGCCACGACGCGACGTCAGCTTCCTGGAGCTGCTCGGACAGGGCCGCCAGGAAGGAGGGCTGCCGCATGACGAGGGCGTCGTACGCCGTGTCGGGGGCGCCGGTCGCCGCGAGCCACTCCCGCCACGGCACGTGTGGCGCCTGCTCGGTCAGGCCGGCGAGGTCGGTGAGCGTGTAGCTCTTGACGGCGTCGCGTCGGGTCACCCGGTCCCAGTGGCCGGCGGCGAGCCGGGTCTCCAGGCCCATCACGCGCTCGGCGTCGGCGGCGGCGGTGGCCTCGTCGGCGCCGCCGATGGCGAACACCTTGGTCAGATGCGCCAGGTACGCCGTGCGGATCGGCGCATAGGCGTCCTCGCGGTAGTACGCCTCGTCGGGCAGCCCGATCCCGGACTGCTCCAGGAAGGTGACATAGCGGTCGGGCTGGCCGGGGTCGGTGTTGACGTAGGCCTCGACGAGTCCGCCGACGCCCTCCCGCTGCAGCCGCCCGAGCAGCACCATCGCGGCCGCGCCATCCTCGACGCCGGCCGCCTCGGCCAGCAGCGGGGCGATGGGGGCCAGGCCCTCGGCCTCGGCCCGGGCCTGGTCGAGGAAGGACGCGCAAAGGGTGCGGGCCAGGGCGCCGGGCCGGCGCGCGTCGGCGGTGACCGGATCTGCGGCGCTGTCGCCGTTTGCTGCGACATCGTCGCGGTTCTCGGTCAACAGCGTCCGCATGTCCTCCTCGGCGCGCTCGCGCAGGATGTCGAACGTGCCATAGCGGCCACGGTCGGGCGGCACCGGGGTGGCGGCGATCCACGCGGCGTTGACAAACCCGAACAGGTCGTCCTGCGGCCGGATCGTGGTGTCGATTCCCGCCAGGTCGATCCCTGAGCGCATGAGGAACCTCCTTCGTCGTCTCGAGGGACAACCTACGTGGCGGTACCGACAGCCCCCAAGCGAGCAAGGGCGACACCGGACGTCGTCCGCCGACGCCCTTCGACAAGCTGTGGCAAAGGGCGGTGCCGGCACCGCCCTTTGCCACAGCTAAGGACACCGGCCGACGGGAAGGCACCGGCCGACGCCAGCGCGCGGCCACGCTCCAGGTGGGCCGGAGTCACGGAGCGGGTTTCTCCCACGTCACGAGGTAGCGACCGAGCCACAGCCGGCGATACGAGCGGCCGGGCCACTCGTCCGCGGTCATCCGATTGACCTCGCCGTAGGTGTGCGGTGGGGGCCAGACGATCGGGGCGGAGTGCTCCCATGTCCGTCGGACGCCGGTCGCGACGGCGATGCCGACAGCCGAGAGCAGCGACATCGGCCAGTCCAGCGGGCCGGCCTTCGCCAACCCGACGACGCCCACCGTTCCGCCGGGCCGGGTCAGGTCGCCCAGCCGACGAAGGGCCGCCACCGTGTCGGGCATGTGGTGCAGGGTCGCGTTCGACACGACGACGTCGAAGCTGCCGGGCTGCAGCGAATGGGTGTGGAGGTCGCCCTGGGTCCAGTCGACGGGTTTCTTCGGCCACCGCGCGCGGGCTCGGAGTACGACGCCTTCGTCCGCGTCGAGGGCGACTACATGGCAGCCGGCATCTGCGAGCCGGGCGCTCAGGAACCCATCGCCGCAGCCCACGTCGAGAACGCGCTGGCCGGGGCGGGTCAGCCTGACGAGGAGTCGGTCGTAGTGGATATTGAGGTTCCACGGCTCCCGGGTCCGATCCACGCTGGCGAGGCTACCGGCGTCACAACCGGCCACCGTCGCGAACCATTGTCGTCGAGTGCGGCAAAGGGCGGCGCCTGTGCCCGATGTTGACGTGCTGAGTGCGGCGAAAGGCGGTGCCGGCACCGCCTTTCGCCGCAGCTAAGGACTCGAGTGTCAGCCCTTCCGGGGTGGGAGTGGGGCGTGCAGCCGAGGGGGCGCGGTTATTGGCGGCGGCTCCAGCGGATGGCGCCGTCGACCAGGCGCCCGGCGAGGCCGCGGGTGTGGACGTCGGTGTGGTGTCGGGTACACAGCAGCGCAAGGTTGTCGACGTTGGTCTCGCCGAGGTCTGTGGTCCATTCGCGCAGATGGTGGGCCTCGCACCAGGACGATGGTCGGTCACAGCCGGGGAAGGTGCAGCACCCGTCCCGTAGCCGCAGGTAGCGGACCTGATCCGGGGAGGCGAGCCGGGATGCCCGGCCCAGGTCGAGGACCGCGCCGTCGGTGCCGAGTACCGCTGGGATGATCCGGGCATCACACGCCAACCGCCGAACCGTGGCCGGGGTCAGCGGAGTGCCGAACCCGTCCAGCCCGTACCCCCGCCCCGCCCCTCGACCCGTCGACTCATTTAACCTGGCCGACCCCGCTGTCCCCGCACTGCCCGTTGACCTGGCCGACCCCGTCGACCCCGCGCTGCTCGCCGACCCCGCGCTGCCCGTCGACCCGGCGCCGCCCCTCGATGCCTGCACGCCGCACGAGTCCTCCCGGGCGCCGTCTTGGCCTCGGGGCTGAGCGCAGTCGTCGCCGGCGCTCTCGGTGTGGTCGTCGCCGTCGCTCTCGGTGTGGTCGTGGCCGGCGCTCTCGGCGCAGTCCTGGCCGGCGCGCTGAGCGCGGTCCTGGCTGGTGCGCTGGGCGTAATAGGCGCGGACCTTCTCGGCCAGCAGGTCGTGGTCGATCGTGATGATGATCTGGGCCTTGGCCGCCGAGCCCGGCCGGACGTGGCCGCTCAACGTCGGGTCGGTTGCCACGATGCGGGCCATCTCGATGATCGCGTCCAGGTTGCGCTGCTCCGCGGTCCGAGTATCGACTTCGCCGTCCGCGGTCGGGGTCGGTGCGGCCAGCGCATCCAGCGCGGCTTTGAGGGCGGCGTAGTCGTCGTTGGTCATCGCGTACCGACCGACCCACATCCCGGTGCCGTCCTTGACCGGGGTGGTGAACCGCCGCTGGCGGTGCAGCTCCTTCTGCTGCTCCTCGAAGTCACCCTCGTCGCCGTAGCTGGCGATCAGCGCTTCTTTGAGGCTGCCCAACTGGGACGCGGAGGCCCCGGTGGCGGCGTGCGCGATCAATTCTCCCGCCGCCGCCTCCCACCAGTCGGTGGGGATTTTGACGGCCAACGTCGACAAGTCAGCCCCGAGTCGGGCGCCGACCGTCAGGGAGATCCGACCGTCCCGGACCGCCGCGGTCAGCGGCGCCAGCTCGGGCCGGCGGGACTGCTCCCAGCACGTGCGGTAGGTCCCCGCTACCCCGGCCGTGACTGGCGCACCGGCCGCGGCGGCCTGGTCCTGCACCCACGCGGTGATCCTCGGACCGATCGGCCGCGGCGAATCATCCGAGGCGGCGACCACCCCACGGGCGACGGCCTCGGCCAGCACGGCCGCCGAGGCCCCTTCTGCCAACGCCCGCAGCGCCACCAAGTCCCCGAACAACCCCGCCAGCTCGTCCGTCGGCACCAACGCCAACACGTCGCCCAGCGCGAGAGGCCCAGCCGTTCCACCCCTGATCGAGCCGGCACCCGTGCCGATAGAGTCAGCTGCTGCGCCGTCGTTGGGGTCGGGTGCTCCGCCGCTGATGGGGTCGGCCGAACTCAATGCCCCGCCCGTCAAGGTGCCTAATCCGGCTTGCACCCGACGTACCGTCTCCCGCATCCAGCACGCCGCCTCGTACGACGACAACCCAGCCACCGGAGCCGGCGCGAAGGTGTCCGTCGAGCTCATAGCCCATTATATCGAACACATCACCGATCACGCAAGCACGAGGTGCCCGTTATGTTCGATATTAAATACGGACTCACTCGGCAGACGCCACGAGCGGCGCTGAGTGGCACACGAATTCGACCCGCATAGAACTGTCATCCAGATCACAAGTCGGGTTATGACATTAGTGGTGGTGAGTTGAGGCCTCCCAGCGCGCCGCCGTCAGTTGGTGGCTGTCGGCTCCTGGGCCAGCCGTCCGGGCCAGGCGCTGACGCGGCCCACGAGGGCGATCAGCGCCGGCATCAGCACCGACCGCGCCACGAACGTGTCCAGCAGGATGCCCACGGCCATCGCGAACGCCAGTTCCCGGAACGCCGCCAGCGGGATCGAACCGAGCATCCCAAAGCTCACCGCCAGCACGATCCCGGCCGTGGTGATCGCGCGCGAGGTCTCGGGCATGGCCCGCAGGATGGCCTCCCGCAGCGGCAGGCGCCGGGCCTCCTCCCATACCCGGCCCGCGCCGAAGATCGTGTAGTCCGATCCGAGGGAGACCAACAGCACGGCGGCCGCGAAGGGGATGTAGAAGGTGATCCCGTCCTCGCCGCGCACCGTCTGGAATACCCAGGTCGTCAGGCCCAAGGCGGCGCCGAGGGTCAGCACGTTCGCAGCCATGAGATAGAGCGGGGCGATCACGGCGCGCAGGAACACCATGAGGATCAGCAGGTTGACCGCGACGCTGGCGATGGCGATCCGGCCGAGGTCACCGGTGGTGTCGCGCACCAGGCCCTCCGCCAGGGGCGTGTCGCCGGCGAAGGCTGCGGTGACCTCGCCCAGACCCGCCGCACCGGAGAGCGCGGGCAGCGCCGTGCGGAGCTGCGCCATGCTCGTGATGGCGCGGGCCCCGAGGGGATCACTATCGAAGACCACGAGCATCCGCGCCGCATCACCGTCGCGCGAGACCATGACCCCCGTCGGCGTACCAGAGGGGATCTGGGCCGGGCCGATCACCGCGGCCACACCCTGCTGCTTCTCGATCTGCTGCTGCAGCCGGACCAGCGCGCCGAGATCGCGGCCGACCCCCGGGGCCTCCAGGAGCAGCGTCGTGGGCGAGGTGATCCCCGGGGCGTAGGCCTGGGCGGCGGCCGAGCTGGCGCGGACGACGGGGTTGTCCGCCGGCAGGGAGGCGGTGAACTTGGCGCCGAGCGACAGGTTCGTCAGGGCTGTGGTGGCCAGGCCGAGCAGGAGCGTGGTGATCACGAGTGCCGTGACGGCGCCCGGGCGGCTCACCAGGATCCGGGTCAGGCGGGTGCCGGGTCGACGGCGGGCGTCGCCACCGCCGGTGGCCTCCAGGAGGGTACGGCGTACGGCGGCATCCCGCGCGCTCGCCGCACCCGCCCCGGCGTCGGCGTCGGCGCGCGGCTCGGCATCCTGACGAGGGTCGCGCTCCCGGGTCAACGCCTGGCCCGCGACTCGGCGCGGCCAGAAGATCCGCGGACCCAGGATCGCCAGCAGCGCCGGGATCAGCGTGATCGAGACGCTCAGCCCGATCAGGATGGTGATGGCCATCGAGGGCCCGAACGCCCGATAGAACGGTGTCTCCGCGACCATCATGGTCAGCGTTCCGGCCGCGACCGTGAATCCGGCGGCCAGGACGATGTGGGTGTGCGACAGGACGGCGCGGCGGACCGTGGCGCGTCGGCCGCCGCCCTCGGCGAGCGCGGTCGCATATCCCGTCACGTAGAAGATCGTGTAGTCGGTGACCACCCCCAACAGCAGCGCCACCAGCAGGGGTTGCAACTCCGCCGGAGCACTGACGCCGACCTGCGCGGCCGCGACTGCGGCGAGCCGGAGGGTCACCACGACGGCGACGCCCGAGGCCCCGAGCGCGAGCAGGGGTACGACGAGAGAGCGGAAGGCGACCCCGACCAGGACGAAGATGGCGAGCAAGGTGAGGATCTCCACCCGATGCAGGTGGTCGGTGAGGATCCGGGCCTGCTCCGCCCGGGCCGGCACCGACCCCGCCACGCCCACGACCCGGTCGACGTCCCGGTCGAGGTAGCGGTCGATGTAGCGCTGCGCCGCGGCCTGCTGATCGCCAAAACTGCTGATCGGATCCATGAACAGGTAGGTGAGGACCGCCGTGCCCTGCTCTGGCCCGGTGGGCGTCAACCGGACGGCGTTGGGATAGGGCAAGGCGCCCAACAACGGCCACGGCTGCCGATTCTGCACCGTGCCGACCGCGTCGAGCACCGACTCGGCCTGCACGAACGGGTCCATCCCGGCGGGGTCGTGCTGCACGATCGAGGTGCGGCTGGACAACGGGTATCCGAAGATCTCGACCGAGCGGATCTCCGCGCGGATGGCCGGGCTGTTCGCGGGGATCAAAGCGGCCGTCTCATCGGCGGTGGGCGCGGGAGCAGGCGTGAGCAGGCAGAATGCGCACACCAGCAGCCAGGCTGCGACGATCGGCCAGCGGCCCACATAGGTTGCCGCGGCGAGGAAGCGGCTGAACGGCGCCTGCGGCCGACCGGCGGCGGGGCTGGACCGCGGTCCGGCGCCGCGGGCCGAGCCGCGGACCGATCCGCGGGTCGAGTCGCGGGTCGAGTCGCGGGTCGAGCCGGACCGGCCGGTGAGGTGTCGGCGGCGCTGTAGCGGTCGCAGCCGCGACGGCGGGCGCCGCCCCGAGTCGGCTTCGGACCCGGCCACCCGCATCCGTCGCCCGACGCCCCCGCGCTGCGACTCTGCGTCGGCGTTCATCGCCCCCGGCCTCCGCTGCTCACCCATGTGTCATCCGAGTCGGCTCGTGCCGAGCCTCCACCCGTCCAGACCTGCTGGTCCGACGGCATGTCGGGGTCAACCTATCCCTCGGGCCCGGGACACGCCATCGATCGGCAGATGCCCGGCCACGCCTGGTTCCCAGCAAGACAGCCCCGACGAGCTTCGGAATACTGGTGCGGGACCGGCACCCTGGCACGGAAGGAACGATCGTCATGACCGACTCCACGGGACCCTCAGCGCCGCGACCGGACGGTGTCCCGCGGGACGACCGGCCCGGTGCCGCCGATTCTCGCCCGGCGCAGCAACAGACCCGGAACTCGTGGGCCCTCCCGTTCGGCGCGCTCGTGGTGGGATTGCTGCTCGGTGGATTGGGGATGTATCTGGCCCGCGGCTCGGGCACCCCGGCGGCGACCTCGACACCAGCCCCTACGACGGTGACCGTGACAGCGTCACCGACGGCCCCCGCGACCACGACGCCGACCACGACGCCGATGACCGGTGCCGCCACCGCCGCAGTCACGGTGCCGCCGACGTGCTTGCGGCTGGCGGATGAGGCGTCCGCGATGCGGGAGGTCTCGGAGCAGGCGGCCCGAGCCGCGCAAAACCTGGACGCGACGGCGCTCAGTGAGGCCGTGCGGCGGCTCGGTGAGGCGCAGGACCGGCTGAACCGCACGGCCGACCAGTGCCGTGCGTCCGGCGTGACGGTGACGACGACGCGCTGACCCTGCCGCGGGCAACTCCCCAGCTGGAGACGTTTTGGGGCGGTGTCATCGCGGCGACTGTCCTGCTGGCGGCGGGCTGCTGGGCGGCTCGGCCGGTCAGCGTGCCGGGCCGGTCAGCGCGCTCGGCCGGTCAGCGCGCCGGGCCGGTCAGCGCGCCGGGCGGGTCAACGCGCCTGGCCGGCCGGGGCGGAGCGCGCGTAGCGGAACAGCCGCAGCGCGCCCAGCGCGATGACGGCGGCGACCACGAACTGGCCCACCGAGATGGCCGTGTTGCCGGTCCCGGGGTCCGCTCCCATGAGTCCGGTCACGCCGAGCACGGCGATGAGGATCGCTTCCAGGAGCAGCAGCCGACTGGTGCGGGCGGCGCTGTCGGGCGGCAACGCCACGGCCGGCCGCCGGTAGGTCAGACTCACGACGAACCCCATCGCCACGATGGCGAGTCCGACCAGCCACCGCGCGAACCCGTCCGAGCTGCGCAGGAGCAGCGGAACCACGATCGCAACCATGGCCACCAGCGTGAGAGTGGCGGTGGTTCGCGTCGTGGGGACCGCGGTGGGTGCAGTGTTCATTCCCCGGATTCTGCCGCAGCCCGGACCGCCGCGACCGTTCGGCGCACCCCTCTCCATGCCGTGGTATGAGGAGGGGGTGGGGTGAGCGGGGACAATGGCCGCATGACCGCACTCACCTCGCCGCGCGTCGTCGTCGTGACCGGCGCCGGTTCCGGGCTCGGCCGGGCCATGACCACCGAACTGGTCTTCGGGGGGCACAGCGTGGTCCTCGCCGGCCGACGCGAGGGCCCCCTGCAGGAGAGCATCGCGCTCGCCGCGCAACAGGCCGCCGACCGGGCGGTGCCGCTCGACCTCGCGGACCGGATGCTTGCGGTGCCGACCGACGTGACCGACCCGCTGGCCGTTGCTGACCTCTTCGAGGCGACCGTGAGTCGCTTCGGCCGCATCGACGTGCTGATCAACAACGCCGGCGGCTGGGCCGCCCCCGGTGCGGCGGACGAGCTGAGCCCCGCGGACTGGGACGCGGCGGTCGCCGGCAACCTGACCGGCTCGTTCCTGGCCGCCGCGGAGGCGATGCGACGCATGAAACGCCAGGACCCCCAGGGCGGCCGCATCGTCAACAACGGCTCGATCTCGGCGCACGTGCCGCGGCCGCGCAGCGTCGCGTACACCACCACCAAGCACGCCATCACCGGCCTGACCCGCTCGATCGAGCTCGACGGTCGCGGGTTCGGGATCCGCTGCACCCAGCTCGACATCGGCAACGCCGCGACCCCGATGACCGAGCGGATGGCCGACGGCGTGCCGCAGCCCGACGGCTCGACCCGGCCCGAACCCACCTTCGACCCGGCGCACGTCGGCCGGCTGGTCCGCTATGTCGCGGAGTTGCCGTTGGAGGTGACGCTGCCGTACGTCACGATCGCCGCCGCCGAGATGCCCTGGATCGCGCGCGGCTGATCGCAGGGGGCGCCGCCGGCACGTCGTACCGGCCGCGTTAGCGTGGGCGCACACGAACAGCTCGATGACGGCGTCGACGGCGGCTGCGCCGCGCAAGGAGGGACACGATGACAGGGCATGTCGGCGAGCATCCCTACCGTGGCTTCGCCCCCCGCGCGGGCATCTACAGCATCACCTGTCAACGAACCGGCAAGACGTACGTCGGGTGCACGGACCATCTGGTGGGAGCCATGAACGGCCATCGGTTCAAGCTCGCCAACGGCATGCATCCCAACCGCGTGATGCAGGCGGATTACGACGCGTACGGCGACACGGCGTTCGACTTCAGCATCCACGACGAGATCGCGGCGGAGGAGTACGCCGACACGAGCAGCGCCGACCTCGACGCGTTGCGCGACCTGTGGGTCGACCAGCTGGGCCTCGACGAGGGCCGAACCTACTGACCCGGCCACACCCCGCCATGCCCCGGGCTCCTAGCCCCGCCTCCCATCGAAGCCGGATGGCACGATCCGTGGGATAGGCGTCATTGCGCCATCGGGGGGTATGCCGTCAGGATGGTCGCCATGGAGCGGGTGGTCATCGTCGCGTACGACGGGGTGCAGCCCATCGACGTCGCCGGGCCGCACGAGGCCTTCTCCTTCGCCAACGACGCCCTGGCCGAGCGCGGCCGGCCCCCGGCGTACGAGCTCGCCGTCGTCGCCGCCACACCCGAGGTGACCAGCGGATCCGGACTGCGGCTCGGGGCGACGACGCTGGCCGAGCACGGGCCGGTCCGCGGTGGCAGCCTGGTGATCCCCGGCGGTCGCGGGGCGCGTCGGCCGGTGGCCGCACCGCTACGGGCCTGGCTCGCCGACGCCCGCCCGGACCGGCTCCTGCTCGCCTGCACGGGCTCCTTCCTCGCCGCCGCGGTCGGCCTGATCGGCACCCCCACCCCGGGGGTCGCGGACGGCGCGGCACCGACCCCGGCCGGGCGGTCTCCGTTCGGGCGGCGGCGGGTCACGACCCATTGGCGGTACGCCGACAACCTTGCCGCCACCCATCCCGGCCTGGACGTCGACCCCGACCCGGTGTGGCTGCAGGACGGTCCCGTGTGGAGTTCCGGCGGGGTCACCGCGGGCATCGACCTGGCGCTGGCCGTCGTCGCCGCCGACCTCGGCGGGGCAATCGCCCAGGAGGTGGCCCGCACCCTGGTCATGTACGTCCACCGCCCCGGCAACCAGTCCCAGTTCGCCGCCCCGGTCTGGCGGGAACGCGCCACCGACGACCGGATCCGCGGGATCGAACGCGCCCTGGCCGCCGATCCCGGCGGGGACCACTCGGTCGACTCGCTCGCGGCCCGGGCGGGCATGTCGCCCCGCCACTTCCAGCGGCTGTTCGCCCAGCAGACCGGTCGCCCGGTCGGCACCTATCTCGCCGAGCTGCGGATCACCACGGCGCAGCGGCTGCTGGCCCAGACCGACCACCCGACCGCCACGGTGGCGCGGCTCGCCGGGTTCGGCTCGCAGGAATCGATGCGTCGGACGTTCGGCTCCCAATTGGGGGTCTCGCCCACGGCGTACCGGTCGGCCTTCGCCCGCCCCGACCCCGCGCTCGCCTGACTCCGCCCTCCCGCTCGGCCCCGAACAGCCCGAACAGCCCGAACAGCCCCGAACAGCCCTGAACAGCAAGGACGTGACATGCGCCCCGACCCCCCGCACCGCCCGTCGACCGGATGGCGGCACCGCGCCTGGATCGTGGCCGCCGTCACGCTCGGCGCGCTCGTGGCCGGATCGTCGTTCCGGTCCTCGACGGGGGTGCTGATGGAGCCGCTGGAGGCCGAGTACGGCTGGTCCCGCACCGTCACCTCCGGCGCCGTCACCGTGAACCTGCTCCTTTATGGGCTGACCGCGCCGTTCGCGGCGGCGATCATGGAGCGCTTCGGGGTACGCCGGGTGGTCACCGCGGCGCTGGTCTGCGTCGGGCTGGGCAGTGCCCTGACGACCGTGATGACCGCGGCCTGGCAGCTGTGGTTGCTGTGGGGCCTGTTCATCGGCGCGGGCACGGGGTGCATGGCGCTGGTCTTCGGCGCGATCGTGGCGAACCGCTGGTTCGACACCCACCGTGGCCTGGTGACCGGCCTCTTCTCGGCCGCCAACGCGCTGGGCCAGCTCGCCTTCCTGCCGCTGATCGCCGCGGCCGTGACCGGGCCCGGGTGGCGGTTCGCGGCGGGCGTCGTGGCGGTCCTGGCGCTGGTGCTGGCGCCGCTGGTGTACTTCCTGCTGCACGACCACCCGCACGAGGTGGGCACGACGCCGTACGGCGCGAGCCCGCCCGACCCGGCGTCCGACGCTGCGTCCGACCCGGCGTCCGACTCCGCCGATGTCAGCCTGGACGCCCTCGGGGTGACCACCGATCTGCCGGCGGTGCCCCAGGCCGATCCGTCGCCCGGGCCGGCCGCACTCGCGCTGCGTACCCTGCGCGAGGCCAGCGGCTCGTGGGCGTTCTGGGTGCTGGCCGGCACCTTCTTCGTCTGCGGCTGGAGCACGAACGGCCTGATCCAGACGCACTTCGTGCCCGCCGCGCACGACCACGGGATGCCCGCGACCACGGCCGCCGGACTGCTCGCGGTCGTCGGCCTCTTCGACGTCGTCGGCACGGTCGCCTCGGGCTGGCTCAGCGACCGGGTGGACGCGCGGCTGCTGCTGTGGGCGTACTACGGGCTGCGTGGCCTCTCCCTCATCGCCCTGCCGTGGCTCTGGGCGCCGGACGTGCAGCCCGGCATGTGGGCGTTCATCATCTTCTACGGCCTGGACTGGGTGGCCACCGTGCCGCCGACGGTCGCGCTGTGCCGCCAGCACTTCGGGCTGGAACGCTCGGGGATCGTGTTCGGCTGGGTGTTCGCCGCGCACATGGTCGGCGCCGGGGCCGGGGCCAGCGTGGCCGGCTGGATCCGGCAGAGCCAGGGCGACTACCGGCTGGCGTGGTGGGCGGCCGGGCTGCTGTGCGCGGCGGCCGCGGCCAGCGTCTTCACCATTCGGCGCCCCGAGGTCCCGGCTGCGCAGCGGGATCGGGTTCCCGAACCGGTCTGAACCGGCCTCCCCGGCCGCCGGGCACAATGGGGAGTGATGGAGGCCGAGAACCGGTGGCCATCGCTCCCCATGAAGCGTCGGCGCCGGGCGGTGCGTCCCGGCTACCGGGATCGGACCGTACGCGGCCCCACCACCGCCACACCGAGCCCGCGCACCCGGGCGATCAGCCCCCGATCGGCCGACGCCAGCGTGACGGCCGCACCCTCCCGGGTCAGGGCAGCGCATTGCGCCACGATCTCGTCGTCGCCCGAGGCGGTGGCGTGCACGGTGCGTACGCCGTACGTTTCGCCCGGCCCCACCCCGGCGCGGGCCTGGCCCTCGAGGACGAGCACGATCTCGTCGTACGGCCAGTCGTACGCCGTCACCGAGTCAAGCGCGTCGGTCGCTGGGCGCTGCGCGCTTGGCGCCGTATCGCCCGCTGCCCGGCCGCCGGCCGTGACCAGGCTGGCATGCAGTCGGGCCGCCGCGCCGGCTCGATCCCGCCACCAGCCATCGGGCACCGACCCGACAACATTCGCGCCGTCGACGACCAGCACGCGCCGGCCCACCTCGGTGTTCCCCATCTGGACAAGTCTTGCAGCACTTCTTTCCCGTGCTTCTTCCCCCACTGGCGCCCCGTTTCCCGCACTGGCGCCCCGTTTCCCGCACCACCTCTCGCACTGGCGCCCTCTTTGTCGCACTGGCGCCCTTCTTCATTGAGGGCGGCAGTCACACGAAGAGGGCGGCAGTCGGAGGAGGGGTCGGCAGTCGCGTGAAGCGGGTGGGCGTCCGGTCATCGGGGGGCCGGGGCATGCGGGGGTGCGGCGTAGCGCGCCACGGCGGCATCGAGGAGCATGGATCGCATGTGTCGCAGCATCAAGCCCCTGCACAATCTGACGCCGCCCGCGACCGCCGAGGAGGTGCATGACGCCGCGCTGCAATATGTCCGCAAGATCGCCGGATCGCGCACCCCGGGCCGGGCGAACCAGGCGGCGTACGACGAGGCCGTGGCCGCCATCACCGCCGCCAGCCAGGCGCTGCTGGCCAGCCTCACCACCAGCGCGCCGGCCCGGACCCGCGAGCACCTCGCTGAGCAGGCCAGGGCCCGGTACGCGCGCCGAGCCGGCTGAACACCCCGGATCCCGGCCGCGCAACACCTCCCGCGTGCCCGAGCTCGGAGACCCGCGCCAGCGGGCCCAGCAGTGTGGCCCGAGACTCATCCCTGATCGGGTGAACGTACGTACATAGCCATCTACGCTCGTTACATGAGGCAACGATCCGAGACCGACGCGATCCGAGACGTGCTGGAGCAACTCAGGACGCGCTTCCCCGAGATCCCCGCCGAGGTGGTCGAGGCCTGTGTCCGCACCGAGCATCAGGCCCTGGACGGGCCGATCCGCGACTTCATCCCGTTGCTCGTCCAGAAGCACGCCGGGCGACGACTGGCGACTCTCGCCCTCACCGCCTAACTGCCGAACCGCCTAACTGCCTAACGGCCGCACCGCCGAACGGTCGCACCGCCTGACCAGCCGCCGGGAATCGCCCGCTGCCCGGCGGATTGCCGGTGACCGACCGGCAGCTAGGTTGCCTCCATGAGCGCTGCCGATTACGACCGAGCCAATGCCCCCTTCATGGCCGTCGTGGACGCCCTGGCCCCCCAGGACTGGTCGCGGCCGTCCCCGTGTGACGGCTGGACGGCCCGCGACGTGCTGTTTCACGTCGTCGACACCCAACGTGACGTGATGATGCGCGCGGGCCACGATCTCGGGATGCCGCCCGACCTCGACGACCCGCCGCTCGGTTGGCGGGCCCACGCGGAATCCGTCGCGCGGCTGCTCGCCGACCCGGTCATCGCCGATCAGCAGGTCCCCGCGATGGGCGGCACGGCCGCGCTCGGCGAGGTGATGACGCGGTTCTACGGCTTCGACCTGCTCGTCCACCGCTGGGACCTGGCCCGTTCCGCCGGGCTGACGGCCGACTGGACCGACGCCGAGCTCGACGAGATCGAGGCTGCGCTGGACGGGTTCGGGGAGCAGCTGTACGGCGAGGGCATCTGCCGACCCGCCGTGCCCGTGCCGGCGGACGCGCCCCGGCCCGACCGACTGCTGGCCCGGATGGGCCGCGACCCGCACTGGGGCCGGTGATCCCGCCGGTGAACGCGCCGGGTCCCGATGGGGTGGACACGCCGGACCCGCTGACGACGCTGCTGCCGGGGCTGGCGGCGCGGCCGGACGCGCGGCTCACGGTGGCGGGGGAGACGACGACGTACGCCGAGGTCGCGGCGGCCGCCCGCGCCCTGGGCACCCGACTCGGCGAACTGGGCACGACCCGGGTCGCGGTGCTGGCCCAGCCGACGCTCGACACGGTGCTGGCCGTCGTCGGGGCGCTCGCCGCGGGGGTCACGGTGGTGCCCGTCCCGAAGGACGCCGGCGCGACCGAGCTGGCCCACATCCTGACCGATTCGGCGGTCACCCACTGGGTGGGCCCCGCCCCGGAGGCGGGCTCACCCGCCGCGGCCGCGGGCGCGGCCCGACCCGTCGTACCGCTCGCCCTCCCCGACCCGGCCAACCCCCAGCCGACCAACCCCGAATCCGGTGGGCGCACAACGGACCCCGAGGACATCGCGATGATCCTCTACACCTCGGGGACCACGGGACTGCCCAAGGGCGTGCAGCTGTCCCACCGGGCGATCGCCGCCGGTCTCGACGGACTCGCCGACGCCTGGGCCTGGACGGCGGCGGACACCCTCGTGCACGCGCTGCCGCTGTTCCACGTGCACGGCCTGATCATCGGCTGCCTCGGCCCGATGCGGGTGGGCGGTTCGCTGATCCATCCGGGACGGCCGACCCCGCAGGCGTACGCCGACGCGGTGACCGCCGCCCTCGCAGCGCCGGAACGCGACGTCGACGAGCCGGCACCCGGGCCGACGCCGAGCGTGATGTGCTTCGGCGTACCGACCATCTGGTCCCGCATCGCCGCCGACCCGGACCAGGCCTGCCGGCTCGCCCCGGCCCGGCTGCTGGTCAGCGGGTCGGCCCCGCTGCCCGTCCCGGTGTTCACCCGGATGCGGGAGCTGACCGGCCAGGACATGGTGGAGCGGTACGGGATGACCGAGACCCTGCTCACCGTCAGCGCCCGCCACGACGGTCCGCGGGTGGCCGGTCACGTCGGCTGGCCCATTGTCGGGGTGCAGACCCGGCTGCGCGGCGAGGACGGCGCCGAGGTCCCGCACGACGGCCAGTCGGTGGGGCGGTTGGAGGTGCGCGGCCCGACGCTGTTCAGCGGCTACCTCAACCGGCCGGACGCGACCGCCGAATCCTTCACCGCCGATGGGTGGTTCGTCACCGGAGATGTCGCCACGATCGGCCCGGACGGCAACCACCGCATCGTCGGGCGCGAGTCCGTGGACCTGATCAAGTCGGGCGGCTACCGGATCGGCGCCGGTGAGATCGAGACCTTCCTGCTCGGGCTGCCGGGTGTCGCCGAGGTCGCCGTCGTGGGGGAGCCGGACGACGACCTGGGGCAGCGGATCGTGGCGTACGTCGTGCCGGGCGACCCCGCCCAGCGGCCCGACCCCGACGCCTTATGTCAGGCCGTGGCCGACGGGCTGAGCGTGCACAAACGGCCCCGGCAGGTGCGATTCGTGGCGTCCCTGCCCCGCAACGAGATGGGCAAGGTCCAGAAGAAGCGGCTGCTCGACGGGTGACCCCTGCACTGGGGGCGACGAGCAGGGGCGATCGTGGCCATCCCGTGGCAATCCCGTGGCGGCGCTGCGGAGTCTCGGCCCCGCGGGGGCACGCCGGTCAGCACACGGGGCGATCCAACCAGCCGGCGTCGGCGCGCTCCAGGAGGTCCACCGCCGTCATCGGGCGGCCGAGGTGGTAGCCCTGCGCGTGGGTGAAGCCCAGCCCGGCCACGTAGTCCAACAGCTCGGCGGACTCGATGCCTTCGGCGACGGTATGCACGTTGAGTTCCCCGAGCAGGGCGGCGATGTGACGCAGCAGCAGCCGGCCGTGATCGTTGCGCGCGCGGACGAGGTCGCGATCGACCTTCACCTCGGCCCAGTCCCAGGCCTCGAGGAAGCGATACGTGGCGTAGCCGGTGCCGAAGTCGTCCACCGCCAGGGTGATGCCGTGCCGGGCCAGGCCGCGGGCCACATTCGCATGCGCGGCAGTCCAACGCATGGTGTGCCGCTCGGTGATCTCCAGGATGAGGTCGATCGTCGCCTCGGTGAACTCATCGACCAGCCAGGACAAGGTGACATTGTCGCTGCGCAGCTGTTCGAACTCCAGGTTCAGCGACAGGCTCAACCGGCGCGAGGTCAGCGTGCTCAGCGACTGCATCAACTCCAAGGCCTGCTCGCTGACCAGCAGCGTCAGCTCGTCCAGCAGGCGCACCCGGCTCGCGGAGTCCACCAACACCTCGGGAGAGATCACGCCCAGTTCCTTGTCGGTGACCCGCAATAGGGCCTCGAAGCCGACCGGCAGCCGCGTGTCGATGGCCACGATGGGTTGGTACTCGACGCGGATCTCCTTCTCGTCCAACAGCGCTCGGACGCGCTGGCGTTCATCGGCCCAGCGCGGCGGGCCGTGGGTCGTCGAGGTGGACTTGGCCATCCGCATGGCCGCCTCGGCCTGCTTGATCACCGCGTCGATCTGGTCGCCGGCGTCGCCGCGCGCCGCGCCGACGCTCACGTTCACCTGCAGCAGCTGACCGCCGACGCGCATCGGCCGACTGATGCTCCCGGTCAGTCGTGCGATGACCCGGTCCAGCCGGTCGGTCTCGGCCGTGACCGGGAACGCCACCAAGGGAAGTGCTGATTTTCTTGCTGCCTCGGGGTGGTGTCTGGCTCGGGCGCGGGGACGGCGAAATGATGGGGTGTGGATCGCGACCAGCCCAGTTTCACTGATGTGGAGTACAGCCAGCGGCGCCGGGTCTCCCGCCGGGAGCAGTTCTTGGCCA
>JAIUNK010000031.1 GCA_020161845.1 Actinomycetota bacterium
TGGTGATCTTCGCCGACCAGACCCCCGCCTATCTCGATGCACTGTCGGCCGCCGATGCTGGGCGGCCCGAGGCGTTCGTGTCCTTCGTCGAGCAGCGCGCCATCGACACGGTCAACCTGGTGCTTGCTGAGTTGCCGACGATGACGTCGCAAGCCGACAGCGAGCTCGCGCAAGCCATCAGCGGAAAACCCTTGAGTGCCCCTCCGGGCGTGCGCCTGGCACGCACGGTCCGAGGCCTCCTGGCCCACAGCGTGGCGGACGTATTGGCCCATGAGGAGCTCCCTGCTCACGTGTCGGCTGCCGTGAGCAGCGACGATTTTGCCGGCAGCTACGTCGCCGCACGCGAAGGCTCGATGCTCGACCCGGTGTCGGTGACGCTCTCCTGGGTGCCACATACAGCCTGTGCCGTCACACTGCATTACTTCATCGTCGTGAACGAACCTTGGAGCGCATCGGATGTCTCCCCTGACGCGCGGCGTCATCCCGTACTGAGCATCGTGACGGACGGGGCTAAACGGTCAGGACAGGATCTGCGGGTCTGGTCTCACGAGGTGGGCCCGACGGCGTCACGGGCGTTCGAGCTGAGGTTACGGGCCTGGGTCCGAGGGCGTCTGGAGGAGCTCAAGCGGGAGCTCGCCGTACGGATCCGGGAGCAGCGCGCCGACGAGGAGGGATGAGCACACGGCGTACCGTCGCACGGCGCGGCATGGAGGGCCACCAGATCCAGGGCCGGTGAGCTCACAGAAGTTCGAGCAACGTGACAACGATGATGACGAGCCCGATGATCACTGCGCCGCTGGCCACCTGGGTGTGCACCAGCCGCCACAGGTCCGCGGCGTCCACCCGGGCCCGGGACGGCGCCAGGACCAGCCGGTCGACGGCCCGGCGGTAGGCGACCGTCGAGGCCAGGACGCAGGCGACCATGATCGCGCCCGCGGGAGCGAGGAAGTCGCCGAGGGCCAGGACGAAGCCCAGGGTCAGGGCCAGATGCGTGCGCATCCACAGCACGTCGTACCCGTATCGATGCTCGAGGATGGCCGCCGCCGCCGGCGGTGGTGTCGACGCGACGCGCATAGCGGGGCCCCTCTCCCGGGGCCGCGAACCCTGGGGCCAGGCCCCGTCGTCGATGTGCCGCTGCGGATTATGCAGCGGACATAGCGTCCTATCCCTTCGACGCGCGGGCCCGGGATGGGGTTCCCGGGCGCGGGGTGGTGCGCTGCTCCGGGTCGGCGGGGTCGGCAGGATCCTAGTCCGCGGCGCGGGCGGCGGCGACGACCGCATCGGTGAGCCGGTCCAGCCAGGCGCTGTCGAGCTTCCACCGGTGCCAATACAGCCGCCGTACGACGGGGGCCAGGCCGGGCACCTCGACCAGACCATGCCCGGCCGGCAGCTGTGCCGCGGGCAGCATGCCCCAGCCCAGGCCCGCCAGCACGGCGGCCACGAAGGCCTGGCTGTTGGGGATCCGCGGACCGGGCACCGCCTCGGTGACCCCGGCGGCCCGCAACGCCCGGTCCTGCAGATCGTCCTTCGCGTCGTAGCGCACCGGCGGGAGCGTGCGCAGGTCCGCCCCGTGGCGGCCGGTCGCGGCGGCAAGGAGGTCGGCCCGCGCGTACGGCCGGTAGGTCATCGTCGTCAGCGCCTGCCGCCGGCAACCGTGCACCGGCGCCGGATCGGCGGAGACGGCGCCCAGGACCACCCCGTCCCGCAGGAGTCCCGCCGTGTGTTCTTCGTCCTCGACGTGCAGCGCGAGCCGTACGCCGGGCCAGGCGGCGGCCTGATCGAAGACGGCGGGGAACCAGGTCGCGAGTGAGTCGGCGTTCACCGCCACGGGCAGTTCCACCCCGCCGGCGGGGCCGCCGCTGGTTCCGTCGGCCGCCGCGAGTTCGGCGCGCAATTCCGCCTCCAGCAGCGCGGCCTGTCGGGCGTGCCGGAGCACCACCGTCCCCGCGGGGGTGAGCCGGCACGGCGTACCGCGTCTGATCAGCACCTGCCCGAGCGCCCGCTCCAGCGCCTTGACCCGCTGGCTGATCGCCGAGGTCGTGACGTTGAGGCGCTGCCCGGCGCGGTCGAAGCTCCCGGTGTCCGCCACGGCCGCAACGGTGGCGAGCTGGTCAGCACTGATGAAGCTCATCTTCACAGCCTAGAGAATCTCTCGATTGGCTTAAGACCCCAGGCCATCTAGCGTGGCGGGCATGGCGGCTTATGTGACGGGATTGTCCACCGGACTCGCGTTGATCGTGGCGATCGGCGCCCAGAACGCCTATGTGCTGCGCCAGGGCATCCGCCGAGAACACGTCGGCCTGATCGTCGCGATCTGTGCCGTCTCGGACGTGCTGCTGATCGCCGTGGGCACCCTCGGGATCGGGGCCCTCGTGACTCGCGCGCCCGCGCTGCTGGAGGTGCTTCGCTGGGGCGGGGTGGCCTACCTGGTGTGGTTCGCGGCGACCGCGCTCCGGTCGGCCGCCGGTGGCGGGAGCCTGGCCGCCGCGGCGGGGTCCGAGCGGGTCTCGGCGCGGCGGGCGGGGCTGCTGGCGGCCTCCCTGACCTATCTCAACCCGCACGTCTACCTCGACACCGTCGTCATGGTCGGCAACCTCGCCAACCAGCAGGGCGCCCTGCGGTGGGCGTTCGCGGGCGGCGCGGGGACGGCGTCCATCGGCTGGTTCACGGGGCTCGGATACGGCGCCCGCGCGCTCGCTCCGGTGCTGGACCGGCCCGCCACCTGGCGGGTGGTGGACGTCGGCGTCGGACTGGTGATGCTCGCGGTGGCCGCGCGGCTGGCGCTGGGCGGCTGAGCGGGGGCCGCCGTGCCGGATCGGTCGCTGAGCAGCGCTTCTGCCGGGCAGGATGGCCCCATGCGCATCGACCTCAACGCCGACGTGGGGGAGTCCTTCGCCCGCTGGACGCTCGGCGACGACGCCGGCCTGGCCCCCGTGTTGTCCAGCATGAACGTCGCCTGTGGCTTCCACGCGGGCGATCCCGCCGTGATGACCAGCACCGTCCGGCTCGCTCGCGAGCACGGCATCGCGATCGGCGCCCACGTCTCCTACCGCGACCTGGCCGGCTTTGGCCGCCGTTTCATCGACGCCGATCCGGCCGAGCTGCGCGCCGAAGTGCGCTACCAGGTCGGCGCGCTGACCGCGATCGCCGCGGCCGAGGGTGCCGCTGTCACCTACTGCAAGCCGCACGGCGCCCTCTACAACACGATCGTCGAACACGAGCAGCAGGCCGCCGCCGTGGTCGAGGCGCTCGTCGGCCTGGCCGAGCACGGCCAGACGCTCACGCTGCTCGGGTTGCCCGGCTCGCTGCCGCTGCGGTTGGCCTCGGCGGCCGGGCTGCCCACCGCCGCCGAGGCGTTCGTCGACCGGGCGTACCAGGCCGACGGCACGCTGGTGTCCCGCTCCCGGGACGGCGCGGTGCTGCACGATCCCGACGTGGTCGCCGCGCGCGCCGTACGGATGGTGACCGACGGGGTCGTCGAGGCCGTCGACGGCACGCTCGTGCGCCTGCGCCCCGCGTCGCTGTGCGTGCACGGCGACAGCCCCGGCGCGGTCGCCATGGCGCGGGCCGTCCGGGCCGCCCTCGACGCCGCGGGAGTCACGGTCGGCCCGTTCACGCCGGCACCGGCCGCGGCGGCGTGATGCGCGTCCTGCCCTGCGGCGCCGACGCCGTCCTGCTCGAATTCGCCGACGGCGCCGAGGCGCTCGCCTACCGGGCCGGTCTGGCGGCCGCGCCGCTCGCGGATGTCGTCGAGGTCGTGCCGGGCGCCCGGACCGTGCTGCTGCGCGGCCGGGACGCGACGGCGATGCCCGGCGTGATCGTCGCCGCGCGGGCCGTGCAGCCGCGGGCCGCCACCGCGTCGGCCGCCGGCGAGGTGCGGGTGCCGGTGACGTACGACGGGGCGGACCTGGCCGAGGTTGCCGGCCTGCTGGGGTGCAGCCCCGAGGCCCTCGTGGCCCGGCACACCGAGCTGACGTGGACCGTCGCGTTCTGCGGATTCTCTCCCGGATTCGCGTACCTGACCTGCCCGGACGCCGGCTGGATGGTGCCGCGGCGACAGTCCCCGCGCACTCGAGTGCCGGCCGGGTCGGTGGGGCTGGCGGGGGAGTACTGCGGCTGCTATCCGACCCCCAGCCCCGGCGGCTGGCAGCTCATCGGCCGCACCGACGCCCGCCTGTGGGACTCGGCGGCCGACCCGCCGGCGCTGCTCGCTCCGGGGACCCGGGTCCGGTTCGTCGCGACGCCGGCGGTGGCGCGATGAGCCTGCGCGTCATCGCCCCCGGGGCGCGGACGCTCATCGAGGACCTGGGTCGTCCCGGGCTGGCGGCGTTGGGGGTCAGCCCGTCGGGCGCGGCGGACGGTGGCGCGCACCGGCTGGCCAACCGGTTGCTCGGCAACCCCGAGAGCGCGGCGACCCTGGAGGTGCTCGCCGGGGGCCTGGTCCTGGAGGCGCAGGCGGCGACGGTCGTGGCGGTCACCGGCGCCCCGGTCGGCGTGCGCATCGGTGGGATCCCGGCGCCGTTCGCCGCGCCGGTGTTCGTGGGCGCGGGCCAGCGCCTCGAGCTGGCCCGTCCGGAGGCGGGGGTGCGCTCGTACGTCGCGGTCCTGGGCGGCATCGACGTCGAGCCGGTGCTGGGCAGCCGGTCCTCGGACACCATCGCGGGGCTGGGCCCGGCACCCCTGGCCGCGGGCGATGTGCTGCGCTGCTGCCCGGCGTTGATCTCGGCGGTCGACACCCATCTGCCGGGGTTCGCCCTCGGCCCGGCGGGGGAATCGGCGGCGGACCTGGCCGGCGCGCTGTTCCAGGCGCCGCTGTGGGGACAGGTGCGGCTGACCGGGACCTGGGGGCCGCGGGCGGACTGGTTCACCCCGGCCGCCCGGGCGTTGCTGACCGCGACGGCCTGGGATGTCGGCCCGGACAGCGACCGGGTCGGGGTGCGTTGCCAGGGCCCCCGCCTGGATCGCTCGGTCGAGGGCGAACTCGCCAGCGAGGCCACCGTCCGCGGCAGCGTCCAGGTGCCGCCCTCGGGCCAACCGGTCATCTTCCTGGCCGACCACCCCACGACCGGCGGTTATCCCGTGATCGCGGTCCTCGACGGTTCTGCGGTGGACCGCGTGGCCCAGCTCCGGCCCGGCGACGTCGTACGGTTCGACATCCGCCCCCCGGCATACCCCTGCGACCTGTCGCTGCACTGGCCAGACGAATAGGGCTCAGCGACCGCCCCGCCCTATGGGGCGCGCCGTGGTGGGCCGGTGCGGGTCCGCTGGGGTGCCGCCTGAGCCTGCGAGCCTGTGGGCGCGGCTGTGGGTGCAGAAGTCGTCGTGGGAGGAGCAGGTTTCGCGCCCATGCATGCGCCCACACCACACCCCACCACCTCTACCCTGGCCACCCCACCCCGGCCACCCCTACTCCGGCCCCACCAAGCCCCACCTCCTGCTCGCGGGTCTGGGTCAGAGCGCCAGACGGTCCCCGGCGACCCAGACCGCGGCAATGTCGGCCGGGGTGCCCAACGCGAACAGCTTGGCGAGCGCATCCTCGGCCGACTCGGCGTGCCGCAGCCCGACCTCGAAGGTCGATCCCTCCTGCGGGCGCCACCAGACGGCGTCGAACTCCCGCCCCACCTCGAAGTCGCCGGTACGCGCAGCCAGTCCCAGTGCGTCGGCTCCCGCCGCCGTGGCCAGCCGCAGCAGGTCGGCCGCGGTCAGCTCGCGGCGCCGCTCGGCGGGGGTGAGGCGCTGTGCGAAGTACGCCTGCAGCCCCTCCTTGGCCAGGGCGAACCCCGTCCCGCCGCCGACGTCCGAGCCGAGCGCGATCCGCACCCCGGCCGCCTCGTGGGCCAGGAACGGGAACAGACCGCTGCCGAGCGCCGCGTTGCTGGTCGGGCAGTGCGCGACGGCGGAGCCCGCGTCGGCCTGGGCGGCCAGTTCGCGGGGCAGGGGATGTACGTCGTGCGCCAGCACGGTCCGGGCCCCGAGCAGGCCGTGGTCCGCGTAGACCCCGACATAGTCGGCGCAGGAGGGGAAGGCCGCGGCCACCCCCGCGATCTCCGCCTCGTTCTCGTTGACGTGGCTGGTGACGAAGGCGCCGGGCACCGACGAGGCCAGCTCCGCGCAGGACGCCAGCAGCTCACTCGAGCAGGAGAACGCGAAGCGTGGCGTCACGGCGTACCGCAGTCGTCCCACCCCGTGCGACGCCCGCGCCAACTCGGCCCCCTCGGCCAGCGCCCGGTCCGGCGTCGTGAGCAGGTCGGGCCGCAGCGCGCGGTCCGAGACGACCAGCCCGGCGGTGATCCGGAGCCCGGAACCGGCGGCGGCCGAGAAGAACTCCGTCATCGCGCCGGCGAAGTGGCTGCCGAAAACCAGGGCCGAGGTCGTGCCGGCCCGGGCGAGCCCGGCGAGGAAGTCGGTGGCGACGCCGAGCGCGTACGTCGGGTCGGCGAGCCGCGCTTCCTCCGGGAGCGCGCACTGGTCCAGCCACTCCAGCAGCGGGCGGCCCAGGCCGCCGATGACGCGGACCTGCGGGTAGTGCACGTGGGTGTCGATGAACCCCGGCAACAGCAGTCCGGGGCGGCAGTCGATCACCTCCTCGCCGGGATGTGCCGCGAGCAGGGCGGCGGCCGGCCCCCGGGCTGCGATGACGCCGTTGCGTACGAGCAGGGCGCCGTCGGACTCGACGCGCAAGGTGGTGGGGACGGCGAAGGACGCGCCCCCGGACTCGCCGCACGGCGTGTCCAGGAGCGCGCCCCGGAAGATCGACACGATCAGTCTCCGATGGCCGACTCGCGGGACCGCTCGGTGGCGTCGGCGATGGCTTCCTCGCTCGTGTGCTGCCGGCCGCCGGTGTGGTGGAAGACCAGGTTGAGCAGGATCGCGCAGAGGCTGCCGAGAGTGATGCCGGAGCCGAAGATGATCTCGGCCCAGCTCGGGACGACCTTGGCGATGTTGGGCTGGACCGTCACGAGCAGGGCCAGGGCCAGCGATGTCGCCACGATGACGATGTTGCGATCGTCCTTGAAGTCGACCCGGGTCAGGGTCTGGATGCCGACCACGGCGACCGTGGCGAACATCGCCAGCGCCGCGCCGCCGAGGACGTGGTGCGGGATCCCCGCGACGATGGCGCCGGCCTTGGGCAGCAGGCCCAGGATGATCATGATGGCGCCGGCGCTGGCCACGACCCAGCGGGACTTCACGCGGGTCAGCCGGACCAGGCCGACGTTCTCGGCGAAGCAGGTGTAGGGGAAGCTGTTGAGCACGCCGCCGAGCGTGGTGGCCAGGCCGTCGGCGCGCAGCGCGCGGGCGATGTCCTCGGACCCGATCTCCTTGTCGACGATCTCGCCGGTGGCGAAGACGTCGCCGGTGGTCTCCACTGCGGTGATGAGCATGACGACGATCATCGAGACGACCGCGGCGAAGGCGAACTTGGGGATGCCGAAGTAGAACGGTGTCGTGACGCCGACCCAGGACGCGCTGCCGACCGAGTCGAAGTGGGCGTCTCCGAGAGCCCAGGCCACCAGGGTGCCGCCGACCAGGCCGAGCAGCACCGCGATGGTGCCGAGGAAGCCGCGGAAGAAGCGCTGCAGGAAGACGATGAAGAACAGCGTGCCGACGGCGTAGAGGATGCTGCGGACGGCGATCTGGTCGGCGGGGACGCCGATCTGCACGAAGTTCCGGTTGGGGTCCGGGGCGGCCATGATCGCGTCGTTCGCGGCGACCGGCAGCAGCGCGACACCGATGATGGTGATGACGCTGCCGGTGACGACCGGCGGGAAGAAGCGGATCATCTTGGCGAAGTACGGCGCGATGAAGAAGGTCGTCAAGCCAGCGACGATGACCGAACCGTAGATGTAGGGCAGCGACTCGCGGCCGCCGCCTTGCGACAGGCCGATCGCGATCATCGGCGAGACCGCCGTGAACGTCACGCCCTGCAGCAGTGGCAGCTTCACGCCGACCTTCCAGAAGCCCACCGACTGGATGATCGAGGCGATGCCACAGGTCAGCAGGTCGGCGTTGATCAGGTGGATCAGCGTCTCGGTGTCCAGCCCGATGGCGCTGGCCAGCAGGATCGGGACGATGACGGCGCCGGCATAGAAGGCCAGGACGTGTTGCAGGCCGTAAATGGCCAGTTTCGGGGCGGGCAGGACCTCGTCGACGGGGTGGACGCCCTGGGAGCCGGCGACTGGCGCGGGCTGAGCGACTGTGCTCATGGTGTGCCTTCCAGGATGAGTTATTCCCCAAACTTTGGCCGTTGTTTACCCTGCCCCGCCAGGGACCAAAGTCAGGGTGGGCACGCCGCGGGGGCGATCCCCGATCAGGATCGCCCCCAGGGCGTGCCGCGTCGAGGCGACACTCGGTAACCGCTCAGCGGGCTCGCAGGAACTCCGCGGCCTTGCGCGCCAGGTGCTCCCCGGTCAGCTCGAAGGCCTCCAGCAGTTCGCGGGGGCTGCCGGTCTCGCCGTACCGGTCTTCGACGCCGAGTCGCTTGACCGGCATCGGCGCCTTCTCGCCGAGCAACTCGGCGACGGCGCCGCCGAGGCCACCGGCGATCTGACCCTCTTCGGCGGTGACGACGCAGCCGGTCTTGCGGGCGCTGGCCAGGATCGTCTCCTCATCCAGCGGCTTGACCGTCGGGACGTGCACCATCTCGGCCGAGATGCCCTGGTCGGCGAGGATCTCCGCGGCAACGAGCAGCTCGTACGTCATGGTGCCGGTGCCGATCAGGGTCACGTCGGTGCCCTCCCGCAGCACGTACGCCGTGCCGATCTCGAACGGCGAGTCGGGCGTGGAGAAGACCGGCGTCTTGTCGCGCGCCAGCCGCAGGTAGCACGCGCTGGGGTGGGCGGCCATCGCGATGGTGGCCCGCTCGGCCTCCAGGGCGTCGCCGGGGCAGATGACGACCATGCCCGGCATGATCCGCATCAGGCCGATGTCCTCCAGCATCTGGTGGGTGGCGCCGTCCTGGCCGGTGATCAGGCCGGCGTGGCTGCCGACCGTCTTGACCGGCATCTCGTTGAGGCAGCTGGTCGTCTTGATCTGCTCCCAGCAGCGGCCGGGGGAGAAGGCGGCGTAGCTGGAGGTGAACGGGATCCGACCGTTGCGCGCCATGCCTGCGGCCGCGGTGGCCAGGTTCTGCTCGGCGATGCCGACCTCGACGAAGCGGTCCCCGAACTCCTTCTTGAACAGCGACATCTGGGTGGAGTCGGTCAAGTCAGCGCACAGCGCCATGACGCGCTCGTCGCGCCGGCCCGCCTCCAGCAGGCCGCGCCCGAAGCCCATCCGGATCGGCTCGGTCTCGATGTCGGCGCTGCCCAGCTTGGGGTTGAGCGGGAAGGAGGTTCCCTGCGAAGCCTGGACGTCGGTGCTCATGACAGGGACTCCTTCTCGGCGGCCTTGTAGTCGAATCCGGCGGCCGCAGCGCTACGGCCGGCCAGCCACTCCTGGTTCTGCAGCACCGACGGCGGCTTGCCGTGCCAGCCGAAGTCGTATTCCATGAAGTCCACGCCCTTGCCGGGAATGGTGTTGGCGATGATCATGCTGGGCCGGTCCACCACCGAACGGGCCTCTTCGTAGGCGTTGATCAGCGCGGGCAGCGAGTGGCCGTTGACCTCCAGCACGTGCCAGCCGAAGGTGCGCCACTTGCCGGCCAGGTCGCCCAGCGGCATGACGTCCTCGGTGCCGCCGTCGATCTGGATGAAGTTGCGGTCGATGATGCTGATCAGCTGGCCGAGCTTGTATTTCGCGGCGAACATGGCCGCTTCCCAGACGTTGCCCTCGTTGACCTCACCGTCGCCCTGCAGCACGTAGACGAACCGGTGCGGGTTGTTGTCCAGGTATTTCAAGGTGTAGGCGTAGCCGGCGCCCTGCGACAGGCCCTCACCGAGCGGCCCGGAGGTGGACTCGATGCCCGGCAGCGCCTTGCGCTCGGGGTGGCCCTGCAGCCGGGTGCCGTATTTGCGCAGCGTGTGCAGCTCTTCCTTGGGGAAGTAGCCGGCGTGCGCGAGCGCGGCGTACAGGATCGGCGCGGTGTGGCCGTGGCTCAGGAAGACCACGTCCCGCTCGTCCCAGTCCGGGTTCTTCGGGTCGTGCTTGAGGGAGTTGAAGTAGAGCGCCGTCAGCATCTCGGCCATCCCCAGTGGGCCGGCCGAGTGCCCACTCCCGGCGGCGGCCAGCATGTCCATCACCGACTCGCGCAGCTCCGCGGCGATCCGCTCCAGGTTGTCATAATCAGGCTTGTTCTTGGTCGTCATGTCGTCCTCGGCGGTGAGTGAGGAGTGCGGGTGGGTTCGCCCGCATCGACACCACTCTACCTTTCGGTACAGTGACGGCTCAATGAGTCTGTGTAAATATGGGCAAAGTTGCCAGTAGTTGTCTGCAAGTTCCGTCGGGATGGGGCGTGCCCGGACCGTCGCCGGCCGGGCCAGGCGCGGCCATTAGGGTGTGCCGGTGGACGAGGTCTCGCTGCTCACCGTCATCATCCTGATCGGGGCGGCCTTCCTGGCCGGCTATGTGGACGCGGTGGTCGGCGGGGGAGGCCTCATCCAGCTGCCGGCGTTCGTGGTGGCCTTCCCATACGCCATCCCCGTCCAGCTGCTCGCCACCAACAAGCTCGCCTCCGTCTGCGGCACCGCGGTCAGCTCGGGTACCTATCTGCGCCGCGTGAAACCCGACCTGCGCACCGCGTGGCCGTTGGTCGCCGGCGCCTTCGTCGGGTCGGCCGCCGGGGCATTCCTCGCCTCGCACATCCCGCGGGAGGCGTTCAACCCGTTGATCCTGGCGGTCCTCATCGGCGTGGGCGCCTACGCCCTGCTGCGGCCCGCACTCGGGCAGGTCGAGATGCTGCGCCACACCGGCCGCCGGCACACCGCTTGGGCCGCGCTGATCGGGCTCGGCGTCGGGATCTGGGACGGGGCGCTGGGTCCCGGCACCGGTTCGTTCTTCGTGTTCCTGCTCGTCGGGGTGCTGGGTTTCGCGTTCCTGCAGGGCACGGCGCTGGCCAAGCTCGCCAACCTGGCGACCAACCTGGCCGCGCTGGTCGTCTTCGTCGGCGCGGGCGCGGTGGTCTGGAAGATCGGCATCCCGATGGGCGCGGCCAACGCCCTGGGCGGCTACCTCGGCGCCCGCACCGCAGTCTCCCGTGGCCACGGCTTCATCCGAGCGGTCTTCATCGTCGTGGTCTCGGCGTTCATCGTGAAGATCGGGTACGACGTGCTGCACCAGGTCGGGCTGCTCTGACGTCGGTCGAGCTACGGGCGCAGAGCTTCGGGGGAGACTAGCCACCATGCGGCGTACGGCGGCAGCCACACCCGTCCGTCCGGACCGGGCCGCACCTCTTGGCCGGTGAGCGCGTCGAGCGCCGGGTCCAGGCCGAGCGTGGCCAGCCGGGCGCCCGAGTGGAACCGCCAGTCCGGCGTCACGTTGTAGAGCTGCAGCATCGTGCCCAGCTCGTGCGTGCGCCGCACCGGCAACACGCCGGGGTCGTGCACCTCGTCCACGACGACCGGGGTGCCGGCGTGCAGATGCGGCAGGCCCCGGCGTACTTCCGCGAGATGCACCAGGTCGGTGAAGGCGCACCCCTCGGTGGTGGACCGATCGTGCCGCCGCGTCAGCCGGTCGGCGTCGAGGCGGGGCCGGCCCGCCCAGCGGTTGTCGTCCGCGTGACCGGGTTCGGCGGCCCAGTGCGGATCGTTGGGGGTGGCCAGCTCGTCGCCGCTCCAGATCACCGGGATGCCGCCCCAGCCGAAGATGATCGCGTGCGCCAGCCGCAGCGCCCTGATGTCCAGCTCGGCGGCGGGGATGTCGTTCCACACCTCGTCGTTCTCCAGGCCGATGAGGCTCGCCGCCGTGCCGCTGATGCGCCGGTCGTCGGTCGCCGGATTGTGCTGGAACACCAGGCCACGCGCGCGGGAGGCCGGAAAGTTCCCCGAGTACCAGTCGGACAGGAACCGCCGGTGGGTCGCCCCGTTCCACCCGATCGCCGCGCAGTCCTCGTCCGAGATCGCCCAGCCGATGTCGTCATGGCAGCGCAGGTAGGTGATCCAGGCGGTCGCGCTCGGCAGAGCCGGCAGCCGGCCGAGCGCGCGGGCGGCCAGCCGGGCGTCCTTGGTGGCGAGCGCCGACCAGATCTGCACCATGAGGCTGTTGTGGTAGGCCAGCTCGCTGACCTTGCCGGCCCACCGGCCCTGCCCGAGATAGGCCATCAACTTCTCCGGCGCCACGATCGCCTCGGCCTTGAACGCCGTGGCAGGAGCGACGATCCGGGTGACCCCCCGCAGGATCTGGGTCAGCGAATGCACCTCCGGCTGGCCCTGGCAGTCGGTTCCCATGCGCTTCCACAAGAAGGCGATCGCGTCCAGCCGCAACACCTCGACACCGGCGTTGGCCAGGTCGAGGATGATCTGCGCGAACTCGACCAGCACATCCGGATTGGCCCAGTTCAGGTCCCACTGAAAGGTGTTGAACGTGGTCCAGACCCAGGCCGCCAGCTCCGGATCCCAGGTGAAATTCCCGGGAGCGAAGTCGGGGAACACCTCGGGAAGGGTGGCCTCGTAGGCATCCGGCAGCTCCCGGTCGGGGTAGGTGTGGAAGTAGGCCCGATAGCGTGCCTCGCCCGCCCGGGCCCGTTGCGCCCAGTCGTGCTCGCGCGCCACGTGGTTGAGCACCAAGTCGAGGACCAGGCTGATGCCGCGCCCGCGCAGCGCGGCGGTGACCTCGCACAGATCGTCCATCGTGCCCAGATCGGGCCGGATCGAGCCGTAGTCGGCCACGGCGTAGCCGCCGTCGTTGTCCCCCTCCCGCGGCCGCAACAGGGGCATCAGGTGCAGATACGTGACGCCCAATTCGGCCAGATAGTCGAGGCGGCCGTGAATGCCGGCGAGCGTGCCGGCGAATCGTTCGGTATAGGCGGCATAGCCGACCATCGACTCGTTGGCGAGCCGGTCCGGGAGCAGCAGCCGCTCGTAGTCGAGGGCCCGCAACTCCTGGGGCCGCCGGGCGTGCGCGGCGCGGGCCAGGGCCTCCAACCGTACTGCGAGCGTCGCCGCAGCAGGTTCGTCGTACACCTCCCGCAATCCGCTGACCACGTCCGGCCACCACCGGCGGAATCGGGCTTCGAACTGCGCTGCAACGTCCTCGGCCGACATGGGCTCTATGGTGCCGGATCCCGGCTCACAGGAAGGCCACAGCCGCCGCAGATGGGACGGACGGAGTCGTGGCCGAATCTAGGGACATGACCTCGACGACCATCGACGCACCAGGATCGGGGCCCACGATGCCGCGCCACACCGGCACCGCGGCGGCCCGGCCCGGGCTTCCCCTGGGACCAGCGCTGCCCCCGCCGGCGGTGCCGCACTGGTGGGCCGCGGCCGCCGGCGCGCTGACCTGGGCCAGCCTGCTGGTGGTGGCCGGCCTGTGGCTGACGAACGGCGGCGTCACCGACGTCACCGGAATCGCCGACGCGTGGACCTCCCTGGGTCGCCTCACCGGCCTCCTCGCGGCAGACCTGCTCCTGATCCAGGTGCTGCTGATGGCGCGCATCCCCTTCGTGGAGAAGGCCTTCGGGCAGGATCAGCTGGCCGCCGTGCACCGCACCGTCGGGTTCGGCTCCGTCGCCCTGTTGCTCGCGCACGTGCTGATGATCATCGTCGGCTACTCCGGAGCCACGCTGGGGGCGCTGTGGCCGACCACCACGCAGATGGTCCTGACGATGCCGGCCATGATCCTTGCGCTGGTGGGCACCGTCTTCCTGCTCCTCGTGGTCGTGACGTCGATCCGGGCCGCCCGGGCGAAGCTGCGCTACGAGTCCTGGCACCTGATGCACCTCTACGCCTACCTCGGGTGCTTCCTTGCCCTGCCGCACCAGCTCTGGACCGGCAAGGACTTTCTGAGCTCCCCGCTCGCTACGGCGTACTGGTGGACCCTATGGGGCGCCGCCGTCGCCGCCGTGCTGACCTATCGCGTGGGTCTGCCGCTGCTGCGCAACCGTCGGCACCGCCTGGTCGTCGCCGACGTCGCGCCCGCGGGCGGCAATGTCACCACCGTCACCATCACCGGACGCGACCTGCATCGGTTGCCCGCCGCCGGGGGCCAGTTCTTCCAGTGGCGCTTCCTGGACGGCCCGGGCTGGACCCGCGCCCATCCCTACAGCGTCTCGGCCGCTCCCGATGGCCACCGACTGCAGATCAGCGTCGCCGCCGTCGGCGACGGCACCCGCCGCCTGGCGACGATGCGCCCGGGCACGCCGGTGCTCATCGAGGGCCCCTACGGCCGACTGCACGAGGGCGTCCGCACCCGGCAGCGGGTGCTCCTGCTCGCCGCCGGCATCGGGGTCGCCCCGCTGAAGGCGTTGCTGGAGTCGTTGCACGCCGGGCCCGGCGACGTCACCCTCATCTACCGCGTCTCCGACGTGGACAGTGCGCCGCTGCTGGCCGAGGTCGAGGCGTCGGCCGCCGCCCGCGGAGCCCGCCTGGTCCTGCTCGACGGGCACCGCCCCACCGACCGGCCGTCCTGGCTGCCCGCCACCTGGGCGCACCTGTCCGATGCGGCCGCGCTGCGGCACCTGGTGCCGGACGTGGCCGACCACGACGTGTTCGTCTGCGGCGGGGCCGCGTGGATGGCCACCGCCGAGGCCGCGAGCCTGGCCTGCGGCGTACCGGCCGAGCGCGTCCACGCCGAGCGCTTCAGCTACTGATCCGCGGGCCAGGCTCCGCCGGGTCGCACACCACCGAGTTGCGCAGCGTCGCGCCTGTCTCCGAGAACCGCCGAGAACCGCCGAGAATCGCCGAGAAAGGCACCACCGTGACCACCCCGCAGCCCTCCCATTGGAACCCCGCGGCGGCCGACGAGCCGAGCCACCTGCGCCGCAACGTCCTGCTCGGGATGAGCACGCTGTCCGTCGTCGTGCTGGCGATGGGCTACCACACCAGCCTCGACGCGCAGAGCGCCGCGACAACGGCCACCAGCTCCACGACGGCCTCGACGAGCGGCGGCCGCGCGACCGGCACGGCCGCGCAAGGCTCCACCGGCACGGCCGCGAACGGGTCCGGGTCGAGCGGCGCCTCGGCCGGGACGGTGGCCACGCTGCAGGACGGGACCTACACCGGCACGTCGGTGAGCACGCGGTGGGGCCCCGTGCAGGTGCGGATCGTCGTCTCCGGCGGCAAGATCACCAGCTCCCAGGCCGTGGTCTATCCGCAGGAGAACAACCGCGACGTGCAGATCAACTCGCGGGCGGTCCCGACGTACAACGCCGAGGTCGTGCAGGCCCAGTCCGCCCAGATCGACGCGATCTCCGGCGCCACCGTCACGTGGCAGGGATACACCGGTTCGCTGCAGTCCGCCCTCGACCAGGCCCGGGCGTGAGGTCGCGACCCATGACCGCCGGTCCCGCTGACCTGCCCACCTTCGCTCCGGTCGCGCAGGTCGCCCAGGTCGCGCAGGTCGCCCAGGTGGCGGCCGAGCCCTCGCCGTACGTCGTGGCGCACGTCGAGCATCTGATGGGGATGCCAATCAGCATCCAGGTGCGCGGGCCGCAGGCGCGCTCGGACCAGGTCAGCGCCGCCGTGCGGGCCGCATTCGCCGATCTGGCCTGGGTCGATGCGACCTTCAGCACATGGAAGCCGGCCAGCGAGCTGTCCCGGCTGCGCCGCGGCGAACTCGCCCTGGACGACTGCTGCCCAGAAATGACGCAGGTCATCGACCTGTGCGAGCACTACCGGGAAGCCACCGGAGGGGCGTTCACGCACATCCTCCCCGACGAGGCGAGCGGCCGCTGGTTGCTCGACCCGACCGGGCTCGTCAAGGGCTGGGCCCTCGCCCGCGCGGCGGCCCTGCTGGACCGGTCCGCGCAGCGGCCCGAGCTGGCCGGCCACGCCTACTGCCTCAACGCCGGCGGTGACATCGCGGTCGGCGGCCGGGACGCCTCCCCGGGCGGCCAGCGGCCCTGGCGGCTCGCGATCGAGAACCCTGACGTGGCGGGCGAGATCGCCCAGGTGGTGGAGCTGGTCGACGGCGGCCTGGCCACGTCGGGATGTGCCGCCCGGGGCGCGCACCTGGTGGACCCGGCGACCGGCGAGCGGCTCCACCGGCGGGGCTCGGTCAGCGTGGTCGCACCGGACATCGTGGCCGCCGACGTCTGGGCGACGGCCCTGTTCGTCGGCCCGGCCGAGCTGGAGTCCCGCGTCGCAGGGCTCGAGGGCTGGCAGGTCATCCGCCTGTGAGGGGAGAATGCGGCCGTGCCGAATCCGATGCTCGACTACTGCCTCGCCAAACCCGGCGCCTGGCCTGACGAACCCTGGGACGGTGACGTCGTCGCCAAGGTGGGCGCCAAGATCTTCTGTTTCCTCGGCGCCGACTCCGTGACCGTCAAGTGCGGCAAGGGTCGCGACGAGGCCGACGAGTGGCTGGCCCGCTATCCGGCCGAGGCGTCGGTGTCGCCGTACATCGGACGGCATGGCTGGAACGTGCTGCGGCTCGACGGCGCGATCCCGCCCGAGGAGATCGAGGAGGCCATCGACGACTCCTACGACCGGATCGTGGCCACCCTGCCCACGAAGGACCGCCCCCCGCGTTCCTAGCCCCGCAGCCGGTCCGCCAGCTCCGCGGGATCCGTCACGGGCGCGTCGCAGCTGAAACCGCGACACACGTACGCCGTGGGCACGCCCCCGACCAGCGGGCGGTCCGCCAGGAGCGGCCAACCCGGCTCGTCGGGCCGGCCGACCGCCAGAACCAGACCCGGCGACAGGCTCCGGCGCGCCGCGGCGAGCAAATCGAAGGCGTCCGGCGCGCGGGGGTCTGCGGCCACGATCGCCACCTCCAGCGGGCCGGCCACGAACGCCTCGGCCACCGCCAGGGCGCGCCCCGCGAACCGCGGGCTGCTCGCCGCGACCGTGCTCATGGAGGTCAGCGCGGTCCGCGCCCGGTCGAGGTGCGCGGGTGAGCCGGTGAGCGCGCCGTACGCCAGCAGCGCCCCCGCCAGGCTCGACGTGCCGCACGGCTCGGCGTTGTCGCCCTCCTCCCGAGGCCGCACGATCAGCGCCTCCCCGTCGTCCGGGGTGTCGTAGAAGCCCCCGTCGTCGGCGCCGAAGCGCGCCATCGCCGTGGCCAGCAGCTCCCCGGCCGCGGTCAGCCAGCGAGCCTCGCGGGTCGCCTGGGCGAGCGCCACCAATCCCGCGGCGAGAGTGCCGTAATCCGAGGCCACACCTGCCGATTCGCCGACGACTCCGGTTCGCGACGTGCGTCGGAGTCGGCCGTCGACGAGATGGGTGCCCAGGAGGTAGGCCGCTGCGGTGCGGGCGGCCTCGACGTACGGCACGCTCCCCAGCGTGGCCCCGCACTCGGCCAGCGCGGCGATGGCCAACCCGTTCCAGGCGGTCACCACCTTGTCGTCGCGAGCCGGCTGGGGCCGATCGGCGCGGGCGGCCAGCAGCCGCTCACGGGTGGTGCCCCACCACTCGATCTCCTCGCCCGGGTCCGGTTCGCGGCGCAGCTGAAGGGTCGAGGCGCCGTGCTCGAACGTGCCGGTCTCCGTGACCGACAGCAGCGCCGCGGCGCGGGCGCCGTCCGCGTCGCCGAGCACCTCGACGAGCTGCGCCGGGGTCCAGGCGTAGGTCAGCCCCTCCACCCCGGCCGCGTCGGCGTCCAGCGCCGAGGCAAAGGCTCCTTCGGCGGTGCCCAGGTCCCGGATCAGGAAGTCGGCCGTCTCCCGGGCGATGCGCTCGGCCAGCCGTGAGCCGGTCGCGTGGAACCAGCCGGTGTAGACCCGCAGCAGCAGCGCGTTGTCATAGAGCATCTTCTCGAAATGCGGGACGACCCAGTTCGCGTCGGTGCTGTAGCGGGCAAAGCCGCCGGCCAGCTGGTCGTACATCCCGCCGCGCGCCATACCCTCGCAGGTGCCCTCGACCATCGCCAGCGCGGCATCCGAGCCGGTTCGGCCATGATGGGCCAACAGCCACTCCAGCACCATCGACGGGGGGAACTTGGGCGCGCCGCCGAAACCGCCCCGCGCGGCGTCGTACGACGTCTTGACGCCCTCTACTGCTTGCTCCAGCAAGCGCTCGTCGATCCCGCCCGTACCCGACCCGCCGGCACCCGACCCGCCCGGCCCAGGCGAACCCGCGGCCGCCGAGCCCAGCGCCTGCGCGATGTGCACCGCGCTGGCCTCGATCTCGGCCCGCTGCGTCTGCCACGCTTGCCAGGCCGCGTCCAACAGGCCCAGGAACTGGTCCCGCGGCAGATAGGTGCCCGCCCAGAACGGCCGCCCCTGCGGGGTGAGCAGCACCGTCATCGGCCAACCGCCCCGCCCGGTCAGGGCCACGGTGGCCGCCATGTAGACGGCGTCGAGGTCGGGGCGCTCCTCCCGATCCACCTTGATCGCCACGAACCGCCCCCGCAGCGCCGCCGCGACGGCGGCGTCCTCGAACGACTCATGCGCCATCACATGGCACCAGTGGCAGGCGGCGTAACCGATCGAGAGCAGGATCGGCAGGTCCCGCTCCCTCGCCTCGGCCAGGGCGGCCTCGTCCCAGGGCTGCCAATCGACGGGGTTGTCGGCGTGCTGGAGCAGGTACGGCGACGTGGCCTCGCGCAGTCGGTTCGTCACCGATGCCACGCTACCCGGACGGCACGCAGCCGGCCCGGCGGCTAGGGCTGGGGCTGGGCGCTGGGCCTCGCCCCTACAGCGCCTCCGCGGGAATGGTCGCGTACACGTGGTAGGCGACCTCCTCGTACGGATGGGCCGCGAGCATCGCCTGCAGGGCTGCCCGGGCGGACGAGCGCGGGCAGACCACCTCGATGCGCTGTTCGGCCACCACCTCCGGCGCACCGACGGCCCCGATCGCCGGCTGCGCCCCCGCCACGGGCAGGAACCGCCCCTCACCGGGGGCCGAAAACGAGCACGCTCGGTAGTTGCCGATGGCCCCGGCACCGGCGGAGGCCGCCGCGTCGCGGACGACGTCGGCGGCCTCCATCGGGGCGAACATCACGATGACGAGCAGCTCCTCGCCGTCGGCAGCGCGCGGTTCGCTCATCGGGCGGAGCGGGTCACTTCAGCGCGGCGACCGCGCCGTCGTAGTCGGGCTCCTGAGTGATCTCGGGGACCAGCTCGGTGTAGACGACGTCGCCGTTCTCGTTGACGACGACAACCGAGCGGGCCAGCAGGCCCGCCAGGGGACCGTCGGTCATGGTCACGCCATACGTGCTGCCGAAGTCCGACCGGAAGCTCGACGCAGCGGTGACATTCTCGATGCCCTCCGCGCCGCAGAACCGACCGAGCGCGAACGGCAGGTCCGCGGACACGCACACCACCGCGGTGTTGTCCATCGACGCCGCGAGCTCGTTGAACTTGCGAACACTCGCCGCACACACCCCGGTGTCGACGCTGGGGAAGATGTTGAGAACGACGCGCTTGCCCGAGTGGCCCGAGCCGGTCACGTCGGACAGATCGGTCCCGACGAGGGTGAAGTCAGGAGCGTCGGCGCCGACGGCGGGAAGGTCGCCGGAGGTCTGGACAGGGGAGCCCTTGAATGCAGTGGTAGCCATGCGGCCTTGTCTAGCAGACCGGCCCCGCGCTGCGCTCCCCGGGATCGCTCACCGGTCGGTGTTGAATGACCGGTTCACCGGTCTGATCCCGATGACCGGTTCACCGGTCTGATCCCGATGACCGGTTCACCGGTCTGATCCCGATGACCGGTTCACCGGTCTGATCCCGATGACCGGTTCACCGGTCTGATCCCGATGACCGGTTCACCGGTCGCTGGCCATCGCCTTCATCGCCGCCACGAACGCGGTCATCGGCGATGGACCGCCGTCGGGGTCGCCCGTGCGGACCCGCCAGGCGGCGTTGGCGACCAGCCGGATCAGCGTCCAGGCCCGCGCCCGGTCCTCATCGACGCCGGCCGCATCGGCCAACCAGCCCAACCGGCAACGCAGGTGCCAGCTCGGATCGCCACTGGCCAGGGCATCGGTCCAGCGGTTCCACATCGCCGGCGCCAGCGCAAAGGCCGGCTCGGCGGCCAGCGGCTTGGGATCGATCGCCAGCCAGGCCGCGCGCTCGCCCGCCAGGACGTTGCCGTCGTGCAGGTCGCTGTGCACCAGCCGACCGTCGATGCCGGGCTCCTCAGCGAGGTCCCGCGCCACCGAACGGGCCTGCTCGACGAACCGCCGCGGCAGGCCCGCCGCGGCGATGGCGGGCACCTGCGCGGTATCGGCGAGGAAGCCCCGCGCCCAATCCGAGAGGTGGTCCAGCTGGGGGAAGGCCGGTACGTCGAGGCGCCGCAGCAGCCCGCCGATCACCGCGCAGGAGGTCTGCACATCGGTGCCACCCAGGTCACGGGAGGCGTCCAGGCGCTCCAGGAGCAGCGCATCGACCGCGGGATGGGCCGCCACCAGGTGCACCGCCCCGCGGCCGGCCCACGCGCGCAGCGCCAGATGCTCGTGCCTGGCCTCGGGATGCGGCCAGCCCAGCTTGAGGATCAGCGGCTCCCCGCGACGGCGTACGGGCAGCACCAGCGCCCAGTAACCGTGCATCGGTACGCCGTCCGCGGTGAGCTCCCAGCGCTCCAACGCCGCCGCGACGCGGCGGGGCAACTCGGCCAGCCAATCGTCCCCCGATAGGTCCGGTTCGCCCCTTCGGCCCGCCATGCGCCGCACGAGTCCCGGGGGGATCGCGAGCGCCCCCTGCGCGAACCCGCTCATCGCCGGCTCGTGGTCGACGGAGGTGGCATGCGCCCGATCTTAGGCGCAGCGCGTCTCACCTGTTGGTTGGGTCACGACCGTTCGTGACCTGCACGTTTAGCACCATGGTGCTAAAAGCCCTGGTGACGAACGGTCAGTGGGCGTCGGCGTCGGTGACCCGGGTCGAACCCGCACAGGGTGGTTGCGGAGCCCGCGGGCCCATAGGCTTGGTGGCATGGCTGGCCCGATCATCGCCTGCCCGTCGTGTGGCACGAAGAACCGACTACCGCTGGCCGCCCGCGGCCATCCGAGGTGCGCCTCCTGCAAGGCCGAGCTGCCCTGGCTGGTGTCGGCCGGCGACGGCGACTTCGACGAGATCGTCGACACGAGTGTTCTCGTGGTGGTGGATTTGTGGGCCCCGTGGTGCGGGCCGTGCCGACAGATCGCTCCCGCGCTGGAGGCGCTCAGCCGCGAGTTCGCCGGTCGGATCAAGGTGGTCAAGGTCAATGTCGACGACTCGCCCGGCCTGGCGCAGCGGTTCAGTGCACGCAGCATCCCGATGCTGCTCATCCTCGACGGGGGGCAGGTGCTCGACACCATGATCGGGGCCCAGCCGAGGCCGATGCTGCGCAGCCGGATCGCCGGCGCGCTCGCCCGCCGCGGCTGACTCGGCCCGCCCGCCGCGGCCGGCCCGCCGCCGCGGCTGAGTCGGCCCGCCCGCGCGTGGGACGAGCCGACTCGGCCGCGCCGGTGCTCAGGACTCCAGCAGCGACTGGCCGATGTAGCCACCAGGCTTAGGACCCGGCGGTACGGCGTACGAGGCGGAGCCCACATGCGTCGCCCAGATGTTCAGCGCGTCCTTCTCCGCGAGCCGCTTCTGCACGGTGATGAACGCCTTTTCGACGTCCTTCTGATAGCAGACGAAGATCAGGCCCGCGTCGGGCGTCCCGCTGGGCAGATAGCCGTCGTCGTAGTTGTACGCCCGGCGGATGATCCGCTCGTCGGCGGTCCGAGGCTGCGCCCGCGCCGCGTGCGCGCCGGGGTCGATGACGAAGAAGCCCTTGTCGTCCTTCTTCTCCCGGTCGACGACATCGAACTCCGTTGTGCCGGTCAGCGGCGAGCCGTCCCCGATGCGCCGGCCGAAGGCGATCTCCTTGCCCTCGCCCTCCAGGTCGTCCCACAGCGGCAGGTCGATGCGCATCCGCCGGATGACCAGGTGCGAGCCGCCGACCAGCCACGGGTACGCCGGGTCCGTGCACCACACCACCGCCGCGGCCTGCTCCGGGTCGCGCTCGTTGGCGGTGCCGTCGCGCATGCCCATGAGGTTGCGCGGCGTGGTGCCGGGCGGCTCGGTGCCCAGGGAGTTGACGAACCCGGACTGCACCCACGCGACGGTCGCGAACGGCTCGGCGTCGCGGAGCAGGCGACGCTGGGCGTAGGACAGGGTCACCGGCTCCTCGGAGCAGATCTGCAGGACCAGATCGGTTTGCCCCCAGGCCGGTTCGAGCTTGTCGGTCGAGAAGGCCGGCAGGGTGGCCAGCGCCGGTGGCATCGCCGCGGGCTTGCCGATCGCGGCGAACAGGCCCCGACCGAACCCGAACGTCACCGTCAGCCGGGCCGGGTTCGCGGCGATGTCCGGCTCCAGCGCGGTCAGTGGCTTCTCCCCGGCGACCAGGTGGGCGACGTCGTCGGAGAGCATCTGCAGCATGGTGCGGACCTGGTCCACGCCGCTGCCGGGGCGCAGGTTGAGGCCGACAAAGACGCCGTGGGCCTGCTGGCCGGTGAGGATCCCGGCCTGGTGGTCGCCGTAGAAGCCGATCTTGTCCTTGCCGAACAGCGCGATGGCCTCGGCGGGCCGGGCGACGCCGACGGGACCGCCGGTCGTCGCGCCGGCGCTACCGGCAGCCGCCGTGGCCGACGTGCCGGTCGCGGCGGCCGAGCCGCTGGAGGGCTGCGAGCAGGACGTCGCCCCGGCCAGCGCCGCACCAGCGGCGAGGGCGCCCCCGCCCAGGAGCGAGCGGCGGGAGATCCCGCCGCCCGACCCCTGGACAGGAGCTTGGGGCGACGCGCCTGCGCCCGAATCGTTGCGTGCGCGTGCGCGTCCCATGATTACCTCGTCGTGCTCATGGCGGGGGTGGCCGTGCCCATGCCGGTCTTGTCGACGTACGGCTCGTTGCCGCCGCCGGGGAACGGCCAGGCGACGGCGTCGAAGGCGAGCTTCTTGCCGTCCTTGGTCGTCAGCGTCACCTTGACGGTGGCGCCGGCGGGCAGGGGCTTGGTCATGTCCATGATCATGACGTGGTTGCCGCCGGGCTTGAGCTCGAACGTCCCGCCGGCGGGGATCTTGTAGCCGCCCTGGATCTCGCGCATCTTCATGGCGCCGTCGATCATGGTGGTCTCGTGCAGTTCGGTCTTGGCGGACTGGTCCTGGCTGCCCGAGACGATCACGATCTCCGAGGTGGAGGTGTTCTTGATCGTGCCGAAGATCCCGGTCATCTTGCCCTTGGCGATGTCCGGGATCGCCTTCACCCAGGTCTTGGAGATCTCCAGGCCCTCGCCCTGGTAGGTCTTGCCGTCCGGAGTGGGCACTGCCCCGGCGGTCCCGGTGCCGGTCCCCGTGGTCGTGGCGGCGGCGGCCGAGGCGGTCGTGGTCGTCGTGGCTGCCGGCGTGCTCGCTTGGCCGCAGCCGGCGAGCGCGAGCCCGGTGCCGACGGTCAGCGCGAGCAGGGTCGTCGTGCGTGTCCTCATGGAATCCGTTGTCCTCACGATGGGTCGCCCGCGGTACGCGGGCAGGTCGGGTCTGGGAGGGGTACGGCGAGGTCGCCGGGTCTCCCGGGGCTCGCGGCGGTGCCGCGCGCCCGAACAGCCGACCGCCCAGCGATGTACGACGCTGTCCCGCGCACCCGGCGCCCACCCAACGGCGGGTCGACCGGAGCGGGACGCGTGAGACGTCGCGGTCTAGGCGGCCAGCCGGCGCGCCGGGGGACCGCGGACCGGGGCGAGACGACGCAGATCGAGGGACGACAGCCGCCGTGGCGCCGTGGCCACGCGGATCGAGGCCGGCGCCACCGGCGTCCGCCCCAGCGCTCTGGCCGGCAGCTGCGGCCAGAGCGCTCGGGCGGCCGCCCACAGCGATCGGTCGCCCCAGCCCAGGGCGATCGCGGTCAGGGCGATGGCGACCAGGTGGGCTGCGCTCATGCCGGGGGAGGGCAGCAGCGCAGCGAGATCCATGGGCGTCGACGCAACGCCGGCCGGTAGGGCATGGGCGGCGTCGACCGCACCAGGCGAGGGCATGGCCCCTAGATGCCCGGCGTGTCCGGCGTGTCCGGCGTGTCCGGCGTGCCCGAGTCCCAGCGAAACCGCGTCCGGATCGAGCACCAAGGGGTGGGCGGCGAGGTGGAAGGCGACGTGCAGCCCGGCCTCGACGCCCGCCAACAGGCCGAAAAGCGCCACCATGCCACGCTCGCGCCGGGTGAACCACAGCCCGAGAAGGGTCAGCGGGACAGCGGCGAGCGCGAGCGCCGTCGCTGCCGGGAACTCCCCACCACCAACGGCGTGGCCGGCCGCGGCCAACCCCAGGCAGGCCGCGACGAACGCGCCCAGACGCGCGAGTCGTAGGCCACCGCGGGCGGGATCGGACATGCCCCCCAGGGTAATAGGATCCTCCCCGGCCCACCCCGCCGCGAAGTCCATGACCTGGACAACCGATCAGATCGTGGGCCGGGTGGTTGGTCCGGATCGGACGGGACTGGATCGGACGGGACTGGAGCGGACGGGACTGGAGCGGACCGGTCAGCGGCGGCGCAATCCGGGAAAGGCGCGCAGCCCCGCGCCGAGTGCGTGGGCCTGTCCCTCCGCCACCGCGGCCAGCGCGAGGACGGCCACCAGACCGTCCGCGTGCCCGGCCAGGGGGCCGACCCCGGCCAGGACGGTGTCGGTGAGCTGGGTCAAGACGACCTGGCCGAGGCGCACGGCGCTCGCGTCGTCGGCGACCGGGAACGGCAGCGTAAACCCCGCCGGCGCCTCCTGCGGCCGGGTCCCCGCCTGTGGCTCCAGCACGTTGCGCACCGCCCCCGCCCACGTCAGCGGCCCGAGGAGGCGATCGCGGACCGGTCCCAGGGTCCGGGCCGCCGCCACCTCCAGCCCGTACTGCGCGGCGCGGAAGACGCTCACCAGCCGAGCGGCCTGCGCCTCGATCGGGATCACCGGCGTCGTCCAGCCCGGTGCCGTTCCACCGACCAGCGGCAGCGCCACCGCACGTTGCACCCGCAGCGCGAACAGCAGCGGCGCCTCATCGCGCGGCAGCTGATCCAACGCGCCCAGGTCAGCGGGGGTCAACCCCTGCGCCTGCGCGGCGGCCAACCGTTGCGCCGGGAGAGTCGGGAGCAGCGGCCCGGCCGGCTCCCTCGACGCGGCCCGCACCGCGGCGTCCAGGCGGGCCGGGTCGTCCGGGTCCTCGCCCAGTTCGCGGATCCGGTCCCGCAGCACCTCGACCTGCTCGCCGTGGATGGTCGCCAGCCGACCAGCAAGGGTGATCGCGCCCGCCTCGGACGCCGCGGCAGGCTGCGCCGTACTCACCGCGGTGGCCGCCGCCAACGCGTCCCGGACCCGCCGTACCTCTTGGTACAGGGCTACCGCGCGCGGATCCACCTGGCGGGGGGCCAGCAGGGGCAGCGAGGGGGAGTCCCGCTCGAGCCGTACGCCGCAGCCGGCCAGCGCTGCCGACGCCACCGCCGCCGCGCCCCCCACCAGCACCGACCGACGCGACGGCACCCGCCCGGGAATTCCCGCGGCGGGTTGCGGACGCGGTGCGCTGCTCGACATCGGTGCCATCCTCCCACCGGGAGTCCCTCCGCCGGCCCCGGCGCCTCGCGGAGGAGCAGCCCGTCGATTCGGTGCGACGGCCCGGTTAGAGTAGGCCCCACGCGGTTGCGTCCCGGCCGTGGCACCGATTCGAGAAGAGCAGGAGCGCGGATGGCCGGCATCGATCACACCGCACGGATCGCCGGGACCGTCGCCCCGCTCCTGGAACCGCTCGGCCTGGTCCTGGAAGAGGTCGCGCTCACCCCGGCCGGCAAGCGCCGGCTGCTGCGCATCAGCATCGACGTCGACCCCGGCCATGTGTCCGCCCAGGATCAGGACAGCATCATCCCGCCGCTCAGCCTCGATCAGGTCGCCGAGGCGACCCGGGTGATCAGCGCGGCGCTGGACGAGACCGAACCCTTGGGCAACACGCCGTACGTCCTGGAGGTCACCTCGCCGGGGGTGGGCCGGCCGCTGACCCTGCCGCGGCACTACCGACGCAACGTCGGTCGGCTTCTGGCGATCACCCCGACCAGCGGTGACCCGCTCACGGGCCGATTGTTGGCCGCCTCGCCCACCGACCTGACCGTGCTCGACGCCGACGACGTACGCCACGTCGTGCCGCTGGCCCAGATCGCCCGCGCCCGGGTGGAGCTCGAGTTCACCCGCGTGCAGGACCAACCCGACGACGACCGCGACGGACTCGACGACGACCGCGACGAACTCGACGACGACCGCGACGAACTCGACGACGACGACAACGAGGAGTTCTGATGGACATCGATCTTGCCGCGCTGCGCGCGCTGGAGCGGGAGCGGGACATCTCCCTCGACGTGATCATCCCGGCCATCGAACAGGCCCTCCTGCTCGCCTATCACCGCACCGAGGGCGCGTACAAGACGTCCCGGGTCACCCTCGACCGCAAGACCGGGCACGTGATCGTGTGGGCCCGCGAGGACGCCCCGCTCCTGGAGGACGGCACCCGCGGCGAACCCGGTTCCGAATTCGACGACACCCCCGCCGGATTCGGACGGGTGGCCGCCTCGACCGCCCGGCAGGTGATCGTGCAGCGGATGCGCGAGCTGGAGGACGACGCCGTCCTCGGCGACTTCCGCGGCCGGGAGGGCGACATCATCACCGGCGTGGTCCAACAGAGCCAGGGGCGGACCGTCCTGGTCGACCTCGGCACGGTCGAGGGCGCGCTGCCCCAGGCCGAACAGGTGCCCGGGGAGGTCTACACGCACGGTGAGCGGGTCCGCTGTTACGTGGTCAGTGTGAAGCGGGGCTCGAGCGGCCCTCAGATCGGGCTGTCCCGAACCCATCCCAACCTGGTGCGCAAGCTGTTTGCCCTGGAGGTTCCCGAAATCGCCGACGGCACCGTCGAGATCGCCGCCCTGGCGCGCGAGGCCGGGCATCGCACCAAGATCGCCGTGCACGCCACCGCCCCCGGCATCAACGCCAAGGGCGCCTGTATCGGGCCGATGGGCGCCCGGGTGCGGGCTGTGATGGCCGAACTGCGCGGCGAGAAGATCGACATCGTCGACTACTCCGACGACCCCGCCGAATTCGTCGCGGCCGCACTGTCACCGGCGCGCGTCTCCGCGGTCCAGGTGGTCGACCCCAAGCTGCGCGCCGCCCGGGTCATCGTGCCCGACTACCAGCTGTCCCTGGCCATCGGCAAGGAGGGCCAGAACGCCCGGCTCGCCGCCAAGCTCACCGGCTGGCGCATCGACATCAAGCCGGACACCGGCGGGGCGACGGAGGGGGTCGCGCAGTCGCCGCCGCAGTCGCCGCAGTCGCAGCGGGAGCCGGCGGTCGGCGACAACCCCGGTACGCCCTGAGCCGTCGGAGCGGGTAGCATGGTCGAGGCCGTTCCCGCCGGGCCACGAATTGCTCTGCGCACCTGCGTTGGCTGTCGAACCCGGGCCGCGCGGTCACACCTCCTGAGGGTCGTCGCCCTCGACCGCGGGACCGGACTGGTCCTCGTGCTCGATGAGCGACGTCGCCTACCCGGGCGCGGCGCGTGGTTGCACGCGCGGGTCGAGTGCCTCGATCAAGCCGTACGCCGTAAGGCGTTCGCCCGCGCCCTTCGGGTCGGTGCGACGCTCGACCCGGCCGACCTGGCGGCGCGCATCTCGGCCCTGGCCGAGCGGGAGCAGCAGGACACCGGAGCCGTCACCGACGGCGGCGCCGGCCGCATCAGGAACCGAAAGCGGGTTTGACGCTGATGAGCAAGCGATGAGTACTCAGCAATGAGCACTACCCAGCTTTGAGCATGGTTCGAGCCCTCGACGGCATCGGACCATAGACAGGAGAGAAGTGGCTAAGGTCCGGGTCTACGAGCTCGCCAAGGAGCTCGGAGTCGAGAGCAAGGTGTTGCTGGATCACCTCAAATCCAGCGGTGAGTTCGTCCGATCGGCGAGCTCGACGATCGAGCCCCCCGTGGTGCGCAAGCTGCGCGAGTCCTTCCCCGCCGAACTGGCCGGCAAGTCCGGCGGCGGCGCACCGTCCTCCGGTTCGGCCGGCCCGGCCGCGCCCGCGGCGCGGACCGCCACCCCGGCCCGCCCCGGCCCGACCCCGCGGGCGCCCCAGCCCGCCCCGACCACCCGCACGACGGGTGCCCCGACCCCTGGACCGGCCGCGCCGGCCCAGCCGTCGTCTCCGTCTGCTGCCCCGGTGAGCCCGCCTGCGGCGCCCCCGGCGCCCAGTGCACCGCCCGCGCAGTCGCGCCCCGCGCCGGCCCAGCCGCCCGCACAGCCGGCTGCATCGGCCCGTCCGGCCGCGCCGCCCGAGGCTGGCTCCGGCCCAGCTGCGGCGGCCGACCGTCCGGCGTCGCCACGTCCCGCCCCAGGACCGCGTCCGTCGGCCCCCCGCCCGGGTGGGGACAGCCGGCCCGGACCTCGGCCGGCCGCACCCCGGCCGGGCAACAACCCGTTCTCGACGAGCCAAGGCATGCGCACCGGACGCGATGGCGGGCCGGGTCCGCGACCGCCGGCCGGCCGCGGTGGCGGGGCCTCTCCCGGACCGCGTCCGGGGAACAACCCCTACGCCCCCAGCCAGGGCATGCGCGCCGGCCGCGATGGTGCTCCCAGCGCCGGTGGGCCGCGCCCCGGCGGTGCCCCCGGCGCGGGTGGACCCCGTCCGGGCGCCCCGCGTCCGGGTGGCCCGCGGCCCAATCCCGGCATGATGCCCGACCGTGCGTCGGTGCCTCGGCCCGGTGAGCGGCCGCGGCCTGGTGGTGGCCGGCCGGGCGCCGGTGGTGGCGCGGGTCGTCCCGGTGGCGGCGGCGGCTTCGCCGGTCGCCCCGGCGGTGGCGGTGGTCGCCCCGGCGGCCCGGGTGGTCGCGGTGGCACGCAAGGCGCGTTCGGTCGCGGTGGCGGCAAGAGCCGGCAGCGCAAGAGCAAGCGTGCCAAGCGCCAAGAGTTCGAGCAGATGCAGGCGCCCACGATTGGTGGCGTCAGCGTCCCGCGCGGCGACGGCAAGACGATCGTGCGCGTTCGGCGCGGCGCGTCGCTGACCGACTTCGCCGACAAGATCAATGCCAACCCGGCGAGCCTGGTCACGGTCCTGTTCCACCTCGGGGAGATGGCCACGGCGACGCAGTCCCTGGACGAGGACACCTTCAAGATCCTCGGCGAGGAGCTCGGCTACGACATCCAGGTCGTCTCCCCGGAGGACGAGGAGCGCGAGCTCTTCGAGTCCTTCGGCATCGACCTCGAGGCCGAGGCCGAGGAGGAGGACGAGAGCCTGCTCGAACCCCGTCCGCCGGTGGTGACCGTGATGGGCCACGTCGACCACGGAAAGACCAAGCTGCTGGACGCGATCCGGCATGCCAACGTCATCGACACCGAGGCCGGCGGCATCACCCAGCACATCGGTGCCTACCAGATCACCGCCGAGCACGAGGGCAACCAGCGTGCGATCACCTTCATCGACACCCCTGGTCACGAGGCCTTCACGGCCATGCGGGCCCGTGGTGCCAAGGTGACGGACATCGCGATCCTGGTGGTCGCGGCCAACGACGGCGTGATGCCGCAGACGATCGAGGCGCTCAACCACGCCCAGGCGGCCGACGTGCCGATCGTGGTCGCGGTCAACAAGATCGACGTCGAGGGCGCCAACCCGAGCAAGGTGCGTCAGCAGCTCACGGAGTACGGTCTGATCGCCGAGGAATACGGCGGCGAGACGATGTTCGTCGACGTCTCGGCCAAGCAACGGCTCAACATCGACGACCTGCTCGAGGCCGTGCTGTTGACCGCCGATGCCGCCCTGGATCTGCGGGCCAACCCCGACAAGGACGCGCGCGGTGTCGCGATCGAGGCCAACCTCGACCGAGGTCGCGGCGCGACCGCCACGGTGCTGGTCCAGTCCGGCACGCTGTGCGTCGGCGACTCGATCGTGGCCGGCTCGGCGTACGGTCGCGTGCGGGCCATGCTCGACGAGCACGGCAACAACCTCGATGTGGCCCTGCCGTCGCGGCCGGTGCAGGTGTTGGGTCTGTCCAGCGTGCCTCGCGCCGGCGACACGTTCATCGTGGCGCCGGACGACCGCACCGCCCGCCAGATCGCCGAGAAGCGCGAGGCGGCGGATCGGCAGGCGAGCTTGGCCAAGGCGCGCAAGCGGATCAGCCTGGAGGACCTCAACGAGGCCCTGGCCGCCGGCAAGGTGGAGACGCTCAACCTCATCCTCAAGGGCGACGTCTCCGGTTCGGTGGAGGCGTTGGAGGACGCGCTGTTGCAGATCGACGTCGGCGACGAGGTCGACCTGCGGATCATCGACCGCGGCGTCGGCGCCATCACGATGAACAACATCAACCTCGCGATGGCCTCCAATGCGGTCATCATCGGGTTCAACGTGCGCGCCGAAGGGCAGAACGCGGAGTACGCCGAGCGCGAGGGCGTGGAGATCCGCTACTACACGGTGATCTACCAGGCCATCGAGGAGATCGAGGCCGCCCTGAAGGGGATGCTCAAGCCGGAATTCGAGGAGCACGAGCTCGGTTCCGCGGAGATCCGGGAGATCTTCCGGTCCAGCAAGTTCGGCAATATCGCCGGTTCGCTGGTCCGCTCCGGGGAGATCAAGCGCGGGGCCAAGGCGCGGATCACGCGTCAGGGCGTCGTGATCACCGAGAACCTGGAGATCGCCGGGCTGCGGCGGTTCAAGGACGATGTCACCGAGGTCCGCGAGGGCTACGAGTGCGGCATCAACCTCGGCTCGTTCAACGATCTGCAGATCGACGACCTGATCACGACGTACGAGATGCGGGAGAAGCCCCGCGCCTGACGAAGCGTGCAGCGAGGGGTGGGAGTCGAGCGCAGCGAGGCTCCCGCCCGGAGCGGAACGCGAGGAAGGTGCGCAGAGGAAACCGCGCCTGACGAAGCGGTGACCGTTCGGCGCAGCCCTCTTCATACCGTGGTATAGCGGCACGACCGTTCGGCGCAGCCCTCTTCATACCGTGGTATAGCGGAACGACCGTTCGGCGCAGCCCCTCATACCGAGGTATGGGGGGCTGCGCTTCCCCGACGCGGAAGGGGGCGGCCGTTCCCCGACGGGCGGCCTGCAAAGGCTCCGGCCCGCGAATGATGACGAAAGGAACGACATGGCCGACCCGGCACGGGCACGCAAGGTGGCGGACCGGATCAAGGTGATCGCCGCCGAGATGCTGGAACACCGGACCAAGGACGAGCGGCTCGGGTTCGTCACGGTGACCGACGTCCGGGTGACCGGCGACCTGCAGCAGGCCACGATCTTCTACACCGTGTATGGCACGCCGCAGGAACGGGACGCCACCGCCGAGGCGCTCGCCGCCACGAAGGGTCGGATCCGATCCGCGGTCGGCAAGGGGCTCGGCATTCGCTTGACGCCGAGCATCGAGTTCGTCGCGGACGCGATCCCCGAGGGCGCGGCGCACCTGGACGACCTTCTCGTGGTGGCCAAGCAGCGCGACGAGGAGGTGGCCCGGGCGGCGCAGGGGGCCAGGTACGCCGGGGACGCCGACCCCTACAAGAAGCCCGCCGAGGACGACCCCGAAGAGTCGGCGGGGGAGGCCTAGACCGTGGCCCGGCCGCCGGACCCGCTGGTCGGCGACGGTCTGCTCCTGGTCGACAAGCCCGCCGGCATGACCAGCCACGACGTCGTGGGGGCCTGCCGGCGGATCTGCGGCACCCGCAAGGTCGGGCACGCCGGCACCCTCGACCCGATGGCGACCGGGTTGCTGCTGGTCGGGGTCAATCGCGCCACCAAGTTGCTCACGTTCCTGGTGGGCTGCGACAAGGCCTATGAGGCCACCATTCGGCTCGGCGTGGCCACCGTCACCGACGACGCCGAGGGGGAGGTCACCGCGACCGCCGACGCCAGCGGGCTGACCGATGCCCGCATCGCGCTCGCCGTGGCCGATCTGGTCGGCGACATCGCGCAGGTGCCGAGCGCGGTGAGCGCGATCAAGGTGGCCGGGGTGCGCTCGTACGCGCGGGTGCGCGGGGGTGAGGCGGTGGCGCTGGCGGCCCGGCAGGTGCGGGTTTCCGCGTTCGACGTGCTCACCCGGCGCGACGGCCCCGGGGCTACCCGCGGACCCGGCGGCGACACGCCGTACGTCGACCTCGATGTGGCCGTCGAGGTGTCCTCGGGCACCTACGTGCGGGCGTTGGCGCGCGACCTGGGCGCGGCGCTCGGCGTCGGCGGCCACCTCACCGCCCTGCGCCGCACCCGCATCGGTGCCTTCGACGTGGCCGATGCCGCCTCGCCGACCGAGCTGGAGCAGGCCCGCCGGGTGGCGGCGCCCGGCACGTCGGGGCTGCCCATGCTGCGTCCGCACCAGGTCACGGCCCGGGTGATGCCCGGTCGGACATTCGATGCGGCCGCGGCGGGTCGGTTGGCGCACGGCGTACGGCCGGAGGCGGACGGCTCCGGGGACGGGCTGCGGGCGGCGTACGGGCCGGACGGGAGGCTGGTCGCCGTGCTGGAAGCCAGCGATGGCTCGGTCAGCGTGAAGGCCGTCTTCGCCAACGAATAGTAAAGGACGTCAGATCTGTCGATGGCGTTGTTACGGACCTGGGCTGGCCTGTTATCGTCCGAACATGGGTCAAGCCGAGGTGGACGCATTCTGGGCCGACGCCCGGCTGCGGACCCGGGTTGCTCGGCCGGCGGGATCCACCGACGTCCACACGCTGGGTCCGACCCCGCCCCCCGCCTGGGCCTTCGGCGGATCACCCGAGCAGGCGGACGAACTGCTGGACCTCGTGCTGCGCGGCCTGAAGACGGCCACGGCCTCCTCGTTGTGGGATTACGAGCACGAGGGGGAGGACCTCCCCCAGGTGGGTGAGCTGACGATCATCCTGAACGGCGACGACATGCCGGGCGCCCTCATCCAGACGACGTCCGTGGAAATCGTCCCGTTCGATCAGGTCGGTCCCGAACACGTCGTCGCGGAGGCGGAAGGGGACCTCTCGGTCGAGCACTGGCGCGAGGTCCACGAGTGGTTCTTTCGCGAGAACTCTTCCAGCCCGCAGAGATTCCGGCCGGACATGCCCGTGGTCCTGCAGCGCTTCGCGGTGATCTATCCCTCGGCGGGCGAGCGGGCCGTGCTGCCCTCGCAGAGCAGCTGGTGAGACCGCCGAACCAGGCAGCGGTGTCGGCTGACTAGAGTGAGCGGCGTGCAGCGCTGGAACGCCGTGAGCGAGATCCCCGACGACCTGGCCCCTGCCGCGGTCACGCTCGGAAACTTCGACGGCGTCCACCGAGGACACCGGGCCGTTCTGACCGAGCTGGTGACCCGGGCCCGCGCGGCCGAGCGCATCGCCGTCGCCGTCACCTTCGACCCGCACCCGCTCGCGGTGTTGCGCCCCGACGCCGCGCCCCAGATGGTCGGCACCCTCGACCAGCGCCTGGAGCTGCTGGACGCCCTGGGGCTGGACGCGGTGCTGGTCATGGAGTTCACCCGGGACCTGGCGGCATGGTCCCCGGAGGAGTTCGTGCGGCGGGTGTTCTGCGAGGGACTGCACGCCGACCTGGTCGTGGTGGGGCAGGACACCCGGTTCGGGGCCCGCAACTCCGGCGATGTGCAGACCCTGCGCGAGCTGGGTCGCGAGTGCGGCTTCGACCTCGTCGTCGTGGGCGATCAGGGGGACCGAACCGATGCGACCGAGGCGACCCGGTGGTCCTCCTCGCAGGTGCGGCGGCTCGTCATCGACGGCGACGTGGCGCTGGCCACCCATGTGCTGGGTCGCCACCACGAGGTGGCCGGCGTGGTCGTGCACGGCGACCACCGCGGGCGCACCCTGGGCTATCCGACGGCGAACCTGAACCAGGACCCCGACGGCCTCATCCCGGCCGACGGGGTCTATGCCGGCTGGCTGGTGCGCTGCGCAGCGCCCGAGAACGACCCGGAACGGCGCCTTCCGGCCGCCGTTTCGATCGGCACCAACCCCACCTTCGACGGGCAGCAACGCCGGGTCGAGGCCTATGTGTTGGATCGGACGGATCTGGAGCTGTACGGCGAGCGGGTGGCGCTGGAGTTCGTGGAGCGGCTGCGCCCGACGTACAAGTTCGCCGGGATCGAGGAACTGCTCGAGGTGATGGCGAACGACGTCCGGCAGTCCCGTCAGATCCTCGGCGTACCGGCCCCCCACGACGCCGGCTGAGATGGCCGCGCGCCGGCCACGGCCGTCCCGGGGGTACGGCTCCTACGAGCCGCTGCGCCCCGGCCGGCCGCCGCGGCGCAGCCCGTTCGCGCCGTGGCACTCGGCGTGGCTGCGCACGGCGATCCTGGGCCCGCTCGGCTGGCGCTTGCCCGCCCGACGTACCCATCGGTAGGGCAAGCTGGGCGGCATGGCGCACCGGCACTCCTCCCAGGTCTCCCTCCCGACCATCCCGCGGACCTGGCGCGACGTACCCCTGGGTCCGCAGGGCTTCCGGCGGCTGCTGAACCTGTGGCCGCCGTACCTGGCCGCCGGCGTGCGCATCACCCAGATCCTGTCCGGCTTCGCGGGGGCGACCGTCACCCTGCGGGTGCGGGCGTGGAACGCCAACTACTTCGGTACGGCGTTCGGCGGCACCCTGTTCGCGATGTCGGACCCGTTCTGGGTGTTGCTGCTGATCAACCGGCTCGGGCCGGACTATTCGGTACTGGACGCCAAGGCCGAGATCGAGTTCCTGGCGATGGGCCGGGGTGACCTGCGGACCACCTTCGAGGTGTCCCAGGACCTCGTGGATCAGCTTCGCGCGGAGGCGGATACGGGCCAGAAGGTGTTGCACTGGCTGACGAACGAGGTGGTGGACCGCCAGGGCACGGTGGTCGCTCGCATCCGCAAGCAGATCTACGTCAAGCACCGCCCCGCAGGGGCCGGGGGGCCAGTGGGGGTGCGGGCTAGGGTCACCTACGCTGGTCGACATGTCTGGGAATAGCCGGTTCGCCGACCTCGAGCCGCTGCTGGAGCGGGTCGCCAAGCCGATCCAGTACGTCGGCGGCGAGCTGAACAGCCAGGTCAAGGACTGGAACTGCGGCGGGTACGCCGGGGGTGCCGGGCCGGACGGGGCTGGGCCGGAGCCGGCGCCAGGGCCAGAGCGGGCGGTCACGGTTCGCTGGGCGCTGATGTACCCCGATGCCTACGAGGTGGGCCTGCCCAACCAGGGCGTGATGATCCTCTACGAAGTGCTCAACGAACGCGCCGACGCCCTGGCCGAGCGGACCTACGCGGTGTGGCCGGACCTGGCCGCGTTGATGCGCGAGGCCGGTGTCCCGCAGCTGACGGTCGACGGGCATCGCGCGGTGCGTGACTTCGACGTCTTCGGACTGAGCTTCCCGACCGAGCTGAACTACACCAACATGCTCGAGGCCCTCGACCTGGCCGGGATCGCGCTGCACGCCGCCGACCGCACGGACGCCGATCCGCTGGTCATCGTCGGCGGGCACGCCAGCTTCAACCCCGAACCGATCACGGACTTCGTCGACGCGGTCATCGTCGGCGACGGCGAGCAGGCCGTGCTGCGGGTCACCGACCTGGTGGCGGCCTGGAAGGCGCAGGGACGGCCGGGGGGGCGGGCCGAGATCCTGTTGCGGCTGGCCCGCGACGGGGTCGCCTACGTCCCGGCGTACTACCAGGTCGACTACGCCCCCGACGGCGCCATCGCGCGGGTGACACCCACGGCACCCGACGTACCGCGGCGCGTCACCAAGCACACCGTCATGGAACTCGACGACTGGCCGTATCCGAAGACGCCGCTGGTCCCGCTCGCCGAGACCGTGCACGAGCGGATGAGCGTGGAGATCTTCCGGGGCTGCACCCGGGGCTGCCGGTTCTGCCAGGCCGGCATGATCACCCGGCCGGTCCGGGAGCGCTCGATCACCGGCATCGGCGCGATGGTCGAGCAGGGGCTGGGCGCGACCGGCTATGAAGAGGTGGGGCTGCTGTCGCTGAGCAGCGCCGACCACTCCGAGATCGCCGAGATCACCCGCGGCCTGGCCGATCGTTATGAGGGCACCAACACGGGCCTGTCGCTGCCGTCGACCCGCGTGGACGCGTTCAACATCGACCTGGCCAACGAGCTGGCCCGCAACGGGCGCCGCAGCGGGTTGACGTTCGCCCCCGAAGGCGGCTCCGAGCGGCTGCGGCGGGTCATCAACAAGCAGGTCAGCGAGCAGGACCTGATCGACACGGTGGCGGCGGCGTACGCCGCGGGCTGGCGTCAGGTCAAGCTCTACTTCATGTGCGGGCTGCCCACCGAGACCGACGAGGACGTGCTGGGCATCGCGGCGCTCGCGGCCAAGGTCATCGACACCGGACGGCAGGTCAGCGGTCGCAAGGACATCCGCTGCACGGTCTCGATCGGCGGCTTCGTGCCCAAGCCGCACACGCCGTTCCAGTGGGCGGGCCAACTGTCGGCCGCCGAGACCGATGGGCGGCTGCGCTCGCTGCGCGAGGCGATCCGGAAGGACCGGCGCTACGGGTCCAGCATCGGATTCCGCTATCACGAGGGCGAGCCGGGGATCGTCGAGGGCCTGCTCTCCCGGGGCGACCGGCGGGTCGGTGCCGTCATCGAGGCGGTCTGGCGGGCCGGCGGGCGGTTCGACGGGTGGAGCGAGCACTTCAGCTACCAGCGCTGGGCGCAGTGCGCGCAGGCGGTCTTCGCCGAACTCAACGCGGCGCACGGCTGGGACCTGTCGCTGGACTGGTACACCACCCGCGAACGCGACCGCTGGGAGGTGCTGCCCTGGGACCACATCGACTCCGGCCTGGACAAGGACTGGCTCTGGGAGGACTGGCAGGAGGCGCTGGCCGAGTCCGAGCAGGAGGACTGCCGCTGGACGCCCTGCTTCAACTGCGGCGTCTGCCAGGAGTTGGGCACGCACATCCAGGTGGGCCCGACGGGGGCGACGTTGCTGCCGGTCACCGTGCTGACCTCGGGGCGTACGGCGTTGCTGGCGGGCTGCCCGGGCGCAGCGCCGGCTGAGGGTGCGGCGGCGGCAGTGGCCGCGCAGCCCGGGCCAGACCCGGCATGATCGTGGGGGCCGGGCCGACCGGCGACTGGATGCGGCCGGACCTGTCGTGACCGCGCCACCCCGGGTGCGTTATGAGTTGAGCGAGGTGCACCGCGAGCAGCTGTTCGCGTACTACTTCGAGCAGTGGTGGTGCGTCCAGCGGGACCGGGCCGTCGTCGAACGCGCCCTCCAGGCGAGCCGACCGGTGGTGCTCTGCGACGACGACGGCACGCTGGTCGGGTTCGCCCGTGTCGTCAGCGACGCAGCCCTGTACGCCTGGGTCGGCGACGTCATGGTCCACCCGGACCGGCGTGGCAGCGGACTGGGTGCCGCCCTCGTGGACGCCGTTCTGGCCCATCCGGAGCTGCAGGACGTGGTGACCTGGGAGCTGACCTGCGTGCCGGACATGGACGGGTTCTACCAGCGGTGGGGCTTTCGCGATCCGGCGCCCTCGCACATGCTGCGGCGGCGGCGCGGTGCGATCCCGCTGGACGGGTCACTCCCGCAGGGCGTTCCCACCGACGATCATCGATGACGGACCCAGCCGGGTCGTCGACGCCGACCTGCGGCGATGCCTGGTCCCCCGGCATCGATGGTCGTCGGCCGGCACCGGGGTCAGGCGGCCGACGCGGGCGATGCGGCCGCGGCGTACCGCCGCACCAGCCCGCGCGAGAGGTACACCGACCCGAGCAGGGCCAGCACGCTCAGCGCGAGCGCGACCGCCGTCCGCACGAGCACCCCCACCCCGAGCAGCGACGACATCGGCAACAGGATCAGCAGCGGCAGCGTGGCCCCCATGACCAGCGTCACCAGGAGGGGCACCGCCACCTCCAGCAGCCGCGCCCGGTGCAGGACGCGCAGGGGCGTCCCGGCGAGCGCCAGGTCCCGGTACGTCGCCCGCTGATCGATCACCCGCGCCGCCTGGACGACCCCCGTGGCGGTGGCCGCCACGGCCGACACGATGACCAGCGCGATCAGCGCACCGGTGCCCAGGTCGGTCGCCATTGTCGACCCCTGCGGGTCCGGCTGGTCCGACCCGCCGACGCAGGAGAGCGCGGCGAGGCAGATGGCCAGGCCGAGGGCGCTGACCGAGCGCCACGTCGCGCGCGGATCATCGACGATCCGCCGGGCCGCGACGAGACCGGCCGCGCTGGTGGCGCGCCGGGCGTAGAACCGCCCGGCGAGCTGCACGACGAAGGGCCCGGCGAGGTTGACGGCGGCCACCAGGGCGACGAGCACGGCCAGCGTGGCCGCCACCCCGAGCCGGCCGAGGAGTTGGGCACCAAAGACCCAGGCCAGGATCAGCATCGCCCCGACGGCCAGGCGCCAGATCCGCAGCCGACCTGGGGTCGTCCGCCGGGCCACCCCGAGCGGCCCGATGGCCACGGCGGCGAGGCTCGACAGGCCCGACGCGATGGCCAGGACGACCACCGCGCCGACCACCGCGAGGATGGCCGGCACGCCCAGCCACAGTTGGGCGGCGGTCAACGGCCGGCCCTCGAACGCGACCCGGGTCAACGCCGGGATCGCCAGGCCGTACGCCGCGGTCCCGGCCACCGCCCCGACCAGGGCCTGCACCACGGACTCGGCGAGCACCATCAGGCTCACCTGGCCTGAGGTCGCGCTGGCGAGCCGCAGGGTGGCAAGCCGGGATCGCGCCGCCCAAGCGACAGCCGCGCCGCCACCGCGCCGAGGGTGAGGATGGGGACGACGAGCAGGCCGGCGGCGATCAGGGCGAGCGCGACGTAGAGCGAGGACGCCTCCGACGGCGACTGCGCGTCGCGGGTCACGAACGCGTGCACGCCACCGAGCGTGATCAGCAGGGCCGCCGAGGCGACCGCGTAGGCGACCACCGCAAGGGCGTCCACGCCCCGGCCGCCGCCGGCATCGTGACCAATCCCGTACGACGCACGGCGTAAGCGCCACCACAGCCGCAGCGCGGCGCTCACCGGGCAACCCCGACGACCTGGCCGTCGGACAGGCGGATGGTCCGCGCGCACCAGGCCGCTACCGAATCGTCGTGCGTGACGACCACGAGCGCCGCCCCGCTGGACCGGGTCGCGGCGGTGAGAAGCGAGAGCACCTCGGCGCCCGTCTCGCGGTCGAGGGCGCCGGTCGGCTCGTCGGCGAAGACCACGGCGGGGGAGGTGACCAGCGCCCGGGCGATCGCCACGCGCTGGGCCTGGCCGCCGGACAACTCGCCCGGTCGCCGCCCCTCCAGCCCGGACAGGCCCAGGACGGGGAAGTACGACGCGGCCAGCGCCTGCGCCTGCGCGCGCGGGGTGCCCGCGACGAGCAGGGGCAGCGCCGCATTCTCGACGGCGTGCAGCTCGGGCAGCAGGTGCCCGGACTGGAAGACGAAACCGAAATCCGTCCGGCGCAGTCGGGTCCGCTCGGCGTCCCGCAGCCGTCCGACGTCCCGGCCGCGCCAGCACACCTGGCCGGCGGTCGGCCGCACGATCCCGGCGAGGACGTGCAGCAGCGTGGTCTTGCCCGAGCCGGACGGTCCCATGATCGCGACGTGCTCGCCGGGTTCGATCCGGACGTCGACGCCGCGCAGGGCCGGCGGTTCGTGGGCGGAGTAGCTCATGACCAGGCCGGCGCCCGACAGGGCGGACGGCACTGCAGTGGGGGTGCTGTCAGGGGTGCGCGGCTTGGTGGTCGGCGCGGTGGCCGGCGCGGTGATTCGCGCGGAGATTCGAGGCCTGGATTCGGTAACCATGCCGCCAGGTTCGCCAGCGGCGGCATATGCGCGCATCGGCCGGCGGCATGACCCCGGCCTGCGACCGTGGACGTAGGGGGCCACCCGGAGGGGTGCCGCAGCCGGCCGACGCTGGCTGGCCGGCGCTGGCTGGCGGGAGGCGCGCCGCGGCCGACCGGCCGCCGTAGGCTCTCGTCCCATGGCCCGACACCGCGTACCCCCCGGTCCGCCCGCCGCCCCGCCGGTGCAGCGGCTCCGGTTCCGCTACGCCAAGCGCGGGCGGCTGCGGTTCTCCAGCACCCGCGACTTCCAACGCGCCCTGGAGCGGGCGCTGCGGCGGGCCGCGGTGCCGACGGCGTTCTCCTCGGGGTTCCACCCGCACCCGCGGATCAGCTACGCCAATGCCGCGCCGACGGGTACGGCGAGCGAGGCCGAGTACGTCGAGATCGCGCTGGTCGAGCGCGTGGACCCGGAGGCGGTACGGCGGGCGCTGGACGCGGCGCTGCCGGTGGGGCTGGACGTCCTGGAGGTCGTCGAGGTGGGCCTGGGCGGCGGCGCCTCGCTGAGCGACCTGCTGCAGGCCAGCCATTGGCGCTTCGAGCTCCCGGGCGTTGCGGTGGCGACCGCCGCGGCGGCCAGGGCCGAGTTCCTGGGACTGGACACGGCCGAGGTGACCCGGATGACGAAGTCCGGGTCCAGAGGCATCGACGTGCGCGCCGCCACGGTGCGGATGGAGGTCATGACCGCAGCCGAGGTGCCGTGTGCGATACTGCAGGTGGTCGTACGGCACACCACGCCCGTCGTACGCCCCGATGACTTTCTGACCGCGTTGCGGACCTACGCTCATCTGACGCTTCCGTCGCCACCCTTGGTGACTCGGCTTGCGCAGGGGCCGTTGACGGACGCGGGGGTGGCCGATCCGTTGGTCGCCGTGCAGTGATGTCATCGGCATTCGAGACGGTGCCGCGCGTGCGCGAGCCGGGTCGGATGTAAGCCCGTGACTTCCGTCGCCTGGCGCGATCCGCGCCGACGTCGAGCTTCGACCGCACAGTGTGCGGCGGCGCAGAACTTCAGGGGCGTGGGCGCCGTCGAGACACCGTGGAAAGGACGCCGTCCATGGCATCCGACCAAGACACCAGCCCCATGGAAGCGCAGCCTGCGCAGCCCAATGACGCCGCACCGGAGGCCGCCGCATCCGGGGCCCGGCGCACCCGGACCCCGGCCCGCAAGCGGGCCTCGCGTCGTACCGGAGCCCCGGCAGCCGCTCCCGACGACACCGCAGCGTCCGCAGGCGCCGCCCACGACACCGCAGCGCCCGCAGGCGCCGCCGATGACACCGCAGCCCTGGCGGGGGCTCTCGACGACGCGAACGGCTCGCCCCAGGGCATCGCGAGCGCGGCACCCGTCGAGGACTCGGCCGCAGCGGCTGCGCCGGCGCGGGCGCCGCGCAAGAGGGCCCCGCGCAAGAAGGCGGCCGCGCCGGCTGCCGCGGCCAACGCCGCAGGCGAAGCGGGCCCCGCCGTCGAGACAGGTCCCGCCGCCGAGACGAGCCCCGCTGACGCGACGGGACAGAACGTCGCGACCGCCGAGGCCGCCCCGGCGGCAGAGGCCACCGCCGACCGACCCGCCCCGCGCCAGCGTGCCAGCCGCCGCAGGGCGGCGGCACCCGCCAGCACCCCGACCCCGGCGCCGGACGCGCCGGTGTCCGACCTCCTCGTGACCGAGTTGACCGAGGCGGAGGCCGAGGCGCTGGTGGCGGAGGGTGCGGCCCTTCTCGCCGCGGCCGAGCAGGCCGGATCGCAGGACCAGGCCCCGACGGTGGCGCCGACCTTCGGACTGTTGTTCCAGGCCCCGGATCCGGCGGCCGCGACTGCGGCCCCGCGGCGCCGTCGCGCCAGTTCTCCCCAGCAGAGCCCCGGGTCACCGGACCCCGATCCCGAGGCGCAGGCCGTCAGTCTCGCCCGCGCCGACGGCGCCGACGACCGACCCGGCGAGGACGCCAGCGACCCCACCCGGGACGCGGACCCCGGCCGGGACGCGGACCAGGGCACCGAAGACGACGACGGCGACGGGGGCCGGCGCCGTCGTCGCCGTGGCGGCAAGGGTCGGCGCCGGACCGGTGCCGAGGACGCCGCCGAGGCCGGCGGCGCGACCTCGACCGACGCGGGCGACGCGGCCAGCGACGCCTCGGATGCCGCCGAGGACGGGCAGAGCGACAGCGCGGACGACGAGGACGCGCCGAGCGGACGCCGCCGGACCCGCCGTCGCCGCCGCAGCGGCAGCGCCGCGGAGGGCGACGACCCGCCCGGCACCGTGACCCGGGTCCGGGAAACCCGTCGAGACCGCGACGTGGCCACCGGGATCAAGGGCAGCACCCGCCTGGAAGCCAAGAGACAGCGCCGCCGCGAGGGCCGCGAGGCCGGCCGGCGCCGCACCATCATCACCGAGGCCGAGTTCCTCGCCCGGCGGGAGAGCGTCGAGCGGGTCATGGTGGTGCGCCAGGACGGCGAACGCACCCAGATCGGGGTCTTGGAGGACGGCGTCCTCGTCGAGCATTACGTCAGCAAGGCCGATTCCGCGCAGTCCGGATCGATGGCCGGCAGCGTCTACCTCGGTCGGGTTCAGAATGTGCTGCCCAGCATGGAGGCGGCGTTCGTCGACATCGGCAAGGGGCGCAACGCGGTGCTCTACGCCGGCGAGGTCAACTGGGACGCGGCCGGGCTGGAGGCGCACAAGTCTCGGCGCATCGAGAACGCCCTCAGCTCGGGCCAGGGCGTCCTGGTGCAGGTCACCAAGGACCCGATCGGCCACAAGGGCGCCCGCCTGACGAGTCATGTGAGCCTGCCGGGCCGCTACCTGGTCTACGTGCCCGAGGGCCGGATGACCGGAATCAGCCGCAAGCTCCCCGACACCGAGCGGACCCGGCTCAAGCAGATCCTCAAGGACGTCGTGCCCGCCAACGCCGGCGTGATCGTGCGGACCGCGGCCGAAGGTGCCTCCGAGGCCGAGTTGCGCGCCGACGTGGAGCGCCTGGCCAAGATCTGGGAGGGCATCCAGAAGAAGGCCGCGTCCGGGAACGCGCCCGTGCTGCTGCACGGGGAGGTCGACCTCACCGTCCGGGTGATCCGGGACGTCTTCAACGAGGACTTCGCCTCGATGGTCGTCGCCGGCGAACAGGCCTGGGCCACCGTCAACGACTACATCGGCTCGGTCGCGCCCGACCTCGCGCCGAAGCTGGCCAAGTGGACCGGCACCGGCGACGTCTTCGCGGCGCATCGCATCGACGAGCAGCTGGCCAAGGCGATGGACCGCAAGGTGTGGCTGCCCTCGGGTGGCTCGCTGGTCATCGACCGCACCGAGGCGATGACCGTGATCGACGTCAACACCGGCAAGTTCGTCGGTGCCGGCGGAAACCTCGAGGAAACCGTCACCAAGAACAACATCGAGGCGGCCGAGGAGATCGTGCGGCAGCTGCGGTTGCGGGACATCGGCGGGATCATCGTCATCGACTTCATCGACATGGTCCTGGAGGCCAACCGCGACCTCGTCGTCCGCCGCCTGCTGGAGTGTCTGGGCCGGGATCGCACCAAGCATCAGGTCGCGGAGGTGACCTCGCTGGGGTTGGTGCAGATGACCCGGAAGCGGGTCGGCGCGGGCCTGATCGAGGTCTTCTCCGAGCCGTGCGAGCACTGCAGCGGGCGCGGCATTATCGTCTCGACCACCCCGGTCGACCGGGCCCCCGCGCCCGTCCAGGACCAGAGCGGTCGACGCCGCCGGGGCCGTGCCAACGGCTCGGCTGGCTCGTCGGGTGCCGGCGGCTCGAGCGGCGCAGGCGGCCCGGGCGGCTCGTCGGGAGCTGGGGGAACGGGCGGGGCGGCCGGATCTGACCCCGCTGCCGGCTCCGGCCGCAGCGGCGCCGCAGAGCCGGCCAAGCCGAACGGGCCCACGCCGGCACAGATCGCCGCCGCGGCGTATGCGGCGTTGCACCACGACCGTAAGCCGGCCGACGACGGCAGCCTGGTCGACGAGGTCGGCCTGGTTGACGAGCCGGGTCGGGCGACGCCGGAAGCGGCCGTGCCGGGCAGTCCGATGGGCTGGCCGCAGGACGGCGACGAGCACGAAACGCTGGGCCGCTCGACCGGCCTCGGCTGGCCCGCAGCGGACGACGTACCGTCCGCAGCCCTGCGCCCCGCCGCGCAGCCCGCACCGGACAGTGCCACCGAGTCCGTGCCGGACAGTGCCACCGAGTCCGTGCCGGACAGTGCCACCGAGTCCGTGCCGGACAGTGCCACCGAGTCCGTGCCGGACAGTGCCACCGAGCCTGCACACGATGAGGCCACCGAGCCGGCGGTCGAGGACACCCCCGCCCCGGCGCGGGGGCGGCGCCGGCGCGGGCGGGTCTCGGCTCCGGCCGGTCCGCCGCGGCGCGCCGAGACGGGCTCGGAGGAGGAATGACGCCCACGAGACCGCGACCGTCGCGGGGATTTGGGTCTGCTCGGCGGCGTCCCGTAAGCTAGGGCGTCGGTGCGCCCACCGTGTTCCCGTGTCGACGGGCCGGTCGCAGAGGCGCCGAATCACTGCAGCGTCAAAGAGAGTGGGTTCAACGTGTACGCGATCGTTCGCGCCGGCGGCCGCCAGGAGAAGGTGTCCGTCGGTGACGTCCTCATCGTCGACAAGGTCGACGCCGAGCCCGGCGCCACCGTGGACCTCACCCCCCTGATGCTCGTGGACGGCGATACCGTCACCACCGAGGCGGCCAAGCTCGCCAAGGTCACGGTGACGGCCGAGATCGTCAAGGCCACCAAGGGCCCGAAGATCACGATCTTGAAATACAAGAACAAGACCGGCTACCGCAAGCGCCAGGGGCACCGCCAGCCGACCACCCAGATCAAGGTCACGGCGATCAACGCCTGAGGGCCCGCCGCGCACACCGCCTGATCGACCGACAGCAAAGGCAGACACGGACATGGCACACAAGAAGGGTGCTTCCAGCTCGCGCAACGGGCGCGACTCCAACGCCCAATTCCTGGGCGTCAAGCGCTTCGGCGGCCAGGTCGTCAACGCCGGCGAGATTCTCGTTCGGCAGCGCGGCACGCACTTCCACCCCGGCGAGAACGTGGGCCGTGGCGGCGACGACACGCTGTTCGCGCTCGCTGCGGGCGCCGTCCAGTTCGGCATGAAGCGCGGCCGCAAGACCGTCAACATCGTTCCGGCCGGGCAGTCGGCCTGACTGCTCGCCGATCACGGCACGAGGGATGGGCACAACCGCCCATCCCTCGTTCGTGTTTGCCTACGAGGCGCGAAAGGAGGCCCGTCCGATGGCGGTGAACTTCGTCGACCGGGTGAGCCTGAGCGTCGCCGCCGGTAGCGGTGGACACGGCTGCGCCTCGGTGCACCGGGAGAAATTCAAGCCGCTGGGGGGTCCCGACGGCGGCAACGGGGGGCACGGCGGCGACGTCGTCATCCGGGTGGATCCGCAGGTCACGACCCTGCTCGAATACCATCACAGTCCGCACCGCAGGGCGGCCAACGGGCGTCCCGGCGAGGGGGACGAGCGCAACGGCGGTCAGGGCGAGCCCCTGGTGCTGCCGGTCCCGGACGGGACCGTGGTCAAGGACCGCGCCGGGCACGTGCTGGCGGACCTGGTCGGTCCGGGCAGCGAGTACGTCGTAGCCCGCGGCGGCCGGGGCGGGCTGGGCAACAAGGCGCTGGCCAGCCCGCGCCGCAAGGCGCCCGGGTTCGCCCTGCTCGGCGAGCCGGGCCAGGCGCGCGAGATCGTGCTCGAGCTGAAGACCCTCGCGGACGTGGCCCTGATCGGCTTCCCCAGCGCCGGCAAGTCCTCCCTGGTTTCCGTGCTGTCCGCGGCGCGCCCCAAGATCGCCGACTACCCGTTCACCACGCTGGTGCCGAACCTCGGCGTGGTCACCGCCGGCTCGCAGCGGTTCACGCTCGCCGACGTCCCGGGCCTGATCCCCGGCGCCCACGAGGGCAAGGGCCTCGGCTTGGAGTTCCTGCGCCACGTCGAACGATGCTCCGTGCTGGTGCACGTCGTGGATTGCGCCACCCTCGAACCGGGCCGCGATCCGCTGACCGATCTGGACGTCATCGAGCACGAGTTGCGGCAATACGTCCCCGACGCGGCGCTGGGTGGCCGACCGCTCGCCGAGCGCACCCGGATCGTCGTGCTCAACAAGGCCGACGTCCCCGAGGCTCTCGAGCTGGCCGAACTCGTGCGGCCCGACCTGGAGGAACGCGGCCTGGAGGTGCATATCGTTTCCGCGGTCGCACGGACCGGCCTGAAGGAACTCTCCTTCGCGCTGGCCCGGCACGTTGCGCAGGCGCGCGAGGAGCGCGCCCAGGACGAGTCCGCGGCGGTGCGGCAGCGGGTCGTGGTGCGTCCGTTGGCCGTCGACGACGAGGGCTTCGAGGTGCGGCAGGTGGAGACCGCCGACGGCGCGGCCTACCGGGTCATCGGGGAGCGGCCGGCCCGCTGGGTGCGCCAGACCGACTTCACCAACGACGAGGCGGTGGGCTATCTCGCCGACCGGCTGGCCCGGGCGGGCGTCGAGGAGGCGTTGTTCGCGGCGGGCGCCGTGGCCGGGTCGACGGTGCTGATCGGCGCCGAAGAGGACTCGGTGGTCTTCGACTGGGAGCCGACGATGGCGGCCGGCGCCGAGTTGCTGGGCCGACGTGGCACGGATCCGCGCCTGGACGAACGGAGCCGGCCGACCCGGGGGGCCAAGCGCGAGGACTACGACGTACGCCGTGCCGCCAAGCAGGCCGCTCGCGAGGAGCTGGCGGCCGAGCGAGCAGCGGGGCACTGGGTCGATCCCGGAGGTCAGTGAGCTGACGCCGGCTCGGATCGGTGTGGCCGGCGGGTGCGCTGTCGTTGACCGTTCACCGAGAAGTCGGTCCATAAGACGCACGTCGGCTTGAGCTGCCCCAGGATCGTTGCCTACGCTCACTATCCTCCGGAACGTCGTCAAACCCAGGACGAATTCAGACCGACGCCAGGAATGTCGCCATGCATGTCCGCACTGAGCACCCCTCCGAGAGGGAGGGCCCCCAACGCCCCGGCCGGTCATCGGACGCCGGGACGACATAATGATCTGGACCATCTGACGCCCGACGATCGGCGGCTCATCAAGGCGGCCACCGGTGAGGACATCGGGGTCGGCCAGACGTCGTTGGATCGCCCGTTGTCGGCCTTTGCGATGCAGTTGGCGGTCGACCGGAGCAAGGGGCTGCTGCCCGCGGACGTGCTGGTGTCCCTGAGCTATCTCTTGCGCACCAGTGAGCGGATCGCCGCGCTGAAGGTGCCCGGCAATCCGTTCACGGGCGCGGTTCTGGATCGTGCCCTCGATTACGTGGCGGCCCGGCGTCGCTAGGTCCGCACCCGCGACTCGCCGCGACTCGGCTGCGACTCGCTGCGGCGAACGGTGGCCAGTGCACGGCTGGGCGCGCCGTTCGTCACCCGCCGTCCGTCGCCTATTCTGAGGCAGTGACCTCGCAGGAGAACGGGGCGGACGCCGTACGGGCCGCGATCGGCACCGCCCATCGCCTCGTCGTCAAGGTCGGGTCCTCGTCGTTGACCAATGCGGACGGGATCCTGGACCGGGGCCGCCTCGGCGACATCGCCGACGCGATTGCTGCCCGACGCCTCGCGGGGGCGGAGATCGTCCTGGTGTCCTCGGGGGCCATCGCCGCGGGCATCATCCCGCTGGGCCTGGCGGTTCGGCCGCGAGATCTGGCCACCCAACAGGCCGCGGCCAGTGTCGGGCAGGGCGCCCTGGTGGCGGCCTACACCGATGCCTTCGGGCGGCACGGGCTCACCGCCGGTCAGGTGCTGCTGACGGCCGCGGACCTGAACCGCGGCCAACATTATGTCAATGCTCGGCGCGCGTTGGCCCGGCTGCTCCGGTTGGGGGTCGTCCCGGTCGTCAACGAGAACGACGCCGTGGCCACGGACGAGATCCGGTTCGGCGACAACGACCGGCTCGCCGCCTTGGTCGCCCACCTGGTGCACGCCGATGGCCTGGTCCTGCTCACCGACACCGATGCCCTGTACGACGGCCCGCCCAGCGAACCCGGATCCCGCCGGCTGCCCTATGTGGGCGCCGAGGGCGACCTCGTCGGGGTGCGGATCGGGGGCAGCGGCAGCGGCGTCGGCACCGGCGGCATGGTCACCAAGGTGGAGGCGGCCCGGATCGCCACCGGCGCCGGCATTCCCACGCTGCTGGCCGGTGCCGGACACGTGTCCGCGGCCCTGGCCGGGCAGGACACCGGCACCGTCTTCGCACCGCGGGGCCGGCGGCCCTCCAGCAAACGCCTCTGGCTGGCCCACGCCAGCGAGCCCGAGGGCCGGTTGATCCTCGACGACGGGGCGGTGCAGGCGGTGCTCGGCGGTCGCGCCTCGCTGCTGCCCGCCGGCATCGTCGCGGTGGAGGGCGAGTTCACGGAGGGCGCGCCGGTGGAGCTGATGGGTCGCAACGGGACGCCGATCGCTCGCGGCCTGGTCGCGTACTCCAGCGAGGAACTGCCGCGGCTGCTCGGGCGGAGCACCCGCTGGCTCGGCGAGGTGCTCGGCCCGCAATATGCTCGCGACGTGGTCAATCGCGACTACCTCGTGCTGGTGTAGCCGCCCGGGGCGGGCTAGCGTCAAGCTATGCCGTACCAGATCGCGCGCGCGCACATTCGGGACCTGCCTCGGGTCAAGCCGTTTTGGAAGGCGATGATCCAGTCCTACGTCCGGCTCAGCCCCGCCGACCTGCCGGTCCGCGATCCCGGGGAGGGGTGGGCCCGGCGGCACGACGAATACCACCAGTGGCTCAACGAGGGCGCCGGGATGATCTTCCTGGCCACGGACACCGAGCAGGACAAGCTCGTCGGCTATGCCGCCGTCAAGTTCACGGCGTCGGGGTCGACCTTCGACATGGGGGAGCGGTTCGGGGAGCTGGAGTCGCTCGCGGTCAGCGAGGAGGCCCGCGGCGAGGGACTGGGCTCGCAGCTGATCGAGGCCTGCCGCAGGGAGCTGGAGAAGCGCGAGATCACGTTCTGGTCGCTGGACGTCCTCGCGGTCAACGACGATGCGCAACGGCTCTACGAGCGGTCCGGGTTCGAGCCGTTCATGCTCAAGATGATCCGCCGCACCGACAGTCCCGCCGGCAGCCTCGCCGACCCGATGACCGGGCCATTGCTGATCACCCGGGAGGACAGCCAGGCCGACCCCATCCAGGGCCCGGCCGCCCCCGCCGCGGGCGGGGATGCACCGCTGGTCCCCACCGTTGCCGAGGCCGGCTCGGCCGCCCGGCGCGCCGCGCGACGGTTGGCCATCGCGACGACCGCCGACAAGGACCGGGCCCTGCAGGCCATGGCCGACGCTCTGCAGGCGCACATGGGCGAGATCCTTCAGGCCAACGCGCGGGACGTGGAGCGCGCCCGGGCAGCCGGCACCTCCGAGAGCACCGTCGACCGGCTGCGGCTGACCGAGGACCGGGTCTGGGCCATCGCCGACGCCGTCCGGCAGGTCGCGACGCTGCCTGATCCGGTCGGGCAGATCGTGCGCGGCTCGACCATGCCGAACGGACTGCAGATCAATCAGGTCCGCGTCCCGTTCGGGGTGGTCGGGATGATCTACGAGGCCCGGCCGAATGTCACGGTGGACGCGGCCGCGTTGTCGCTCAAGAGCGGCAACGCCGTGATCCTGCGGGGCGGCTCGGCTGCTGCCGACAGCAACCGGGCCCTGGTGGCGGTGCTGCGCGGGGCGCTGCAGGGGTCCGGGCTGCTGCAGGACGCGGTCAACCTGCTCGACGGCGACCACGCCGAGGCAACCTCGCTGATGCGGGCGCGGGGGCTGGTCGACGTCATCGTGCCCCGCGGCGGTGCCGAGCTGATCGCCTCGGTCGTGACCAACTCGACGGTGCCTGTCATCGAGACCGGCAGCGGCAATGTGCACGTCTACGTCGACCAGCACGCGAACCTGGACAAGGCGCTCGACATCGTCATGAACGCCAAGACCCAGCGCCCCAGCGTGTGCAACGCCGCCGAGACGCTGCTGGTGCACGAGGCCGTGGCGGCCCGCTTCCTGCCGCAGGTGCTGACGGCGCTGCACGGCGCGGGCGTCGTCCTGCACGGCGACGAGGACGCGATGCGCGCCGCGGACGCCGCCGCCGTCCCGATGACCGAGGCGACGGAGGCGGACTGGGCCACCGAATACCACGGTCTGGAGATGGCCGTGCGGGTCGTGCCCGACATCGAGGCGGCGATCGAGCACGTCTCCCGCTGGTCCTCGGGCCACACCGAGGCCATCGTCACCGAGAACCGGGCCGCCGCGCGACAGTGGACCGCCGAGGTCGACTCGGCGGTGGTGATCGTCAACGCGAGCACCCGATTCACCGATGGCGGGGAGTTCGGCTTCGGCGCCGAGATCGGCATCAGCACCCAGAAGCTGCACGCCCGCGGGCCGATGGGGCTGCCCGAGCTGACCAGCACCAAGTGGATCGTCGACGGAGACGGTCAGATCCGCCGCTAGGGCGGGTCTGACCGGGCTCGGCGGGACTCAGCGGGCTCGGCGGGACTCAGCGGCGATCGGCGGCCCGGTCGGCGTCCAGGGAGTCGTAGGCGACGTAGTACGTCGGGCGCCGCTGCATCATCGTGTACATCCGCCCGACGTACTCGCCCAGCACGCCCAGGCACAGCAGTTGCACCGCGCCGACCGCCGACACCGCGACCACGGTCGAGGTCCAGCCCGCGACGACCGCTCCGAGGGCCCGCGCGACGAGGGCATAGATCAGGACGCCGAGGGCCGCCACCCCACCCAGCAGGCCGCACCAGGTGGCCAGCCGCAGCGGCGCCATCGAGTGCCCGGTCAGCGAGTCGAGGGTCAGGCCGATCATGGTGCGCAGCGGGTACTTCGACGTACCGGCCGCTCGCGCCTGCCGCTGATACGGCACCGCCGCGCTCGGGAAGCCCAGCGTCGGCACGACCAGTCGCAGCACCCGGTGCTGCTCGGGCAGGGCATTGACCGCATCGACCGTCGCACGGCTCATCAACCGGTAGTCCCCGGCCTGGTCGACCACGTGCCGGCCGGAGACACCGCGCATCACCCGGTAATACGCTCGCGCCGTGGAGCGCTTGAAGGCCGTGTCGGAGCTGCGATCGGTCCGTACGCCGTACACCACGTCGACCTCTTCGGTCCGGGCCACCTCCAGCATCCGCGCGATGGCCTCGGGGGGATCCTGCAGGTCGGCGTCGATCGTCACGACGTACCGGCCGCGGGCGCGCACCAGCCCCGCCGAGATCGCCGCCTGATGCCCCGCATTCGCCCGCAGCCGGACCACCCGCAACGCGGGCCACTCGCGGCGGAACCGTTGCAGCAGCACCGGCGAGGCGTCGCTGGAGCCGTCGTCGACGGCCAGGACCTCGTACGCCGCGCCGGTCGCCTCCAGCACCGGGCGCAGCCGGGCGACCAGGAGCGGCAGCACCTCCTCCTCGTTGTAGACCGGCACGACGACGGTCAGCTCGAGCGGGTCCGCCGAGGCGTCGTACGGCGGGTGCTGGGCGGGCATGGACCCAGGCTAGCCGCCGCTCGGCGCACTGGCGGCACCCCTCGTCGGCGCCACCGCATCACGGCGCGACGCGATCGCGACCGGCGTCGGATCCGACCGGTAGGCTGGCCCGCATGTCGATGACCTCCTTCGCCTTCCTCGCCGCCGAGGAGGGTGGCCACGGCGGTGGCCACACGGTGTGGCAGTTGCCGATGCCGGCGTGGGCCTACGGCGCCCTCGCCCTGGCCATCTTCTTCATCCTGTTGGGCGTCGTGTGGTCCTTCCGCAACATGGGGCACACCTACATGACCCAGCCCGACGTCGTCGACCACGGGCCGGGGGGCCACCCGACCCAGGGCGGCTACGGTTCCGCCCATTGAGGCGCGGGCCCAGCGCCTCGGCGTGATGGGTGGCACGTTCAACCCCATCCATCACGGTCACTTGGTCGCGGCCAGCGAGGTTCAGCACCTGCTCGGACTGGACGAGGTCGTCTTCGTGCCCACGGGTCAGCCGTGGCAGAAGGACACCTCCATGGTGGCCCCGGCCGAGCATCGCTATCTGATGACGGTCATCGCGACGGCGTCCAACCCACGATTCTCGGTCTCGCGGGTCGACATCGACCGCGACGGCCCGACGTACACCATCGACACCCTGCGCGACCTGAGCCAGGCCCGGCCCAGCGCCGAACTGTTCTTCATCACCGGCGCCGACGCGCTGGCGCAGATCCTGTCCTGGAAGGACGCCGAGGAGCTGTGGAAGCTCGCGCACTTCGTCGGGGTCACCCGACCCGGACATCACCTCACGGATCAGGGCCTGCCCGGCGAGGGCGTCACGCTCACCGAGATTCCCGCCATGGCGATCAGTTCGACCGACTGCCGGGAGCGCGTCGCCCGCGGTGAGCCGGTGTGGTATCTGGTGCCCGATGGCGTGGTGCAATACATCGGCAAGTACCGTCTGTATCGCAACCCCAGCAGGCCCGCACCGACCCAGCCGGGCCTCATCGTGCCGAGTCCGGCTCTCTGAGCCGCCAGGAGGACCCACGCCCGTGCCAGCTCCCGAGCACTCCCGCCAGCTGGCCCAGGTGGCCGCCAGCGCGGCCGAGGACAAACTCGCGACCGACATCGTCGCCCTCGACGTCAGCGAACATCTCGCCCTGACCGATATCTTCCTGATCGCCTCGGCACCGACCGAGCGGCAGGTCTGGGCCATCGTCGACTCGATCGAGGAGAAGCTGCACGAGGCGGGAGTCAAGCGCGTCCGCCGGGAGGGGGACCGCGACGCCCGCTGGGTGCTGGTCGACTTCGGCGACCTCGTGGTGCACGTCCAGCACCAGGAGGAGCGATCGTTCTATCAGCTGGAACGGCTGTGGCGGGACTGCCCGGCGGTGCCGCTGCGGCTCGGGCCGCCAGACGCCGGGCCGCCAGACGCCGGGCCGGCCGATGCCGGGCCGGCCGATGCCGGGCCGTCCGACGCTGCGGCCTCGGCCGCCGCCGATCCCGCGCGATGAGTCCGGCGCCGCGCCGGTTGGTGATCCTGCGGCACGGGGTGACCAGTCACAATGCCGGCGGGATCTGGCAGGGCCATCTCGACACCGAACTGACCGCCGAGGGGTTGGCCCAGGCCCGGGCGGCCGCGGCGGTGCTGGCCGGCTACGGCTTCGCCCGCGTCCTGGCCAGCGACCTGCGCCGGGCGGCGGTGACCGCGCAGGTGGTCGCGGACGCGTGCGGGTTGCCGGTGAGCTACGACGCCCGGCTGCGCGAGATCGACGTCGGCGCCTGGCAGGGTCTGGACGCCGCGGGCGTCGAGGCCGCGTTTCCGGGGGCCCAGGCGCGGCTGGCCGCGGGGGAGGACCTCGCCCGCGGCGGCAGCGGGGAGAGGGTGGCCGACGTGATACGTCGAGCGCGGCCGGCCGTCGATGAGCTGATCGCCGCGCTGGCCCCCGGCGAGACCGCGCTCGTCGTCACGCACGGGGTGTGCGCCCGAGCGGTGGCGGCCGACCTGGCCGAGATCGATCAGAAGACGGCGTGGCTGTGCCTGGCCGGGCTCGGCAACTGCGCCTGGGCGGAGTTGACCGAAACGCCGGTCCGGTGGCGCCTGTCGCTGTGGAACGGACGGGCATCCTCGCTGGCCAGCCCGATGCGGGAGGCGCACGGCTACTGACCGGGCCAGGGCCCGGGAGGATTTGGCTTGCGGGTGCTCGACCGATAAACTCGCACAGTCCTCACGCGAGCGATCGCCAAGGATGCGGGGCTGTAGCGCAGTTGGTAGCGCACCTCCATGGCATGGAGGGGGTCAGGGGTTCGAATCCCCTCAGCTCCACCAAGGTGGCCGGACGAAAACCCTGGGCATGACGAATGCCCGGAGTCGGTTCGTCCGTTCTGCCCCGGTCGAAGAGCCTCCCGTTTACGGGGGGCTCTTCGCATGTGGGGTTTTGTGGCCGCGCTTGGCTGGTCCTGGCGGCGGTGATGGTGCTGATGAGGGGTGTGAGTTCCTCGACGGCCTGGACGGTGCTGCTGGCGGGCCGCGATGGGGTCTCGGGGTTGATGAGGATCTTCTCGAAGAAGGCTTGGTTGAGCAGCTTCTTGATGTGATCGGGGGCAGCTCGGTAGGTGGCGGCGCAGTCCTCCAGCAGCGCCAGGCCGGCCTTGATGTGGGCGTGGCTGGTGGCGGTGTCTCGGGCGAGGGCCTCCAGCTCCTTCTGGACGGCTGCCAGGCCGGTGGTGATGCGGTTCTGTTCGCGGCTAAGTAGGTCGAGGGGGATGGCGTCGGCGTAGTGCGCTTGCAGCAGGCGCTCTTGCTCGCGGTGGAGTCTGGCTTCGCGGTCGGTGAGCTGCTGACGCTGCTGGTGTTGCTCGTGTTGGGCGGTGCTGAGGTGGTCCAGGAGTTGGGCTTCGACCTCGGCGCGATCCTGGGCCGTCAAGCTGATGCGGGCGTAGATCTCCTCGACCCTGGCCTCCACCTCTGGGATGAGCACGCTCTTCTGCTGGCAGTCGGTGCGCTTGTGCTTGCGACCGTTGCAGAAGAAGTAGGGGTAGACGGTGCCGGTCTTGGAGTTGCCGTGCTGAACAACCATCCGCGAGCCGCAGCGTCCGCACATGATGGTCGACTTGAGCCAGTGGTTGTGCACGCGGGTTTGTTCGCCGTTCTTCTTGGAGGCGAGCATGGCTTGGACGGTGAGCCAGGTCTCGGTGTCGATCAGCGGCTCGTGGGTGCCGGGGTATTCGACGCCTTGGAACGTGACGACGCCGCGGTAGTAGGGGTTGGTCAAGATGCCGTAGAGCGCTTTCTTGGCGATGGGTCTTGACGGTGTTCGGGCGGTTGCCGGGCTGGTCAGTCCGTGGGCTTCGAGGTGCTCAGCGAGGGTGCCGGTGGTCCAGTCGCCGGTGGCGTACAGCGTGAAGGCTTGCTGGATGAGGGGTGCCCGTTCGGGGTCGAGTTCGACGTAGCGCTGTTCGCCGTGGACGGGGTGGAAGGTGCGCACTGGAGTGTTTCCGGTTTTGTGGACGCGGATCTAAGCTGCCAATTGTTTGAGGTCTCTGTATCCTAGTTCGTATTCCTGGGGTGTCAAGTAATCCAGGTAGGAGTGCCGACGAATCCGGTTGAAGTAG